>NZ_JBFBLO010000004.1:0-464934 GCF_040686735.1 Streptomyces sp. NPDC079167 | reverse complement strand
CGTTCGTCAACTGTTCCAAGGGAGAGGCGAAGCGCCTGCCGCTCCCCCGCGACCTCGACGAGCGCCGCTGGGACGACCTGGACTTCCTCGGCTGGTATCACTCCGGGGATCATCAGGAGCAGCCCGCCCAGCATCAGGAAGCCGTTGCCCTTGCTGCCGGCCGGGGCGGGGGCGGGGGTCGCGGGAGCGCCGGGCTGCCCCGGCATCTGCTGGAGGGTCTCGGTGAGGTTGCGGAAGGCCCGCCGGCCGGCCCGCTTGATCACCGCTCCACCGAGCACGGCACCGGCGACCAGGATCAGCAGCACGGTGAAGCCGTTCGCCGCACCGGCGATCACGGTCAGCAGCCAGATCTCCAGCACCAGCCAGACGGCGACGCCCAGCGGCAGGAGGGTTCGGGCGCGTGAGCGCCGTGGACGGTTCGGAGGCGGTGTGCCGGTCGTCATGTCCCCAGTGTGCCTGTACGGGCGTGCAAGCGGCGTAAGGGGGTGATCAAGAGACCCCGTCGCGGGCGGTCAGGGGGTCTTGCGGCCCAGCACCTTGTTGGCCCGGCCGGTGATGCCCCAGCCGGTGACCCGCCACAGGGCCTCGACGAGGATGTCGCGGCTCATCTTGGAGTCACCGATCTCCCGCTCCATGAAGGTGATGGGCACCTCCACGACGTGATAGCCGGCCTCGACGGCCCGCCGGGCCAGGTCGACCTGGAAGCAGTAGCCCTGGGAGGCGACCTCGTCGAGGCCGAGACCGTCCAGGGTCCCGGTGCGGAAGGCGCGGTAACCGCCGGTGACGTCCCGCACGGAGAGGCCCAGCAGCATCCGGGAGTAGAGGCTGCCGCCGCGCGAGATCATCTCGCGGTGCCGGGGCCAGTTGACCACACGGCCGCCGGGGACCCAGCGCGAGCCGAGGACGAGATCGGCGCCCTTGAGCGCGGTGAGGAGCCGGGGCAGTTCCTCGGGCTGGTGCGAGCCGTCTGCGTCCATCTCGACCAGGACGCCGTAGCCGTGCTCCGAGCCCCAGCGGAAGCCGGCCAGATAGGCGGCCCCGAGCCCTTCCTTGCCCTTGCGGTGCAGCACGTGCACCTGGCTGTCGCCGGCCGCGAGTTCGTCGGCGACCTTGCCGGTGCCGTCGGGGCTGTTGTCGTCGGCGACGAGGATGTCCGCTTCCGGCACGGCGGCGCGCACCCGGGCGACGATCAGCTTGACGTTCTCGGCCTCGTTGTAGGTCGGAATGATCACCAAGACTGTGCCGAGCGGGCCGAACTGCCTCTGACCGCCGTCGTTCACTACTGCCCCTTAAAGTCCGTACGCAGGTGCACACCATATCCAGCACGACGCGCCCGGGCTCCGACGCGGTCACGGGGCGGCGTGTGGCGCGTGGACAGAACCGTGGAACTGGGGACAGAAAGGCAGCACTGCGGATCGGGGCCCGGCGTCCTTCGGGCCGACCTGGGACCCGCTGGCTGCGGGTCGACCGAGAGCCGTTGTCTACTGAACCTCCGGGCCCCACCCGGGTCGCACCTGCCGTCCGGACGAAACCTTCCCTCGCCCCCGAGGCGCGGGCGCTGAACCTGGCTGTCAGTGGTGGTGCACCGGTGCGGCACACCGCCCCATGACCCAGCGGCGTTCGACGACTGCGTGGAGGTTTGACCGGTCGGACGTCCAGTGGTGGACCCGGCCGAACCTACCGGCCCCTGGGCACGTGCTGTCAACAGTCGCCCTACCTGCTGTTTCTCCTGAAAACACCTGGTCAGCCCCGACGGTGCACAGGTCGTGGCAGAGTCCTGGCGCCTTCGATCGGCGGTACGGAATTCCCTGACGTCACTCGTTCGGCCGTACGTAGACAGTTTGTCCGAAGACCACCGTCCGCAGACAGACCGGAAGCTCCGCTCCCGGGGTGAGGTCGGGCAGGCCGGGGGTGCCGGAACGGGGATCGGTGGACCACCGCGCCACGCGGTCGTCCGGAGCCTGGACCAGCAGGTCACCGGTGCGCCAGACGGCGTAGTCGGCCGGCGCCCCCGGGACGAGCACACCGCCGTCGTCCCGCCCGACGGCCCGCCAGCCGCCCCGCGTGTGGGCGGTGAAGCCGGCGCGTACGGAGACGCGGTGTTCCGGCGTGCGGTGATGGGCGGCGGCCCGCACCGTGCCCCAGGGGTCCAGGGGGGTGACCGGACTGTCCGAGCCGAAGGCGAGGGGCACCCCCGCGCGCAGCAGGGCCGCGTAGGGGTTGAGGGTCGCCGCGCGCTCCGCGCCCAGGCGGCGGGCGTACATGCCGTCGGGGCCGCCCCAGGCGGCGTCGAAGGCGGGCTGGACCGAGGCGGTGAGGCCCAGTTCCGCGAAGGCGGCGACGGTCTCCGGGGTGAGCATCTCGGCGTGCTCCACGCGGTGCCTGGCGGCCCTGATCCGGGCGAGTCCGAGGGTCTCGGCTGCGGTCCGGACGCCGGCGACCACGGCGGAGACGGCCGCGTCGCCGATGGCGTGGAAGCCGGCCTGGAGCCCCGCCTCGGTGCACGCCGTCACGTGTGCGGCGATCCGCGCGGCGTCGAGCCGGCCGGTGCCGGTGTGCGGGGCGTCGGCGTACGGCTCGTGCAGGAGGGCGGTGTGCGAGCCCAGGGAGCCGTCGACGAAGAGGTCTCCGGCCGCGCCGACGGCACCGAGTTCGCGGACGCGGCGGGCACCCTTCTCGTCCTCGACGGGCTCCGCCCAGTATCCGAAGACCCGGGGGCCGGGGTGCTCGGAGGCGAGCTCCAGCAGCCCGGTGAAGTCCTCCTCGTCCGAGATCTCGGGGCCCGCGCACTCGTGCACGGTGCCGATCCCGAGCGATGCGGCGTGGGAAAGGGCGGCGCGCTGGGCCAGCGTCCGCTGCGCAGGTGTGACGGCCCCGTGGGCGGCCGCGCGCACCGCGTGGTGGGCGTCGCCGGTCAGCGGGGCGTCGGGGTGGTAGCCGGCCAGCCCGGTGACGCCCGGGACCAGGTCCAGGAGCGCCGTGGTCACGACGGCGGAGTGGACGTCCACACGGGGCAGGTAGACGGCCCTGCCACCGGCCGCCTCGTCGAGCTCGCGGCGCGACGGGTGGCGCTGCTCGGGCCAGCGGGCGGCGTCCCAGCCGTGGCCGAGGATCACCCCGGCTCCCGCGTGGGCGTTCGCGAACGCACGCACGAGCCCGAGGGCGTCGGCGAGCGAACGCGCGCCGGAGAGGTCCAGCCCCGTGAGGGCGAGTCCGGTCGAGGTGGTGTGGACATGGGAGTCGGTGAAGGCCGGGGTGACCAGCGCCCCTTCCAGGTCGATCACCTCGTCGACGCCACCCGCGAAGGCGTCGGCCGCCCCCTCCGAGCCCACCCAGGCGACATGGCCGCGTTCGACGACCATCGCGGTGGCGAACGGATCGGCGGGGCTGTGGACGTCTCCACCGCGCAGCAGCACGGTGCGGTGTTCGCTCTGGGGGGCGGCGCTCTCGGTCATGGGACCAGTCTCCCGCCTGCCGGGTCCCGCGCCTCCTCCACCCCCCTCCGCAACGCCGGGCGGGACCGTCAGATGCGCGGCGGACGGGCCTCGTAGGGCGTGGAGAGGACGACGGTCGTACGGGTGGAGACACCCGCGAGGGTGCGGATGCGGGTGAGCAGGTGCTCCAGCTCCAAGGGGCTGGAGACCCGCACCTTGAGGATGTAGTTCTCGTCGCCCGCGACGCTGTGGCACGCCTCCAGCTCCGGCACACCGGCGAGTCGCTCGGCGATGTCGTCGGGTGCGCTCGGGTCGAAGGGTTTCACCGAGATGAACGCGGTGAGGGGCAGGCCGACGGCTTCGGGGTCGACGACCGCGGCGTAGCCCCGGATCACCCCGCGCTGCTCCAGCCGGCGGACGCGCTGATGAACGGCCGAGGTGGACAGGCCGGTGGCCTTGCCCAGGTCGGTGTAGCTCATCCGCCCGTCCTTGACGAGCAACTCCACAATCTGACGGTCCAGCTCCTCCATGCGGATCAACCTATGGCCCCGGGCCCTCCAGGCACAGCCGTGGGACCCCTGGAAGGGCACGTTCGAGGGGCATGTGACGAATGCCACAGGTTTACGGGTCGGTAGCCGAGGGCCTCACGGTTACGGCCGACTTCCGACGGGAAGTGCTTGCTGTGGCCGAGGCCGTGGCGCCTTGCCGGCCCACCCGAGGGGGGAAAGAACCATGCAGAGCCTGAAGCTCACCGGACGTACCGAACCGGAGTCCGACGATTACGCCGCTCAGGACGAGGACGCCGTTCCCGACGCGTACGACATGTTCGAGATGTACCGGGTGATCTGCCCGGACTGCGCCCAGCCGATCGCCCTGCTGGCGGACGAGGACGTACTTCCCGAGCACGCGCTGTGCCCCACGCCCTGGAACCCGTTCGTCCTGACCGTCTGCCGCGGTACGAACCGTGACGCCTCCGAGGCGCGCCCGGCCGACGAGTCGATCGAGGTCCAGGAGCAGGAGACCGCGCTCCTGTTGACGCTCCCTCAGGGCCTCGACTGGCGGATGCAGCCCTTCTCGCACGCCGGCGGCCCTGGTTCGCGTCCCCTGCGGTACGTGCCGCAGACGCGGCGTCCCGCCGCCTGACGTCTCCGCCCGCGAGGGCGTACGGCGGCGTGCGCACCACGACGGCCGGACCGGCGTGGTGCGGCCGGCTCACCGGCGGCGGCACCCGAGGAACGGGCGCGCGAATCGGCCGGGCAGTGACCCTGGACCCCGTGGCGCGTTGGCTCTGTATGACCACGCTGCATTCAACGGCCGGCCCCGTACGCCGCCGTCTCGCCGCACCGACGTCCGGAGAATCGGTTCCTCTGCCCGGACCGCCTGCCCGGGAGGCCACGGGGCCGTCCGCGCCGCACTCCACCGACCCGCCCATCTACCGGGCCATGCTGCGCCAGTGGGAGGGCTCGGGCCGGACCCTGCCGGGCCGCCATGACCAGGAGTGGAACCGGATCATGACGACACCGGTCTGGTCGGACCGGGCCGTCCGGGTCAGTGCGTCTCGGGACCCGCGAGGTGACGGGCGATGACCATGCGCTGGATCTGATTGGTGCCCTCGACGATCTGGAGCACCTTGGCCTCGCGCATCAGCCGCTCGACCGGGAAGTCGAGGGTGTAGCCGTAGCCACCGAGGACCTGCACCGCGTCGGTGGTCACCCGCATGGCCGCGTCGGTGCAGAACAGTTTCGCCATGGCCGCCTGCCGCGAGAACGGCATGCCCGCGTCGCGGAGCCGTGCCGCCTCCAGGTAGAGCGCCCGGCCGGCCTCGATCCGGGTGGCCATGTCGGCGAGCATGAAGCGCAGCCCCTGGAAGTCCGCGATGGGCCGCCCGAACTGTCGCCGGTCGGTGGCGTACCGGACCGCCTCGTCCAGAGCCGCCTGGGCGACGCCGATGGCGCAGGCGGCGATTCCCAGCCGCCCCGAGTCGAGCGCGGACAGGGCGATGGCGAAGCCCTGCCCCTCGTCACCGATGCGGCGGTCGCCGGAGATCCGTACGCCGTCGAAGTGCAGCTGGGCGGTGGGCGATCCCTTCATGCCCATCTTCTTCTCGGGCAGGGCGGCGCCGAGGCCCTCGGCGTCGCCGGGCACGAGGAAGGCGGTGATGCCGCGCGGGCCGTCCTCCCCGGTGCGGGCGAGCACCGTGTAGAAGTCGGCGATGCCACCGTGCGTGATCCATGCCTTGGTGCCGGTGAGGACCCAGTCCTCGCCGTCCCGGACGGCCTTGGTGCGCAGAGAGGCGGCGTCGGACCCCGAGGACGGCTCGGAGAGGCAGTAGGCGCCGAGCAGGCCGCCGGCGAGCATCGCCGGGAGGTGGGCGGCCCGTTGCGCTTCGGTGCCGTATCCGGCGAGCGCGTGACAGGCCAGCGAGTGGACGCTGACGCCGAGGCCGACGGTGAGCCGGGCGGCGGCGAGCTCTTCGAGCACCTGGAGGTAGACCTCGTACGGCTGGTCGCCACCGCCGTACGCGGAGTCGTACGGCAGCCCGAGCAGGCCGGCTTCGGAGAGCAGGGTGAAGACCGGGCGCGGAAAGAAGCCCGCTTCCTCTTCCTCGGCCGCCCGGGGAGCGATTTCCTTCGACACGATGTCGCGTACGAGCTCGACGAGCTGCCGGGACTCCTCGGTGGGCAGACGGCGTTCCACCGGCTGCGGGGCACGGTCGGACATGACGGCGCTCTCCTCCCTGTCGGGCGTGACGGCGGTCGCGCGCGGGGTGTGCGCCGCACCGCCGGGTGGTCCCGGGCGATGCCCGGGAAGTTACGGCTCCGCAGCCGATCCTGCCTTCCCGGATCACGGGAGGCGTCGGCCGGCGGCTGTGGCGCGTTGAGTATGCCCGATCGGAGCGCACGCGTCACCGGGTAGCCGGAGCCATGACCAGGGAAATTGGTCCGAACCATTGACCCAACTGGTCTAGTCCTTCTACGGTCTCCCCCAATGCCTGATCGCGTCCATGCCAATTCCGGATGGAGCAGGGCAGGCACCCCCCACGCCCAAGCCCTCCCCCACGAGGAGCCACAATGACCGGACTTCACCGTCCTCGCGCCCGCCTTCGGGCGCTCACCGCCACCCTCTGTACCGCCGCACTCGGAGCCGCGCTGCTCGGCGTCGCCGGTACGTCATCCGCGGGTGCCGCCCCTGCCGCCGCCGAGGTCTCCGCGCCGGCAGCCGCCGAAGCCGGGCCGACCGCGGCCGGCGACAAGGTGGTCGGATACTTCACCAACTGGGGTGTCTACGACCGCGATTACCACGTCAAGAACATCGAGACGTCGGGCTCGGCCGACAAGCTGACGCACATCAACTACGCGTTCGGCAACGTCCAGGGCGGCAAGTGCACCATCGGCGACAGTTACGCCGACTACGAGAAGGCCTACACGGCGGACCAGTCGGTGGACGGCGTCGCGGACACCTGGGACCAGGAACTCCGCGGGAACTTCAACCAGTTGCGCAAGCTGAAGAAGCTGCACCCGGACCTGAAGGTCATCTGGTCCTTCGGCGGCTGGAGCTGGTCCGGCGGCTTCGGTGAGGCCGCGCAGAACCCGGCCGCCTTCGCCGAGTCCTGCTACGACCTGGTCGAGGACCCGCGCTGGGCCGATGTCTTCGACGGCATCGACATCGACTGGGAGTACCCGAACGCCTGCGGGCTGACCTGTGACACCAGTGGCCGCGACGCCTACGGCGGCCTCCTGTCGGCGCTGCGCTCGAAGTTCGGCACCGACAACCTGGTCACCTCGGCGATCACCGCGGACGGGTCCGACGGCGGCAAGATCGACGCGGTGGACTACGCGGGGGCGGCGAAGTACCTGGACTGGTACAACCCGATGACGTACGACTTCTTCGGCGCCTTCGCGGCGCAGGGCCCGACGGCTCCGCACTCCCCGCTGACCTCCTACCCGGGCATTCCGGCGGAGGGCTTCGACAGTGACGCGGCGATCTCCAAGCTCAAGGGGCTGGGCATCCCCCCGGAGAAGCTGCTGCTGGGCATCGGCTTCTACGGACGCGGCTGGACCGGCGTCACCCAGGAGGAGCCGGGTGGCACGGCGACGGGGGCGGCCCCGGGTACGTACGAGGCCGGCATCGAGGACTACAAGGTCCTGAAGAACAGCTGCCCGGCCACCGGCACGGTCGCCGGGACGGCGTACGCCCTCTGCGGCAGCGACTGGTGGAGCTACGACACCCCGGCCACCATCGCCACGAAGATGGACTACAAGGACGAGCAGGGCCTGGGAGGGACGTTCTTCTGGGAGCTCAGCGGCGACACGACGGACGGTGAGCTGATCCGGGCCATCAACTAGCCCCGACGGGGTACACGGCCCGCAGGGCGGGTCAGGGGTGGGGTGCCGGGCGGGCGCCCCACCCCACCCGTCGTCCAGGGGTTCACATCAGTCCGGCCTGGGTGACGAACATGGCGAGGACGACGACGAGCGTCCAGCCCAGGATGTGCTCCAGGACCTTCGGCCCGTCCTCGGGGCCGCCGGTGCGGGCGCGGGTGTGGGTCCGGTTCTCGGCTGTGGTGGCGGTCATGGCATCTCGCTCGGTCGTTCGGCAGTGGGCGTCCCCCGTGACCCGACCACAGTGCCAGCGGAGGCGGGCGACGCGGTAGAGATCCGGGTCACAGCCGCCGGCGGGACGGCAGGCCGGAGGAAGGCCCGCATCCGCGCTCCCGCAGGGGATCGGCGGGCAGAGGGCACCCGGCGCGGAGAGTCCGCTGTGCGGCACGCCACACCGATCGTCCGCCCCGGGAGCGGGCGCCAGGATCCGAGGCGCCCACCCGGCTCGGAGTCCGGAACGGGCATCCCACCCGACGCGCGGGCATCAAACCCGTCTCCCGCATCTGGCAGGGGTGCACCGGTGCCCGCCCGGGTCAGGAGCTGAGGTCTCTCAGCTCCGCCGCGAGTGAGCTGACGGCCGCGGGGTTGCGCGGACTCTCGACGAGGTCGACGTAGTCGAGGACGACGATCCGGTCGTTCTTGATCGCGGAGACGTTGGCGAGCGGCCCGTAGGACTTCAGGAACTCCCGCTTCCGGTCAGCGGTGGTGTCCCCGTAGTTGTTGATCACGATGACCTCCGGGTCGCGGGCCACGACCGTCTCCCAGCCCACCGTGGTCCAGCTGTCCTTGAGGTCCTTCATGATGTGGTCGCCGCCGGCCTTGGTGATGATGTCGTGGGGGCCGGCGTAGGCACCCGAGGTCAGAGGCTTGTCCTGGCCGTCGTCGTAGAGGAAGACGCGCGGCCGGTCGGCGCCTCGCGGGGCCTGCGCCTGCGCTTCGGCCACCTGCTTCCGGAACGAGGCGACGAGCGTGCCGGCCCGGTCCTCGACGTCGAAGATCCTGCCCAGGTTCCGCAGGTCGGTGTAGAGCGCGTCGAGCGGCGCCATCACTCCGCGGGCCTTGCCCTGTCCGTTACGGCACGACTCGCTGAGCAGGTACGAGTCGATGCCCACCCGCCGCAGCGCGTCGGGTGTGAAGCCTTCGCCCTCGCTGAATCCGTAGTTCCACCCCGCGAAGACGAGATCGGCGCCGGCGTCGAGGACCAGCTCCTTGTTGATCCGCTCCTTCGAGAGCCACGTGGTCTTCCGGTATCCGTCCTTCCAGGGCACGGATGTCAGGTCCCCCTTGTCGTCGGGCATGACGTATCCGGCCATGTGGTCCTCCAGGCCGAGCGCGAACATGATCTCGGTGATGCCGACATCGTTGGTGACCACCCGCTGCGGAGCCTTGTCGTACGTCTTCTTCTCGCCGCAGTTCTCCACGGTCACCGGGTAGTGGCCGCCGGCTGCCGGGGCGCCGTCCTCCTTCCCTTCCTGCGAGGTGACCTCCGCCCCGCAGCCGGTGAGGGCGAGTGCGGCGGCGAGGGCGAGTGCGGCGGGGCGTACGAGATGACGCATGGCGTGCGGACTCCTTGGGAACGGTGACGGGGCGTCATGCGGAGGGAAGCCGGTCGAAGAGCAGTTGCAGCGCGCCCGTCTCGGGGTGCGGTACACGATGCGCGCGGACGCCGAACACCTCGGCCAGCAACCCGGGTGTGAAGACGTCGTGAGGTGGTCCGGAGGCGACGATCCGCCCGCCGTCGATGACGTGGACGACATCGCAGTGACGTGCGGCGAGGTTGAGGTCGTGCAGGGCGGTGAGTGCGGTCAGGCCGCTGCCGCGTACCAGCGCGAGGACCTCCAGCTGCTGGGCGATGTCCAGGTGGTTGGTGGGCTCGTCGAGCACCATCACCTGCGGCTGCTGGGCGAGCGCGCGGGCGATCAGGACCCGCTGCTTCTCCCCGCCGGAGAGGGTGAGGAAGCCGCGGTCGGCCAGGTGGCCGGCCCCGACGTCCTCCAGCGCGGCCTCACATGTGCGGCGGTCCTCGTCGGTGGTGCGGGCCATCGGCCCCTGGTGCGGCAGCCGGCCCATGGCCACGGTCTCGGCGACGGTGAAGTCGAACTCCGCGACCACTTCCTGCGGAAGGGCTGCCAGTCGGCGCGCGCCCTCACGGGCCGTCATGGTTCGCAGATCCTCGCCACCGATCCGCACCGAACCGGCCGAGGGCCGGAGCGCCCGGTAGACGCACCGCAACAGGGTCGACTTGCCGCTGCCGTTGGGGCCGACGAGACCGACGAGCTGTCCGCTGCCGGCTCGCAGCGTGACGTCCTCCACCAGCCGCGCGCCGGCGATCTCGACCGTGAGTGCGTCGATCTCGACCCGCATCACACACCTCCGAAGGTGTAGGTGCGGCGGCGCATGAGCAGGACGAAACACGGCACGCCGACGGCCGCGGTCAGTACGCCCACCGGCAGTTCGGCGGGGGCGAGCACCACGCGCGACAGGATGTCCACCCAGATCAGCAGGGTGGCGCCGGCCAGGGGCGCGACGGCCAGCAGGCGGCGGTGGTCCGCGCCGACCAGCATCCGTGCGGCGTGCGGAACCATCAGGCCCACGAAGCCGATGGCCCCGCTGACCGCGACGACCGCCCCGGTGACGGCGGCGGAGACGAGGAAGAGCTCCTTGCGCAGGCGGCCGGCGTCCACGCCGAGTGCGGCGGCGGTCTCGTCGCCCATGGCGAGGGCGTTCAGGCGCCGTGCCGACCAGCCGAGATGGGCGAGGCCGCCGGCCACCGCGCCGGCTGCGATCGGCACGGACGACCAGTTGGCCCCGCCCAGGCTGCCGAGCAGCCACATCATCGCGGACCGTGCCGCTTCGCCCCGCTCGGCGGCGAACACCATGAAGGTGGTCACGGCCGAGAAGCCGTAGTACATCGCCGTGCCGGTCAGCACGAGGCGCAGCGGTGTCAGGCCCCGGGCGGTCCGGGCGATCGTGTACACCAGCACCATGGCGAGGAGCGCGGAGACGAAGGCCGCCGAGGACAGCGCCCAGACGCCGAGCGCGCCGAACGCCCCGAAGATGAGCACGGCGTTGGCACCGACGGCCGCACCCGAGGAGATCCCGAGGACGAACGGGTCGGCGAGCGCGTTGCGCACCATGGCCTGCACGGCTACGCCGACGGCCGCCAGCCCGGCCCCGACGACCGCGGCGAGGACGGCGCGCGGGAAGCGGAGCTCCCAGACGATGGTGTACGAGGAGATCTCGTCCGGGGTGATGGCCCCGCCGGTCAGCCCCGCCCACAGGTGGTGCAGCGTCTCGCCCCACGTGAGCCCCGAGGCCCCGATCCCCGCCCCGCAGACGAGGGACAGCGGGAGCGCGACGCACAGGCCGGTTACCAGGAGGGGCAGAGGGAGGCGTCCGGGGGGCGCGGGCCCACTGCCGGAGCGGGTACCGCGCGACAGCACGGCGGGTATTCGGTCGCGGGGCGTGGCCACAGGCGGTTCGCTTTCGCCTCGGGCCGTGCCTACGTAATCCGAGGAGCGGCTCGGAACGCCCAGGCGCGCCGTTCGCAGCACCTCTCGCAGTCCACGGCGATCGACAGGAGCTTCGCCACCGTGGGTGATCGGGCTTACGGAACCGTGTGCGGTTCCGCCTACCGTTGCGGGTCAGCGCCGGACTTCGACCGGACTTCCCCCACGAGGCGCATGCAGCTTAGCGCGTACCGTCCGGCGGCCCGTCACGGGGAAAGCCGCCGGACGGCTCCGCACGTTTCCGGCCGACCACGCCATCCGATTAAGTCAGTCGATTGATTTACATGGAGGTGTGCTGTCTAGTGATCGGGAAGCCGGGGGCCCTGAAACAGCGCGGAGGCAGCCATGAGCGAAGTGGAGAAATCCGGCCTGATGGGCGTGGCGGGCGGTCCCGACCCCAACTCACGTTCAGCGCGGGCCTGGTGAACAGGACAGAGCCTCGCACCGGTCGCGGCGCCGGCACACGCGAGGCCATCATGACCGCGGCCGAACGCCTCTACGCCGAGCACGGGTTGTCGAACGTCTCCAACCGCCAGATCGGCGAGGCGGCCGGCCAGGGCAACAACACCGTCGTCAGCTATCACTTCGGCGGCAGGGCGACGCTCGTACGGGCCATCATGACCAAGCACGGCACGGGTGTCGACGCGATCCGCGCGCGCTATGTGGAGGCCGTGGGCGACAGCACCGACCTGCGGGACTGGGTGCGTTGCCTGGTGCGCCCGGTGACCGACCACCATGCCGCTCTCGGTGTCCCCTCGTGGCACGCGCGGTTCGCCGCGCAGGTGATGACCGACCCGCTGATGCGGACGCTGGTGGCGGACGAGTCCCTCACCCGTGACAGCCTGCGCCGCACCCTCCGGGGGCTGGGCACCTGCCTGCACTCTGTCGTTCCCCCCGAGATCCGCCCGGCGCGCGCCGAGATGGCCCGTCATCTGCTCACCCATACCTGCGCGGAGCGGGAGCGTTCCCTGGCCGAGGGGCCGGTCCGTCCCGGCTCGTCCTGGGAGAGCACCGCGGACGCGCTGGAGGACGCGTTGGTGGGGCTGCTCGCCGCGCCCACGACCCGTCGCTGAAACCGACCCGCGCCCGACGAGGGCCCGGTCCAACAAGGGAGAGAACATGAAGATCACCGTTGACGAGGAGAAGTGCTGCGGCGCCGGGCAGTGCGTAATGATCGCCCCGGAGGTGTTCGACCAGCGCGACGAGGACGGCATCGTCGTCCTTCTCGACGCCGCACCGCCCGCCGACCGGCACGAGGCGGTCCGCGAGTCCGCCGGTGTCTGCCCTGCCGCCGCCATCCACCTCGGTGAGGACGCGTGAGCGCACCGTCGGGTGTGCTCGTCGTCGGGGCAGGGGCGGCAGGTCTCGCCGTCGTGGAGACGCTGCGCCGTAAGGGCTACCGCGAGCGGATCACGCTGCTCGGCGAGGAGAGCGGCGCGCCGTACGACCGTCCGCCGCTGTCCAAGCAGCTACTCGCCGGGACGTGGGAGGCCGAGCGCACGCACCTGCGCACCCGTGAGGTGCTGGACGCCCTGGAGGCCGAGTTCGTCCTCGGCGCACGGGCCTCTGCCCTCGACGCCACCACCCGTACCGTGCGCACGGCGGGCGGAGCCGAGCTGAATGCGGAAGCCGTCGTCCTGGCGACCGGACTGCACGCGCGCAGGCTGCCCGGTCTTTCGGGGACGGCGGGGGTGCATGTGCTCCGGACCCTCGACGACGCCGTGGGGCTTCGGCGGGAACTGCTGGAGGCGCGGCGGGTCGTGGTCGTCGGTGACGGGGTGCTCGGCTCCGAGATCGCCGCCACGGCCCGCCTCATGGGAGCCGACGTGACACTCGCCGGACCTCAGGCGGCGCCGATGCGGGAGCAGTTGGGCCCCGCCGCCGCCGAACTGCTCGCCGCGCTGCACACCGCGCACGGGGTACGGCTACGGACGCACGCACTGGTGGACGGACTGGTGACGGCAGGCGGACGGGTCACCGGTGTCCGTCTGGCCGGCGGCGATACGATCCCCGCCGATCTCGTCGTCTCGGCGGTCGGCAGCACCCCCGCCACCGACTGGCTGGCCGGCAGCGGGCTCGTACTGGACGACGGCGTGGTGTGCGACTCCCGCTGCCGCGCCGCCGACGGTGTCTACGCCGCCGGGGACGTGGCCCGCTTCCACCACGAGGCACTCGGCCGGTCCCTGCGGCTGGAGAACCGTACGAACGCCACCGAGCACGCGCTGTCCGTCGCGGCGAACATCCTGGGCGAGGACCGCCCCTACCGTCCCGTCCCCTACTTCTGGACCGACCAGCTCGGGGCGAAGATCCAGGTGTACGGGCTCCCCACGCCGTCCGCCACCCTGCGAATCGTCGAAGGGAGCACGGAGCTGGGCCGGTTCGTCGCCCTGTACCTCGACGACGAGGACCGCCCCCTCGCGGTCCTCGGCTGGAACATGCCGAAACAGGCCCGCCTGCACCGCCGGCTGCTGCTCGACCGGTACGCCCCCACCCCCCGGCCCGAGTCCGCCACTACCGGGACCACCGCCTGACTTCAGGCGCGCCCGGCCCGCTCCGACGGCCGCACGCTTCCGTCGCCCCCTACCGACTGATCCGCGTACGCCTCCCACGCCCGCCGCGTCGGAGGCGGCCCACCCCACCGGAGAAGACCATGACCAGCACTCCCGCCGCTTCCGCCACTTCCGAGGCGAGCGCCGACGGCATCCCCGACTTCCCCCGGCCGCGCTCCTCGGAATGCCCCTTCGCACCGTCGCCGGAGATGCGGGCGCTGTCCGGGTACGGCCCGCTCACCCGGGTCCGCTCCTGGGGCGGCAGCACACCCTGGGCCGTCACTGGGCACGCCGAGCAGAAGGCGTTGCTGTCCGACCCGCGCCTCAGCGTGGAGTTCACCCGGCCGGGATACCCCAGCCCCGTGGACCCCTCGCACGCCCACGCGGGCAGCACCGATCTGAGCTTCGTCGGCATGGACGACCCCGAGCACGCCCGGCTGCGCCGCATGGTCAGCGGCGCCTTCACCATCAAGCGCATCGAGGCGATGCGTCCCCGCGTGCAGAAGATGGCCGACGACTTCATCGACGCCATGCTGGAGGGTCCCGGCACGGCCGATCTCGTCCAGGCACTCGCCCTGCCGATCCCCTCCCTGGTCATCTCCGAGATGCTCGGCGTCCCCTACCAGGACCACGAGTTCTTCCAGACGAACAGCAAGGTCATCGTCTCGGCCGTCGCCTCTCCTCAGGAACGGCGGACGGCCCACACCAACCTCGCCGCCTACCTCGACGAGCTCGTCGGCCGTAAGCTCACCGAGCCCGGCGACGACCTGCTCTCCAGCCTCTGCACACAGATCGAGAGCGGCGGACTCACCCGCCGGGAGGCCGCCACGATGGGCGTGCTCCTCCTCCTCGGCGGACACGAGACCACCGCGAACATGATCAGCCTGGGCACGCTGCTGCTCCTCCAGCACCCTGAGCAGCTCGCCCTGATCCGCGACACGGACGACCCAGCCGTCATCCGCGACGCCGTCGAGGAACTCCTGCGCTACCTCTCCATCGTCCACCTCGGCCGCCGCCGCACAGCCCTGGAGGACATCGAGGTCGCCGGCCGCACCATCCGTGCGGGCGAGGGCGTCATCCTCCTCGGCGAACTCGCCAACCGCGATCCCGCGGTCTTCCCCGACCCCGACCGTCTCGACCTCACCCGCAACGCCCGTCACCACCAGGCGTTCGGGGCGGGCGCCCATCACTGCGTGGGCCAGCCACTGGCCCGCATGGAGCTCCAGGTCATCTGTCCCACCCTCTTCCGCCGCATCCCCACCCTCCGCACCGTCGACAACATCGACGCCGTCCCCTTCAAGTACGACGCCGTCATCTACGGCCTGCACGCCCTGCCCGTCACCTGGTGACCGCCCGGGAAGCATGAGCTGAACCCGCGCCTGACAGGGCCGGTGCCCGGTGGAGCCGGGCACCGGCCCGTACCGGTGCCGGCGTGGACCGCCACCTGGCACCGTCGGCCGCCCCCGGTTTCGGACCATCCTCTAGGCTCGCCGCATGTGCCATGGAGAATCGCATCATGCTTTGCAAATACGAGCAGGACGCCACTAATCTGTCGCATGTGCAGTCCCACACGGGGGCACCTCACCCGGTGCGACTCCCCACCACCCGCCCGGGTGGCACGACCCGGCCGCGTCCCCGAGGAGCCTGACCCTCATGTCTCTCACCTTCACCCGGCGACGTACGGCGGCGGTTGTCCTGACGGCGGCTCTCCTCCTCCCGCTGGCCGCGTGCGGCAGCGACGACACGAAGGACTCGGGTGACAGGACGTCGGCGTCCGGGGCGGACCTGACGGTGCTGGCCGCCTCCTCGCTCACCGACGTCTTCAAGACGGCCGGTGCGGCCTACGAGAAGGGGCACCCGGGCACCGAGGTGACCTTCTCGTTCGCCGGCTCGCAGGAGCTCGCCGCACAGGTCGAGCAGGGCGCGCCCGCCGACGCCCTGGTGACGGCGGACACGAAGACGATGGACGGGCTGAGGGACGACACCGGGACGCCGACGGTCATCGCGAAGAACCGTCTGGTGATCGCCACGGGCAAGGGGAACCCGGAGGGGGTCGAGACACTGAAGGACCTCGCCGACCCCGGTCTGAAGGTCGTCCTCGCGGCGCCCGAGGTGCCGGTCGGACGCTACAGCCGGCAGATCCTGGACGCGCAGGAGACCGAGGTGAACCCCGTCTCCCAGGAACCCAACGTCCGCGCCGTCCTCAGCAAGGTCGAGCTCGGCGAGGCGGACGCCGGTCTCGTCTACAGGACGGACGCCACCACGGCCACCGGCAGGATCGAGGCGATCGACATCCCGGACGCGCAGAACGCCGTAGCCTCCTACCCGGCGGCGACCCTGAAGACCTCCGAGAACGGCGAGGCCGCGACCGCGTTCGTGGCATGGCTGTCCACCCCCGAGGCCCAGAAGATCCTCGCCGACGCCGGCTTCCAGAAGCCGTAGCGGGCATCCGTCCGTGCGGGGCGCCGTCTCCCGGAGCGGGCCCCGCACGGCACTTCAGCATCAGGGATCCTCATGAGACGCCTTCGCCGCCGTGCCACCGGCCCCCGCGCCCCGATCGCCCTGGCGATCCCCGCGCTGCTGGCCATCGCCTTCCTGCTCCTGCCTCTGCTGGGAATCATCACCCGTACGTCCTGGTCCGACCTGGGCGCTCACCTGACCGACCCCGGTACGACGCAGGCGCTGAAGCTCTCCCTGGTCGTCTCGGCCTGGGCCCTCGGACTCTCCCTCGTCCTCGGTGTGCCGCTGGCCTGGCTGCTGGCCCGGGTCGACTTCCCCGGCAAGGCGTTCGTCCGCTCCCTCGTGCTCCTGCCGATGGTCCTGCCACCGACCGTCGGTGGTGTCGCCCTGCTTCTGGCCTTCGGCCGGCGCGGGCTGCTCGGCCCGTGGCTGGAGGACACGTTCGGGCTCACCCTGCCGTTCCACACCTCCGGCGCCGTCCTGGCCGCGACCTTCGTGGCCATGCCGTTCCTGGTCATCAGCCTCGAAGGCGCGCTGGGTGGACTGCGCCCACGCTACGAGGAGACCGCGGCCTCGCTGGGGGCCTCACCGGTGCGGGTGTTCTTCACCGTCACCCTGCCCATGGTCGCCCCCGGTCTCGTCGCGGGCGCGGCGCTGACCTGGGCGCGGGCCCTCGGCGAGTTCGGGGCGACCATCACCTTCGCCGGAAACCTCCCCGGCACGACGCAGACGCTCCCGCTCCAGGTCTACCTGCTGCTCCAGGAAAGCCCGGAAGCCGCGACCTCGGTCTCGCTGCTCCTCCTGGTCATCGCCATGGCCGTACTCATCGCACTGCGCGGGCGATGGACCGGCACCCCGCACACCGCCCGGCCTCGCGCCCCGGCCGACGACCCCGGTCCGGCGCCGCAGTCGGACACGCGTACCGCCGCGGACGTCACGCCCGACACCGGTGACACGGGGGCGGCCTGGCCGCTCCACGCCACCGTCACGGGTTTCAACGACCTGACCCTGGACGCGGACGCCGGGACCACCATCGCGGTCGTCGGCCCCAACGGCGCCGGCAAGACCACCCTGCTGCGCGCGCTCCTCGGCCTCACCCCGCGCGCCCACGCCGAACTCCGGCTCGGCAACACCGACGTCACCGCGCTCCCCCCGCACCGCAGGGGCGTGGCGTGGGTCCCCCAGGACGGAGCGCTCTTCCCCCACATGAACGCCTCGGCCAATACGGCGTACGGGCTCCGCGCCCGTGGCGTCCCGCGCGCCGAGGCCCGTCGCAGTGCGCAGATGTGGCTGGACCGGCTGGGTGTGGGGCATCTCGCGCACCGCAGACCGGGGCAGATCTCCGGAGGCCAGGCCCAGCGTGTCGCGCTCGCCCGGGCGTTGGCCGCCCGGCCCCGGCTGCTCCTGCTCGACGAACCGCTCGCCGCCCTCGACCAGACCACCCGCGCCCACGTCCGGCACACCCTCCGCCGCCATCTCGACGGCTTCGGCGGCGTGTGCCTCATGGTCACCCACGACCCCGTCGAAGCCGTGGCGCTCGCCGACCGGGTCCTCGTCCTGGACGACGGACGGACCCTCCAGGATGGCCCGCCCACGGAGGTCACCCGCCACCCCCGCTCCCCCTGGGTCGCCCGGATGCTGGGCCGCAACGCCTGGACCGGCACCGCCACCGACGCCGGCGTCCGCCTCACCGACGGCGGTCTCCTCGTGGCCGCGGACCCGCTCCCGCCGGGCACGGACTCCCTCGCGATCATCGCTCCGGAAGCCGTCTCCGTACACAGGGACAAGCCGGCCGGCAGCCCACGCAACGTCTGGCCGGGCACCGTACGGGAGATCACCACGAGCGGCAGCCGGCTGCGGGTCCTGATCACCTCGGAGCAGGTGCCGGACCTCGTCGCCGAGATCACTCCTCAGGCCCTCGCCGAACTGGGCCTCGCCGAGGGGAGCTCCGTCTGGACCAGCGTCAAGGCCACGGAAACGACCGTCGTCGCCCTGTGAGGAGACGCTGCCGCGCTCCGACGGGATTCGCCGGCCGGCCGGATTCCCCTTGCGGAGCTCCGGCCGGCAGAAGGCTGTCCGCCCGAGGCCGCGCAGGCACCTCGGGGACGGTTCATACAGCGTCCTACTTGCTGATCGCGAAACGCATCAGCGCGTGCTCGTCACCCTGCTTGATCTTCCCCGCCGTGTTGATCACTTCCAGCTTCCAGGTGCCGCCGACCCGCACGGCCTTCGCCACCGCGCAGCCGTTGTCCTGGGTCAGCAGGCTGGGCCAGATGTCGGCCACCTGCTGGGCGCTGCCGCCTGTCGCGTCGTAGACCTTGAAGCTGATGTTGCGGGCCTTCTGGAAGGAACTCCCCTTCTTGAAAGCGGCGGCGACGAAGACGATCGAGGTGATGTTGGCGGGAATGCGCGCGAATTCGACCGTGACGGTCTCGTCGTCGCCGTCGCCGCGCCCTGTCTGGTTGTCGCCGCTGTGCACCAGGGAGCCGTTGCCCATGGGGTCCAGCGAGTCCAGACCGGCCAGACGCACCGGGTCGGAGCCCTGCACGGCGATGGCGATCAGGTCGAGGTCGGTGCCGGTCTTGCGGCGCAGCATCCCCATGACCCCTCCGCTGGTACCGGCCGTGGGGTCCCAGGACACGCCGATGGACAGGTGAGTGACTCCGTCCAGGTCTGCCGGTCCGTCTTCCTTGGTGAGCGTGATCATGTGTGGGCCGTCCTCTGCTGAAGGAAATACAACACGCAGAGTCTGCCTGCCGCCCCGGCAGCGCAATACGCCGGGCCTCACCCTGCACCCCGTCCCGGTGACCCGCCGTCCCAGTAGTGTTCGGCTCACTTATGGGCGGGGGAAACATGCGTGACGAAGAGCCTGTGCCGAACAGTATGGTCGGAACCGGAATTACTGTATTCATTCTCAATCTGCTGATATGGGCCGGCGCGGGAAGCTTTCTTGCGGCCCTGTGGGGTCTGGCCGGAACAGCGTCGACCTGCGGCCCGCGTATCGGCGTGCCGTGCCCGTCAGGTACGGGTTACGCGGTGGCGGGGGCGTTCACAGCGGTTTTCGCGACACTTGCGCTGCTCGCCCACCTGTGGCGGGACGGCGTTCGCGGGCCCATGCCGGCGGCTGTGGTGCCCGTCGTGCTGGGGGCCGTCCTCGCAGCCCGTTTCCTGTGGTCTGCACTGTTCGTCGCAGACGCGACGCAGAGCCGGGTGGCCATGACGGTCGTAGGAGTGCTGTGCGCCCTGCTGCCGGGCGTGCTGTACGGGCGCTGGTTGTTCCGCAGGTGGGGCACCGCCTTGTTGCTGTGGTGCGTGCGGATCGACCGTGACGGCACGGTGGCGGCGGTGCCCTCGCAGGAGCGCGCGCGTAACGTCCTTCTCGCACTGAGCCTGACGAGCGCCGTGCTCGGCTGCTGCGCCGGGGCGTCACTTGTCTGACGGGCAACGATCCGGGAGGAATCGCACGTGACTCATGGAAGTGGTGCTCCCCTGCCGCGCGACACCAAGGTCCTGTCGATCGGCCTGCATCCGCGCGCGCTCGACTACAGCCGGATGCCCGGCAATGTCGATGAAGCCACACTCACCGCCCGGATCGAGGCCGGGACCACGGCGCTGCGTGAGTCGGGGTTCGATGCCGTCCCGTGCCTGATCGATGCTTCTGTGGAGCGCGCCGAGGCAACCGTCCGGAGGCATCTTGCCGAGGACGTCTTCGGCTTGGCGATGATCGGCGGTGGCATACGCATGGCACCGGAGAGCACCCTGCTGTTCGAACGGCTGGTCAACGTCCTCACAGAGGCGGCGCCCGGGATCCGGCTGTGCTTCAACACGGCGCCGGAAAACACGGTCGAGGCGCTGCGACGGTGGATCCGGACGTAGGGCGCGCGGACCGCGAGACACGCTGCTCCGTGGACCGGTACGGCCGCCTCGCTCAGGACGGTCAGGAGAGCTGCCTCCAGGTCGTCGAGGCGGCCGCCGGTCCCTACATGCTCAGGTCAGGTCGAGCGACCGCAGGACGCGGCGCTGAGCTGGTGTCGAGTTGACGGGCCAGTAGACGTAGCAGACCCCTCCCGTACCGCTTCTGACCTGCCCGTTCGCGTCGTACCTCTTCGTGCGTAGCCAGATGTTCTCCCACTCGCGCCGCTGGTAGACGCGGCGCACCGCGTCGTTGGAGGGCGACGCGGGGTCGTTGGCGATCACGTCGCCGTCGGCCGTGAAGCCGATGACCGTCATCAGATGACCCGATGTGCCGTAACCCGCTCCTGTCAGCTCGCCCTTGAGGAACGACTGGGAGGTGATGACCGGGATGCCCGCAGCGATCAGCTTCTCCACGTCGGTCAGCGACCCCAGCCGGGTGACCACGGCGTTCATGTCCTTGTACGTCGCGGCGTAGGCGGCGTTGAAGGGCCAGTTCCCGCATCCGTCGTACTGGTAGTCGAAGGTGTAGCGCGCCGCGTGGCACACCTGCGGGTCGGGGATGCCGGGCTTGACCCAGGCCAGGTCCTCGGGGGTGGGGGTGCGGCCCCAGTACTCGATGATCATCTGCGAGGAGGTGGGGCTGCACCAGGCCTCGCCCCCGTTGTCGTACTCCGGGTACTCCCCCACGTGGACGTTCTGCGAGTAGCGGGGCACCGCCAGTTCCCGGGCGGTGCCGGGCTCCGTGGCGGGGACGGTGAAGCGGTCGGGGATGTCCGAGGCCATGGCGCCGACCCGGTGGACCGTCGGCGTGAGGGCGGTGCCGGGGGTGCGGTGGAGGGTGAGCCGCAGGCGGTAGGAGGCCAGCCGCAGCCCGCTCGCCGCGTCGTCCACGGAGAAGGTGTCGGTCCAGACCGAGCTCCTGCCGTCGGTCTGGTCGTCCAGGGAGGTGCGGCGGATGTCGGTGTCGGCGGCCGCCCAGCGCCCCATCACGTACCAGGGCGTGTCCGTCCCGTCCGAGTAGCTGCCGCGCAGCTCGATCTGAATCCAGGTGCCCGGCGGGGTGTGGGCGTTCCAGGAGGCGATCACCTCGGTGGCGGGGACGGACGAGCGGTGGACCGGAGAGGTCCAGGTCGCGTACTCCCAGGTGCTGGTCGTGCCGGTGTGCGGGTCGGCGTAGTCGGTGCGCCCGGCCGGGGCGGAGATCTCCAGGCCCGGCCGGCGTCCGGCGACCGCGCGGGTCCCGGCGGACGTGCCGCAGCGCCAGTCGGTGTACGTCGTCCAGAAACGGTTGTCCACGAGCGAGGCGTCCGCCGGTGATGAGGAGGTGCGGGAGGAGGAGGCGCTCGCGGGGCCGGCGGAGGCCACGGCGCCTGCCCCCGCCGCTGCCACGAGCGCGGCGGTGAGCACGGTCCTGCGTGAAGTCGGTCTGGTCATGGGCGAGACCCCCGGTCGTTGAGCGGATTGGGGCGCGGGTGCCGATCGGTGCGCCAACTATTGCGGGTCGGGGGCGGATCCGGCCAGTGATTCGCCCCGTGCCGCGTCAGCAATATTGGTCTGGTCCACTGGCGTGACCTGGGCAGGGCCACGAGAGGTTCTGCGGGCTCTCGTAGGGTGGAGGCATGAACGACCTGGCGGACCACGCGCGCCGGCTGCGCTCCCTGCCCCCGTCCTGCGGGCCGGTGCGGCTGATCGCCGTCGACGGGCACGCGGGGTCCGGCAAGAGCACCTTCGCCGACCGGCTGGCCGCGGCGCTCGGCGGCGCCCCCGTGCTCCGCCTGGACGACCTGGCCACCCATGAGGAGCTCTTCGCCTGGACGGACAGGCTCCGGGCGCAGGTCCTGGGTCCGCTCTCGCGGGGCGAGCCCGCACGGTATGCCCCGTACGACTGGACGGCCCGGCGCTTCGGACCGCCGAGGACGCTGGACCCGGCCCCCGTGGTCCTGATCGAGGGGGTGGGGGCGGGGCGCACCGCGGTGCGGCCGTTTCTGGCGGGGCTGCTGTGGATCGAGGGAGAGAGTGCGGCGTCCTGGGAGCAGGGCCGGCTGCGCGACGGACCCGGACTCTCGGAGTTCTGGGACGGCTGGACGGTCGCGGAACACCGCCATTTCGCCGACGACCCCTCCTATCCGTTCGCCCATGCGGTGATACGGCGGATGCCCACGGGATACACGTGGCTGGATGGCCCTCGCCCGACAGCGGTGACGAGTCACATCGTCACGGACAGTGAAGCGTGAGGAGCGCCATACCGGGCAGTACGAAAAGGCCCCGGAGCCTGCCCAACTCGGCTTGACCGAGGGGCGGTACAGGTCTTACGTTCTCAATGTGCGGCTTTTCGGAGCCCCCGCAGACGCGAAGCCCCCGGTTGTTCCCCCGTGACCGGGGGCTTCGTTCTGCCCTCGCACCCCGCCGGACCGGCCCGCTCCCTCACCCTCGGTCACTGCCGCCGAAGCGCCGGTAACGCACTTAACCGCTCACTCCCTGTACAGGTACGATGCGTCTCTGGTGTGGTCAATTCCCGTCCCCCGCACGGTGATTAGGGGCGCCGAGCTGGGCATGCTGTGCGGGCGGGACATTCTGGGGGCACGGTTTGTGGGGGACCTGATGGACATCGGCACGCCGGGCACGCAGGCCCCGGCCGACCTGGCCTGGCTGCGCGGGGTGGACGCCTACACGATGGGGGCGTACCCCCAGGCCGAGGAGGAGTTCAGAGCGGCGGTGCGTCTCGACCCCGGCATGGCGGACGGCTGGCTGGGCCTGCACGCGCTGCGGATCGACACCACCACGGCGCTGTTACGCATGTACCGCCACCGCGACCGCTTCGGCGAGCAGCGCACCCGCCATCGCCGCACGCTGAACTCCTGGTACTGGCTGGGGTGGTGGGTCCAGCCCGTGCTGGAGAGCCCGCGCGATCTGCTCCTCGCGCACGCCTCGCACTGGCTGGACGGCCGCCATGTGCCGGAGCTGGACCGGGCGTTGGCAGGACTGCCGCCGGTGGACACCGATCCCCAGGTCCGCTTCCTGCACGCCTGCCGTTCCTATCTGGTCAAGGACTGGGACCAGCTCGTACGCACCACGGAGCCGCTCATCGAGGACCCGCTGCTCGGTATCGAGGCGGGCCTCTTCGGCGGCATGGCGCGCGTGCGCCTGGAGATGTACGGGCAGGCGGAGCCCCTGCTGTCCGCCGCGCTGATGCGCTGCCGCAGCGAGCAGCCGCAGCGCAAGGAGCTGCGTTACTGGCTGGCGCGGGCCCACGAGGGCACCGGCCGCAGCGCGGCGGCCCTGCCGCTGTACCGGGCGGTCCACCGCGTGGACCCGGCCTTCATGGACACCTCGGCCAGGCTCGCCGCGATCTCCGAGGGGGACGGATACGACGAGGCCGCCGATCTCGCGGCGGTCTCACTGGCCGGCTTCGGTTCGGACGGCACGGGCGTGGAGGGCCGGGCGGACGGCGAGCTGGTGCTCGGAACCGACCTGGTGGACGGCCGTGAGCCCTGGATCGGCAGCGACCCGCAGGTCCTGCCCGGGGCCGTGGTGCCACCGCCCGCATCCGACGCCGCCGGGGCGCGGCAGAAACCCGGAACGCCGCGGGCCGCCTCTTTCCCCGCGGGCCCGAGCGACCCGGTGATGCTCGCTCAGGCCCTGGCGGAGCTGGAGCGCATGGTCGGCCTCGAACCCGTGAAACGCCAGGTCAAGGCGCTGTCCGCGCAGCTGAACATGGCACGTCTCCGTGCGGAGCAGGGACTTCCGGTGCAGCCGCCCAAGCGCCACTTCGTCTTCTCCGGGCCGTCCGGGACGGGCAAGACCACGGTCGCCCGCATCCTGGGCCGGGTGTTCTACGCCCTCGGTCTCCTCGGCGGCGACCATCTGGTGGAGGCCCAACGGTCCGATCTGGTGGGCGAGTTCCTCGGGCAGACAGCGGTGAAGGCCAACGAGCTGATCGATTCGGCGCTCGGCGGGGTGCTCTTCGTGGACGAGGCGTACAGCCTCTCCAACTCCGGTTACAGCAAGGGCGACGCGTACGGTGACGAGGCCCTGCAGGTCCTCCTCAAGCGGGCCGAGGACAACAGGGACCACCTGGTCGTGATCCTCGCCGGCTATCCGGAGGGCATGGACCGGCTGCTCTCCACCAACCCGGGGCTCTCCTCACGCTTCACCACCCGGGTCGACTTCCCGAGCTACCGCCCCCTCGAACTCACCGCGATCGGCGGGGTGCTGGCCGCAGAGAACGGCGATGTGTGGGACGAGGAGTCCCTCGACGAGCTGCGCAGCATCAGCGGGCACGTGATCGACCAGGGCTGGATCGACGAGCTGGGCAACGGCCGGTTCCTGCGCACCCTGTACGAGAAGAGCTGCGCCTACCGTGATCTGCGGCTGTCCGGTTACGCCGCCGCGCCGACCCGGGACGACCTGGCCACGCTGCGGCTGCCGGACCTGATGCAGGCGTACGGCGAGGTGCTGTCGGGCCGGGGCCCGGTGGGCCGGGGGAAGCAGGAGCCCGGCAGCCCGTAGGCCGTCCGCCGGACGGCCCCGGGAAGGGGCCGTCCGGCGGCGGGGTCAGCCCAGCGGGGCCATGGCCTTCGGCACCTCCACCGTGCGGCGGGGCACCGAGACGTGATGGGCCGGGTCGCGGACCTCGCCCACGAGCATCTCCAGGACGTCCTCCATGGCGACGAGGCCGAGCACCCTGCCGGACGCGTCGGCGACCTGGGCGAGGTGCGTGGCCGCACGGCGCATGACCGTCAGGGCGTCGTCCAGCGGGAGTTCCGCCCGTACGGTGGCCATCGGGCGCCAGATCTGCTGCGGTACGGCCCGCTCGCCGTCCTCCAGCTCCAGGACGTCCTTGACGTGCAGATATCCCATGAACGGGCCGCCGCCCTCGGCGCAGACGGGAAAGCGCGAGTAGCCGGTCCGTACGGTGAGCTCCTCCACGCGGCGCGGGGTGACGGAGGGGTCCACCGTCACCAGGGAGGCCCGGTCGAGCAGTACATCGGTGACGGGCCTGCTGCCCAGTTCGAGGGCGTCCCCGAGGCGGTCCCGAGCCTCCGGTTCCAGCAGACCTGCCATGCCGGCGTCCTCCACCAGCCGGTTGAGCTGCTCACTGGTGAAGACGGCCTCGACCTCGTCCTTCGGCTCGACCTTGAAGAGCCGCAGGACGAGGTTGGCGCATGCTCCGAGCGCGGAGGTGACCGGCCTGCAGAGCCGGGCGAAGCCGACCAGGCCGGGGCTGAGCCACATCGCGGTCTTCTCGGGTGCGGCCATCGCCAGGTTCTTCGGGACCATCTCGCCGATGACGAGGTGGAGGAAGACCACGGAGACGAGGGCCACCGCGAAGCCGAGCGGGTGGACGAGCCCTTCGGGCATGTGTGCCGCGTGGAAGACCGGCTCCAGGAGGTGGGCCACGGTCGGCTCCGCGACGGCGCCGAGCGTGAGGGAGCAGATGGTGATGCCGAACTGTGCGGCGGCCATCATCTGCGGCAGGTTCTCCAGGCCGTACAGGACCTGTCTGGCGCGGCTCGACCCGCCTGCCGCGAGGGGTTCGACCTGACTGCGGCGTACGGAGACGAGCGCGAACTCGGCTCCGACGAAGAAGCCGTTCGCCAGCACCAGGAGACCGGCGAAGGCCAGCTGTACGAGGCTCATCGCACGGCCTCCAGCAGGTCCTGGGTGAGCCGTCCGGCCGGAGCCTGCGGTATGTCCGTCAGCCGGACGAAGCGGACCTGTTCGGCGCGGTAGTGGCCGACCTGGCGGACGGAGATCCGCCAGCCGGGGAGTTCTGCCCGGTCACCGGGGGCGGGGATGCGTCCCAGCAGGTCGGCGACCAGCCCCGCCACGGTCTCGTACGGCCCTTCGGGCACGTCGAGGCCTATGCGCAGCAGGGTCAGCACCCGGGTGCTGCCCTCCACGTCCCAGCCGGCCCGGCCGTCGTCGGCGAGGACGGGTGTCAGCTCGGGACGGTCGGCGCCCTCCACGTCGTGCTCGTCCCTGACCTCGCCGACGAGTTCCTCGATGATGTCCTCGAGGGTGACGACACCGGCGGTCCCGCCGTACTCGTCGACCACGACGGCGATCGGCTGCTCGCTGCGCAACCGCTGGAGCAGCTGTTCGACGGGCAGGGTCTCCGGCACCAGGAGCGGTGCCACGGCGATCCGGCTCACCGGGGTGCGCAGCCGGTCCTGGGAGGGGACTGCCAGGGCGTTCTTGAGGTGGACCATGCCGACGACCTCGTCGATGCGGTCCTGGTAGACGGGGAAGCGGGACAGGCCCGTGGCCCGGGTGAGGTTGAGGACGTCCGCCGCGGTGGCCGACGTCTGGAGCGCGCTGACCTTCACGCGCGGCGTCATGACGTGCTGCGCGGTGAGTCCGGCCAGGGACAGGGTCCGCACGAAGAGGTCGGCGGTGTCCTGCTCCAGGGTGCCGGCCTCGGCGGAGTGCCGGGCCAGCGAGACGAGTTCGCCCGGGGTCCTGGCGGAGGCGAGCTCGTCGGTGGGTTCGACGCCCAGCAGTCTGACCAGCCGGTTCGCGACGGTGTTCAGCGCCGTGATCACCGGGCGCAGGACGGTCGAGAAGCGGTGCTGGGGCCCGGCGACGAACCGGGCGACCTGGAGCGGCCGGGAGACCGCCCAGTTCTTGGGCACGAGCTCGCCGATCACCATCTGGACGGCGGAGGCGAACAGCATGCCGATCACGACGCTCACCCCGGGCACGGCCCCTTCGGGCAGTCCGGTGGCGGTGAGCGGTCCGGCGAGCAGCTGGGCGAGCGCCGGTTCGGCGAGCATGCCGACGACCAGCGAGGTGATGGTGATGCCGAGCTGGGTGCCGGAGAGCTGGAAGGAGAGTTCACGCAGGGCGGCGACGACGGTACGGGCCCGGCGGTCGCCTTCGGCGGCGGCGCGTTCGGCGTCCGGCCGTTCCACCGTGACGAGCCCGAATTCGGCTGCCACGAAGAACCCGTTGGCGAGGATGAGAAGGAATGCCGCGAGAAGCAGCAACAGGGGGGTGGTCATGCCGCCGCCTCCGGGGAGAGGGCGGCGCAGGTACTACCGGACGATCCGTCCATTGCTGGAGGGAGTCACTCCTTGGGTCGCAGGAATCTGCCCCGCGGCCTCGGGGGCCTTCTGGTGCGGGGCGGGGCGCACCCGGTGCGCCACCGGATCCAGAATAATCGGGATCGGGGCGTACGGGGCAGGGGGCTCAGCCGTTCTCCGTGGCGTCGTTCACTCCGCTGCCGTGGAATTCGGCGAGAGCGCGGAGGGTGCGGGCGTCGCTGATGGCCCGTTCCCGGGCGATTCCGGGCTGGATGCCGAGGACGGGCATGCTGGTGCCGTCGCTGAGGTCGAGGAAGACCCACGGGTCTCCGGCGCGCAGGTTGACGCGGAGGATCTCGGCCCAGGCGAGTCGGCGGGTGCGGGTGATGTTGACCACCGTGACGCCCGTCTCGTCGGCGGTGACGCGGGGCCTGCTCAGCATGGCGAGGACGCCGAAGAAGAGCAGGGCGACGAAGACGAAGCTGGTCCGCTCCCCCGCGCTGAGGTTCTCCAGTATCAGCGCGACCGCGGTGATCACGACGAACATCGCCGCCCCCACGGCCAGCAGGACCACTCGGGTGAGGGTGGGCCTGAAGGTGGCCGGGAGAGCGGGGAGTTCGGTCGGCCGGGGCGCGGGGGCGGACATGGCGGCGCTGTCGTCCTTCGGTGTGCTGATGGTCCGGCCGTCAGAGGCGGCAGGCGTGGATGGCCGTCGTGAGGATGGCGCGGGCACCCAGTTCGTAGAGGTCGTCCATGATCCGCTGGGCCTCCTTGGAGGCGACCATGGAACGCACGGCGACCCACCCCTCGTGGTGCAGCGGGGAGATGGTCGGCGACTCCAGGCCCGGGGTGAGGGCGACAGCGCGCTCCAGGTGCTCGACCCGGCAGTCGTAGTCCATCATCACGTAGGTGCGGGCGACCAGGACTCCCTGGAGACGGCGCAGGAACTGCTGCACCTTGGGGTCCTCGGCGTCGGCGCCCTTGCGGCGGATGACGACGGCTTCCGACGTCATGATGGGCTCGCCGATGACCTCGAGCCCGGCGTTGCGCAGGCTGGTGCCGGTCTCGACGACGTCGGCGATGACCTGGGCCACACCGAGTTCGATGGCGGTCTCGACCGCGCCGTCGAGGTGCACGACGGATGCCTCCACGCCGGCGTCGGCGAGGTGCGCCGCGACGATGCCCTCGTAGGAGGTGGCGATCGTCATCCCACCGAAGTCCTTGGGGCCGGTGGCCGTGCCGGGCTTGGTGGCGTAGCGGAACGTCGAGCGTGCGAAGCCGAGCTGGAGGATCTCCTCGGCCTCGGCACCGGAGTCCAGCAGCAGGTCGCGGCCGGTGATGCCGATGTCGAGGCGGCCGGAGCTGACGTAGATCGCGATGTCCCGCGGGCGCAGGTAGAAGAACTCGACCTCGTTGGTCGGGTCGACCAGGACGAGTTCCTTCGACTCCTTGCGCTGCTGGTAGCCGGCCTCATGGAGCATCGCCATCGCAGGCCCGGAGAGTGAACCCTTGTTGGGGACGGCGATGCGCAGCATGAAATCGGGTTTCCTTTGTGCGGAGGGATGGTTCAGGGGACGTGCGGGGCGTGGCTCAGAGGTGGGCGTAGACGTCGTCGAGGGAGATCCCGCGGGCGACCATCATCACCTGGACGTGGTACAGCAGCTGCGAGATCTCCTCGGCGGCGGCTTCCTTGCCCTCGTATTCGGCGGCCATCCAGACCTCGGCGGCCTCCTCGACGACCTTCTTGCCGATGGCATGCACACCCTTGTCCACCAGCTCGGCGGTGCGGGAGGTGGAGGGGTCGCCGTCGGCGGCCTTGAGCTGCAGCTCGGCGAAGAGCTCTTCGAAGGTTTTGTTGGCCATGATGGTCCTTAGAATACGGGGTCCGGGAGCGCTGCTCAGCGCCAGGGTTCGCTGACCGTGCGCAGTGTGGCGGCGGTGGCCACGGCGGCGGTGACCGCTTCGTGCCCCTTGTCCTCGTTGGAGCCTTCGAGTCCGGCGCGGTCCAGGGCCTGTTCCTCGTCGTCACAGGTGAGCACGCCGAATCCGACGGGTACGCCGGTGTCGACCGTGACCTGGGTGAGCCCGTTGGTCACGCCCTGGGACACGTATTCGAAGTGGGGAGTGCCCCCGCGGATGATCACGCCGAGGGCGACGATCGCGTCGTAGCCACGGCCGGCGAGGACCTTGGCCACCACCGGGAGCTCGAAGCTGCCGGGGACCCGGAGCAGCGTCGGCTCGTCGATGCCGAGGTCACGCAGGGCGCGCAGGGCCCCGTCGACGAGGCCGTCCATGACCTTCTCGTGCCACTGGGCGGCGATCACCGCCACCCGCAGGTCTCCGCAGTTGCGTACGGACAGTTCGGGTGCGCCCTTGCCGCTCATGTCTCTCCTGTGTCTTCGCGCGTTCGTGTGTGCGTCGGTGCTTACTGGTTGCCGCAGGCCGACGCCGCGGCGTCGAGCCAGGGCAGGTCGTGCCCCATCCGGTCCCGCTTGGTGCGCAGGTACCGCAGGTTGTGCTCACCGGCCTGTACGGGCATGGGTTCGCGCCCGGTGATCTTGAGTCCGTGCCGTACGAGGGCGGCGGTCTTGTCCGGGTTGTTGGTCATCAGCCGCAGGGTCCGCACGCCGAGGTCGCTCAGGATCTGGGCGCCGGCGGCGTAGTCCCGGGCGTCGGCGGGCAGCCCGAGTTCGAGGTTGGCGTCCAGGGTGTCGGAGCCGCGCTCCTGGAGTTCGTACGCGCGCAGCTTGGACAGCAGTCCGATGCCGCGGCCCTCGTGCCCGCGCAGGTAGACGACGACCCCGCGCCCCTCGGCTGTGACGCGCTCCATGGAGGTGTGCAGCTGGGGGCCGCAGTCGCAGCGCTGGGACTGGAAGATGTCCCCGGTCAGGCATTCGGAGTGGACCCGGACGAGAACGTCCTCGCCGTCGCCGATGTCGCCGTGGACGAGTGCGACGTGCTCGACGCCGTCGACGATGGAGCGGTAGCCGTACGCGGTGAAGGCGCCGAAGGTGGTGGGCAGCCGGACCTCGGCCTCGCGGCGCACGGTGGGCTCGGAGCTGCGGCGGTAGGCGATCAGGTCCTCGATGGAGATGATCGTGAGGCCGTGCTTGCGGGCGAACGGGACGAGCTCGGGGAGCCTCAGCATGACGCCGTCCTCGCCCGCGATCTCGACGATGGCGCCCGCGGGGCGCAGCCCGGCGAGCCGGGCCAGGTCGACGGCGGCCTCGGTGTGGCCGTTGCGGACGAGGACACCGCCGGAGCGGGCGCGGAGCGGGAAGACGTGGCCGGGGCGCACGAAGTCACCGGGGCCGGCCCTGCCGCCCGCCAGCATCCGGAGCGTGGTGGCGCGGTCGGCGGCGGAGATTCCGGTGGTCACTCCGTGCGCGGCGGAGGCGTCCACGGAGACGGTGAAGGCCGTCTGCATCGACTCGGTGTTGTGCGTGACCATCTGCGGGAGTCCGAGGCGGTCCAGTTCGTCGCTCTCCATGGGCGCGCAGATCAGACCGCGGCACTCGCTCATCATGAACGCGATGATTTCGGGGGTCGCCTTCTCGGCGGCGATGACGAGGTCGCCCTCGTTCTCCCGGTCCTCGTCGTCGACGACCACGACGGGCCGTCCGGCCGCGATGTCGCGGATCGCCTGTTCGACGGGGTCGAGCGAGAGGTCATCCAGGGTGCGGTCGTGCAACCAGGTGGGCTGGGCAGTCATGCCGTGGCTCCTTCCAGAGCGGGTGTCCGCGTACGCAGCCACCAGTCGCGCATGCCCCACAGGACGAGGGCGCCGTAGACGACGTAGATGAGACCGGAGAAGGCGAGTCCGCTGTGGAAGTTGAGCGGTACGCCGACGAGGTCGACGAGCAGCCAGGCGAACCAGAACTCGACCATGCCGCGGGCCTGCGCCAGCATCGCGACGAGCGTGCCCGCGAAGATGTACGCGTCGGCCCACGGGCTCCAGGAGAGCGAGGGGAAGGCGGTGAAGAGGCCGCCGACCGCGAGGGTGCCGACGACGGCGCCGCCCAGCAGGTACGCGCGCTCGCGCCAGGTGGCGAAGCGCACGGCGATGGATCCGTCCTGCGCCTTCTGCCGGCCGCGGGTCCACTGCTGCCAGCCCCACACGGCGACGGCGATGACGATCAGCTGCTTGCCGACGCTGCCCGCCTGCTGCACGGAGACGTTGGCTGCGACGAGGACGACGCCGGACAGGAGCTGGGCCGGCCAGGTCCAGACGGAGCGGAGCCAGCCGAGGGCCAGAGCTATCAGGCCGATCGTGTTGCCGAGCATGTCCGACCAGATGATGTGCTGCCCGAAGGCGGTGAACGCCTCGGAGTTCAGCCAGTCGACGGTGCTCATGCGACCGGCTCCCCTGCTCCGGGCACGACGCCGTGGCCGAGCAGCCGCTCGACGTACTTCGCGAGGACGTCCACCTCCAGGTTGACCGGGTCGCCGGGCTCCTTGATGCCGAGCGTGGTCAGCGCGAGGGTGGTGGGGATGAGGCTGATGGTGAAGTGGTCGGAGCCGGCGTCGACGACGGTCAGGCTTACTCCGTCGACGGTGATCGAGCCCTTCTCCACCACGTAGCGGGTCAGACCGGCGGGCAGGGAGATCTTCACGATCTCCCAGTTTTCGGAGACCCTGCGCTCGACGATGTGACCGGTGCCGTCCACGTGCCCCTGGACGATGTGGCCGCCGAGGCGGCCGCCGAGGGCCATGGGGCGCTCCAGGTTGACCCGGGAGCCGACGGCGAGCGCGCCGAGGCTGGAGCGGTTCAGCGTCTCCGCCATGACGTCGGCGGTGAACTCGTTCTCCCCGAGGTCCACGACGGTGAGGCAGACGCCGTTGACGGCGATGGAGTCGCCGTGTTTGGCGCCCTCGGTCACGACGGGGCCGCGCAGTCGGAAGCGGGAGGCGTCGTCGAGCTTCTCGACGGCGGTGACCTCACCCAGTTCTTCGACAATTCCGGTGAACACTCAGTTTCCCTTCCGGGCAGGAACGGGGACGGCGGTGATGCGCAGATCGGGGCCGATACGGACGGTCTCGGTCACATCGAGGCGCAACGCCTGGGAGATGGTGGAGATTCCGGCGTCCGCGAGGGCTGCCGGGCCGGCGCCTAGGAGGACCGGAGCGAGGTAGCCGACGACGGTGTCGACCGCGCCCGCGGCGACGAAGGAGCCGGCCAGGACCGGCCCGCCTTCGAGGAGTACGGAACGGATGCCGCGGCCGTGGAGGGCGGCGAGCAGCGCGTCGATGTCCAGGCCGGGCCCGGTGGCGGCGCGCGGCAGGCGCAGCACGGCGTCCTCGGGGAGATGGCCGGCCTCGGCGTCGTCGGCGACCGCGATCAGGGTGGGCGCGGACCCGTCGAGGACCCGGGCTCCGGGGCGGACGGCGGTGGCGCCGGTGTCGACGACCACCCGGAGCGGCTGAACGGCGCCCTCGAGGCCGCGTACGCCCAGCTGCGGGTCGTCGGTGCGGGCGGTGCCGGAGCCGACCACCACGGCGTCGGCCTCGGCGCGCAGCCGGTGGACGTCGGCGCGGGCCTCGGGGGAGGTGATCCAGCGGCTGGTGGCGTCGGCGGCGGCGATACGGCCGTCGAGGGTCGCCGCGTACTTCCACAGGACGTACGGGCGGCCGAGGCGGACCGAGGTGAGCCAGGCGGTGTTACCGGCCTCCGCCTCCTCGGCGAGGAGGCCCTGTTCCACGTCGACACCTGCGGCGCGCAGGGTGTCCGCACCCCCGGTGGCCTGCGGGTTCGGGTCGCTCACCGCGTACACGACACGGCTGATGCCGGCCTCGACGAGCGCCTGGGCACAGGGACCGGTGCGTCCGGTGTGGTTACAGGGTTCGAGGGTGACCAGGGCGGTGCCGCCCCGGGCCCGCTCGCCGGCCTCGCGCAGGGCGTGGATCTCGGCGTGCGGCCCTCCGGCGCGCTGGTGGAAGCCTTCACCGGCCTGTTCCCCGGCGGCGTCGAGGATGACGCATCCGACGACCGGATTCGGGCTGGTGGCGCCGAGTCCGCGGGCTGCGAGCGTGATCGCCCGCCGCATGGCGGTTCTTTCGGCTGCGGTGGCCACCGGGTCCTCCTGCCTCTTCGGGCACGGACTCCGGGGCCTGTCGATGACGACAGATGAAGCGGAACGCAACAGGGGAACGCCGAAAACCGAAGACACGGATGTGGGCGTCCCAGGACTACTTCCCGGAACACATCCGCCGACGGCGGCGTACCTGTGACGGCCCGCCGCGCACTGCCTCCCATCCGGACTTTCACCGTCGGTCCAGGAATCTCACCTGGTCAACCGGCCGCTGGATGCGGACGGGTCGCGGACTATAACCGCCGGTTCGGAATTACACCGACCCCGGAGTGCGCTGCTACTGGTACACGGTCATTGTGCCACGGAGGGGAGCGGTCCATGTGGGTGACTTCTGTGGGGCGGGTCACAGAGCGTGGGTGCGGTTGCGCAGGTAGTGGCCGGGGCCCAGGCCTGAGACGCGGCGGGGCCCCGCCTCGTACGTTGCTCAGCTGGCGGCGAGCCTAACGAGCCCGGCCCACGCATCTGGCCCGACGGTCAGCACGGGGCCCCTGACCTGCTTGGAGTCGCGGATGTACACGCGAGTCGCTTCGGCGGCAAACTCCACACACTCGCCACCGTTGCCGGTGCTATAGCTGCTCTTACGCCACGCGACCTCGACGCACTCCCCGCCGTCGCCGGTGCTGTAACTGCTCTTGAACCACTCCAACTCTGGCGCAGTCGGTTCAGTGCGTCGAACGATCATTTCTCTCCCAGAAGTTTCTGGACGAACTCCGAAGATTCACGCGGGGTAAGCGCCTGCGATCGGATGATGCCATAGCGGGCTTCGAGCTGGCGGACCTTCGCTTGGCCCGTGTACAGACGGCTGTCACCTTGCGCTTCGGTGTAGGCGATGCGCTGCCCTTGCACCGTGTCGATGAGCGTGAACGGCCCACCCAGTGCCCCGTGATCCTCCCTGTCGGTCGGCATCACCTGGATCTCAACATTACGCTTCTGGCCGATGAGCAGTAGCTGTTCCAGCTGACCAGATAGCACCGCCTGCCCGCCAACAGGTCTCCGGAGCACCTCCTCATCGACGATGAAGCTCAGCAGCGGAGCTGGGTGCCGGTCGTAGATCGCTTGCCTCGCCAACCGACCTGAGAGTCCACGCTCAATCGCGTCGTCGTCGAGCAAGGGGCGCCGCATCTGGAAAACAGCACGCGCGTACTCGGTCGTCTGCAAGAGACCGGGGATCGCGTAGACGCCGTACACAGACAGCGCTATGGCCCCGGCTTCCAGCCCGGCCATGTCCCGGAAAAACGCCGGGTACTGCGACCGCACCAGCTCTTCCTTCAGCGCCATCAGAAGCCCACCGGCATCCAGCACCCGGTCCGCCTCGTCGACGAACTCCGGCTGCGGGATGCGCCGCCCCTGCTCGAATGACGCGATGGACTGCGCCGCGTACCCCACCCGCTTGCCGAACTCCGCCCGGTCCAGCCCCGCCCGCAGCCGCAGCAGCTTCAACTGCCGCCCGAACGCAACTGCCACACTGTTCTCCGACTTGCCCTCCGGATGCACCCCCGGCGACGTGCCCGCCCCCGAGTCCATGGCCGCCGCCTCGTCCTGCGTCATCGCCACCGCCTGTCCCACGTACGTACACGCCTCGGCCCATCGCGTACAACCAGCCTGCGAAAAGCGGCTCTTCAAGGCCTCGTCGCACCGACGGCACCGGCCCCGGGAGGCAGCGCCCGCTCCGGCTCGTCCCACTCGGGCACCGTAACGACCCGCCCTCTCGCACGCACACCATTCCCGCCGCGTTCCATCGAAGGAGTGGCCCGACGCTCGGCTTCCAAGCGCCGAGCTTCGAGCGTCGAAATCGGATCGTTCACTCGTTGGGAGGACGCGATCAGGGGCGCGGGCCCGAGGCTTGAGCTTCGGGATTCGGGGGTCGGGATGCGAGCTTCGAGACCCGAGCGATGTTGTTCAACCGGTAGGTAGAAGAAGGGCTTTGGGAAAACCTCCCCACCCTCCCCACCCCGTCACGGCCAGCCGATATGACTAACTGTGATCAGCTTGCGGCGTACCGTCACGCCTGCTTACGGTGCCCCCAACGAATCGACCCCGACGCGGTGCGCAAACACCAGGCCGGGGTCTCACCCCAAGATCGAAACGGACGATCTCGTGGCTACCGAGCACCTTAGCCCTGCCCTTCGCGCACCCGCATCCTCGCGCCCGTACGCGAAAGCGCGCCCCGGCTACGGCAAACGAACCGCAGCAGGCCAACACGACCGCCGGGCAGACGACTTCGCCCTGATGCCGGAGCGCGAGCGGTACATCGCCGGATACGTCGACCGACTCCCCGACGGTGCGGCCATGGACATCAAGTCGCTGGCCAAACACCTGCCCCTGTACGGCCAGATGGCCGTCTCCAGCGCGTTGAAGGCTCTCGGCGTGGCCGGACATCTGCGTCGCGTACGGTGCCTGGCCGGCGAAGGCGACCAGGTCCGCTGGGTCTCCCGCACCTACTGGTCGCGTACCGCCCGGGACAACGAGTGGTGGGACGCGTTCCTGGCCAGCGAGGGCAGCCACTCCACATCGGAAGCGACGCCCACTCCCCCGCCCACCGACACGGCCCCGCGAGCGACCGCACCATCTGCCACCACACCCGCGCCCGCCGCGCCTCCTCCCACCACGCCCACATTGCCCAAGCAGCGCACCTCGGTGAGTCCACCGGCCGCAGCCTCTCCGGCATACCTCGCCCTGGCCCAACTCGGCCGCCGGGACACGCGCCTGGCACTTTCGGCAGCCGACTGCCGCGCCCTGGAGCCCCTGGCCGCCGACTGGTTCGCGCGCGGTGTGGACGCCGACTACCTGACCCAGGCCCTCACCGCAGGCCTCCCCGCGCAGGTCGGCTCCCCCGTCGGCCTCGTACGCCGCCGCCTCACCGACAAGCTGCCGCCGCACGCGCCCAGCACCCCGGCCCCCGCCACAACCGCCGCCCCGAAGCGCCGCCTCCTCGCGGAGTGCACCGAATGCGGTCGCCCCGGCTCGCCCGAAGCGCTCCCCGACGGCCTCTGCCGCCCCTGCCGCACCGCCCCGCCGGAGACGCCCGCCATCGCGCCCGCCGAACGCGACGTCCACGCACTGGTCGGACAGCTACGCGACCTGACCCGCCTGCCCTGACCCCCTTCCAGCCTGCTCCTCCTGCGTACAGCTCCGTCCCTCTCCACGTACACCCGGGCCGCGACAGCGCGTAACGCCTGGTCACTTTCAGTGAGTGGGCGTCAGTGTGGAGGAATGACCGACAAGCAGCCGCTTCTCCCCGTGCGACCGACGCGCGCCCCACACGCTCGCTTCCCCTGGCACCACTTCACGTTGCGCTTCAGTTCCACGCCTCGGGGCGCCCGTCTCGCCCGGCGCCTGGCCGGCGAGCGCCTCGACGCCTGGGGTGTCCCGTACGGGAGCGACGCGCATGATGCGTTGCTGCTGACCGTCGCCGAGCTCAGCAGCAACGCCGTACGCCACGGTCACGTATCCGGCCGCGATTTCCGGCTCCGCCTGTCCGCCGAGGGCACGGCCATCCGCGTCGAGGTCACCGACACCCGAGGCGAGCGCATGCCCACTCCCACCGACCCGGCCTCACCCGATCAGGAGGGCGGCCGTGGCCTCCTGCTGGTCGCCGCCCTGGCCGACCGCTGGGGCTGGTATCCCTGCGCTGACGGTCCGGGCAAGACGGTATGGGCGGTCCTGGAAATCGCCCCGTGCCCCAGGCAGCAGCATTCCAGCCAGTAGGCGATTTACGTTGCACTCGAAAATCCGTGCGTGTGATGATCCCACGCATGACCACGGGTGGGGACGGGATACCGGAGCAGCAGCGCAGGCGATCACGGTTGGCGGACTTGGACGATCTTTCGGGGCCGCCTCCCGAGCGGGCACCCGCTGCGACGTCGGTAGAGGCCGAACAGGAGCAGTTGCGTACGGCCCGCCGAGAGTTTGCTGTGTTGCTGGGTGAGTTCCGGCGTACGGCGGTGTTGGTGCCGCTGGACGAGGCCGGGGATCTGTGGTCGGCGGAGCAGAACGGTGTGCGGTGGATCTGTGCGTTCTCGGATGAGGAGGCGTTGGCCCGGTTCGCGCTGGCTCGTGGGGATGCCGGGCGGGAGTGGACGTATCAGGCCGTTCTGGGTGCCAGGTTGCTGGATGTGATGGTGCCGTTGCTGCCGGGGCCGGCAGGGGTGGCGCTGGATGCAGGCAGTGCGGACGGCATGTTGTTCCCGCCGGTGGCGGACATCGTGCCGGACGCGGTCGCGGTGGATCTCGGGGGGATGCAGTGAGCGGGGAGAACGCGAATCTTCAGGTGCCGCCGGAGGCGTTGGCGGAGATCGCGAAGGGGATCAACCTGGCGCATGCGGAGCTGAAGGAGCTTGGCATGATCGGGGAGGCGTCGACGGGCCGGGGGTTCTCGGATCTGGCGTTGTCGGGCCTGGAGTTGGGGCATGGCGGGCTGACGTCGGAGTTCGAGACGTTCTGCAACCGCTGGGAGTGGGGTGTGCGGGCCCTGACGCAGAAGGGGAACGGCTTCGCCCTGGGGGTGGGGCTGTCGGCGGGTTCGTATGCGGAGCAGGAGCAGTACGTCAAGGACTCGATCAAGATCGGTGTGAACTCCCTGAACGGGAATCCGCATGCGACCGAGGACGAGGTCAAGGGCATGAGCTGGGACGCGATCAGCACCCAGTCCGCGTACGACAACCCGGACTGGAGCTTGGAGTCGATGAGCCAGGCCCAGGGCGAGGTGAACCAGACCTGGAAGGACACCGCCTACGACGTGGAGGACGCCGCGCTCGACTCCATGGAGCGCAACGGGATGGTGGACCCGTCGTTGCGTTCGGAGGTGGATGAGCGGCTGAAGGAGCACCTGGATCCGTCGCAGGGGGCGGTCGATCAGGCTGAGCAGCCGCGGTGGGGGGAGAGTCGCTGATGGTCGACTGGGGGAAGTGGGGCGACGCCCTTTACGACGGTGCGGGCAATCTCGTCGACAAGGGCAAGGAGGTCGTCGGCGAGGGCATCGACAAGGGCACCGATGTGCTCGGCTCGGGGCTGGAAAAGGTCGGTGCCGATGAGTGGGCCGACAACGTCGAGGACTGGGGCGATGAGACGGCATCCTCGCTGGGTGCGAACGTCGGGGAGCAGCAGCTCGGTCAAAGTGAGGAAGCGAATGAGCTGATCCACGGCAGGCCGGAGAAGATCAGCGCGGCGGTGAAGAATCTCCGCGACTTCCAGAAGGCTTTCGATCTCGTCGGCGGCGGGATGAAGAAGCTCGACTCCGGTCACTGGAAGGGCGAGGCCGCCGACGCCTTCCGCGCCAAGTTCCAGACGCTGCCCACCGACTGGCTGCGCGCGGCGAACGCGTTCGAGGACGCGGCCAAGGCGTTGGAGACGTACGCGGGGACGGTCACCAGCGCGCAGGCCAAGGCCGGTGAGGCGATCGCCCTCTACGAGGAGGGCAAGCAGGACTACGAAACTGCTGCTGCCGCGTTCAAGGAGAAGGCGGAGGCGTACAACGCGGTCCGCAACACCGACCATCCCCTCCCGCACCCAGGAACGTTCTCCGACCCGGGCGCGGCCAAGCGCCGGCACGCGCAGGAGATCCTCCAGCGCGCCCGGCAGGCGCGTAACGACGCTGCCGAAACGGCCAAGGGCACGATCACGGCAGCGATGGCGCACGCTCCGAAGGAGCCCACCGGCCTGGACCGGGCCAAGCAGGAGCTCATCGACTACGGAATCGGCCAGTCCATCGAGCTGGCCCACGTCGGCGGCGGTGTCATCAAGGCCTCCGCAGGACTGGTGAACTTCGTCCGCTCGGTCAACCCGACCGACCCGTACAACCTGACGCACCCGGCCGAGTACTACAAGGGCGTCAACATGACGCTCGCCGGCCTCGTCTCCACCGCCGCCAACCCCGACCGCGCACTAAAGAACGCCTGGGACGCGGCCAAGGGAGACCCCTCGGAATTCATCGGCCGGCTCCTGCCGGAGCTGGTCGGCACCAAGGGTGGGGGACTCATCAAGGGCGGCCTGCGGGCCGGAATGAAGGACCTCCCCGAACGCCCCAAGGGCCCGAACCGCCAGGGCCACGAGAACAACCCCGACTCCAACGGGCAACAGTGCAGCAAGGTCGAGTGCGCCAACGACCCCGTCGACGTCGCGACCGGGCGCATGCTGCTCCCGCAGACGGACATCGTGCTGCCGGGATCACTGCCCCTGGTGTTCGAGCGCGTCTTCGACTCCTCGCACCGCGCCGGCCGCTGGTTCGGCACCGGCTGGTCGAGCACGGTCGACCAACGCCTGGAGATCGACGCGGAAGGCGTGGTCTTCAGCTGTAACGAGGGAAGCCTGCTCGCCTACCCCCACCCGGCGCCCGGCGTTCCCGTCATGCCTACCCACGGCCGGCGCTGGCCCCTGGACCGGGTGGGCGACGGCTACACCATCACCGACCCCGAAACCGGCCAGATCCGTCACTTCGTCGACCAGCCCACCGGGGAGCTGGCGCTCCTGGCCCAGATCGACGACCGCAACGGCCGCTGGATCTCCTTCGAGTACGACGAGGCAGGCGCTCCGACATCGATCGTGCACCACGGCGGCTACCACCTGAAACTCACCACGCGCGGAGGCAGGGTCACCGCCCTGCACCTGGCGGGCGCCGCCCCCGACGGCACCGATCAAGAGATCCTCCGCTACGGCTACACCGACGGCCACCTCACAGCAGTAACCAACTCATCGGGCAAGCCCCTACGCTTCGACTGCGACGAACTGGGTCGCATAACAGCGTGGACGGACACCAACGGCAGCCGGTACGAGTACGTCTACGACGAACACGACCGCTGCGTCTACCAGACCGGCACCAATGGTCACCTCGAGGCCCACTTTGCCTGGGACGACACCGACCCCGACACCGGTCTGCGCATGACATCCATGACGGACAGCTTTGGCCACACCACCCGGTATGTGATCAACGACCGCGCGCAGGTCGTCGCCAAGGTCAACGCTCTCGGCGCGGTCACCCGCTACGAACACGACCGATACCACCGACTGCTGTCCGTCACCGACCCACTCGGACTCGTCACCCGTTACTCATACGACGCGCAAGGTCGGCCTGCTGCCCTGGAGCGACCTGACGGGCGCAGGACAACGATGGAGTTGAACGCTCTGAGCCTGCCCGTTCTTGTACGTCGAACAGACGGCACCGTTCTGCGTCATGCCTACGATGCACGGGGAAATCGTGTCTCGACAACAGATTCTGCAGGCTCGACGACCCGGTTCTCATACAACGACTCGGGTCATCTCATATCTGCAACGGATGCCCTAGGCTGCACCTCGTGGATCCGCTGCAACCCCGCTGGGCTTCCCGTTGAGTTCACCGATGGGGCAGGCGCCAGGATCCGATACGTCCGAGACGCCTTCGGCCGCCTGTCCGCAGTCACCGACTCTCTCGGCGCAATCACCCGCTTTGAATGGACAGTCGAGGGGAAGCTTGCCCGCCACGTCGCCCCGGACAATAGCACTCAGTCCTGGATATACGATGGCGAGAACAACTGCATTTCTCACACCACGTCGACCGACGGGACAACCCATTTCGAATACGCGGACTTTGATCTGCAGGTGGCCCGAACCGGTCCGGATGGTGTCAGATTCGAGTTCAGTCACGACGCCGGGCTTCGTCTGACACGGGTTACCAACCCACACGGGCAGTCCTGGACTTACGACTACGACCCGGCCGGCCGGCTCGTGGGCGAGACTGACTTCGATAACCGCACGCTGAGTTACACGTACGACCACGCAGGCCATCTCAAATCACGTACCGATGGCATTGGTCAGACTGTGGAGTACGAGCGCAACGCGCTTGGCCAAGTGCTCCGCAAGACGGCACCTGACGCAGTCACCACATTCGAATACGACATATTCGATGAACTCGCTTTGGCTACCGGCCCAGATGCGACATTGATGCGACTGCGTGATCGATATGGCCGACTAAAGTCAGAAACTGTTAACGGCAGGAAACTTGAGTTTACTTACGACGATCTCGGCCGCAGAACAGGACGTGTCACACCGAGCGGTGCGATCAGTACGTGGAATTATGACCTATCCAGCCGTTGCAGTGAACTGACTACTGCAGGACGCACGTTTCAGTTCGAATATGATTCAGCTGGTCAGGAACTCGTCCGGCGGGTCGGCACATCACTATCCCTGCAGAACGTCTTCGACATTACAGGTCGAGTCACCAGCCAATCCGTGACTGGCCCACAAGGAAAAATCATCCAGCGCCGCGCTTACGGCTATCGCGCCGATGGGCATCTTAAGAGTGTGCACGACGATCTCAACGGCACTCGCACCTTCGGCCTCGACATTGCGGGCCGGGTGACCACGGTACTCGCGGGCACGTGGACAGAACGGTACGCGTATGACGATGCGGGTAACCAGATCAGTGCGGTCTGGCCAACCTCGCACCCCGGGCAGGAAGCCACAGGGCCTCGCGCCTACAGCGGCACTCGCATCACGCGGGCAGGAAATGTTACCTATGAGCACGACGCGCAGGGACGCGTTGCGTTGCGCAGAAAGCAGCGAATTTCCCGCAAACCGGATATCTGGCGCTTCCAGTGGGGCACCGAAGACCGTCTCGCCGCCGTGGAAACCCCTGACAGAACTCTTTGGCGCTACCTCTATGACCCTCTGGGGCGACGTGTAGAAAAACAGCGGTTGACCTCTGACGGCATAGCAGAAAGGGTGGAGTTCACCTGGGACGGCCCCATTCTGTGCGAGCAGGTGACACACTCTGCGGCACTCCCTCACCCAGTCGCGCTGACCTGGGACTATCACGACACGCGTCCAGTTGCCCAGACGGAACGCATACTGAACAAGGACACACCTCAGAGCGAGATAAACGAGCGCTTCTTCGCAATCGTCACCGACCTTGTCGGCACGCCGAGCGAACTCATCGACGAGCAAGGGTGTATCGCATGGCGGACGCGTGCCACGCTGTGGGGAGCGACCACCTGGGCAGCCTCCAGCACCTCATACATGCCGCTGCGCTTCCCGGGCCAATACTTCGACTCGGAAACAGGGCTGCACTATAATTTCCACCGCTATTATGATCCCGAGACAGCGCGGTACTTCAGCGCTGATCCACTCGGTCTGTCGCCTGCACCAAACCCCAGCACCTACGTTCACAATCCCCATACGTGGACGGACCCTCTAGGGCTGTCACCATGCCCGCGTGGGCCCTACGACTTCCGAGAACCAAATCCTTCCCACCCACCCAGCGGAAACCTCACCGACGCAATGAGAGCGGCCCCCAGTGGCCCGGAGATCGACTGCTCTGATATCGCTTCCTTCATATCTCGAAGAGCAGATGGCGAAGGCAGGATAGTGCACTACACAACTTACTCAGGCAGCGACATCAGAATCCCTGAACGCGGCGGCGCAAATATCGAGGACTACCTCTTCCATGAGGTATACACAGACGGACGTTATATCTATGACCCAACTCTCGGCAACAACCCTATCCCCCTTGGGGATTACGAACGAGCGCTGCGACTGACAAACGACGGAGAGAAAATAATTCGAAATAATGGAGATTACAAGATGCCGCCCCCGTGGGGCCGGCGTTGAGAACGGCAGGTAAGGCAGACATGAAGCGCAACGAGCGGGCAAAACAGGTACTGAGTCGATTCGGTGACGTGGTGTGGTTCAGGTCGCCGACAGAGCGTCACCCTGTCTATGGATACCTACAAGTAGCATTTGTTGGGTGGCGCTATGCCGAACCTGATGACCAGTTGAAAAAGATCTTTGAATCGGCCGTTCGAGAAACCCCAAAGCAGGTCGAGTGGACGTTCAAGTCGACCAGGAACTGGATGATCGTCCCCTCGCGATTGATCCAGGAGGCCGGGCCTGATGGTCAGAACTTCAACCAGGCAATGGACTTGATCAGACAGTCCGACGAGGACTTCTGTGCAAAAACCGCTGGAGACCTTGAAAAGATCTTCCAGACACTCTCCGAGGCCCCCATTACCCGAAAAGAGATTCAACCTGAATAGGGAACTTGACAATCGGGCTACGAATCGTTTGAACTTGCGGGCCCCAGACTCACGAAGCACGTTCGGATGATCACGAGGCAGCTGTAACGCGAGATGCGGTGCCGGCCTCAGCGGACCGAAACGGAGCGCGCCCGGCGCTCCGCCTCCGGTGACCGGAAAGTGACGCCCCCCACTCGCTCCCGCAGCTTCGCTGGACTGGAGATTGCCGCACGGAGAGACTTGGCCCCACCACGTCCGGTCCACGCGCCAACACGCGTCGGCCCTCAGTACACGCACACACGGGGGCAAGGTGCCGGAGCAGCCGATCGCCGGGCGGTACGAGCTCCTGGAGGAGCTCAACAGCGGCGCATGGGTGACGTGTGGCGTGGTTACGACGCCGTGCTGGACCGGCCGGTCACCGTGAAGGTGGTCCGGCGGCAGGCCGTTGCCGGCTCACCGCAGCTGGCCGAGGAGTTCGCCAAGCGATTCAAGCGCGAGGCCCGCATCACCGCGCGCATCCAGCATCCCGGCGTGCCGCAGGTGTTCGACGCCGTGCTGGATGACGCCCATGAGCGGCTGTTCCTCGTCATGGAGCTGGTCGACGGCGTCCCCCTGTCCGCGTGCCTCCACCCTGATCACCCACTGCCCGTCAGCTGGGCGGTGGCCGTCGCAGCGCAGGTCGCCACCGTGCTGTCGCACGCCCACGACGTACCCGTGATCCACCGCGACCTCAAGTTGAGCAATATCCTGGTCACAGAGGACGGAACGGTGAAGGTCCTCGACTTCGGGATCGCGGCGATCCTGCGGACGGATGTCACCAAACTGACGGCGACCGGCAGCCCCATCGGGACCTACCAGTACATGGCGCCGGAGCAGGTTCGAGGCGGGCGGACCAGTCCGCAGACCGACCTGTACGCGCTTGGCTGCGTATTGCACGAACTGCTCAGCGGGAGGAGCCTGTTCACCGCCGACAGCGAGTAACTAGTGATGTACCAGCACGTGAACGCCGCACCGACCCCGCTGCGCCTACTTCGGCCGGATGTACCGGCGCCCCTGGAAGACCTCGTCCTGCACCTGCTACTCAAGGCGCCCGAGGCCCGGCCCTTCGACGTGCAAGAGGTGTACGAGCGGCTCCGGCCCTTCCTGCCGTCACCCGGCGAGAGACCGGCGCCCGATGAGGCGGGGCCGCGGGGAGCGCCCGATCCTACGGGCGTCTTCCGTCTTCCGTCAGCCGTACGCCCCGCGCGCCCGCGCCGGTGCGGGCAGGGCCGTACCCACCACGGTCGATCCGAACGCCGCACCTCCGGTTCCCGTGGCCGTACCGGAGCAGCTGCGGGAGGAGATCGCGGAGGCGTACGCGCACTCAGACGCGCTGCTGGACGAGGAGCGGTTCGCTCAGGCCGCCGAGGTGCTGAGCGAGATTATCGAGCCGGCTGCGCACGTTCTCGGTGCCGAGAACACGAAGGTCCTGGAGCTCCGGACTCAGCGCGCCGCGATCCAGCTACTCGGTGGGGACTACCGGGCGGCGCTGCCCGAGTTCGAAGCTCTGGCCGACGCGTACGCGCGTACCGGTGGCCACAGCAGTACGCATGCCCGTGCGTGCCGAGCCCAGGCTGCTCGGTGCCGCGCCGAGCTGGGCCAGGCCACCGACGCGCTGGCGGCGCTGCGGGCGGTTCTGGACGTCATCCGGGCGGTAGACGGCGACGTGAGCGAAGAAGCGGTCGAGCTGCGCCGGGACATTGGCACGCTGTTGCTGGCCCAACTGGAAACGCTCAAACGGGCCCGCGACCCTCACATCAGGACCATTCGCATCAATCAAAGCACGCGTGGCGTCGTCCTCGCGCCGGACAGCGGGGACAACTTCGTACTGCTGCGGGTGATGCCGCACGACAAGGCAATCGCGTGGGCGATCAAGCAGAAGGCCAGCATCAACACGGTCACCCGGGCCGTGGAGATCCGGGACATCGCGATGCTCGACGAGCTGACCCCGGCGTACGAGCGCATCGCCCCGGCTCCCCATCAGCGCCTGTTCGCGCATGTGTCCGACGGCGACATGACGGCACTCGGTATCGACGGGACCACGCTCCGCCAGGCCCGCGCCCTCACCGACGCGGAACAACTGGAGATCTTCGCCCCGTACTTCCCGCAGGACCAGCGCGAGGTCCTGGAATACCTGGCGGCGGGCTTCAGCGTGGAGGAGGTCTGGCGCGACGTGGTGTCCGTCAGCATGTCCACCGTGTCCGCCGGCGACCCACCCGTGGACACCGAGGACTTCGCGACCGCCATCCGGCGCACCCGGGCCCGTATCGCTCTCGTCACCGCGTCCGAGGAGCTCCGCGACATCCTCGCCAAGCCGTTCGCCGCCTGGCGGGTCTTCCTCCACCCGTCACAGCACAAGGTCGCCTACCGGCCCTCCTACTCTGGCCCCGCCCAGGTCACCGGCGGTCCGGGCACCGGCAAGACGGTCGTCGCCCTGCACCGGGTACGCCATCTGCTCGGGTATCTGCGCGACGGGGATCGGATTCTGCTCACGACGTACACCAACACGTTGGTGGCCGCGCTGCGCACCGGGCTGGCCGCTCTGGTCGAGGACGAGGAGCTGCGTGACCGCGTCGACATCATGACCGTCGACGCGTTCGCGGGAAGGGTCGTGTCGACGTCACGGCGGCCGTTGCGGGGCGGCGAGGAGGAAGCCAGGTGGGAACAGGCGGCACAGGCCAGCGGATTCACCGGCACCGCGCAGTTCCTCGCCCAGGAGTACAAGCACGTGGTTCTCGCGCAGAACCTGCGGTCCCTGGACGAGTACGAGGGGTGTGAGCGGCGGGGGCGCGGCAGTGCGCTGCCGGCGTCCTCCCGCAGGCTCGTCTGGCGCACGATCGTGGAGTTCCGCGAGCGGCTCACCGCGGACGGGCTGCGCACCTACCTGGGCACGTGTGCGGAAGCCGCCGATCTGCTGGAAAGCGACGGCCCCCGCTTCCGGCACGTGGTCGTCGACGAGGCACAGGATCTGCACCCCGCCCAGTGGCGGCTGCTGCGCGCGGCGGCTCCGGCCCGGCCGGACGACCTCTTCATCGCGGGCGACCCGCACCAGCGCATCTATGACACGAAGGTGTCGCTGAAGGCGGTCGGCGTCCGGGTCTCCGGTCGGTCCACGAAGATACGCAAGAACTACCGGTCGACCCACGAGATCCTCAGCTGGTCGACCGCCCTCCTCGTAGGCCGACCCTTTGAGCAACTCGCGGACGACGCCCGCAATGAGACGCTGCTCGGCTATCGGTCGGCCCTGCACGGCTCCGGACCCGAGATGTTCGGCGGAAGCTCGGAGGCCGCCGAACTCGACGCCCTCGTCGTGCGGGTGCGAGCGTGGCTCGACGGTGGGATCGAGCCGAGTGAGATCGGGATCGGCTCCCGGTTCAACAAGAGTTGCGACAAGGCGGTCGAACGGCTCACGGCTGCGGGGATCCGCGCCGCGCGTCTGCGGGGCGATGCCGCCTCCGACCCGGCCGCCGTCCAAGTCGGCACCATGCACACGTTCAAGGGTCTGGAGTTCCGGTGCGTCGCCGTCATAGGCGTGGGCAGCGGCGCTCTGCCGTATCCGAGGGCCGTGACCCCGGCGGACGTGGACCGGCTTCAACACGAGGCCGACGTTCTCGCTGAACGCTGTCTGCTGTTCGTCGCCTGCACTCGCGCGCGGGACTGTCTGTACGTGTCGTGGTGGGGTGAATCGAGCTCGTTCTTGGTGGAGGCGGGCGCCGTGCCGTGAACCACCAGGCTTGACCGGGCCAGGGCCCGGAAGCCGCCGCCTACTCTCCCCCACCGAACAGCGCGTCCTGCGCCGCGCCCCGGGCCGCGAACAGCGCGCCGCGCAGGACCGCGCCGCCTCCCAGCGTCCCGGCCCTGACCTCCGTGCGCAGCGGTGACATCCGGGCCAGCCGTTCCTCCACCCGCGCGGCGAGCGCGTCCCCTCCGGCACGGCCGACCTCGCCGGCCAGGACTAGGCAGCCGGGGTCGAGGACGGAGACCACGGCGGCGGCTCCCAGCGCGAGGCGGTCGGCGAGCGCCGCCAGGAAGGCCTCGCCGTTCCCGTTGCCCGCACGCAGCGCGGCCCGGACGGCGGACGCGGCGGCGGGGTCCTGTTCCTGCGCGCTGTCCTCAGCGGGGGCCCCGGTGCTGATGCCGTGGTCCGCGGCCAGCCGGCAGACGGCGGCGGAACCCACCAAGGAGTGAAAGCCTCCGTCGCAGTTGACCGCGGAGGGGACCCCCGACGTGCCGGGCACCGGCAGGAAACCGATCTCCCCCGCTCCGCCCGAGGCACCGCGGCGCAGCTTCCCGTCGAGCATCACGGCGGCGCCGATGCCGCTGCCGAGCCAGAGCAGCACGAAGGTGTCGCGGTCCCGGGCGGCTCCGTCGCGGTGCTCCGCGACGGCGGCAAGGTTGGTCTCGTTCTCCACGAGGACGGTCGCGGAGAGCCGCTGCTGAAGCTCCCTGACCAGACCGCCGTGCCAGGCGGGGAGCCCGGCGGTGTTCCTGAGCTCGCCGGTGACCGGGTCGATCAGGCCCGGGGCGCCGATGCCGACGCTGTGCAGCGGAGCTGTGCCCGCCGAGCGTGCGGTGCGCTCCAGCATCGCCACGGCGCGCTCGACGGCGGGCCGCGTCCCCGTGTCACCGCCGATGGGCAGCGTGGCCTCGGCGAGCGTGACGCCGAGCAGGTCCGCGACGGCCACGGCGACGCTGTCCGTACGTACGTCGAGGGCCGCCAGGTGCGCGCGGTCGGCGACGATCCCGTACAGCCGGGCGTTGGGGCCCCGGCGGTCCGAGCCGCTCTCCCCGACGACCCTGACCAGACCGGCGTCCTGCAGCCGGTCCACCAGATCGGCGACGGTGGGGCGGGACAGGCCGGTCATGGTCTTCAGCTGAGTGGCCGTCAGCGGGCCGTCCTGCTGCAGGAGCCGCAGGGCGAGCCGGTCGTTGATGGCCCGGGCGGTGCTCGGGGATGCGGGCATGCCGGGATCCTTCCAGATCGCTGAACGGCCGACGCCGTGGGGTTATTTATCAGGCAGGGTCCCTGATAGTTTACGCTGCGCACCGCGAGACGCACCGCCGGGGGCACCGGCGGGCCGCAATTTCCAGGGGAGGGCACGGCGTATGACAGAGGATCAAGCGGTCCCGGTCTTCGGCAGGGAGCAGATAAAGCGGGCCAGATGCGCGGTCGGCGCGGTCTTCGCCGTGCACGGGGCGGTGACCGGCAGCTTCGCGACCCGGGTCCCATGGATCCAGGACCATGCCTCGGTGAGTGCGGGCCAGCTCGGTCTGGCGCTCGCCTTCCCGGCCATCGGTGCCTCGCTGGCGATGCCGCTGGCCGGCAGCGTCAGCCACCGGTTCGGGGCGCGGACGGCCCTGCGGGGGCTGCTCGCGCTGTGGACGCTGGCGCTCGTCCTGCCCGCGCTTGCGCCGAACCTGCTGACGCTCTGCCTCGCGCTGTTCGTCTACGGGGCCACCGCCGGAATGTCGGACGTCGCGATGAACGCGCTGGGCGTCGAGGTGGAGAACCGGCTCGACAAGTCGATCATGTCCGGGCTGCACGGCATGTGGAGCGTGGGCGCCCTGATCGGTTCGGCTGCGGGCACGGTCGCCGCCCACATCGGCGCGGATGCCCGGCTGCACCACACCCTGGCCGCGCTGGTGCTGACGGCGCTCGGTCTGGCCGCCTGCCAGGGAGTCCTCGACCTGCGCAGCCCGCCCGACGAGGAGCCGCCGCCGCGCTTCACCCTGCCACCGAAGTCGGCGCTGGTCATCGGGGCGGTGGGCTTCTGCGCGGTGTTCGCCGAGGGGGCCAGCATGGACTGGTCGGCGGTCTACCTCCGGGACGTCATGGGCAGCTCCGCCGGCCTCGCCGCGGCGTCGACCACCGCCTTCGCCCTCATGATGGCGATCGCCCGGATCGCCGGCGACAGGGTGGTCGACCGTTTCGGTGCGGTGCGGACCGTACGGGTCGGAGGCGCGCTGGCCACGGTCGGCGGACTGCTCGTGGTCCTGTCACCTGGTGCCGCCCTGGCGCTCACCGGCTTCGGACTGCTGGGCCTCGGCGTGGCGGTGGTCGTTCCGCTGGCCTTCGCCGCGGCCGGGCGCAGCGGCACGAACCCGAGCCGGGCCATCGCGGGCGTCGCCACCATCACGTACACCTCCGGGCTCATCGCCCCGTCCGCGATCGGCTCGCTGGCGGAGGCGACGTCGCTGCTCGTGTCTTTCGGCCTGGTGACGGTGCTGGCCTTCGGCCTGGTCCTGGGGGCCGGGGTGCTGCGGGCCGGTGACCGCAAGGTCGCGGAGGGCGGCGTACCGCGGCCGGCACCGGACAGGAGCCCGGCGGGCGGCTGACGACCGGGGCGGGGAACAAGAGCTCCACGCGCGGCGCGGAAGGACACCTCCACCTGCGGCGCGGAACGACAGCTTCCGCCTGCGGCGGGGCCGAGCGCGGGGCCGCGCCTGCTCGGCACTACCATGGCCCTGATCTTTTCCGCGGGTGGACCCCCAGGGCGCACCGCACACACCAATCAGGGAGCGACCATGGGCCTCGGCGTGCGCTGGACCTTGCACGGCGACGGAAAGACGCCCGCACCGGGCGCGGTGGTGCGCCCCGACGAGCGGCTCTCCTGGCCCCGTACGTTCGGGCTCGGCGCCCAGCACGTGGTGGCCATGTTCGGCGCGTCCTTCGTCGCTCCGTCGCACCCATGATGAACACGGACGGCCAGCACTCCCCCACAGAATAGGGGCTGGATCGGGCTGGTGTTCACCCCGCGACGGACCCTGCCGTCGCGCCTCTTATCCGACTGTCCGCCAATGATCGAAACTGTCCGAGCTCACAGGCCGGGCCTCATCACCACCCAGCAACACATCTAGGAGCAAGACCATGGCGGGCTTCGGCTGGAAGCTGCACGGCGACGGCAAGAGCCTCGCACCGGGCGAGGTCGTACGACCGGATGAGCGGCTCACCTGGGGCCGCACCGCCGGCCTCGGCGCGCAGCATGTGGTCTCGATGATCGGGGCCTGCTTCGTTGCTCCGATCTTGATGGGACTGGACGCCAACCTCGCCGTCATGGCATCCGGTGCGGCCACCATCCTCTTCCTGCTGATCACTCGTGGCCGTATCCCCAGCTATCTCGGCAGCAGCCTGTCGTTCATCGGCGTGGCCGCCGTCATCAAGACGCAGGGCGGCGACGCGGCAACCCTCACCGGGGCACTGCTGGTCGTGGGAGCGGTCCTCTTCCTGTGCGGGGCAATCGTTCGCGCCCTGGGCGCCCGCATCATCCACGCCGTCCTGCCGCCGGTGGTCACCGGCGCGGTGGTCATGCTGATCGGGTTCAATCTGGCTCCCGTCACCGCTGGCACCTACTGGCCGCAGGATCAGTGGACCGCGCTGCTCACCATGCTCTTCACGGGCTTCGCCCTTGTCGTACTGCGTGGCTTCTGGTCCCGTATCGCGATCTTCCTCGGCCTGGCCTTCGGCTACCTGATCTCCTGGGTCTTCGACCGCGTCTTCGGCAAGATCCACTCCCCCGCCGGAGGGACCGAAGCGGTCGACCACTGGCGTCTTGACCTCTCGGGGGTGGCCAAGGCCGACTGGATCGGTTTTCCCACCTTCCACGCCCCGAACTTCTCCCTCTCCGCGGTTCTCGTGACTCTGCCTGTCGTCATCGCGCTCATCGCCGAGAACGCCGGGCACGTGAAGGCTGTAGGCGAGATGACCGGCGACTCGCTGGACGACAAGCTCGGCACGGCGATCATGGCCGATGGTGCGGCCACTGTGATGGCGACGTCGGTCGGTGGCCCCGCCACGACCACGTACGCCGAGAACATCGGCGTCATGGCCGCCACCCGCGTCTACTCGACCGCCGCCTACTGGTGCGCCGCCGGCTTCGCGATCCTGTTCGGACTCTGCCCCAAATTCGGTGCCGTCGTGGCTGCGATCCCCGGCGGAGTCCTCGGCGGAATCACGGTCATCCTCTACGGCATGATCGGCCTGCTGGGCGCCCAGATCTGGGTCCGCTCCCGCGTCGACCTGTCCAACCCGCTCCACCTCGTGCCCGTAGCCGCGGGGCTCATCGTGGGAATCGGAAACGTCAGCCTGACGCTCACCGACAACTTCGAGCTCAGCGGCATTGCGCTGGGGACATTGATTGTGGTCGTCGGCTACCACGCCCTTCGGGCTCTGGCGCCTGCGCACATGAAGGACGAGCCGCCGCTCACCGAATCGGACAACCCGGGGTACGACCGATATCTTGGCGAATCTTGAGCGCTGGCGCTCCTATTGAGCTTCGCAGGTTGGGTTCCGGCAACGTTTCCATCTGACTTCGAGGCACAACACCAATCCGTCCTGCAATCCGTACACCTGGCCCGTCATGCCGCGTACTGGCTCCCAGAGCGTTGAAGAGCAAGGAATGCGACCAATCGGCAACATGGTCCTCAACCCAGGATGTTGCCGCAGGAAACTTAGCGCTTACAGATCCGGTCGAGCAGGTTGGCGGTGGCCCGCTGGATGCGGGGGTCGACGTGGCCCGGGCGGTCCAGGGCCGGGGACCAGGCAAGGGTGCCCGAGGCGAAGACGAGCGCACCCGACGGGGCGCGGTACAGCGAGGTCTCCTGGTGCCGGGTGACCCCCTCGCTGTCGGCGTACGGCGAGTGCGCCAGCAGCATGCGGCTCTCGTGCTCGGGCAGCGCCGTACGCGGGAAGTACCGGTCGGCCTCGCCCGCGACCAGCCCGTCGATCTCGTCGCCCTCGGCCGCGCCGGTGGCCTCCCAGAGCCAGTGCGAGGCGTTCCGCACGACCAGCGGGTGCGGGTCGGGGACCCGGCCCGCGTACTGGATGCCGAGCAGCTGCTGCTCGGGGCGGTCGACCTCACGCCACAGCGCCGGCTTTCCCGGCCCCCGGCGCTTGCGGCAGGTGAGCAGACGGTCGGGAACACCGGAGGGGGACGGACCCAGCCCGACCTGCCAGTACATGGTGTTGGCCGAGAGGAAGACGAGCGAGGTGCCGGTGTCCCTGGCCAGCTCGGCGGTCCGGCGCATCGGCACCGACCAGTACTCGTCGTGGCCGGGGAAGACCAGGCCCCGGTAGCGGCTGGGGTCCACACGGCCCGCGTGCAGGTCGCGGGCGTCGGCGTACGCGAGGTCGTAGCCGTAACGCTCGGCCCAGCGGATGAAGTCGTAGGCGTGGCCGACGTGAAGGGGCAGCCCGGCGCCCGCGTAGGGGCGGTCGAAGGAGATGGTGACGGCGGCGTCCTCCTCGCCCAGCAGCCGGCCCCGCTCGTCCCACGCGTGGTACAGGCTCGCGCCCGTACGGCCGTCCTCCGGGTAAAGGTTGTACGCCTGCCAGGTCACGTCCGGGAGCACGAGCAGCAGGTCGGCCGGATGGTCGTCGCGGACCGTGAAGGGGACGTGCGAGCGGTGACCATCGACGGTGGTGAGCACCGCAACGTACGCCCCGACCGACCAGTAACCGGGGATCTGCAGCCGCCAGGACAGCCACCAGTGATGGCAGGACACCGTCCGCTCGGTGGCCAGCGGCGCGGGCTGCACGATGCCGGACAGACGCGGACTCGTGGTGATCTTGGCCGCGCCGTCGCCCGCGTAGTGCCCGATGCGGTAGACGTCCACGGAGAACTGCTGAGGCGGGTCCACCGTGATGTGAAAGTCGATCGCCTCGCCGGGCGCCGCGGAACCAGTGGACACGAACCCCTTGATCTGCTGGTGCACGTCGTCGGCGGTGCGCGTGCCGCCGCCGGTTCCGCCGCGGCTGAGGGCCGGGTCGGCGTACCAGGGGACGACCTGGCCTGTGTCGTCGAAGTAGGTCTCACTACCGCGAAGCCAGGGCAGCGGGCCCTGCCCGAAGGGGTCGCTCACGGCATGCGCGAGGGCACCCGATTCCCAACGGCGACGTCCGAATTCACTCGCGACCTGCGGTTTCTTGGCGTCTTGGACTCGAGGCCTTTGTCTCGGCCGCTTCACGGGTGAAATTTCGGAAATCTCTTGCCTCGGGTACCTGATGTTCCCGGAGACCCCCTTCCAAAGCCGCACCTTCAGATCATATCCACTGGTCGCAAGTAGAGAACCATCGCGCCCATCAACGAGAGAAGTCATGGCCAAGACCTGCGAAGGCCAAATGGCAATCTCGGACTGCAGAGCTAATCCGCGATTCAGATCCCAAAGGCGAACCAGGCCACTGTAATCACATGTAGCCAACACGAGATCATGTCGTGAATTACTGACGATAGCCGCAGCCCTACCGAGGAAACGGCCAGCTAAAATAGGAGTGTCCACAATTTTGCGCCTAGACGTGTCCCACAACACAACATTACCCGCGTAATCAATCATAACCAGGATGGCGACACCATCAGAATTTGAAAATGCGGTCATAGCAAGAACGTCAGGGATCCCAGTCTGCAGCGAGGAAGCCACGATACCGTCAACCACTGGATCCCATAATTCCAAGGTTCCTCGATAATTGACGGCAGCCACTAGGTTACGCCCCTCGCTATCGACGAACCCAGCCATAGCGACTGTGTCACGTGCAAGCACAGTCGCCTTCCTAGTCACGCTGCCGTCGACAGAGTCGATAAGGAAAATTCCCGAGGATGGGTGATAGACCGCCAGGCTAGAGCGGCCGGTCGACTTCTGCACTGTCGCCATAGCGATAGCCGGGTCCGCAAGACGGAATGTGCCTACAACCAGGTCCTTATGATGATCGGGAAATTCCTCATCTATCCCATCGTAAACCGATCCTCTCTTATGTGAAGATTCCAAATCGATCACATCGGAAGGTTCGGATTGCGCACGATTCAGCAGGCTTTCCTTCGTGATATCCGATGCCGGTTGAGCAGCCAAGAGCTGCTGCGCCAGTAATGCGTAGCGACCTCCGGCACCGCGCAACACTGAAATTGCGACCTCAGCGAATGGCTGACTCCGCTCAGAAAGCAGGGGGGAAGACTTTCGCGACTGAGAGCTGTCGGCAAGTGCAACCAGTGCATTGAAATTCAAGGTGCCGCCGAAGGTAGCGGCGATTCGATCCGATACCTTTGTCAGTACATTTTCCAAAATAAAGAGGGACTCGGTACGAGTAAGCTCGCCTAAGAGTTCCTCGCGCACCCCGTCTTGAAAGTCGTATACGATCTCATCCGCAGCTTCATCGCCGCCGGCTACACTGCGGCGCTTGATCAATCCTGACAGAAATAGTTCTGCAAGATCCCCTTGTCCAGATTGAGGCAGTACGGACTGCTGCACAAGTCGGATCACTGGCAAACTCAACGGAGCAGCCGCCAAATAACATGCAAGCCGATAAGAATCGGTCGAAGCGCTTGAGCGAAATCGGCTGACAAGGTCCTCTGCTGGCGCCCCATCACTGGTGGCAAGGGAAGGCCGCCGCCGAGGCCTGATTTTAGTTCCGAGTGGCACACCCAGCATGGGAGTCCAGCCCGAAGTCCGTCCGGCCACCAAGCTGGCCCATGGACCCAACCAATCGCCATCTAGCTCCATTACTGGCAGCCACTGGGATCGCGCTCGTGCTGTGGTACCTGCCCTCACACGAGCGAATCCAGGCACCGTAGCCTTAGACCGGTAATCGAGCATGGGTCGAGAGGGACGACTGTTAATCGCCTCCACCGGAATAGTCCGCAAAGCCGTGCGATGCCATAGCCTACGAGGCAAAACCTGGAGAACGGCAGTCGGCCTGGCGCCAGCGGTACGGGCCAAGAATTCCGCGAGCTTCGACTCATACCAAGAGGGGCCAGCCCCGTCAGTAAGAAATAGTAGTAGTCGTCTGCCAGTTGTGTCGCGCAATGGTCGATGCCACGATGCGAAATGAGAAACAGCGGTCGGGTCGAGAGAATGACGTCGCCGACGAAAAACACCTAGACGCGGCGTATCGTGATCCGTGTTCATAGCCCAGCCGCGCACTTCGTCGAAGGCACCATGACGCTCAAGCAGCGTGAAGAACTCGCTGGCAAGATCGTTCCAAATGGCCATGGTGGATCCGGTATCGATCACCAAGTCTACGGAGAAACGACGTTCGGTTGCCGACCGCCACACGGGGAGTAATCTACCAGCTTCACTTGTGGCCTGAGCTGTAGCCTCCTCGTCGAGCTCGGGCTCACCGGCCGCTTTCACTATCTGACGAAATGGCCGCAAAGCGCGTGCTAACGCAAGCGAGCCGGCCAGCGCCGATGGATGCGTAATCCCGACCTTTTGCGCTTGGCGCGGTCGAATAGAGTCACGCCCGCTGTCTCCCAAAGCATGTAGATGAACTCGGGTATCACCAGATCCCCTCTGAGCCATACTCGGTGCCGCACCACCAGTTGGACTCTGGGTAGGGGCGCTAAATTCCCCGTGCCGAGACGCGTCAGGTTCGGTAGGAGCGGATTCCCTATCGTCGACCGCCCCTCTATTCTGCTTCCCCTGAGCCCATGCCGGCGACAGATTGTCGCGTGGCATCAGGCCGGCCACACGGGCCATCCACAAAACGTCGGCTACATCTTCCGGCAAGAGGCTATCCTCGCCGGTGGGCCGGAGTAAATTAGCCAACTCTTTACGAAATCCGGAATGCTCCGGAGTCCCATGGGACATATTCGTGTCAACTTTCGTTAAGTGGCCGCATAAGCTCACTCTCGATCAATCTCCGCCCCCGCACCCCTCTCCATAGGCCGCGTTCGACCATAAGCAAGGCATTGAGCAGCTGGTCGTTGGCTAGTTCTGCACCCTCCTCTCTTTGCCGGCGAGAAAACTCAGCAATCACTTCGGCACGCGCTTCCGCTGAATCTCGACTGTCGCCAAGATGCGCGTCGACCATAGCTGCGAGTCGGTCCTCGTTCGGGGTCGAGATTTCCAGACGTACACAGCGACGCAGAAAGGCGGAAGGGAACTCGCGTTCTGCGTTGCTCGTAAGGATAACTAGTGGGAACTCACTGCAGGCAACAAGCCCGCCGCAGACGGCGGCTGTTTGATCACCGTCTGCCGTCATCACAGTTTGATCATCCACGCTAAGTCTGGAGAGTTCAGGAATCTCGAACTCTCCTTCCTCGAAAACATTCAAGAGATCATTAGGTAGATCGATGTCGCTCTTGTCGATTTCGTCAATCAGCAAGACGCGCGGATACCGCCAGGGTAAGAGAGCTGTCCCTAGAGGCCCCAGTCGCAGGTACCTGCCAATCCCAGGTGTGTCATTTTCAGAAAAACCATCTTGAGCGAAAGCGCCCTGTCGCATTCCTGCATCATACAGTCGGCCAATCGCATCATAAGTGTAGAGGCCGTCGCGCAGCGTTGACCGGCTTGTGATCGGCCATCGCAATACCTGTCCTAGCTGCAGTTCATGTGCAACTGCGTAGGCAAGTGTTGATTTTCCAACGCCAGGCTTTCCTGTAATCAAAAGTGGGCGTCTCAAATGTAAGGCCAGATTAACTAGGTGCAGCTCCCTCTCATCTGCCTGATATGCGCTAGCCTGCTTCACCCGCCCCAACCGACGGGCAGTACTTCTTGCGGAGTGCTGCGTCGGTGGAATGTGCAGATCGCTTCCCCCCGTACCAATAGGTCTACCGAATACCCTCCATGCCGGCGGTTCAGGAAGCTTGGCGATGCCGTCATGAGGCACTCCCGTTCCCTTATAAATCCACCAGTCTTCGGTCCCTGCATCCTCTGCTTTCACGCCACCCTCATTCTCTTAGGTCAATCCCGGAAACGGGCTATCTTGGTCGAGATCAACACAGTATGGGTCATCCCACAATAGAACGATATTGTTGCGTACATCGGCCTGTTCCGACACGCGACCACTCCTACGAACCCGACGCACAGTATCCGGAAGTTCAGCTAGATTATTCGGAGAGTGTTCTCTGAGTGCCTCAAGTAAATCCGCTGAATCGCCACCGTCCCGACGCCAAAGCATCGCGGGCAGTCCCTCAGTGAATATGGCATCGTCGATGGCGTCCCGGACAGGCGGCTCGAGTCTGTCATGAGACACCGTCAAGCCAACACATGCCATATCTGGATGCTCGATTAGCCAGCGGATAAGCTCTTCCGCTTTATCGAAATGCAGGGAAGGCCATCCGATCTTGTCAAGCGCGTTCCCATCCGGGCCTTCCGCATGCAGAGCCTGCCAACGCTCGCGCCACGGCTCTGGGTCCAACCAAGCATCGATGTAGCGCTCCAGCGACCGCACGACTACAGGATGATGGTGGCCGAGAGGACGCCGCGCAGGACCCACAGACCAAAGTTCCCCCCCCATGACTCAACAGCGGCGCAGGCAGAAGGAATTCAATCCTTAGGCGCCCGCGGGATCCCCGAACATCCCGTACAAGTTCAGCCCACTCCGCCAGGTGGTAACTCCCGGCACTGATCAGTTCGTCTTCGGACACTAAAACAGGTCGAGGTAGGATTCCAATTCGTTCTAAAGGCCCGTTATTTTGCGACTGTCGATAGTAGGACGCCCGCATTTGATAGCGCCTCTTGCCAGCATGCTCGGCCTCTACCGCCTCCAGCCGAACTTGCAGGATAAGCAAATGTGAGCCATCAGTAGTCAGTTCATACCGGTCCGGAACTGCGGAGACGAGTGCCAGTTCATGCAACCACATCCTCAACTGATGCAACTCGCCGTAAAGTTCCGACGCCTTATCATTACTCAACGCTTTAAGGAAATACAGTAGCGGCTCGGGCCCCTCGCTTCCATTGCTATCGATGAGGCGCAGCAAAATCTCAGGAAGCGTCTCTCCTCCCGTCAAGAGAGAAAGCCCTTTACTTTGCGGCAAATAGCGAGCCAGTTTGATCGGCCGCAACATATTTGGCATCTTACGAAGAAATCCGATCAAGGACAGCCAAGCTTCAGTAGGGACCGAGCTGGGCCGAGTAATAGCGACGATTATCAGTTCTAGCCACGGAAGTTCCCCATCATAAGGTGACTGCGAACGTAGTGCATCACGCAGCGATTCCAGCGCTCCGACTGGATCACGACAGGTCTCGATCGTACGCAAAATTTCCTTGACGTGCGCCCGCGCTTCATCTCTCTCGCTGATTCCCGACTCGATCAGTGGCGATTTTGCAGAACTCCCCATTTCCTCTACGATGCTCATTCGAAACTCTAGTCGAGCCATTTTATGGAAACCAAGGAGCACGCCACACAAGAGGTCATGGGCGCTGCGAGACCAGGGCTCGCATTTTCTGTGTCGAGAAGTTCGGCATTCGTGTTCTTGGTCGCTGTCGCCCTGCCGACCGTGCTTCCCCACTTCGTTCGGAGTCACTCTCGCTACTTCTCTCCGCTGCCAACGATGCATTCGATCAACGAGCGCAAGTGTGACAAGGACACGTCGTGCGGAGCGATCTGCTCCATGCCGCTCAACAGAGCTTTGAGAGCTCCCTCGGCGTCTCGATGGTGTCTACACCGCCGAATGATGCGATATAGGTGATCTCTGCGGTCAGATCGATCTTCTACTTCGAATGAATGAGGAAGCCCGAGACGCTCGCCCATCATTTCCAAGAGATCTAGGCGAATTTCTGGGCGCGCCATCGCCGAGAATTTCATCAACGCATCGACGAGGTCAGCGTCGGTAGGAGAGTTGATCGCCACCTGAGTTCTGTCATATCGCGCGGCCGCACCAAGCATTTTGATTAGTGGAGCTGTCGGAACGTACCAGCCACCCTTGTCGTTGGCGTACGAACGGCTTGCCTTCACTATCCCGTGTACCAATCCGTTCGCCCCTACCACCATGCTCCCACTAAAACCTTCCCGCACCCCGTCTCCTAGCACTCGAATGAAGTCGCCAGAGGGGCCCGCGACACGAAGTGCCAGAGTTTCGAGCCGCACCCCGGGCGATGGCGTGGCATCGGAATATCCGAATGCCGTAACCTCGTCACCCGCTGCAGCCTCCATGGTTGATAGCACAACCCCAGCATGCTGAGCCAACTGAGGAACAGACAGGACAGCGAGGTCGGGGAAGGGATGAAAGCCGTCGATCTCACTGAATGCAACGGGCTCCAACCGAACCTGACCTTCCTTTACGTCGAAGCCTTCCACTCCCTGCTCAACACGGATGTCGGAGGCCAGTTGACCCGCACGCCTCAGAACATGGGCTGCTGTCACGACTATCCCTGGGCAGGCAATGAAACCGCTCCCCTGAAAGGCGCCATCTGTGCTAATCCATACTGCGCAGTCACGAATACTTCCTTGCTCTTTCTCTGGTATGGCTGCTGTCATTGCACGGAGTTCGATGAAGAGCTCTCTTGATGAACTCCCACCTGCTCGCGCCGTGACGCAAGGTCCCATGACAACCTCACGGTTAGGCTGGCCTCGCTACCTGCCTCAGCAATCACACCCAGAAGCTGTCCCGACTTAACTGCTAGCTTGAGGCCGAACTCGATCTCAGCAGTATCGGGGGAACCCGCTGACTCGTCGTTGACAGTATCGGCTGCCCAACGGCCCATGCCCTGCACCACTGTCCGCACTTGATCAAGGCTCATCGCAACGGCAGAACCGAGCTGCGCCGCTCTAGTAGGTCTCCCGCGGCCTACGTCTCCGTATTGATCCCCGCCGCGACCATCTGGCTGCTGAAACTGCAATTCCCCGACGACTTCAGCTACCAGGCTCGTTCCGTTGCCCAGATCCACTGTGACGGTCTCAGTCACTCGTCTTGCCTCCTCTAGAATCCAGCTAGCGGCTAGCCTAGACTTCGGATCTCACGCATACAGGCTGAACTGCACAAGTCTTCGACCTGTTGCCTCATGGCTCCCGACAGACGTGCCAGTGAGGCTTCTTCAAGTTGGCCATCGATCGGGTGATGTGCCAGGGCTGATTCAAAGTCGTGGTGATCTTGTGGGTGTGTTGGTCACGGTGGTGTGACGATGCGGCCGGGGGCCGCGTCGGACGCAACGAAGCTCCGTTGTGCAGGTGAGCTTCCCAAGTCGCCTTCGTCCAACGGAGCTTCGATGTGCCGCCAATCTGCCACCGTCTGCTTGATCAAGTCGCCATCGCGTCAACAGCGCTCGCTGGGCGCGCTCGCGGAGCGCCTGGCGGTGCTGCCCGATCCGCGGTCGCGGCGCGGGGTGCGTCATCCGTTCGTGGCGGTTCTGCTGGTCGCGGCGTGCGCGGTCACAGGCGGGGCGAGGTCGTGGGCGGCGATCGGCCAGTGGGCGAAAGCGGCACCGCAGGACACCCTGGCTCGGCTCGAAGCCCGCGCCGCCGGCGGGCTGGGCGTGCGGGTTGCGCCGTCGCTGTCCACGGTCCGCCGGGTCGTGATCGGTGTCTGCCCGGGCGGGCTCGCCGACCTGACCGGCCAGGACCCTGCTGGCGCGGAGAGCCTCGCGGTCGACGGCAAGGCCACCCGCGGCTCCCGCCACCGCGACACCCCCGCCGTGCACCTGCTGGCCTCGATGACCGACCGGGGCCGCACCGTCACCCAGCTGCTCGTCCCGGGCAAGACCAACGAGATCACCTACTTCACCGCCCTCCTCGCACCCTTCGACCTCCGAGGCGTCGTCGTGACCGCGGACGCCCTGCACACCCAGACAGGCCACGTCCGCTACCTCGTCGAGGAGAAGAACGCGCACTACCTGCTGCTGGTCAAGGCCAACCAGCCCGCCCTGTTCGCCGCCCTGCGGTCCCTGCCCCGGCGGAAGGTGACCACCCGCCGCTACGACCGCGAGCACTGCCACGGCCGCCGCGAAACCCGCGCCACCCGCGTCCTGACCGTCACCGGCCTCGGCGTCGACTTCCCCCACGTCGTCCAGGCCGCCCGCATCCTGCGCTACCGCGTCGACCAAGCAAGCGGAAGGTGCACCCGCGAGACCGTCTACGCGAACACGGACCTGACCTCCACCGATGCCTCACCCCAGAAGATCGGCCGACTCCTCCGCGCGCACTGGACCATCGAGAACCGCCTCCACCACGTCCGCGACACCACCTTCGCTGAAGACGCCTCGAAGATCCGCACCGGGCACGGCCCCGCCAACCTCTCCACCCTCCGCAACCTCACCATCAACGCCCACCGCGACGCCGGCCACACCAACATCGCCGCCGGCCTCCGCGACACCGCCTACGAACCCTTCACCCGACCGCTCAAGCTCCTGGGCATCAACTGACCAGCACCGCAACAACATCACCGCGACTTTGAATCAGCCCTGGGCTGGACCCAAAGGGCAGCGGACGCGGTGCCGCCGAGTCGGCGGAGGCCAGAGGTAAGCCTTCTACGGGGTCCATCCGCCGCTGAACAGTGCTAGGGCCTGTATCTGGTCGTGATCAATCTGTGGGAGCACCCACGTCTCGTGGCGCGATCTGGTAGATCGTCCGTGTATGGCCTGGAGGGGACACCCTCTGGAACGGACGGCGGGAACAGCAGTGGACGTGGCAACAGAAGACATTCGTAGGTTGGCGGCCGATGGTGCCGGTCTGCTTGCGATGATCGAGGCGCTCAGAGACAACTAGGGCTTCACTCTCACCCCGCTGCGTCTGCTGCTGGCCCTTGACAAGGCTTTCGGGATCCCGTGGACGGAAGTCCGGGACCTCCTCGTCCTCCTTGACCCGGACCTGCGTCCGATCGGCCCGGCCGGGGACGTGGAGAAGCGGTTCACGGCGCTGCTGCGGCGGTCGTGATGAATTGTGGGACTCGCCCACGTCCCGTGGCGTGACCTGGTAGGCCGTTATGCATGACGCGGGTGCAACTGACGGACAAGGCATGAGAGTTCATCGAGCCGTACCTGCCGATCGGCGCGTACGGCCCGTATCCACGACCTCACGCGAATCAACCCTTGATCACGACCAGATACAGGCCCTTAGTTCCAGTAGGTCGGGAGCGAGCGGTCAGTGCGTGGAACTGGCCAGCTGCACGGTGGCTCCGTGCGTCCATCTCAGGTACATGTCGTAGCGGTGCGGGGTCCATCCGCCATCGCTCCACAGCCACGCAGCGAGCTTCGCGGGTTCATCGAGCCCGATCTCCTCTCCCAGTCGTGTCGTGTATGCGCACAGGACACGAGCTATGCGCTGGTCGAGGATGAGCGGGCGCAACCCCGGCGCATGCACTACGGCGCCGCCGGCGAAGTAGAGGAACTTGGTAAAGAATGCCGGTCCAAGGCCTGCGATCGCGCCGATCGGGCTGCGGTAGGCCGCCACGGCGCCATCGGTCGCCAACAGCGCAATAGTCTGTGCTAGCACCGCCTCAACTGGCGCTGGGCGCAGGATCTCACCCAGCCGGTAGGCCCCGTAGCCGTTGTCACCCTGTCCCCAGACGTAGCTGGCGATGAGTGTCTCGGTCCAGGTCGCCGTTGCTGCCCCAGTCCGGGCCACCGCCGACACCTGCGCCCGGCTCAGCAAAGTTGGCTTACGTCCGACCTGCTCAGCCAACGCCGAGGGCCACGGCCGGATGCCGGCCCAGGACCCCGGGATGTAGCGAACGGCATGCTCGCCGGTCCCGTCCGCGTACGGCGCCCCGTCTCCGGCCAGCCAGGCTCCCAGCTTTCCCACTGCATCCACAGGAAGCGGACGCTCGAGCATCCGCGCGTCCAGTTCCCCGGCGCCCTCTCGCCACCCCATCCGAACCTTCTCCTTTGGTTCCACCAGTTCGCCTCGACGGCAGGCATCACCAGTTCGTGACGGATCTGTCCCGAGGAAGGGCACCCTCGCACGAGTGCGGGACGGTTCAGCTGGTCTTGCGGGCGGAAAGTGGGCTGGAACCAGGTACGGCCCGGATACCAGGAACGTTGTCGGCGCGAAGTCTGGCGGCCACAGCGCCGGGACTGATCTCCCCGCCCTCGTACTGGCTCGTGGGGACCGCCGTTATCTGCGACACCGTCAGAACACTTCCGACCGGCAGCCCGGAAAAGGCCTCTCGCATGTGGCGTGCGACATCGCGCCGGGACCGGGGCATCTGAACCGTCGCCGGCCTACCGACGGGGGTAGCCTCCCGCGCCCCCAGCCGGGGTGCCGGGAAGCCTGCGACCGAGGAGGTGGGCGCGCCTCCATCCGGGCGTTGCCAGCGCCGGGAGAACGCCTCGGACAGATGGTCAGCTCGGGCCAGGATGCTCTCCTCGCCCCACTGAGCAGGCAGGGAACGGTTCAACGAAAGTGCACTGTGCACGAGGATGTCGTTCCTCTTGCGCTCCCAGGGACCATTGGAAACCGATGTGTTCAGTCTGCCAGTGAGCAGAGTCAGGTTTCCCACGGTGTGGAGGAGAGACTGCCTGCGCTCATGAGCCTCGACGCTCCCGAGGCCTCCGCCGTCGGGAAGCGGCCAGTGTTCCTCCCAGGCCTGGGGCAGTAGGTGCTCGATCGTCAACTCCCCGTTGTGGACATGTCGCTCGGTCTTACCCGAATACAGCGAGTCCTCCAACTCGGCCAGCAGCAGCCGCATCCGGGTCCGTGTGAGTTGCTTGTACAACGGCTGGGACCGAAAGACTTCTCGGATATCGCGATCGCGGGGCCAGAACCCGGAGTCGGTTTCCTGTCGGAGCAGAAAGTCCGCCACGACTGACGGGTCATCCTTCGCCTTCAGTTCCTTGAGCAGTTCCAGGAAGAGCCGGTTGTAGTTCTTGGTCGTCAGGCGGCAGACGGTGCGTCGCACCAGGTAGGAGTCCAGGGTGCCCACCGCGCCGGCCCGGTCATCCTCGTCGAAACGGCTCACCAGCCACAGGAGCACGGGCATAACGGTGTTGGCGTCCAGAACACCAACAGTGCGCAGAAATCGGCCTTCCGGTGTTAGCGGCTGTTCCTCGGCTGTCAGCCGCCGGTAGGCACCTGCCCGCTCCCCCAGGCGCCTCATCAGATTGACCAGGCCCATATCAGCGGCCTTGACATACCTGCGAAAGGTCAGGAAGAGCTCTGGAGCCATCACCTCCTCGGCGAGTTCACCCGTCAGGTACTGCATGAGGAAGACGTCAAGGCGAGGCCTCTTCAGCCTTCCCTGCCGCACCTCCTTGCGCCAGTCAGGCGTCTCCAGCTGCGCCCACAGGTCCCTGTACAGCTCCTCCACCGGGAGTCCTTGCTCCTCCGCCTGCTGGAAGACCAGGTTCTTGACCAGGTCGGATGCCTGCAACGGGGTGCCTCGGTCGTTCAGAGCCTCGAAGATGACCTGGGCGTTGTCCTCGGGCTTGAGATCGATAACGACCAACTCGAACTTGTCACGAAGCACGCGCACCAAGGCATCAAAGCCCTTGTCCAGCCTGCCTTCGTAGTTCAGCTCTTCTGCCCACTCGACCGTGCGGTTGCGAAAGAACCAGTACGCCTGGACGATCGCCGAGGCGTCTGGAGCGACGGGGAATGCGACGTCGACGGGCCGCCGGAGCCGACCGTCCATGACCATGCGGAACGAGTCACGGTCAATGTTGGTAGGCCACACCTTGTAGGCGGCATGCGGGTCGTCTGTCATGTCGTCGTCGTTGGCGGTCAGTTTGACGAGCGCACGTACGTACCTGTCCTGGACATCGAGCTCGCGTGCGACATCGCGGACCGCGGCAAGGAGAACCTGAAGTGTTGTCAGCCTCTGCTGTCCGTCAATGACCTGTCTGGCGGGCATCGACCCCGTGAGTGTCAGTAGCTGATCCAGCACGACCGCACCAAGAAAGTGCGGATGAACCTCCTCATCCGCCATTCTTTGGTGGACCAGAGAGGCGACGTCCTCCCACAGGGGGCGCCAGTTCCGGTCCTCCGTCCAGACGTAGGGCCTCTGGAAGACCGGCACGACGAGTCGCCGGTCCGGCCCGAACAGATCGCGCAGGGTCATCGATTTCGCTTCCACACTGTCCTCCACTAGGGGCTGGTCACACGAGCCAAGTACCTGCCATTGGGGTCCTCTCGGTCGATTCAGGGACTAGCGTCAACCCCGCAACCAGTGGCCGCCCACTCCACCGACCTACGGAAGCTGCCCCTGAAGCACACCGCGCACAACCGTGTCCAGCTCGAGATCGCGCAGCCCCACACACAACCTGCCGGCCTGGATGCCGACAATCGCGTTGACCAACCGGCACTCGGGCCACCATCCTGTCCGCGCACGGCCACGGCGCGCGACATGGGTCGTCGCCACCCTCGGCAGCCCAGCACGAATGAGCCTCAGGACTCGGTGGGCTCGATGGCCTCCTGTTTCGCCAATCTGCCCCGCAGCTTCTTCGCAACAGGTTTCACCTTGTTGTCCCAGAAAGGCTTGACATGAGGAGCGATGAGAATAGCGCCGACTACGGCCCCGCCGATGGCCAACTCGTTCCAACTGAGTTGAGGGTCATCGTCGCCACCACTACCGCTGTCGTCCACGATGGGCTCAGGCTCGAGAATTGCCTCCTCTTCAGCGGGAGACCCTCCGTCGCCGAAGCCACCAGGATTCGCTTCCATATCGGCCCTAAGTGCCGCTACCGTATCCTCGCTCCAGGTACGAGTTTCCCAGTTCCGGTTGTACTGGGCGTAACCGCCCGTACCGCGTGAATGGTATTGTTCCTTCGCGTACTGCTGCCCCTTCTCGGTGAGCCCATAAGCGCCGGGGTTTCCGTCCAGGTAGCCGTACTCCTTGAGGAGCGCATTCATTTCTCGAGCCGTTCGGCCAAACTCCTCGCCCAACACCCGTGCTGATTTCCCCATGACTCAGCGCCCCCTCTTACACTTCGGCCGCACGCGGCCGCCGCTGACGATATGGACGACGTTACTGGCAGCACACTGCACTGCGGGGCTAGTTCTGTCAGACGCGTACCGCCTTCGCTGGGACGCCGAGCAGGCCTGGCCTTCAACGGCCGCGGCGGCTCTCCGAGCCCATAGCGACGCCCTCACCGCGGCAGGACCTGCGCGAGCGGACGGCGCTCGCCGACCTGCTTCGTGAGTACGTTGGCTGTCTCCCGTCGGGCCAGCTCGTCCACCCTTGACGTCTGCGCACGTCAAGGACCAGAAACCCGCCCTGTTCCCGTAGCCGCAGGGATAGGGTGACCTTCGGTGATGGTGCAACACGGTGACGCGGTCGCGAGAGGGTGACTCAGAAAACATGGCAGAGGTGCCCGCGCAGATCGGCCGCTACGTGGTCGAGCGCGAGCTGGGCTCGGGGGGCATGGGAGAGGTCTATCTGGCCTATTCGCCCGGCGGGGACCCGGTCGCGGTGAAGGTGATCCGCCGGGATCGCCTCGACCAGGCCACGCGCGCCCGATTCGAGAAGGAAGCGCTCATCGCGCGAACGGTCGTGGGTACGAACCGAGTGGCACGCTTCCTCGATGCCGATCCGTACGCCGAGCAGCCCTGGATGGCCGTCGAGTACGTCCCAGGACATACGGTTCAGGAGCAGGTACAGGGCCGGGGTACGCTTCCTACCCCGCTCGTCGCCAGCCTCGGCGCGCTGCTCGCCGAAGGGCTCGAAGCAGTTCATAAGGTGGGCCTGCTCCACCGCGACCTCAAACCGCAGAACGTCATGCTCAGCGAGTACGGTCCGATACTGATCGATTTCGGTCTCGGGGCCTTCGTTGACGCTGACAAGGACAACCTGACGCAGGCTGGGATGATCATCGGCACCATTCGGTGCATACCTCCCGAACAAGCGCTCGCCCGCACCAAGCCGAAAGAACCTGCCGATGTGTACGGGCTCGGCACAGTGCTGCTCTATGCGGCGACCGGCCACTACCCGTACGAGGGCGCGGACTGGCTCGGAATTGCCGCTCAGGTAGCGGACGAGGAGCAGTCCCCGAATCTGGCCGGGCTGCCTGATGCCCTCCTCCCGCTGATCACAGCCATGCTCGCGTACGCGCCGGCCGACCGTCCCATGCTGACCGAGGTGACCCGGCAGTGTGTGGCACTCGTAGAGGATGCGGGGTTGTCTGCGGCACAAGCCCGCCATGCACTTGTAAATGCGACGGCTTCCTCCGAGGACAGTGCCCGCGCGGCGCAAAACAATGGCCCGTCCTCCTCGGTGTGGGAACGCATCGAACAATTCGCGGCCCCGGTCGGCGAGACCGGCAGTGCGGACGAGGACGACCACGACAGCCCGCTCGACCGTCCCCTCCCGGTCTCAGAAGACGCCGACGCCGAGGCTCCTGGCGATCTCACGAAAGACATCGTGCGGGAAGCCGAGGAGACTCCTGATCCGGAGCCGCCGACCCAGAAGCCGAGGCGGGGTCGTAAGCCGGCCTCTCTGACGGTTTCCGAGGACTTGCGGAAGCGGTACGCGATGCAGTCCGCGCTGTAGCTCGCCTATCAGGCGCATCGTCTGCCGGAGGCAATGTCAGTGCACTGAGGTAAAACGACGGCAGACGATCGAGTCTCCGTACCTCGCCTCCGGGCTTCTCCGGAGCGTATGTGAAATAGCAGGATGAAGGAATGGAGCGGTACGTGACCAGCGTGACGGAGGCCGGCGACGGTCAGGGCGCGTTCGACACGGAGGACACTGCGGATGAAGCCGTGGACTCCGCTGTCCCCGGCCCCGCAGGTGCCGCTTCCCTGACCCGCCAGGCCAAGTACGCGCCAGGTGCACAGGTCCGGGTCCGCGACGAGCAATGGCTGGTCAAGACCGTCACGCCGGTGGGTGACGAGGACTGGATGGTCGAGGCCACCGGCGTCTCCTCCTTCGTCCGCGGAACCGACGCCGTCTTCTACGACAAGCTCGACTACATCGAGGCCCTCGACCCGAAGAAGACTCTTCTGGTCCCGGACGACTCACCGAACCACCGCAAGGCTCGCCTCTACCTGGAAGCGGTCATCCGCAAGACCGCGCTCCCGCAGACCGAGCACGGTCTCGCGCTGGCCGACAACTTCCTCATGGACCAGCAGACCCACCAGCTGCGCCCCGCCGAGCTGGCCCTGTCCAAGGAGAACCCGCAGCCGCGGGTCCTGATCGCCGACGTGGTGGGGCTGGGCAAGACCCTGGAGATCGGCATCCTGCTCGCCGAGCTCATCCGCCGCGGGCGCGGCGAGCGGATCCTGGTGGTCACTCCGGCGCACGTCCTGGAGCAGTTCCAGCGCGAGCTGTGGACCCGCTTCTCCATCCCGCTGGTTCGCCTGGACTCCACCGGCATCCAGCGCATCCAGCGGGACATCCCGGCCGGCCGCAACCCGTTCGCGTACTTCAAGCGCGCGATCATCTCCGTGGACACCCTGAAGAGCGACGTCTACGCCCACCACCTGGAGAACTCCCACTGGGACGCGGTGGTCATCGACGAGTCGCACAACCTGGTCAACCGGGGCACCAAGAACAACGACCTCGCCCGCGCCTTGGCCGAGCACACGGACGCGCTGATTCTTGCCTCCGCGACTCCGCACAACGGTGCGACGGAGTCCTTCGCCGAGCTGATCCGGATGCTGGACAAGACGGCGATCGCGAACACGTCGGAGTACGAGGTGAAGGACCTCGGCCACCTGTACATCCGGCGGACCAAGACCGACCGCGAGGTCCGTGACTCCCTCAAGGGCAAGTGGGCCGACCGCGGCCCGTCCCGGCCGGTGGTCTGTAAGGCCGGGGCGAAGGAGCGGGCGGTCCTGGAGGAGCTCGCCGCACGATGGACACCGCGGGATCCGGCCGCTTCCTCGGTATGTGCGGACACGATGGTGGCCTACAACCTGCTGAAGTCGTTCCTGTCCTCGCACCGGGCCTTCCAGGACTCGGTCGTGGCACGGCGGAGGGTCCTGGAGGCTCCCCTCAAGGTCAGGAGGGGACAGGAGCCCGCGGCCCGCGAGGCCGAGCGCCGTATCGAGCGCGAGGCAATCGTGGAGCTGGAGCGCCTTGCGGCCGACATGAGCGACGACGACTCCGCGAAGCTCGAAGCCCTGGTGCGCGAGCTGAAAGAGATCGGGGTGGGCCCAGGGTCGGACATGCGGGTCGTGGTCTTCTCGGAGCGCATCCCCACCTTGAAGTGGCTCGCCGAAGTGGTCCCGGCCAGGCTCGGTTTCCGGGCCGGGACCAAGCTTGAGGAGTCCGTGGCGGAGTCGAAGCCTTGGCTGGCCTACGGTGGCGCGGTCCAGGTCATGCACGGCGAGGCCAGCAATGAGGACGAGCAGAAGGACATCGTCTCCAAGTTCGGGTTGAAGACCGACCCGGTCCGCATCCTGTTCACCGGCGATGTCGCCTCCGAAGGCGTCAACCTGCACCAGCAGTGCCACCAGTTGATTCATTACGACCTTCCGTGGTCGCTGATCCGCATCGAGCAGCGCAACGGCCGTATCGACCGTTACGGACAGAGCATGGCCCCTCAGTTCCGGGCCATGGTCCTCACCGGCGATGTGGAGTGGCGCACGGATGAGAAGGGCGAGCCGCTGCATCTGGACGACCGCCTGGTGGGCTCCAAGCTTCTGGCCCGTGAGGAGGAGGCGCATCGGATCGAGGGCTCGGCGGAGGCCGTCACCGGTATCTACCGGGCAAAGGAGGAAGAGGACCGTCTGACGCGGGACTTGATCTCCGGGCGGACGGTTGAGGAGTCCATCAAGAAGTCCAGCGGCGGCGCGAAGGCGATGCTCGGCCGGCTGATGGGCAATGTCGGTGCCAAGAAGCCGACCGACGACGTGCCCGTCGCCACGGTGCCGAGCCTGTTCGGCGCCGCAGGTTCCACGGCCGCCTACTTCGACGAGGCATTGCGTCAGACGTACTTCCCCGACAAGCCGGAGAACGTACTCAAGCTACGCCGTGAGGACGACGGTACGATCGCCTTCGAACCGCCGCCGGACCTGGTGTACCGGCTGAAGTCGCTGCCCAAGTCGTACCTGACCGACCAGGGCATCCTGCCGACCTCGAAGAAGGAGGGCCGGCTGCGGCTCACCTTCGACAAGGGGCTCGCCGCCAAGCGTCTGGAGGTGGCCCGGGAGACCACCGAGAGCCAGTGGCCCAACGTCAGTTACGTGTCGGACGTCCATCCCGTCCTGGACTGGCTGACGGACAAGGCCCTGGCCGCCCTGCGGCACGACCAGGCGTTCGTCCTCGCCTACGCCCCCGATCTCGAAGCGGCCGGGAAGTTGGACGCGCGGCTGCCGGCCGACCTGGCCGGTCCCGTGTATCTGGTCCAGGGCATCCACTCCAATGCGGTGGGCCGCCCCACCGTCGTGGAGTGGATGGCCATCGTCGGCCTGCCCGCTGCGCCGCGGGTCCTGCGGATCGACGACGCCTTGCTCGCCGCGTGCAACGTCGGCCCGAAGATGCCCGGACGCGCCACCCCGGCCGACCGGGAGGGGCTCCAGGCGCTGGTGCCGGCGGCCGTCGACGCGGCGACCGTGTTCCTCACCGACCGGGCGGCGGAGTACAAGGAGGCGATCGACGCGGTGCTCGCCCCGTACGAGAAGCGGGTCGCCCAGTGGCAGCAGGACGCACTCTTCGCCGCCTCCACCCGCTCGCAGAAGGCCAAGCAGGACGTGAACCTCACGGCGAGCCGTCGCAAGTCCATGATCCGGTCGCTGCGGACCTCCGGAGCGCCGATGCTGCGCCTGCTCGGTGTCCTTGAACCGCTGTCCGCGCCGCCTGCTGGCGTCACCGATGTATCCGCTGCGCCTGTTGCCGGAGAGACGATCGCCTGATGAGTACCGACTTCGACTCCTTCTCCAACCGCGGCGAGTACCTGTCCGCGTTCTACTTCGCCGAGCAGCTCAGCGACGGCCTCAAGAAGGGTGTCTTCGCCACCTGGGCCAACCGGGAGAGCGACGAGCACGACCCGCGCCCCACGCCGCGCGAGTCGGTGCGGGCACTGCGCTCGACGTACCTGGACGAGGAGTACCGCGGCTTCTTCGCCGAGCAGGCCAAGGCCGACGAGCAAGACGACGAGTATCCGCACGCCACGGCCTTCGAGGCCCGCCTCAACACCTACGGGGACGAGGAGTGGTGCGAGCGCGTTCAGGACTGGCACCGGCAGGTACTCGCCGCGCTCGGCTTCCCCTCCGTCTCAGCGGAACCCACCGCACGGACCCTGACTGTGCACCGCGCCGGGCGCGAGCACGAGGTGACCGTGGCCTGGCACAGCGACGGCATCGTAGCCCTGGACTGTGGCTGGTCGGCGAGCAACGACACGGCACTTGACGCGGACGGGTACGGCCGCCTGCTCCACCCGCTGCGGGCGGGCAGCGGTGAGACTTACGAGACCGGGCAGGCGCTCGCCACCTGGTTGTTCCAGAGCGAGCTAGGTGAGGAGGGTGGCGCGGCCCCGCGGTTCGTACTGCTCCTGTGCGGCGGCGTCATCGTCCTCGCCGACCGGCATGCCTGGGGGGAGGGCCGCCACCTCTCCGCAAACCTCGACGCCGCCCTGGAGCGCAACGATCGCCGCCAGCACGGGGAACTCGCCACAATCGCGGGCCTGTTCAGCTACGACGTACTCGCACCGGCCGAGGACGGCAAACCGCCGGCCATCGACGCGCTGGTCAAGGCGTCCCGCGACAACGCGGTCGGCGTCTCCGGGGAGCTTCGCGAAGGACTCCAGAAGTCCGTCGAGATCATCGCCAACGCGGTCCTGGATCGCCTGGAGGACTCCGGGCTCGACCCGCGCGACATCGAACGCCCGGACCTGTCGTTCGCCCGGCAACTCACCCGGGAGTCGCTGCGCTACCTCTATCGAATTTTGTTCTTGTTGTATGCCGAGGCCCGCCCTGAACTTGGCATCCTGCCCGCCGACGACGGCTCCTACGAGGCCGGCTACTCGATGGCGCGCCTGCGTGAACTGGTGGAGCGCGACGAACTGTTGACCGAGGAGACGGCTCGTAACGGATTCCATCTACACGCCTCGCTGGACGTCCTCTTCAAGAAGGTCAACAACGGCTACCGGCCCTATGGCACCGAGCCGAACGACGACCTGCCCGGCGACGACGAGGACACCCGGCGACGCAAGGCGAAGTACCGGAGCGAGGACCGTGGACTGCGCTTCGAGCCCCTGCGCAGCGAGCTCTTCGAGCGCGGGTCCGTCCGCCTCATCGGCAACGAGACCCACGACCCGCGCAGCGACGAGGACAACGAACCACGCTGGCTGGACCTGCGGCCGCGCAACAGCGCCCTACACGAGGTCCTGCGGCTGTTGACCCTGAAGAAGGCCGAACGGGCCGGGGGCCGGGCCGGGTTTATCTCCTACCGCAACCTCGGCATCAACCAGCTGGGCGCCGTGTACGAGGGGCTGATGTCGTACACCGGCATCATCGCCGAGGAAGAGCTGTGCGAGGTCGCCAAGGGAGGCGACCCCGCGAAGGGCTCCTGGCTGGTGCCCTCAAAGCGGCTCAAGGAGTACCCCGAGAACACCTGGGTGACGTACGACGACCGGGACGCGGTGAAGGGACTGCGCGGCCCGAAGAAGTACCCGCCGGGCCGGTTCGTGTACCGCCTGGCCGGCCGTGACCGGGAAACGTCCGCCTCGTACTACACGCCCGAGTCGTTGACGAAGGTCACCGTCGAGCTGGCGCTCAAGCACCGGCTCGACCAAGAGCGGGACGCTGACGGAAACGTCGTGAAGACGCGTGCCTCGGAGCTCCTCAAGTACCGGATCTGTGAGCCCGCGCTGGGCTCGGGTGCGTTCCTCAACGAGGCGATCAACCAGGTCGCCGAGGAGTACCTGCGGCGCCGGCAGGACGAGCTGGGTGTCTCCGTGCCGACGGGCGACGCGCTGACGGAGAAGCAGAAGGCCAAGGCGTACATCGCCCTGCACAACGCTTACGGGGTCGACCTCAACGCGACCGGCGTCGAGCTGGCCGAGGTCTCGATGTGGCTGAACACCATGCATCCCGGAATGCGGGCCCCATGGTTCGGGCTGCATCTGAGGCGCGGCAACTCGCTGATCGGCGGGCGGCGGGCCGTGTACGCGGCGGGCGACGTAGCTCCGCTGAAGGGCAAGGCCCCCTGGCTCAACGCCAAACCGCTCGCGCCGGAACCGCTGCCCTTCCTGAAGGACGGGGCCGAGCAGCCGCTGCCGGGCGGGGCGGTACACCAGTTCCTGCTGCCGACACCGGGGTGGGCGGCGGTCACGGGGGCGAGCGGCGACGCGAAGAAGCTGCTCGTGCAGCTGGCCGAGGTCGGGGTGAAGGATCTCGCGGAGTGGAAGAAGGGGATCCTGAAGACGCCGGCACGGCGGCTGAACAAGAAGACCGGCGAGCCGATCCTCGACCGAAAGTCCGGCGACGAGGCGGCCTCGCAGTACACGCGGCTGCGGGATGCGGCGCAGCGGGCGGAGTTCCTGTGGTCGCTGGTCGTCAAGCGGATGGAGCTGTCGGAGCGGGAGATCGCCCGCAGCATCGACGTGTGGGGCGCTGACACGAAAGACGAGGAGTTCGCCTTCCTGCGGCGGTCCGAGGGCGACGGGGGTGGCAGTTCGGATGCCGCCGCCGTCCGGATGTCGAAGGAGAAGGTGTACGCGGACCTGTTCCGCGCGGCGGGAACCCCGTACTGGCGGCTCAAGCACGTCATGAACGCTTGGTGCGCGCTGTGGTTCTGGCCAGTGAGCAAGGCGGGGCTGCTCGACGGGACGGACGACGCGTATGCAGGTGCGCCTGTGGTGGGGGGTGAGGGCGCCGGCAGTATCGGCGACCTGATCGAGGCGATGTCCGCGACTGTGGTGCCGCTGGGTGATGCAGTGCCCCCCGTCGAGGCCGCGTCGGCGGCTGAGGCCGGGGTGGCCCCGCCTCCGTCCCCGCCCATGCCCACGAGCGCGCCGCGCTTCGTGGAGAACACCATGCTCTTCGCCATGGAGGGCGACCAGATCTCGATGTCCGACATCGAGGCGTCCTCCAATGGTGTGGTCCACGTGGAGGTCAAGGAGGTCGGCCCGTCGAAATCGACGGTGAAGACCAGGAAGCAGCCCGCCCTTGATCTCTCCCACCCCACTCGCCGCCCGCTGATCGCACTGAAGGACCTCGACGACTGGCTGGACTTCCTGGAAGCCATGCTCGGCCGTGGACCGGTCCCGGACGCCGGATCGCTCATCGGGTCCCTCAACACCCTGGAGGAGCTCAGCGAGTACGAGCAGCTCATCCAGGACGAGACCGAGATGGACATGGACCTGTGGGAGCCCGAAGCGCGCTTCCCCTGGATGGGTGCAGTCCGCGACATCGCGGAGGATCAAGGGTTCCTGCACTGGGAGTTGGACTTCGCGCTGGTCTTCGCCGAAGGCGGAGGGTTTGACCTTCAGGTGGGGAACCCGCCGTGGGTACGGCCCCAGTGGAAAGAGAATCCAGTTCTTGCTGAGTCCGACCCATGGTTCATGCTGACCGAAAAGCCCCAGGCCGCCGAGAAGGATCGCCGGAGGACGGCCGAGCTCGCAAAGATGCAGGTGGCCGCGTACACGCTGGGAGAGGTGACCTCGACCGCAACCACGGCCAGCTACCTGGCGGCACCGCATACCTACCCGCTGGTCTCGGGCAGTCAGCCGGATCTGTATCGAGCTTTCATGTGCCAGGTATGGGCCCATGCCTCGACCGCTGGGGCCACGGGGCTGGTGCACCCGGACTCCCACTTCACGGGCGACAAGGAAGGCGCACTGCGCGAGGCTGCATACCGCCGCCTGCGCATACACGGCGACTTCTTCAATCCCGGTCACCGCTTCTTCCCCAAGCCAGTGGGCGAGTCGACGCACTTCGGGGTGCATATCTACGCTTCGCCGGGTGAGATCGATTTCGAAAATCTGTCGTGGCTGGTTTCGGTTGACGCTCTTCGGCTCTCTTCGCAACAGGATGGCTCGGGTGACGGTCCCGGCATTCGTTATCGAGGGGGCGCCTACGATGTGCGTCCCCACCGCGACAGGGTCATCCACGTGACGAGTGACACCCTTTCTGTGTGGCGACGTCTCCTTGGAGAGGAAAACGGACCGGTAGAGCAGAGCCGCTTGCTGTTCCCTGCGAGTACGGCGGAGATCTCGGCGATCGAAGCTCTCGCCGATTATCCGCTACGACTTGGTACCTTGAATCCGCAAATCTCACGCGGCTATGACGAGAGCGGCGCGAAGAAGGACAATCTCATCGACTACAACCGTGTCGATCCTAAGACCGGCGAGGAGTACCAACCTGATGAGTGGAAGCAGGTAATCCTCAAGGGGCCACAGCTCGGTGTGGCCACCCCCGCATTCAAGCGGCATGATGCCAACAGTAACGACCCCTACGGGGTTGATCTTGTTCGGTTGCCTGCCGGTTACATTCCAGACACCGCGTACGTGGTGGCTGATGGGCGTGACGCGGAATATCTCAAGGCTCAGGACCGGTGGCTGGACCATGCGGAACTGGCGCGTCTGTGGGGATCCGAGGAGACGACAAGGGAGACGCGGGCGCGGCTTGCCACGGTGCACAAGTGCGCTCCGGAAGAGATCACGAAGAAGGCAGTGGACGATGCGCTGATCTCTCGGGCGACGAAGCCATACACCGCGTTCTACCGGGTGGCTTGGCGCCAGATGGTGGCACCCGATACCGAGCGTGCCCTCTACGGGGCGTTGATTCCGCCAGGACCTGCGCACATCCATGGCGTCCGGAGCGGTGGATTTCGCTCGTGTCGGCAGACTGCTCTCGTCGCCGGATTCTGGTCAGGGCTGGCAGTCGATTATCTGGTCCGAACCAGCGACATCAAGAACTTGGACGTGGCCAACGCTCGGAATTTGCCTGCCCCGACAGAGCGCCATCCCCTGGCCCCGGCCCTCCTTCTCCGCACCCTCCGCCTCAACTGCCTCACCACCGCCTACGCCGACCTCTGGCAGGAGCTCCACGACTCCACCTGGCCCGCCTACGAGCCTTGGGCCCGGCCCTGGCCGTACATGACGACCGAACTCCACGCAGTCACCCCCACCTGGCAACGCGACACCCCCCTCCGTACCGAGTACGCCCGCCGCGCTGCGCTCGTGGAAATCGATGCGTTGGTTGCGGTATGGCTCGGCATGAATGCCGATGCCTTGATCGCCGCCTACAGGGGGCGATTCCCGGTACTTCAGAAGTACGAGGTGGTGACATGGTTCGACGCCGAAGGGTCGAAGCTGGCCGGTAACGCCCGCACGATTGGCCAGCGCCAGACGAAGGACACCTGGAAGCAGTTCGAGGCGTACATGGCCGACCCCGCCTTCAAGGCCCACCAAGCCGACCCCGCCAACAACCCCGCCCCCGAAACCCCCGTCCCCGACGGCTACACCGCCCCCTTCTACAAGGCCGACCGCGAGACCGAGATGCGCGAGGCCCACGCCTACTTCCAGAAGCGTCTCGACGCCGCCGTCGAGGCCGGTAAGTGGGACCCGGTCACGCAGGAGGTACCCAAGCCGTGAGGCCGACGCTCGAGGCGCAGGGGCTCAAGGAGAGCCTGCTGCAGTACCTGTCCACCACGTACGCGCTGACCGACGAGGGCGCGCGGCAGGCGTTGCACCGGTTCCTGGGGGACGAGAACTCCGGGATGTTCCGGGGGCCATTTCTTCGCCTCCGTACGCCCTTCGTTTCAGCCGACGCGTCATGGACCAGGTATCTGGACTGGCGACGAACCGACGGCTGGACACCGTACGCGCACCAGGCGAAGGCCTTCGAGCGACTGTCCTCGGCAGGCGGGCGTACGCCGAAGCCCACGCTGGTGACGACCGGTACCGGCTCCGGCAAGACGGAGTCGTTCCTCTATCCCGTACTCGACCACTGTGCGCGTGAGCGGGCGGCCGGCCGGGCCGGGGTCAGGGCCGTACTCCTCTACCCGATGAACGCGCTCGCCACCGACCAGGCCCAGCGCATCAACGAGCTCCTGTGTGAGCACGATGCGTTGAAGAAGGTACGGGCCGGTCTCTACATCGGCGATAAGGCGGCGACGCACTACGATCGGGTGTACACGCGCCGGTCGGACATGCAGATCTCGCCGCCCGACATCCTGATCACGAACTACAAGATGCTGGACCTGCTGCTCCAGCGGGCGCAGGACGCACCGCTGTGGGCGGACGCGGATATCCGGTACGTGGTCGTGGACGAGTTCCACACCTACGACGGTGCGCAGGGCACGGACGTTGCGATGCTCCTGCGCCGCCTCGCCTCGGCGGTCGGGGTGGCGGAGAAGGGCCGTCCGCTGGGGCGGATCTGCCCGGTGGCGACCTCGGCAACGCTCGCCTCCGACAGTACGGACCAGGGCGGGGTCCGCCAGCTGCTCGACGTCGCGACGCAGGTATTCGGTACGGAGTTCGACGCGTCCTCGATCATCGGGGAGCACCGGCAGACGGTGGACGAGTTCGTGCCGCCTTCCGGCTTCGATCCGATGCTCCCGATCCCGGTCCCGGACGAGCTGGCCACCCTCCCTGACCCCTCACTGGGCGAGGAGGAGTTCCTCGCGCTCGTCGAAGCCGTCACCGGCACCCGCGAGACCGACCCGCACGTGCTCGGTGGCCTGCTGAAGAAGCACATGCTGACCTCGGCGGTGATGCACGCTCTGGACGGGCAGGTGCGGACCGTGCCCGAGGTGCTGGACCTGATGTGGCGGCGGGGCGCGTTCTCCTGGGGGCAGGCGATCACCCGGCAGCCGGAGGTGGCGGCGTCCGCCCTCGCCCGGCTCCTGGCGCTGCTCTCGGTGGCTCGTGATCCGGCCTCCACGCCCGAGCGGCCGCGGCCCTTCGTGCAGGTCGAAGTGCATCAGTGGTCGCGGTCGGTGTCGCGGGTCGTGCGCGGTGTGCTGCCGTGGCCCAAGGCCGAGTTCCAGTGGGACTCGGCCGGTTCCGCCCACCACTCGGGCGAGCAGCCGGCCCGTACCGCCCCGGTGACGACGGCGACCGCGGGCGCGGCCGCGAACCTGTTTCTGCCAGCTGTCTACTGCCGTGACTGCGGCCGTTCGGGCTGGGCGGTGTTCTCCCCGGAGACCGACGACGCGGACGTACAGGTCGACACGCACAAGATCCGGCGTGCCTCGGTCAGCCAGGACAAGATGCGGGTCCGCAACCTGATAGCGGCCACCGAGAAGGAGGCCCAGGAGGGCTCCGGTGCCGCCCTGATGGACGAGGCCGGGCGCAGTGCAGGCCGGGGCAGCAGCGCTCTCGCGGCCACCAACGCCGGGCAGTTGCGTGTACTGGACGGGCCGAAGCGCCGCCTGCGGTTGCCCGATCCGGTCGAGGACTACGACCAGGAGACCGGCGCGCCCCGGCTGGCGGGCTCCGACTCGGCCTTCGTCCTCGTCTACCTCGGGGACACAGCGACCACCGCCGCAGAGGACGACTGGTGCCCGGCCTGCGGCTCGCACAACGCGATCCGCTTCCTCGGCACCGGTGCCGCCGCCCTCGCCGCGGCCTCGGTCACCCAGCTGTTCACCGGCGGCGAGATGGACAGGGCGCAGGGTGAGGACAAGACCCTGATGTTCAACGACTCGGTGCAGGATGCCGCACACCGGGCCGGATTCGTGGCCAGCCGTTCGTACACCTTCTCCTTGCGCGCACTGTTCAAGAAGCACCTGTCGGAGGAGACGCCGACAGCGCTGCACGATCTGATCGCCGACGTGGTCGCGGCGACCACCGACCGCGAGACCCTTGCCGCCGTCGTCCCCACCGACCTGCACGACTTCAAGGGCGTCAAGCGGCTCCTGTCCGGTCAGGGACGAGGCGGGGACAGGAAGACCTGGGAGCTGATCGGCGAGCGCTTCGCTTTCGAGGCGCTGATGGAGTTCGGCTTCCGCTCCCGCAACGGCCGCACCCTGGAACTCACCCGCACCGCCGCCGCCCACGTGCGCATCGAGGACCCCGCCGCCGCGATCGCCCTGGTCAAAGCCGCGCACACCGAGCCGTACGGGCACGGCGGCGGGCTGCCGGTCATCGAGCAGGACGACGCCCGCTACCTCGGGTTCCTGCGGATCTTCCTGGAGCGGCTGCGGACCCGTGGCGCGATCGGTCACAAGTGGCTGGAGGGGTACCTCTCGGAGGCCGGAACCAGCCGGTACTTCATCTGGGGCAAGCGGCCTCCCGGTATGCGCGCCTTCCCCAAGGGCATCGCAGCCCCGGTGTTTCTGCTCAGCGCCCCCAAGACGAGGAGCGAGTTCGACTTCGCGACCGGCCGTCTCTCCTGGTACGAGCGGTGGGCACAGCGCACGCTCGGGCTGCCGCGAGAGCAGGCCGCGGAGTTCTGGTCGCGGCTGCTGCCCGCGCTGGTCGAGGCTGGCCTGCTCTCGGTGCGCACTCCGACCGACAGCAGCCTGCGCGTCTATGGTCTGAAGCCGGGCGCGATCGACGTACAGCTGTTGAAGGACGCCGAGGTGAACGAGGCGTTTGTCCGCTGCCCGGACTGCTTCTGGGAGCAGACCGTCCACCCCGGCCTGCTCGCGCAGTGGGACGGGCAGCGCTGCCCGTCCTACCGCTGCCGCACCGGCCATCTCGTCGCGGGCGACCGGCCCGAGGGGCTCGGCAAGCACCAGCGGGACCGTAACTACCGCGAGGACTACTACCGCAGGCTGTACCGGAAGGCGGGCACGTACCAGGTCATCACGGCTGAGCACACGGGCATGCTGACCCGGCCGGAGCGGGAGCGGGTCGAGGCGGCGTTCAAGGACGGCAGCGGGTTCAAGGATCCCAACGTGCTGTCATGTACGCCGACGCTTGAAATGGGCATCGACATCGGCGACCTGTCGGCCGTCGTGCTCGCCGCGCTGCCGAGGCGCGCTGCCAACTACGCCCAGCAGGTGGGCCGGGCCGGGCGCCGTACCGGAAACGCGTTCCTGCTGACCATCCCCGACCGCAGCCGCCGAGACCTGTACTACCTGGAGCAGCCGCGCGAGATGATCGCCGGGCAGATCGTGCCGCCGGGCAGTCACCTGTCGGCCATCGAGATCCTGCGCCGCCAGTACCTCGCGCACCTCCTCGACCTCGCCGCGCGGGGCCGGCTGTCGCGCACTGACGGCCGTCCGCTGCCCGCAGTCGTACGGGACGCTCCGGCCCTCTTCGGCCCGTCCGGATACCTCGCCGATCTCGTCGAAGCGGCGCTCGCGGACGCCTCGAACCTGGTCGAGGGGTTCCTGGACCTATTTCCCGTCGGCGTCAACGAACAGGCCGCCGACGACCTGCGGGCGTTCGCCGGGCGCGGGCTGCGCAGCGCGGTGGAGCGGGCCGAGCGACAGTGGCTCCACGCCGAGGAGGTGCTGCGGCGGCGACTGCGGTACATCGCGGAGGCCCGCGACGAACTCCACGACACCGAGGACGAACAGCGCGACCGTAAGGCCGAACTCGACGCCGAACACCGGGCGCTCGGAAAGCGCTTGAGCAAGCTCGGGCTCATCACCGCCCAGCAGGCCCTGTGTGATCTCGGACTGCTGCCGAACTACGCGCTCATCGACTCCGTCACCACCCTCAACGCGACGCTGTACTGGGTCGACGGTATGGATCCGAACACCGGCCGGGACCGCTTCGACTCCAAGATCCGCTCCTACGACCGGCCCCGGCGCTACGCCCTGTCCGAACTCGCTCCCGGCAACACGTTCTACGTCAACGGCTACAAGCACGAGATCACCGGCATCGACATCGGCAGCCCCTCTCAGCCGGACTGGAAGGCCTGGCGGTTCTGCCAGGAGTGCGGCTACGTCCGCACCGAAGACGCCAAGGACGACCGCTCGCCATGCCCGCGCTGCGGCAGCACCGGGATCGCGGACGACGGTTCCTGCCTGCACCAGGTCATCGAGCCCACGACCGTCACCTCCCGCGACAAACGCGAGGACGCCCGTATCGGCGACGACAAGGACGACCGGGAACAGCGCTACTACACCGTCATCGACGCGGTGGACATCCCCCGCGAGGAGATCAAGCACGGCGCGTCCTGGCGGCACGTCCACCACACCTTCGGCGTCGACTACTGCCGCAAGGCGGTGATTCGCCGCATCAACGTCGGCCCGATGCGGTTCGACAGCCAGACCGAGGACGAACTCGCCGGGCAGGACGTCCGCATGGCCCCGTTCCACGTGTGTACCGCGTGCGGGGCGGCGACCGCCGACGGCAAACCGGTCTTCGATCACGCCACCGACGCCTTGGACTCCTCGGCCGCCCGCAACCCGAAGGTCAAGCACCACCAGCCGTGGTGCCCGCTGCGGCGTGGAAAGAAGGCCGCTACCGTGCCCCAGCAGCCGGTGCTCCTCGCCCACCAGCTGAACACCGAGGCGCTGCGGGTGCTCCTTCCGGCGACCACCGTGCTCGTCGAGGAGAAGATCTACTCCTTCAAGGCCGCACTGCGGCTCGGCGTCGACCGGCAGTTCGGCGGCGACCCCGCGCACCTGGACACCACGCTGGCCCGTATGCCCGACCAGGCCACCGGCGAGAAGCGCCACTTCCTGGTGCTCTTCGACCGGCTCCCCGGCGGCACCGGATATCTGGACCGGCTGACCGACCCCGGCGACTTCAAGGAAATGCTCCTCAAGGCCCGTGCCGCGCTCCTCGAATGCTCCTGTCAGGACGAGGGCCTGCGGGCCTGCCACCGCTGTCTGCACCGCTACACCGAGGAACGCCACCAGGACGTCGTCTCACGCCACGAGGCCCTGGAGATCCTCGGTGACCTCCTCGGCCCGGTCGACGAGAACGGCGAGCCGCTGCGCGACGCCGACGGTGACCCTGTCGACGGGTGGGCGGTCACCAAGGTGGCGTCCACCGAACTGATCGGCCTGGACAAGCAGGTCGAGTCCGACCTGGAGGCCCGCTTCCTGGCCGCCCTGCGCAAGTGGAGCGAGAACCAGGACGACGCCGCACTCGACGAGAGTGGAACGAACAGCGGATACCTCCGCTTCACCGGTCCCACGGCCACTGCGGGAGAGGCTGCCGACACCGGGTCCGTACGCTCGACCGGCTGGCGGCTCACCGCCCAGCGCAGCATGGAGCACACCCGCACCGACTTCACCTTTGAATCCACCGACGGCCCCCGCCGGCTCGTCACCGTCTACCTCGACGGCCACAGGTACCACGCCAGCCGCAAGCACAACCGGATCGCGCCCGACTGCACCAAGCGCAACCAGCTGCGGGCCGACGGGCACATCGTCTTCCAGATCACCTGGGACGACCTGGAGCTCTTCGAAAAGGGCGACGCCGCCAAGGCGCAGCCGGTGTGGCCGCCCTACCGGCGCATCGGCCAGGACACCGCCAAGGAGTGGTACGAGGAGCTGGGCGGCGACCGCGCCCACTACTCGGCCACTGTGTTCGCCAATCCCATCGACACGCTCCTCGCCTACCTGCGCCAGCCCTCCCGTACTGCATGGGGGCGGCGGGCCAAGGCGCTGGTCGGCGGGCTGATGTGCACGCCGGAGCCACTCGTACAGCAGGCCGACCGGGGCCAAGCACGCGAAGCCGTACGGGCCGCCCTCACCGCCCTCGGCCGCGGTAAGACGCTGGGGCCGGAAGCCGGGGAAGGCGACGGAGGGATCCTCGTCCTGCACGCCGTGGACGAGAACGGGCTGCCGCTGATCTACACCGTGGACACCTCCGGCCAGGAGCCGGGTTGGAGTGCCATCGCCGTACTCGACGACCGCACCGAGAACCTTGGCACCGCCGAACACAAGCTGATGTGGCGGTCCTGGCTGTACTGGTCGAACCTGCTGCAGTTCCTGGCCTTCGCCGGCGGCGACGGCATCCAGCTCGCGAGCAGCCAGGCCGCCGACTACCCGGTGGAGGTCCTCACCATCGGCGGCGGCGTCGGCGAGCTCGAATCGCTGATCGTCCAGCGGAACCCGGCTGCCAACGAGGTGAGTTCGGTGGTGGACAGCCGCACCGCGGTACTCGCCGGTGCGGCCGACGCCGAATCGACGGAGGAATCCTCCCTAGAGAAGGTGGTCGCCGGCGTCCTGCGGGACCGGGCCTGGGACGAGGACATCCTCGAGCTCCTGGAAGAGGACGAACCGGAATCCGACCTCACCCGACTGGCCAAGAAGATCGCCGCCAAGGGCAAGAAGGCGCCTGTCTTCGGTTACGAACTGGGCGAACGCGGCTGGCAGACGGACTTCGCCTGGGACGACTCCCAAATCAAGATCGCCGTCGTCGTGGCGCCGGACACACACGGATCACAAGCCGAAGAAGAGCGCCGCAAACGCGACGAGGCCTATGCCGCCGACGGCTGGACCGTACGTACCGCCACCGACTGGCTCGACCACCTCGACACCCTCCTGACACTCCTCCCCGACACGGAAGGCTCCCACTCCTGATGACCGCCCGGCTCAGCCTGTACGAAAAGGCCGAACACGAGCTGTACAAGCTCGACCGCTCGGTCAAGGGCAAGTTCTACGACTTCTGCCACCGATTCCGGCAGAACCCCGACCACCCCGGCCTCGACCTCAAGCCCCTCAAGGGTGACGGACGGGTCTTCCGCGCCAAGATCGACCAGTCCTACCGCGCCCTCCTCGCCAAGGCCGGCGTGGACGAGCATGGCCAGGAGCGGTGGCTCGTCGTCGCGGTACGCCACCGCAAGCACGTCTACGAAGAACTCTCCGTCACGATCAACCGCGTCACCGGTGAGATCGAGTTCGTCGACCTGTCCGTCGTCGGGCAGAGCGTGCTACAGCGCGCCGGCGTCACCCTCACCCCGGTCGACCCGGCGCCCGAGGCCGAGCTCCAGCAGGCGCCGACCCCCGAGGTTCACGAGTCGGTCGCCGTAGAGCCCGCCGCACCGCTCCTCTCCGGGATCACCAGCGAGGACCTGCGGTCGCTCGGTGTCGCCGCACAGCTCATCGACCTCGTACTCGCCGTCACCGAGAGCGGCGAGCTCGACCAGTTGGTTTCCGGCGCTCCGCTCCTGACCAAGGACCTCCTCTACGGCCTGGCCGCCGGGATGTCCATCGACGAGGTCCGACGCGAGATCACGGCCCCCGTCGAGGTCAAACTCGCCGACACCGAACGTGACGACCTCGGCGCGGCACTGGCCCGCACCACCGTCACCACCATCGACGACGACCTCCGCGTCGTACTGGAGGAAGGCGACTTCCGGGCCTGGAAGGTCTTCCTCCACCCTGCCCAGGCCAAGCTCGTCGACCGCCGTTACAACGGTCCCGCCCGGGTCTCAGGCGGCCCCGGAACCGGCAAGACGATCGTCGCCCTCCACCGGGTCAAGCACCTGGCCCAGCAGCTCCCTCCCGGCCACAACAAGCCCATCCTGCTCACCACCTTCACCACCAACCTCACCGTCGACCTCCGCGCGCGCCTCTCCTCCCTCCTCGAGCCCGACCTCGTCGCCCGCGTCGAAATCACCAACATCGACAAACTCGCGGCCCGCGTCCTCAACGAGAACTCACTCAGCGGCACCGGCAAGCAGCGCATCTACGACAGCGTCGCGATCGGCATCCTCCAGCACCTCCTGTTCGAACTCGACGAGAAGCGCTGGGAGCCCGAGTTCCTCTACGAGGAATGGGAACAGGTGATCCTCGGCCAGTCGCTCGGCAACCGCAAGGCGTACTTCGACGCCCGCCGCGCAGGCCGCGGCCGGTCCGTCAGCCGCCCCGAACGCGCCCAGATCTGGAAGATCCTCGAGCAGTTCACCGCCCGCCTCGACAAGGAGAACCGAGAAACCTGGGGCCAGGCCGCCGAACGCGCGGCCCGCTTCGAGATGGAACGCGCCGCCAAGATCAAGGCCAGGCAGGACCGTAAGGACGAGGTCGGCGGCAAGGACCTCATCCACCGAGACGACAGCTCCGGCATGCGCTACATCGCCCACCGCTACCAGCACGTCGTCGTCGATGAGGCCCAAGATCTGCGCCCCGCTCACTGGAAGATGCTCCGCGCCATGGTCGCCCCCGGCCCCGACGACATGTTCATCGCCGGCGACACCTACCAGCGCATCTACGACCAGCAGGTCACACTCGGCACCGTCGGCGTCAACATCCGGGGCCGCTCCTCCCGCCTCACCCTCAGCTACCGCACGACCAAGGAGATCCTCGCCCGCGCGATGCAGGTCGTCGACGGCACGGGCAACGCCCCCGCCTACGACGACCTCGACGACGGCACCGACACCCTCGCCGGCTACCGCTCCGTCCTTCGCGGGCCCGTCCCCGAACTCGCCCCCTGCGACACCTGGGACGACGAACTCACCCAACTAGCCGCCACTCTCCACGCCTGGCGCGAGGAACTCACCTCTGGCGACGGTGGCAACAACCCGCGCCGCGACCCCCGCGGCAATATCGCCGTCTGCGTCGCCGACCGTGACTCCGTCAATCAGGTCATGTACTACCTCGCCACCGAGGCCGGCATCACCGTAGCCGAACTCACCAAGGACGGCGTCAAGGGCGACGGCGAAGTCCACGTCGGCACCATGCACCGCTTCAAGGGCCTCGAATACCAGAAGCTCGCCATCGTCGGCGCCCGCGACGGTGTCATTCCCCGCACCGCAGTCATCGACCGCTACCGCGAATCCGACCCCCAGCGCTACGCCCGCGAGGAACGCAAGGCCCGCTCCCTCCTCTTCGTCGCCGCCACCCGCGCCCGCGACACACTCCGCATCAGCTGGCACGGGGTACCGAGCCCCTATATCTCCCGCTAGTGAAAGACGAAGGCCTGTCCGGCGGGAGGCACAAAGGTTGTGCCTCATGACCGTCCTACAAGGCTCTGCTTCGCGTGATGCTGAACCGAGAGGTCGTTGGCGGGACGAGTCAGCTGGGTCTACGAGCCAATGCCCCAGCCGTCCCTCTGCGTCGCGCTCCGTCTGGTTGGTCGGTTGCGGGCGGCTTGGGCGAGAACCCCGCAGTTCCGCACCGGCACCGCCCGGCGAGACTTGCTCGGGCAGTCACCCGCCAACCGAAGCGGCGCATTCTACGCACCGCCTACCGCGAACTGGTCCGAAACCGAACCCGGACCCCTCGAACGGGAGAGCGCTCTTGCCCCGGTTTGCACAAGACGCGTATCACCAAGGCAAGAGGCCTTGGCCGGTGGGTGCAACATCGGAAGTAAGGCCATAACCCGACTCCCGTAATGAAGGAGAAAGAGCATGGAAGGCTTACCGACGGCCACCGACAACGGCGGTCCGGAGGACCACACCACCCATCCTCTCGGTAGCACCGGCCCAACCACCCGGCTCCAACCCGTCCCCGCAGCAGCCCTGTCAGACCAACCTCCTCAGCAAGCCGATGACGGTATGACGACGTTGACCACGCGCGCCGGCTTCGACGCCTTCCGTAACCGCATGTGCGACCATCTCGGACAGCTGTCCGACGGGCAAGGCAACCAGCATCTCCACATCGAACACGCCTCGCTCGGCCCGGATGAGTACTTCACTCACAGGCTCGACAGCGACGGCCACCACATCGTCTACGACCCGCGGCAGACCAGCGGGCTCATGGTGCGCCAGTTCCTTGGCATCTACGCCACCTTCACCGAGGACCCGATCCGCGAGGGCGCCCGCAATGCCTACTACGAGGAGAAGACAGCGGGCGGGCGGGAGATCTGGGAGATCGTCCTCAGCGAGATCGACCGCACCCAGGACTCCAAGGGCGTAATGGACCAGGTGCTGGACCTGCTGCGGCAAGTCCGCGCGGAAATCAAAGAAGTGGCTGCGTGAGGAGCCCTGACCCGACGAGTGCGACTCAGCGGTCTGGCCGGTACCCCGCCCCCTGCCGGGGGGCGGGGTACTTCTCGTATGCTCCAGCACATGCGACGCACCTTCATTCCGCTCACCCTCGCCGCTCTCGCGCTGGCCGACTGCACCACCGAGGAGGACAAGGCCGCGAGGTACTGGGACGACTACCGGTTCGGCGAGCAGATGGCGACGGACTACGCGACGCGCGTCCTCGACACCAACTTCACGTACTGCACGACCGGCGGAAATGTGGCCGCCCGGCAGGACATGTGCGCCCGCCGCGGCGGCCCCGACACCCGGTCCCCCGCCTCCGTGGGACAGCGGGAGTGCGCAGACGCGCTTCCCAGCAACCTGGACGGCGGCGAGCGCAACGCATGGAACAAGGGCTGCATCACCCGGTGTGCCAGACGCCGTGACGTACGGGGCCGATCTTCAGAATTAGGCCTCAGGCCAGCCTTGTTGGCTGTCCGGGTCGGGCGCCGGCCGGCTGCGACAGGGCGTCTCCTGTCGGCTCTTCTTGGCAGGCGTTCCTGAGACGTTCGTCCATTTCAGCCGTCAGTTCAGTCAGCCGCGCGTAAAGTGCCTGTTCTTGCTTGGACAGGTTTCCGGACTTCATCCTCGCCAACAACTCTTCCGTGGCATCGGACAGAACACCCAGGCAGGTCTGGGCCGCCTCGTTGAAGCCGCGATCGTACACACTGAAGTAAGCGGCGCGTGCGCTCTCCTCGGCCCCCTCCTTCGCCCCCTCTCGTACTGCGTGGCCAAGCTCGCGCAACATCTGCTTGCCCCTCGACATGCTGCCCCTCCCCTTCCCCGTACTGGACACCGAGCTGCTGAAGGTATCGCCTGACTGGCCCAGTTAGCGAAACGCCGACCGCCCGCTGCTCCGTGGACCACTGTTCCCCGCCCGTTACTGCTCGAGTGCCTGGCCGTCAGAACCCGGCTCGGCGGCGGGCTTCTCTTCGGGAGGAGCGGTACGCCGGTATTGCGGGTGGTCGAGGTCCATTTGCCTGGCGGCGTGCAGGGGCACAGGGAAGCGGGCCCGGTCTGACCAGAAGAGGGTCTGGTGGCAAAGTTTCGCGGTGGCCACGGCAAGAGCTTCCGCCGAGACGCCTACGGCGCAGGCCAGCGGGTAGATCTCCGTCGCGGTCATGGAGTACCAGTTCTGGGGCATCTCGCCCTTGCGGCGCTCCTCCTTCTTCTCTGAGTGGACGGACCGCGTAGCGTCCCATCGGGTGTACTTGGAGCCAAGTCGGCCAGCGCCGTCGCCGTCGTACGCGCGCGGCACGTTGCACAAAATCCAGACGGGTGCGCCGAAGTCCACCTCGACTTGGTACAGCATCCGGGTCGTTTCGCCGTCTGTCGTGACTCCAGCCTGTCCCTTCAGTACACGCGTGGTGCTAACAGGCGGCGGGACCTCCTCGTCCGCGATGTTGATGCGGATCACGGCACGCGGCCTCTCGTCGCTGCTCAGGGAGCTGCCTGGGAGCCAGTAGCGGCTGAAGCGCGGAGTCGGGGAGGCTCCCTGGTTCATATTCTGCAATCCCTCCCACATACGGCGGCAGGCCAGGCCGTCCACGGTGACGGTGTAGGGGACGTCGTCCAGCTCCTCGGCAAGATCTCCGAGGGCCAATTCAACCGCCTCAGCTGCGTCGTCCCAGCGCTGCCGGTGGCTCTTCTTGACCCCGTTCTCCTGGGGGTAGGCCGTGGCGTGGAAGGCGGGCTGGGCGCTGCGGTAGGGCTGCCACTGGGGTCGGGTGGAGCTCCACCCGAGCATGCTCCACGCTCCGCCGACTTGGGCTGGCGGGATGAGTGCTGATGCTGTGATCACGACCTTGGGGGGCCCGTTCTCCCCCTTCCGCCGGTTCTGCTGGCGTACATGCCCCATGACCTGGAATCATTCATCACCCAAGATCCACTTTCGACACACGGCCTAACACCGACCAGCTCATGATCACGCGCCACTGGAGGGCCCCGTCATGGCGGGTTACATAGAAGACCGATGGCTGAAGAAGCGCCCCGACAAGCTGACCGGGAAGCGGGAGCGGACCGCGATCTACGGCACCGGGAAGCGCTACCGAGTGAAGGGGATTCCCGGCATCCAGGACCGGTCGTTCCACACCAGCGAGGACGCGAAGCAGTGGCTCGCCAGCGCCAAGACGGACTCCAGCCGTGGTGAGTTCGTCGATCCCCGCAAGGGCGAGATACTTCTCGCCGACTACATCGCCGAGTACTGGTGGGCGGGCCGCTCCGACGAACCCTCGACGGCGGACCCGATGCGCAGCCGCATCTGGAACCACATCATCCCGTTGGTGGGCGACTACGCCCTGCGTGAGATCGACGCGTCCGCTCTACGGACCTTCAAGGCAGCACTGCTCACGAGGGTGCGGAGTTGCGGCCGCTACAGTACACGGCTGACAAAATTCACACGAAACAGCGACAAACCGATTCTCCCCCAGGCGACCATATCCCGCATCTCAACTTCTCGATCACTTCCGGGTTAAATTTAAATTGATCACCGTCTTGCGACCTCGAGATCGCAAGCGCGAAACCACCCCAATATTTCAGCGCCGCAACAGCCTCGACCGGAATCATGTTAGCAGGGGAAAATTCGCCGCCAACAGAAAATGGAATCCTGGGTACGAGCCGATGCCCAGGAGGCAGCGATCCATTCTGGGCCTGCCATTCATGTCCCACTGAATACCCGGTGGCATAGTTCCAGTCCGCGATAACATCGTCGCCCCAACTTGCAACATCCTTTGAGAACTTCGAAAGAGCAGCCGTCTCGGGATTAAAGAAGTAGACGGCATTGTCTCGCGCCACAGCAAATTGACCGCCAAAAACATCCTCCGCAAAGAAGAGCATTTCCGGCATCAAATGGCCGTAGCTTTCCCGCCACAGCAAGTTTGAATTCCACTCCTCCAGCGAACGCCCCGGCAGCCCCGGTTCACCCGAAGGAAACACGTGGAGCGCCGACTCGAAGGCATAGAACCCGTTCATCTCGGTCAGCAGTATCTCAAGGTGGCCCGCAGCACCTCCAAAAATGGGGCCACCCTTCGGCAAGCTGTCAGAGATTCCTCCGCTCGCAACCGAAAACAACTTGTTCATTTGACCTCACATGTCATGGATTCTGCCCCAGTATGTAGCCTAGGCTCATAACCGTGACCATCACCCGGCCGCCGTTCGGAATACCTACGAGCTGATTCTTCATGTCAGAACCGGCGCCTCGGTTATCTCCAGCTCCAATGTACTTTACGTGAGCACCTGCCCCTTCACTAAAAATCGCAGGCGGGAATTCGTCTCTATCTTGACCGGGACGCGTTGGTATGCCTCGCAGATTCACTGCCCGCCTGGCGTCTGCACCCGTCCTGTCGAGTGTCACCATCATGCCCTCAGCACCTTGCTCGGCCGCATGAATTGCACTATCTGGATGCTGAATCGCATCGATGGTCCATTTAGCAGGCCGTGGGCTCGGACAGGAGCACGCAGCCCCAGAGGCATCCCTACCGCCCCCGCAGTTGTGAACGAGTACCGGCGTGGCGCCTGCGAGCACATAGTACGTGTGGATGTCTCGGATTGTGAGGTCGTGGGTGCGCTGGCGTTGTTCGAAGGTGTGGGTCGCGGTGAGGGTGGCGATGTCTCCGTCGGCCGTGCGGAGCGTCATGCCGGGTGTGAGGTCGCCGGCTTCAATCCACTGCTTCGCGGAGGGGGACCAGAAGGGATGGTTGATGGTGGAGGTGAGGGTGGCGGCAGAAAATTGCCCCTTCGACTTGCCTCTTGCGCCCGCTCCCTTGCCTCCGGACTCCATCCCGGCCTTGCTGTTCACTCCCTCATGTTCGGTAGTGATGGTGAGGTCGACGAAGTGCTTGTCGTCCTCGGTGGTGATGGTGCGGACGACCTCACGGACAGTGGTGCTGCCAGTCTGGGCATCGGTGGTGATGATCTTGTCGCCGAGCTTGACGTCCTTGATCGGCTTGGTCTTGCCGCTCGCACTTAGGACCTTGGTTTTGGGCAGGAAACTGTGCTTTTCGCAGGCTATCCCGGGCCCCGAGTCGGCTTCTGCCGCGCGTTTCTTCGCTGCTTCCAGGGCTGATTCCGCTCGGGCCATCGCCTCCTTCGCCTTGGTGACCTTCTTGGAGGCGCTAAGCATGTCCATAGCGCCGCCGACGATGTCGTCCACGAGGCCTATGACCCGCTTGACAAGCCTCTCGCCCTTTTGCCAGTTCCAGGGGATTCCGTATTTCGCTAGGAGCTTTCCGGCGAAGCCGCCGGCGAAGCTACCGGCGATGTTAAGGACGGTTTCGCCGCAGGCTCCTATGTCTCCGGTGGAGAGGCAGTCGAGTCCGGCGTTGATGCCGAGCTCGTCCATGAGGATCTTAACGATGGCCTTGCCCGCCTGAACGGTGCGCTGTTTGGCGGAGGAGTATTGCTGTTCGGCAGCCGCTTGGGTCGCCGCGGCCTCGTCGTTGGCCTTGTCTGCAGCGTCTTGGCCTGCGTCTTCGGGGGTCTTGATCGGTGTGCGAGAGCAGTCCCGGACGTAGGTGGCGCCGCAGTCCGCGTAGAGCCCGCTGGGGTCGGAGAGGGTGACAGGGCTGTTGTCGGCGTAGGCGTAGCCGTTGATCTGTTGGGGGCGGGTGTAGTCGATGACCGGGTCGACGGAGATGAATTTGCCAAGTTGGGCGTCGTAGGAACGGGCGCCGATGTGGGTGAGGCCGGTGGAGGCGTCGATGGTGCCGCCGACGAAGCCCTTCTCACCAGGCCAGGTCCCACTCGCCTTGCCTCGGTCGACGCCGTAGGGATCGGATCGGCGCTGGGCGACGGTGCCGGTGGCGGCGTCGATGGCGAGTTCGCCGGTGCCGTGGTGGTCGGAGGCGAGGAAGGACAGTTTGTTGTCGCTGGTGCGGATGGCGACGGTCTGGCCGGCGTGGCTGTAGTAGCGGGTGGCCTTGACGGTGCTGGAGCCGGCGGCGAGGGAGAGTTCCATGCCGGGCAGGTAGACGGTGGTGGCCTTGGGGTCCTTGCGGACCACGCGTGAGCCGTCGGGGCCGTAGACGAAGGTGGTCTCACCTGCCGAGGTCCTGATTTTGGCGGGCTGGCCGGTGGCATTCCAGTCGAGGGTTTGGGTGTTGCCGCCGATCACGCGGGTCCTGGTGTTGCCCGCGTCGTCGTAGGTGTAGGTGGACTGACTGTCGCCGGTCGGGGTGTTCTCCACGACCTTGGTGACCTGGTGCGGGCCGTCGCCCGCCGTGCCCGCGCCGCCGTAGCTGTAGGTGCGGGTGATGTCCTTGGTCGCATCGCGGCCAGTGTCGTGGATGACTTCCTTGGTGCGGTTGCCGATCGCGTCGACGGTGTGCGACTTCCAGTACGGGGCGGGTCCGTCCAGCGCGTTCGTGCCGGGTGCGGCGTCGCAGGCGGAGGGCTTGGAGGCGTCCAGGCCGTTGCTGCCAACGGTGCCCGCGCCTTGAGCTGCCGCGGCGCTTGCCGCGGGGGTCCAGGCGTCCTTCAGACGGGCGCCGTTGTCGTAGGCGAAGCACTGCACATCGGTGGCCGCCATGGAGCTGGTGTTGGCGGTGTCGGCGATCGACAGGACGTTGCCGGCCTGGTCGTAGGAGTAGGAGGAGCGCTTGACCGGGGCGGTGGCGCCGGCGATGTCGACGGTGGCGGTGCGCAGGCGACCGGTGCCGGCCTCGTAGTCGAAGGTCTGGCCGACCTTCTTGCCGCTGCCGGTGTACAGCTCCAGGCCCATGACCTGGCTGATGCCGGAGTAGGTGGTGCCGGTGACGTAGGAGGTGGTGCCGGCCAGCGTGGTGGGGCGCTGGAGTTCGTCGTAGCCGTAGGTGAGGGCTTCGGCCGGCAGTCCGCCGGCGGCGGGCATGCCGGTGCCGCGGACCGTGCCGTCGCGGTTGTAGGAGGCGGTGAACTCATACGACCCAGCGAGGGCGCCCTCGGTGGCGGGCACGGCGTAGGTGGTCTTCAGCGGGCGGTAGAACTCGTCCATCGAGGTGACCGCGGAGCCGATGTACTGGGTCGCGTTCACATAGCGCATGGATGCCCAGGCGTAGCCGAGCCAGCCGGCCTTGTCATACCGGGTCTCGGTGAGCTTGGTGCCCGTCGTCGGCTCGCCCTCCCAGGTGAAGGTGGGCCGTGACAGGGAGTCGTACTGGGTGGAGACCTTCTTGCCGCTGCCGTCGATCGCCCAGACCACGCGGTCGAGCTCGTCGTAGTGCGTCTCGGAGGTTCCGGCGTCGGGATCGATGGACTTGGTCTTGCGGCCGAGCTGGTCGTACTCGTAGGCCCAGACGTTGTTCTTGTCGTCGGTGACGGTCTTGAGCTGGCCGTTGAGGTTGTAGGTGTACTTGGTCTCGTCGTAGCCGAGCAGCGCATCGGGGCGGTCGCCGTGGTAGTGGCGGAGTGCGGTGGGGCGGCCTTCGGCGTCGGTGACGGCGGTGGTGGCGACCCCGCCGGTGGGCGGGTCGGAGTGGACCAGTTCACCGTCGTAGCGGGTGGTGCTGCGCCACTGTTCGGTGCCTGCGTGAAGGCTGATCGCGGCGGTGGGGCGGCCGAGACCGTCGTACTCGGTGCGTGTCTGCGCGCCGACCGCACCGTTGCCGGCGGTCATGAGTTCGTCGCTGGGGGCTCCGGCGGCCCGGTAGGTGGCGTTGGTTTTGGTGACCTTGCCGGTGCCGTCGTACCAGGCGTCGGCAACCATGCGGGTGCCGTCGGGGCCTTCGGTCTGCTTCTGACGGCCGCGCAGGAGGCTGTCGAAGAGTTCGTACTCGGTGCCGTACGTGCCGTCGTTCTCGACCTTTTCGGTCTTGATGGCCGTGGGCTTGTCGGTGCGGACCAGATAGGAGTACTTGATGCTGGGGGTCTGGGACTTGGCCCGGTCGGGCAGCCAGACGGAGGTGAGGCGGCCGAACGCGTCGTAGGCGAGGTCGGTACGCTTGCCGTTGGGGTCACGCTGGCCGGTGGAGGCGCCGCGCGCGGGGTTGTAGTCGGTGATCGTGACGTGACTGGCCGCGTTGGTGGCAGTGGTCTGTGTCAGCAGCCCGTTGGTCTCGGTGTATTGGGTCTTGGACTCGTTGTTCTTGGCGTCCTTCTGCCACACCGGACGCCCGAAAGCGTCATACCCGGTGGTGCCGGTGATCTGGTAAGTGGCGGTGGTGCCGCTGTGGGCGGTCATCCTCTCGGTCTTGGTCGCGTCGCCCTTGGTGGGGGCCGCGCCGAAAGCGCCGTTGTCGTAGTAGGTGCGCTCGTCGGCCAGGACCTGCTTGGAACGGTCCGGCGCGGTGGCGCACTTGACGGTCACGACCTCGCTACGGGATGGCAGCGAGAGGATGTTCTTGTCAGTGTTGTCCGCGTAGTACGTGCGGGTGCAGGTGTCGTCGGCAGCGGTGGAGACGTCACCGAGGTCCTCGACATGAGTGACGCGGCCGGTGTGGGTTGCGGTGTCGTAGGTCCTGACGGATTTCGTTTCGCGCCAACCGCCCGCCGAGAGCGGGGTGAAGCCCCGCTGGATACGCGGCTTGGAGATGACCGCGTGACTGGTACCCCAGCTGCGGGTCTGAGTCGCGGTGGTGTACTTCCACGGCTGGCTGATCGTCCGGGAGGCAATCTTGCTGCCGTCGTACGTCACCGTTTCCAGCTCGTGGCCGGTGTACTCCTCGGCGTCCGCATATTCGGTGCCCTGGGAGTCCTTGACCTTGATGCTGCGCGTGGCACCGTCGGCGTCCTTGTCGCCGTCCATGCCCTGGAGGTAGGTGTAGTCAATGCGGGTTGACTGCTTGTCCGCAGTGCCGCTGGTGACCGACACCTTGCCGTACCCTTGCCAGTTACCCCAGGTCAGATACTTGTCTTCGGTGATGCCGTCAGGTTTGGCCTTCCGCCAGGCGGCGTCGCCCTGGTAGTCGTAGCGGGTGACGATACCTTCGCTGCCGCCGGTGCGGTCCGTCTCGATGATCTCTGCGACGACGTACTTGTGGAACCAGTCGGTGATCGGCTCCAGGTGGCCCGGGGGTGCCCACTTCACCGGGTAGCAGCGCTTGGTCGACTCTCCCGGCTTCGGCAGGGCGGACTTGGTGCAGTTGGTGGCCGCGTAGTTGACGTCCAGTTGGGAGCCGGTCTCGCTCAGCACGGTGGACAGGCGGTAACGGTGGAATGGCGCGATGTTGTCGCCGACCGCGTCCACCCGGTTGGCCAGCTGCTCGCCGAACAGCTCGATGGCCGGCATCTCGAGGGCCGCGCCGTCCCGGCCCTCGTGCAGGATCTTGTGCAGCCAGAGAGCCTTGGAGTCGTCGCCGTTGTCGTGGAACTGGTGGGTGAACGACCAGTGGTCCACGTCCCGGTATGTGGTGGCGCCCGTGCGGATTTGGGAGGTGATCCCGGTCAGCCGCTTGGTGGTGAAGAAGGTCTGGCCCACGGTGCACTTGGCGCCCGCGGCGCACTCCTGGTCGACTGGGACGTCGGGCCAGTTCGCTGCGTTGGCTTTGGTCCGTTTGGACGTGGCGCAGTCGAAGGTGTCGGTGGGCAGGCAGCGCTCGGCAACTGTGAAGTTGATGCGGGCCGGGGCCTTGGCGGCGTAGGACTGGCCGTCGCGCTGACCGTAGTCGATCCGCTTGAGGTAACCGCCGCGGTGGTAGGCGGTGCCGGTGACGTCCGTCTTGCCGTTCAGGGCGTAGTAGTTGGTCTCCGGCTCGTAGAAGTAGGACATCACGTTGCCGTGGGTGTCCTTGACGTGGTCCAGGCTCCAGCGCCAGGCCTGCTTGCAGTGCGCGGAGGAGAACGTCGCGTTGTAGCAAGGCTCGCCGCTGTCGTCGCCGAAGACCGGGGCGGTCCAGGCGGACTTGGTCTCCTCCTTGCCGCTCGTCCAACCGGGCAGTTGGTTGAGGCCGAAGGAGTACTCGGTGCCGTCGCTGGTGGTGACGACCCAGTGCTCTCCGTCGTTGTCGCCGTTGCTCGCGCCGGTGCGCTTTTCGACCTTCGCGCCGTCGTCGCTGGACAGGTGCCACTTCTTGGTGGTGTCGTCCTGGACCAGTTCGCTGGACTGCCCGTTCAGCAGGATGGTGGCGTTCTCGAACGCCCAGCACTGCTCACCGGATTCGGAGTGGCCGTCCTGCGAGCAGGGTTTGTAGCGGCGCTCGATGTAGCCGGGATCGTAGGAGAAGCCGTCGCCGACCCAGGAACCCTGGTTGTTGGTGGCCGAAGTGCGGCCGTCAGCGGACTGCGACGAGTAGCCCAGGCCGACCGTCGGCACCAGACCGCCGGGAGTGGGGACCGCCTTCAGCGGATAGTTCCAGGAGAAGCCGCCCGAGGAGGCTGCCACGCTCCAGCTTGACGATGGTGCGAAAGCGGTCGCCTTGTAGGTGCCCTGCGCCGAGGCGGGTCCGGCCGCCACCCCGAACAGACTGGGTGCACCGGCCTCAGTGGGAGCGGCGTCGGTGGCTTGCGGTGCAGCGCTCACCTCGGCGGACAGGGTCCGGGTCTGCGGGTCGTTGGTGGTCGGCAGAATCTTCGGCTTGGCCGGGCATGCCTTGCTGCCCGGGTTAGCTACCGCCGCGCACGGCGGCAGTTCGACCAGGCGCAGACGCGAACCATAGGAGCCGCCGTAGCCCTCCGCGAAGGAGGAGTAGTCCACCTGGAGGCGCACCGGCGCGGAGCGCTTCGCGTCGTCGGCGCGCTCCACCTTGAGCACGGCGCTCGCACCCAGTCGCTTGGCGTCGGCCTCGTCCAGCACATCTACGGTGATCTTGTCTGGAGTGGTGTTTGTCTTCTTACCCTTGGCCGGGGTGGCTGCGACGGGCAGCGAGCCGGCCTTCACTTCGCGGGGCGTAGTCGTCCCCGTGTCACTAACCGTGACCTCCACGCTGGCCTTGCCGGGCCAGGACGGCATGTCCAGGCGTGGGTCGGCGGTCTTCTTCATCGGATTCGCCAGCCGCTTGGCCGCCTTGGCCGTCGCCCCCTCGACCACAGGAACCGGGTCCTTCACCCGCTCCAAATCCGTCGGCTTGTCCGCGGCGAAGGCCACCGACTGTATGAGCCCGCCGCTGAGCGCGAGGGTCAGGGCGAGCGCAAGCGAGCCTCTCACCCGTCTGGGTATGAGCTGGTCGACCAACCGGCCACGGAACGGCATCAGAACTCCATACATCGATAGCGGCGCGACGGGCGCGCGGGCACGTCGGCCGAGCGCATGCATCAAGCAAGAAGAAAGGTGCGGGAGAGGCAGAACGATTCAGTCCCGCCCCTCACACCGGGCTACATGTCCGGTACTGCGGTCAACAGCGACATTTGGTTGACGACCGCGGGATCGACGGCCCCGTCGTACGCGCGGACCTCGTCGATCGCCCCGGCGAAATACTCCGCCGAGCCGAGCGCCGAGCGCCCGACTTGGAGTCCCTTGGTGGTGGACCACAGCGTGTTGTCCATGCCGTACGCGGTGCTGGCCAGTTGACCTTCCACATAGAGACGAATCTCGTTGGCGAAAGCGTCATAGACCACCGCCAAGTGCTGGCCCGAGCCGCCGGTGTCGGGCAGCTCCTGGTCGTCCTGGAACACCCTCACCGCCGCCGAGGCGGAGTCCGTGCCGGCCACCGCCAGCTCCCAACGCGAGTCGAGGCCGCCATCCGGATCGGGACGGAAGCGCACCTGAACACGGTTGGCCGCCCCACCCGGCAGGGAAAGCACCGTCTGCGGGACCGTGCCGTCGATGGCGGTCAGCTGGGCCCGTGCGGTGACGGTGAAGCTGCCCGCTCCGCTGGATGGGGCTGCAGCGGTGGCCGCGTAGTCGCCCGCCCCATCCAGGAGCAGGTGACCGGCGCCGACCAGGGCCGGCGGATCGGTTGAGGCAAACGGGTCGTCAGGGTCGGGCGGCGTCGGCTTGTAGACCCGTGCGTCGCCTGCCAACGTCAGGGCTTGCCCGCCACCGGTCTCCGCCGATGTAGTGCCGCTGGCGGCATCGAGCTGCCAGTAGCCCTTACGCGTCGGTTTGATCGTCATCAGTTCCGCGACCTGGGTGGCCGGGAGGACCCGGTCGAAGACCCGCACCTCGGCGAGGTCGCCCTTGAAGTGGTCGCGGTAACCGCTCTTGGCAGTGGAACGGCCGATCTGGAGCGAACCGTAGGTCTTCCAGACCGAGCGACGCTGCGCGGTTCCCACGGACGTTTTGTTCACGTACAGGTGCAGTTGCGGGCCGCCGGAGGCGGACGCGTCGTACACGCCGGTCAGCAGCACCCACGCGTCCTTGACGGGCACAATGGCCTTGCCATCCGTTCCCCTGGCCACAGCCTTCCACTCACCCAGCGTGTCCACGTCGGTCACCGACGTTCCGAATGCCCACGTACCGACCGTGGTGTCGTAGCCGAGCGTGAAGCCGGGCACTCCGGTGCCGTCCTGGCTGACCACCGTCATATCACGACTCAGATCGGTGGGCCGTACCCAGGCGCTAACGCTGAAGCTCTTGGCGGTGTCCAGCACGGTGTTGACCGAGTCGAGGTAGGCGTTCTCCGTGCCGTCGAAGGAAGCCGCCGCATCCGCCTTCCCACCCGGGCCAGATGCCCCGAAGGTGACTCCGGAACCCTTGTCGGCAGCGAACTCACCGCGTTCGTCGTGCGCCGACGCACTGCCCGCCGCATCGGCGAGGTTCCACTGCGCGGCGGCCGGCTTGCCCTCGGTCACCAGGAACTCGTAGCGGGCCTTGGTGCCGGCGTTGCCCGCCTTATCGACGGAGATCACCTCCACCCAGTTACGGCCCCATTTCAATGGCGTCCACGTCACCGAGACCGAACCGCCGGCCTTGGATGGCACGGCGGCCGTGGTGGGGTCGGCGTCGCTATTGAAGCCGTACCGGAAGGACACGACGTCGGTGTCCGGGATGGAGTCGTTCGGGTTGGGTGCAAAAGTGAAGGTGCCAGCCGTACCCACACCGTCGTGCTCCACGGAATCCGAGGGGTACGCCAGCGAGTTCACCAGCGGCTTGCCCGGCTTGGTCTTGTCCAGGATGAACTCACAGCGCTGCGGAGCACCATCCGTGCTCCACGGCCCCCAGCCGTCACCGTCGTAGGCTCGCGCACTCCAGTAGATGACCACGCCTTCTGGGATGGTCGTCTTCACGCGGTGCCGATACGGCGTGGTGGAAGTCGGGGACAGATACGAGGTGTCGTACGTGTAGGAGGTTTCGGCCGTCGCGCCCTTGGGCGTCCATGCCACCTTGAACTGCACCTTCACCTTGTCCGTTCGACCACTCCCGTGGTCGGGGTCAGAGGCGTAGGTGGTCAGCATCGGTGGCTCTTCCGCATACGGGCGCGAGGGACCCCACTTGCAGGAACCACCCGGGTCGGACGACATCTTGGCAGTCGTCATCTGTCGGGGCAGATTGTTGTAGCTGATCGACAGGTAGGCGTTGCCACAGATCCGCTTCCACTCCGCGAACCGTGACTCGTCCGCGGCTCGCAGCCCCAGCGTCATCGAAGACCAGCCATCCGCAGCTGCCGTCTTCACTGCGCCGGTGAGTTCCCCGGTCGCGCCACTTTCGAAGTGCAGGTTGGCCTGGCTGCCGCACGAGGTCGGTGAGATCGCTTTGTCCACGGTCTCCAGGTGATCGACCCACTCGTCCTTGGTGCTGTTCCAGTCACTGGAAGACGACAGGGAACGATTCTTGCCGCCGACCCTGTACAGCCGGATCGGCTCAGCCGTCGGGCTCGCACTGTAGATGTGGGCGACCCGGGCGGAGAACGATGTGCCCAGAATCTGCTTGCCCTTGTAGAACGACATCGGCATCGTGAACAGCAGCCGTCGTACGCCGACCCCGTTGCAGGACACAGGGTTGTAGTCGGTAGGGCACTTGCCCACGCCCGCGGAGTCGGAGTACTTCCAGTCCTGCTCGGACGGCATCCCCGACATCACACCAGTCCACGACGTGCGTGAGGTGGTCCGCTGGATCGGATCGATCACCACCGGCCACACAGTCTCGGCGTCCTTCAGCAGCGCCTGGTCCGGTGTGAGGGTCAACTTGTCCTTGCTGAGCTCGACCTGCAGCGGTGCGGAACGCCCGCCCCCGCCCGGCCCCTCCAAGGCAGGATCGGCCTGCGATGCACCGTCCTGTGCAGCCACCGCCAGCGACCGCAGCACCGCCGACGTGCCAGCCGAGCGGGCCCCGCTCTCGGTGGTCGCAGCCGAGTCCCACATCGTGGGCCGGCCAGCTTCGAAGACCGTGCCGTCGACCGCCTCATCCTTCGCCACAATCGCGCCAGAAGCGTTCTCGGTGACCCTCAGCCCGGACGTTTTCAATCCGAGGTCGATCTCCGCAATCTCAGGACTGGCTCCCGCCTCCGGCGTCTTGACCACAAGCAGATGCCCGAAGCCGTCAGCCTCGGCCCGCACCACGAGGTCGACACCAGGATGGACCTCCGCGTACGTCGCGGTGTCCCCCTCGATCTTCGGCACAGGAAGCACTCCATCGGGCCAGGTCAGCGACATCTCCCGGCCGGCCCGGCGCAGCGTCACGAACGGCTCGCCCTTCGCCCCGCCTGCGAAGGACAGATCCACGGTCGCGGCCTTCGGCCCCCACCGGCCGTCCTCCCGCTTCACCAGCGTCTCGTCGATGTCCACCCACTTGCCGGCCCGGACGGTCCGGACCGGTTCCGTGTACTCCCTCGCCTCGAACGTGCCGTCCGGCTGGGCGAAGACCTCCCGGCGCTCCGAGCGCAGCCCCACCACCTCGACCGGCTCACCGCTCGTGTCGGCCGCGGCCAGCGCCGCCGACTCCGTCTGTACCGACCCCGTCGACGCCACCGGCGCCTGATCGTTCTTCTCCAGGTCCGGCTCGGCGCTGAAGGTCAGCCCGGTGGCCACCACAGCCCCGGCCAGCGTGGCCGCGATGGCGGCGCGCAGCACGAGGCCGGGCTTAACTCGTCTGGACACTCGTCCACTCTCCATGTCGTTCATCGCGGTCAGCGGACGGTGGTGCCGAAGGCGGCGACGTCGGTCGGAAGACCGCCCTCACCGGGCTTGAATGTTTGGGTCGGGGCACCGCCGGAGGCGATGTTCCACGGAAAGCCGTAGACCGCACGACTCTGGGTCGTACCACCAAAGGGCATGCCCACATACAAAAGCGAGGGACTGCTGCCCAGGCTCATGCCGACATACTGTCGGGCGACGGGTTCTGCGGGGATGCCCTGGCCGGGTTCGATCCAGCTGTCCGCCGCCCCGGGCCCGCCCAGCATCGAGAACAGAGCGACGCCACCGCTCTCCCGTTGCTCGGCCCCGTACTCCTCACCCGGCACACCGACGGCAAGACGCATGGTCGCAGCCGTACTGACCACATTTGTCGCAGTGTTGACCGCGGCGACCCTCTGACCGAAGGAGTCACCAGGCTCGGCCTCACCCTCGACATCGGGGGCGTTCTGATCGATCCACTGGGTGGGTACGACGGTCTGATCGGCCTTGATGTGGAACACCTGCACGGCTCCGGCGTCGACCGTGGTCGAGAGGTCCTCACCAGGGGCCCCCACGGCGAGCATCGAGTCAGTGATGGTGGCTGCCCCGCTGGGCCGGTAGGGCGCCATCGACAGCGAGGTCCCGAATCCGTCACCGGCTTGCGCCGCACTGTCGGGGCCATCGACTCGCCCCTGGCCCATGCCGAACATCGGAGCGGGGATGCCATCAGTGTTCAGCGAAGGGCGGAATGCGACGACGGCACCGGCGAATTGCACCGTCCCGATCGACTCGCCAGGCACACCGACGGTGAAGTGCCGGTCCGTGGAAGCGATCGACGAGCCGAAGCGGTCATAGGGTTCGGCGTCCTCCCAGACGCCCGCACTGTCCTGGCCGAACGAAGCGGACTTCAGGTCCGTGCCGTAGACGTAATGCGCGATCCCGATATCCGCGCCGCCGGGTCCGTCCTCGCCAGGTACGCCGACGACGAGGAAGGGAACGTTAGTCATCGACTTACCGGCGGCCAGGGCATACCCGACCCAGTCCTCCGCCTCATAGCCGCCGGCCAGCTTCCCGTCAGCGCCCTGTCGCAGCCCCACTGAGGCGACCGGTCCCTGGCCAAGACCGGCGGGAGCTCCATAGACCAGGTGCACCAGACCGGCGTCCTTCACCGTGCCGACGTCCTCGTAGGGGATGCCGACCGCAATGTCACTGCAACCGTCCAGATTCGCGTCGTACACGGCGATAGAGAAGCCGAACTCGTCACCGTGCTCCGCCCCGTCCGAGACGTTGGGCGTCTCCTGACTCAGCTCGAGCGTGCCCTTGCCGCCGCCGTAAACGATGTGGACGATACCTGCCCGCTCGATTCCGGAAACTGTGGCTTCCGGGTCCGCTATGGCGACGTCACGTATGCCATCTCCGTTGAAGTCGGAGGCCACGCCGGAACAGACGACCGTTGCCACCGGCACCTGATCGTCTGTCTTTGGGGCCGGTGAGGCGTCGAGGGTCAGCCCGGTGGCCACCACAACCCCGGCAAGTGTGGCCGTCATGGCGACGCGAAGCACAAGGCCATGGCCCGTGCTTCTGAACAAGGCTTCGCTCCCTCTGGCTCGCCGGAAGGCCTCAAGGAGTTCAGTGGTGCCGCCCCATTTCGCCATCACTGCACCACCGCGCCGAACGCCTTGCCGCCAGCGGGGATGCCACCGGTGCCCGGCTTGTAACTCACCGTGGAGGCGCCGCCACTGGTCACATTCCAGGAGAACCCGTGAACCGCCCGAGCGCCCGGCTCACCATAGGGAGCTCCGACATACAGCAGGCTCGGCGTGGATCCCAGGCTCAGCCCGGTGTACATGTGCGGGTCCACCACATCGCCGACGCCATACCCAGGGGCGATCCAATGGTCATCTGCGCCAGGAGGGCCGACCATCGGGGTAATCTGCACGCCACCCTTGTCCAGATCCTCCTGCTGCCATTCCTCACCCGGAGCGCCGATCGCCACCCGGGTCGTGGTCGCCGTACTCGTCGCGCTCGGGGTGGAGTTGACCGCCGCTAGTTGCTGTCCGAAGAAGTCACCCGCCTCTGCATCCCCCTCCATGCCGTCGATGTTCTGGTCGACCCAGGCCGTCTGCGTCACCGTGGTCGAAGCATTCAGCCGGAAGAAATGCACTGCCCCGGCATCAACGGTGGCCAGGAGATCTTCACCCGGCACCCCCACCGCCAACAGGGACTCCGTCGTGCTGGTGGCACCGGACGGCCGGTAGGGAACCATCGCCAGCGCGGTACCGAACCGGTCAGCCGTCTCCACTTCACCGCTGATCGTTTCCTGGTCTTGCGCCAGACCAGCAAGCGGCTTGGGCGAGTTAGATACCAACGTGTGGCTGAACACGGCCACACCGCCGGCGAAGGTCGCCGTGCCCAGAGCCTCGCCCGGAGTCCCCACCACAAGATGGGTTGGAGTAGCTGCGAGCGAGTATCCGAAGCGATCGTCCTGCTCCGCGACGCCTGGCACCTCCCCAGCATCATTGGTGTCCTGGTGGACCGTCACCTTCGTCAACGCGGTACCCGACATGTAATAAACCGCACCGGCGTCGACGGTCGTACCGATGTCTTCGCCAGGGGCGCCGACCGCCAGGAAGGGAACCCCGCTCGAAGACTTCCCCGCAGCGAGCGAATAGCCGATCCAGTCCTCGTGCTCGATCGAGCCCGCCAGGGGCTGGCCCTCACCCTCAAGGATCTCCTTCACCGCCGGGCCAGTTCCCAGCCCTGCGGATGCACCGTAGTAAATCTGCACTAGTCCGGCGTCACGGTGGTTCACCGCCTCACCGGACTCCGGGGTCACCGAGAGATCCTCGTAGGGAATGCCCACCACGAGGTCACTGCAGCCGTCGAGATTCGCGTCGTACACCGCGAGGGAATGGCCGAATCGGTCGCCGCCCTCCGGAGCGCCTGGCGCACCAGCCGAATCCTGCGACAGCTGCACATTGCCCTTGCCGCCGCCGTAGACCACATGCACCGCGCCAGCACCGGCGTGACCAGCGACCGTTGCCTCGGGGTCAGCTATGACCACATCCCGCTGCCCGTCCCCGTTGAAATCCGACTCCACGCCAACCGGGCACGCCACCGCGGCCACAGCCGGAGTAGCCACGCTCAGTCCCCCTGCAGAAATGACACACGCCGCGCTCACACCGAGCCAGCGCGCACGCATGCGCCCCATCCCCACCCCAGAGTCACAGAAGATTCACAAGTGGCGGGAGTTAACGTCCTATCGGCAAGCGATGTCAAGCACCGAGCGATCACCTGCAGGGCCGCTCATCAGCAGTTCGGAGGCAGTTGTACCGAATGTGGTCCCCTCGGCAAGTTACACATCAGTGACAGTGCGTGGTTGCCAACGAGTGCGCGCACCAGCGCATCCGAACAGAACATCCTCGGACTTAACTTCCGTCAAAAACGCGCCCGTTCCCGCGCAGCTCACCGGATCAGCCACCCCTCCGGAGACCAGTACGGTCACGCCACCCTCAGCCTCAAACAGCGCGAAGTTACGCTCTGTGACCGATACGCCCGGTTGCGACAAGGAGTCCGCACAATGTCGACAAAGCGTTCCAGGCGAGAAGGTCGTGGACGCCGCCAGTGCTGAGCGCTCCAGCACCGAGCGTGGCCGGCGCCAGGGAACCTCGGCCACGGTGTTCTGCAAAGTCACCGTGGTCCGGATCGCCGACCGCAGCACCGGAGCGGCGGACCTGCACCTGGCCGATGCGGTGCTGAACCTGCCGGACGGAATGCACTCGCACGGGCTGGCCAAACTCACCGCCACGAGTCCGCCCGCGGCAGCTTCGCCGACTGCTGCGAGCGGATCAACGCCTACACCGAGTACCGGGCACCGACAGGTCCAGGAACTCGCCATCGGCGCGGCGGCTGACATCGAAGCGTTCTACGACGCCATCGTGCCTGCCATTGCAAAAAGCAGCGCCACATCTCGGTATCTCTCCCAACACCCATTACGGGTGGCGCCATCGCCGACAAGAGCCGCCCAGCTTCCAGTTGGGCCGACGCATGATGTACCGGATCTCCGCGCTTGACGAATGGTGGACCGGCGAGAGAGCGCAGACTCTCGATCGAACGTGCCTTGCATCCATTGAACCGCAAGCCGCTGCGTCGCACATCGAGGTGTCCACGGCAACACAGAGCAACGACACCAACCCGATATCAATTCCAACTGCCACAGCGAGATATGACCCGTCGCGAAGAAGCGTTCCCAACACCGTCAAGCACTCGGAACGCATCATTCGCATGGGCAGGAGGCCCCCATGGCGGGCTACATCGAGGATCGTTGGCTCAAGAAGAGCCCGGACAAGACGACCGGAAAGCGAGAGCGTACTTCCATATGGGGAAGGGGAAGCGGTCCCGCGGCAGGGTGGCAAGCAGATCACTCCACGCGTTCTCGCTGTTGATCGACAGCAGGTAGCGAAGATCCGGAGGACTGCTCACTCGCTGTCCTCTCCCAACTCCGCGTCGATGTTGAGCACGCGGATCCCGGACTGCGACTGCGCGAGGAGCACCGCAGCGTTCTCGGCAAGGCGACGGGCGGACTTGAGCCGCAGGTCCAGCTCGACATCGTCACCCCAGCGCACTGACGTTGCGATGGCGAATTCGATCGAAGCATCGGACTCCAAGTGGCCGACGATCACCTTGTGGATGCGGCGGCTGGTGCGCTGACTAGAGCGATCCGTCTTGGCGTTGCGGTAGTTGCTGGCTCGCCTGGCCAGCTCCACGGACTCCCCGATGTAGAGCACGCGGATGCCGTCGTCGTCCACACCGAAATCGTAGCGGTAGAGCCCTGGCGCTCGCGGGAGTCCGGGAAACCTCGGCAGACCGGCTTCGTCCAGCGTAATCGGGCCGGCGCTCAGCCACGAGAACGCAACGCGGACGTCGAGCGCCTCCAGTTCCTTGAGCTGGGACTCGTCGAAAGGCCCACGACGCGACGCACCGGTTAGCCGCGGGATTGAGCCGCTCTCGGTGGCCGAGGATCCGGCACCGATCAAGAACCCGAGGTTCTGCAGCCACCGCCGAGAGGCATGCGACTGAAACCTGCTGCGCTTGGCACCTGTCGCAAGGAAGATGACCTGCTTGACCGGCCAACGCACACCATCGACTTCGACCCAGTACTCGCGGATCTCCTCGGGCACGTGACCAGCGAGACGCCCACGAACAAGCGTCGGCGTCAGCTGGAAGGATTCGCCATCGAGGGTGAACTGCATGAAACGGAGGTTAGCCTCGATCGTTCACGACTGCTCGTCAGTTCGCTGACGGGGACGCTGTGCGTGAGGCGTGCGGCCTTCCGGGGGTGGGGCAGGCTAATGACCCTCCGTTGTCGCGTGGGGCGGGCGCCGGGCTCCACTCCTGGGGTGGCTCTGCGGGTTGTTGGGACGGTCGAATTGGCTGTTCAGCCAGGATTCGGGAGGGTATGGAGCCGGTTCATGGCGCTGGTGATCACGGGCGTCCATGACCATCCGGGGGGGCAGACGCAGCCCGTGTCGGTGGTCGGTGTTCACGAATTGGGCGGCGGCGGAGAACTGCCGCAGGCGGAGCTTCTTGGGTTCCCAGCGGCGGGTGTCGCCGGTCAGGGCGAGCATCGGTAGCCAGGCGAGGTGGTCGAGTGCGAGGGAGACAGTCTTCAGCCGGATCCGGTTGGCTCCGCGAGGCCGTTACCACGGATTGACGGCAGGGCGATATCGCCCAACATCGACACCGTGGACCCTCCGAGACCACCAGCCGCGTCTGCAGCTGGTGGCTCCGATCCTGCCCCGGAGGTAACCGCACCCCATGAACGTCGCACACACTCCGATGCCGAGCGAGGACGACTGCTGGGAGGTGTTCTGGGACGTCTTGGCCGCCATGGTGGTGACGCGCCATGAGTCCGGGTCCGGCGGTGCGCAGGCCAAGCATGAAACACCCGCATCAAGGTAGCCCCACAGGCCAGCACCAACCGCAGAAGGCGCTCCCTACGCTGCCACGGGACGTGCCTCCCACATGGGAATGATCTGGTACTTCTCCTTCAGCGGCAATCCGCGTCCCTTGCGGACGTGAATCCCGCGCACGACCGTTTTGATCAGCTTGTTCCTGGTGTTCAGGGTCGCCTTTTCCCACTCGTCCACCAAGCTCTTGAAGGCCACCGCCCCGGGCTGGGAAACCATGCGCTCTCGACGCTTGGAAAGCTGCTGACGCTCCGTCTCAAGCTTCTCGCGACGAGCGTTGATCCGCTCCTGCTTGCGGCGGGCGGCGTCCTCATTGATCAGACCGTCCACCAAGCTGTCGGTGAGCTTGTCCTCCTGTCGCACCAGCCTCTCCAGTTCCCGTTCGATGCCGGCGAGCCGGACTGCGGAGTCATTCGGCTTCAGTGCCGTCTGGCTCCGGCGCACACGCGTCTCCATGTCCTGGCCGCCCTTCGCGTTCTCCATGAGCCAGTCAAGTACACGGTCTTCGATGTGTTCAAGATTTCCGTACCCGGATCCGCGGCAAGAACCGAGTTCGGCGTACTGGCGGCACCGCCACGTCACGTCGAACGGATCGGGGCGGCCGTCGACCGGGGGTTTCCGGATCTTCTTCGCCCTGAGCAGGGCGTGCATCGGGCCCCCGCATGCTGAGCAGAAGACCAGCCCGGTCGCCGAGTAGCGGATCTCTGCTCGCTCACGAGCAGCCGTCTTCGGCGTATCACCACGGCGGTCGAGATAGGCGTCCCAGACGCGCTCGCACTCAGCCCGGTCACTGATCACGGGTTCGTGTTTGCCCGGCAAGTACAGCCCGAACGTCTCCGGCCTGCGTGACCTGTTGCGTCCCCGGCGCTTGACCCCGTCCCGGTCCGTTCGCAGGACGTGCTGTTGCTCAGGCAACCGGTAGCGCACGAAGCCGAGGCCGAAGCCGGAGTCAAAGATTTCGTACAGGCGCCCGGGCGTCACGGGCTTGCCCGAGGCCGGATCGACGACACCTTCCGCGTACCACTCATGCGTGATGTGGGCGATGAACTCACCGGTGGCTACCCGCCGCCAAGCATCAGCCAGCTTGGGCCCCAGCACTGGATCGACCTTGAGTATGCCTTCCTTGCAGGCCGGGCAGGTCTCCAGCGGAACACCGGACTTCCGGGGAGGGCAGGTGTCACATCGGTAGTAGCCGAACCGCCCCTGGTTCGCGTGCGGAAGACCCTTGCGCCGGCGTCGGGCTATGGATTCCTTCCACACGTCTGCCTGCTGATCGCTGAACAGCTCAGCGATGTTGAGCATCTGCCGGATCGCGAAACGGCCGATGTTCGTCCGCCCATCGAAGTCCTCCTTGACCGCGCGGACTTCGATGCCCAGCTCGGTGAGCCGGTCGAGGTTGGTCAGGGAGTCCTTCATGTTCCGGCCGAAGCGCGACCAGACCCACAGGATGAGGACATCGAACTCCTCTCGCTCAGCCATCCCAATGATCTTGGAAATCTGGCGTTCGCCGAAGGAGCGTCCCGTCTTACCCAGGTCCATGATGGGCTTCCCCACCAGCTGCATGCCCTCCTTGGCCGCAAGCGTCTCGCCCTGGAATTGCTGCAGCTCCGGGCTGATCATGTCGTCCCTGGCCGTACTGACCCGGATGTAGATCAGCGCTCGTCGCGAGCGCCCCGTCCCGCTGCCTGCCATCGTCGTTCCTTCCCACGTTCCCGGCCCTGTGACCGCGCCGGCGACGGCATCTCATCATGGAAAGTCCGGCACGACATTCGTGGCGCCCGTCCTGATGGGCCTCGACCCGAACCTCGCCATCATGATGTCCGGTGTCGCCACGGCCATCTTCCTGCTGGCGACGAAGGGCAGGGTGCCCAGCTATCTGGGGTGCTCGCTCTCCTTCGTGGGCGTGGCAGCCACCATCCGTGCCAGCGGCGGCAGCAGTGCCACCGTCACCGGTGCGGTCCTGGTGGTCGGCGCCGTGCTGTTCCTGGTGGGGCTCGTGGTGCAGCGGTTCGGCGCGCGGATCATCCACGCGGCGATGCCTCCCGTGGTGACCGGCGCCGTCGTGATGCTGATCGGCTTCAACCTGGCACCCGTCACCGCGTCGACGTACTGGCCGCAGGACCAGTGGACGGCCCTGCTGGTGATGCTGTTCACCGGGCTGGCCGTGGTCTGTCTGCGCGGGTTCTTCTCGCGTATCGCGATCTTCCTCGGGCTCGTCTTCGGCTATGTGCTGTCCTGGGTGCTCGACCTGGTCTTCGGGAAGATCCACTCCCCGGCCGGCGGCGCGGAGGCCGTCGACCACTGGCGGCTGGATCTGTCGGCCGTGGCGGACGCGGACTGGATCGGGCTGCCGTCCTTCCACGCGCCGAGCTTCGAGTGGTCCGCGATCCTGGTCGCGCTGCCGGTCGTCATCGCCCTGATCGCCGAGAACGCCGGGCACGTGAAGGCCGTCGGCGAGATGACCGGTGACTCGCTCGACGACAAGCTGGGCACCGCGATCGCCGCGGACGGCGCCGCCTCGATGCTGTCCACGGCCGTCGGCGGCCCGCCCAACACCACGTACTCCGAGAACATCGGCGTGATGGCGGCGACCCGGGTCTACTCCACCGCGGCCTACTGGGCAGCGGCCTTCTTCGCGCTGCTGTTCGGCCTCTGCCCCAAGTTCGGCGCGGTCGTGGCCGCGATCCCCGGCGGGGTGCTGGGCGGCATCACCGTGATCCTGTACGGCATGATCGGCCTGCTGGGCGCCCAGATCTGGCTGAACGCCAAGGTCGACCTGCGCAACCCCCTCAACCTCGTACCGGCCGCCGCGGGCATCATCATCGGCGTCGGCGGTGTCAGCCTGAAGATCACCGACAACTTCGAGCTGAGCGGCATCGCGCTCGGCACGCTCGTCGTGATCACCGGCTACCACGCGCTCCGGGCGTTCGCCCCGGCGCACCTCAAGACCCAGGAGCCCCTGCTGGACTCGGGCACGTCCCAGTACGACGAGGAACCGCCGGCCCGTAAGGACTGACGGGTCGGTGCCGGTGATACCGCCGGGGGTCGCGGCCCCCGGCGGAGTTCACAGGTCCCGGGGGTGGGGAGCGCTTCCGGGCGACGGCTCCTCAGAGGTTCTCGGTCGGGCCGCGGCGGTGGTCCGGCGCCTGACCCTGATGACCGTGGCGGCCACGATCAGGGTGAAGAGCGTCAGTCCGGCCCAGATCACCGATTTGTCGGGCCACGGTGCGAGAGGGGCGTCCTCCGGGGAGCGTCCACCGTCCACGCCGGTGGCGATGACGGCCACGAGGCCCAGGACCGTGGCCGCCGCCACGACGCGACCGAACACCCGCGCGCTGATCGGCAGCGCGATGTCGCGGTGCCGCGGGCCACGCGGTTTCAGGCGTTCGCTCGGGCGGGCCGGTGCCATCAGGCGGACCAGGAGCAGCACGGCTATCGGGAGCTGCAGCGCCCAGAGCATGGTGCGGAACGGCCCGTCGTACCACCCCTGGGTGGTGTACAGCAGGGTGTGCCAGGCACTGAGGATGTAGACCACGATGGCGAAACGGTGCAGGGCCAGCCACACACGGGATCCGGTCCTGTGCCGGAGATAGAAGGCGAACCCCAGAGGGATGGCCAGATAGAAAGCCAGCAAGCCCACCAGAACAGCGACTCGCCCCGTGCCGGTGGCGTATCCGCCGGGCACGAATACATCGACGAAAGCGGTCCACACGCTTCGCCCGAGCGGCCACTGATCCTGATTGGTCCGGATCTGTTCGGTCAGGAAGAATAACGCGTGCATGAACATCAGACCGATGGTGGTCAGGCTCGTGGTGCGGTGCCACTTCTCCAGCCTGGCTGCCGACAGCCACTTCCCACCAGGTCTCGGCCCGGAACGTAACAAGCCGAATATCACGGTGACGTAGGCCCAGAGCATCGCCGACCAGCCGAACGCCTGACACATCCAGTACATCCAGAACGCGTCGGCGTCCTCGAGCATCGGCATGATCTTGATGGTCGCCGAAGTGCCGTTCTCGATGCGGACGTAGAGCAGCCAGTAGATCAACCCGGTGACCACCAGGGCCAGCGAGGCGTCGGGCAGGGCTCCCCGCAGATCGGCACGTAGCGCCGACCAGTCGAAACGAGCCCCTTCCTTCGTCCGCCGCGGAGGCGGCTTCACCGATCCGGAAGAATGCGCCACCACTCGACTCCGCCTTCCCTGCTACTCACCGCAGAACAGCGAAAGCGGAAATCCGTAGCAGCACTTTTGGTTTCCAGGCTCCTCACGGTGGAGGGTAACGGCACTCTTCCCGCCGGGGAAGACGGCGATCAAGCACCCATTTGTATATGCACGGGGCAATTCAGCTTCGTTGTTCCGGTATTTCAGCGGCAGGCCGGCCTGCCGCTGAGGCCGCGGGGCCGCCTCAGCCCTCCGGGAGCTCGACCGGCGCGATCTCGTCGAAGACGTCGCCCGGCCCCGGATTCGCCGGGTCGGTGGCCCCGCCGAACTGTGCCATCACGCCCCACACGGCGTTCAGCGCGGTCTGTACGGCTCCCTCGGCCCAGCCCGCCGTCCACGAGATGTCGTCGCCCGCGAGGAACAGGCCGCGCTTGTCGGCGGGCAGCCGGTCCTGCATGAAGTGGGTGAACAGACGCCGCTGGTAGCGGTAGTGGCCGGGCAGGTTCGCCTTGAACGCGCCCATGAAGTACGGCTCGTTCTCCCAGGAGACGGTGACCGGGTTGCCGATGACGTGCTTGCGGATGTCGACGCCCGGATAGATCTCGCCGAGCGACTTGAGCATGACGTCCATGCGCTCGTTCGGGGAGAGCGGGAGCCACTTCAGGCTGTCGTCGCACCACGTGTAGGAGAGACAGATGACGGCCGGCTTGTCGGGCCCGTCGTCCAGGAGGTACGTCCCCCGGGTCATCCGGTCCGTGAGCGTCATGGACATCGTGTCCCGGCCGGTGGAGGCGTCCTTGTCGAGCCAGAACGGCCGGTCGACGGGCACGAACAGCTTGGAGGACTCCATGTAGTGGGTGCGCTCCATCGCCGTCCAGTGGTCGATGGGGAAGAGCGCGTCGTCGCTGGCGATCTTGGAGAGCAGCAGCCAGGACTGTCCGGTGAAGACCGCCGCCTGGTAGGTACGGATGTCACCGGATGCGTCGGTGACCGTGATCCGGTTCCCCGCCGTGCGGTCGAGCCGGGTCACGGCGGTGCGCGGTTCCCCGCCGTGCAGGGAGGACAGCGACGTGCCGGACGGCCAGTGCACGGTCTTCTGCGGTTCCCGCTCCCACAGGCGCAGCGGCAACTGCTGGCTGCCGCCGACGATCCCCCGGTGGTGGTCGTCGGCCTCGGTGTAGACGACGCGGAGGATCTCCAGGATGGAGTTGGGGAAGTCGGTGTCCCAGCCGCCGGTGCCGAAGCCGACCTGGCCGAAGATCTCGCGGTGCCGGAAGGAGGCGAAGGCGTCGGAGCCGCAGAGGAAGCCGTAGAAGGTCTGGTCGTCGAGCTTCTCGACGAGCTGCGCCCAGATCTCCCGGATGCGCGGTACGTCGCGCTCCCGCATCGCGCGGTTCATGTCGGAGAAGTCCGCGCCCTCCTCCAGGCAGGAGTTCCAGGCGTCCATCACCTCGCGGTACACCTGGGGCAGGTCGTCGATGGTGCGCGCGTAGTGGGACTCGCCCTTGAGGTCGACGACGGTCGAGGGGGTGGCCGGGGAGAGCGGGTTGGGGAACGGCTTCGTCTCCAGGCCCACCAGGTCGATGTAGTGCTGGAGCGCCGTGGACGAGGGCGGGAAGCGCATGGCACCCATCTCGGCGGTCAGGGAGGGGTCGCAGCCGTCGAAGCCGACGGTGCGCAGCCGGCCGCCGATCCGGTCCGCCTCGTAGACGACGGGCTTCAGCCCCATCTTCATGAGCTCGTAGGCGGTGATGATGCCGGAGAGCCCACCGCCGATGACGGCGACCTCGGTGCCGTGCTCGGTGGCGGGTATCTGCCCTATGCCCGCCGGGTGGGCGAGGAAGTCGTCGTAGGCGTACGGGAAGTCCGGTCCGAACATGGTGATCGGCGGCTGCGCGTCGGTGTGCTGGACGGCGTTGGGCACCGTGGACGTCATGGGGTACGGACTCCTTGCGGGGTGAGCGTGGGGCGGGGGGGCGGGTGCTCAGACCAGCGAGCCGTACAGGCCCGGCCGCCGGTCCTCGATGTACGGGTTGGCGGCGCGCGACCCGGCGAGCAGCCCGGGGTCGGCCTCGCCGACGAGCAGTTCCTCGCCGCGGCCGGCGCGGACGCGGGCCGTGCCGTCGGGGCCGGCCAGGCAGCTCAGTCCGGTGAAGTCGAACTCGCCTTCCTTGCCGGCCCTGTTGACGTACGCGATGTAGAGCTGGTTCTCGAAGGCGCGGACCGGCACGACGGATTCGGCGACGAACGTGTAGGGCTGCATCAGCGCGGTCGGGACGAGCAGCAGTTCGGTGCCGGCCAGGGCGTGCGCGCGTACGTTCTCCGGGAACTCGACGTCGTAGCAGATCAGCAGCCCGATCCGTACGCCGTCGAGCTCGGCCTGCACCACGGGCTGCTCGCCCGGGGTGAACCACTTCTCCTCGAAGCCGCCGTAGAGGTGGGTCTTGCGGTAGTTGGCGAGCGGCGTCCCGTCGGGGCCGATGAGCTGTGCCGCGTTGAAGATCTCCTCGCCCGCCCGCTCCGGGTACCCGTAGTGGATGGCGAGGCCGTGGCGTACGCAGAGCCCGGCGACGGCTCGCGCGGCGGGGCCGTCCGCGGGTTCGGCCAGCCCGGGGACGGCGTCCCCGATGGCGTACCCGGTGAGGAACAGCTCCGGGCAGACGAGCAGCCGGGCACCCGCGGCGGCGGCCCGTGCGGCGGCCTCGTCGAGTGCCGCGAGGTTGTCGTCCACGGCGCCGGCTCGTCCGGAGCTCTGGAGCAGGGCGGTGCGCAACGGCGGCATGGCTGACCTCGGCGGGACGGGTGGGGTGGGGAGACGTATTGAAGGTACGGCGCGGGGATCACGGCCGACAAGGCCCGATTGTTGCGCCTTCACCGTCGATCCGTTGCGTGGAAATCACTCGGGGCGGTGATTCGTTGCGCGGCGCGGCTCGGCGGGCCGGGCGAGTGATTTCGGTCTCCCCTCGCGCCCGCCCCGGGCCTGAAGACCGAGGTCAGGCGGGCGGGCCGGAGGAGGAGTAACGCCGCAGCAGCGGGGAGAGCACGAGGACCGACTTGGTCCGCTCGACGAACGGCTCGCCGGCGATCCGCTCCAGCACCTGCTCGAAGTGGCGCATGTCGGAGGCGAAGACCTGTACGACCGCGTCGGCGTCGCCCGTCACCGTGGACGCGGACGCGATCTCCGGATAGGCGGAGAGGCCCCGCTTGATCGCCTCGGGGGCGGTGTTGCGGCTGCAGTAGATCTCGATGAAACCCTCGGTCTCCCAGCCGAGCGCCGCCGGGTCGACCCGCACGGTGAACCCCGTGATGGCTCCTTCGGCGCGCAGCCGGTCCACGCGGCGCTTCACCGCGGGAGCCGAGAGGCCGATGAGGGCGCCGATGTCCGCGTAGGAGCGGCGGGCGTCCTCGGCGAGGGCGTGGACGATGCGTTCGTCGAGGTCGTTCAGGCGCACTTCGGGTGGGTCACTTCTCTGCGGCGGAGATTCCGGGGGCGGCACGCGGGCCGCCCCCGAAGTAGACCACGGCGCGGGGTGCTCACCGCGGCGCACCGCAGGTCAGAAGGGGAACTCCGAGCGGCCGTGCTGGACCGAGATCCACTTCTGCGTGGTGAACGCCTCGAGCATCGACTCACCGTTCAGGCGCCCGAGGCCGGAGTTCTTCTCCCCGCCGAAGGGGACGATGGGCTCGTCGTGGACGGTGCCGTCGTTGATGTGGATCATGCCGGTGCGGATGCGCTGCCCCACCCGTACGCCCCGCTCGATGTTGGCGGTGTGGACCGCGCCGCTCAGCCCGTACGGGGTGTCGTTGGCGATCCGGACGGCTTCGTCCTCGCCGTCGAAGGGGACGAGCAGGGCCACCGGCCCGAATATCTCCTGCTGCAGGACGGGGGAATCGGCGGCGAGGCCGGTGAGGACGGACGGGCTCACCACATTGCCCTCGGTCCGGCCGTGCAGCAGTGCCGTGGCGCCCGCCGCCACGGTCTCGTCGACGAGCTTGGACACTGCGTCGGCCTGGGAGGAGCTGATCAGCGGGCCGATGTGGGTCGCGGGGTCGGCCGGGTCACCGACGCGGAGGGAGGCGACCTTGGCGACGAACTTCTCGGTGAACTCCTGCTCCACGGAGCGGTCCACCAGGATGCGGTTGGCCGCCATGCAGACCTGGCCCTGGTGGATGTAGCGGCTGAAGACGGCCGCGTCGACGGCGTAGTCCACATCCGCGTCGTCGAGGACGATCAGCGCGCTGTTGCCGCCGAGTTCGAGCACCGCGCGCTTGAGGTTGGCCGCGCAGACCGTCGCGACGTGCCGGCCGATCCTGTCCGAGCCGGTGAAGGAGATGACCTGCGGAACGGGGTGTTCCAGCAGGGCGTCGCCGATCTCGGCGATGTCGGTGACCACGACGTTCAGCAGTCCGGCGGGAAGCCCCGCCTCCTCGAACACCTTGGCGATCAGGGTGCCGCCGCAGACCGGGGTGTTCTGGTGCGGCTTGAGGACCACGGCGTTGCCGAGGGCCAGCGCCGGCGCGACCGACTTGAGCGACAGCAGGAAGGGGAAGTTGAAGGGGCTGATGACACCCACGACCCCGACGGGCAGCCGGTAGACGCGGTTCTCCTTGCCCTCGGTCGGCGAGGGAAGTATCTGCCCGGTGGACCGCAGCGCGAGCTGGGCCGCCTCGCGGAGGAACTCCTTGGCCAGGTGCAACTCGAAGCCCGCCTTGAGCCGGGTCCCGCCCAGCTCCGCGACGATCGCCTCACCGATCTCGGCCTCGCGCTCCTCGACGACCCGCAGCGCCTTCTCCAGCACCGCCCGCCGGGCGTACGGGTTGGTGTCGGCCCATCCCGGCTGGGTCCGCTCGGCGGCGCGGTATGCCTGGTCGACCTCACCGGCCGTCGCGACGGTCACCGAGGCGAGCTTCTCGCCGCTGTACGGGTCGAAGTCGATGATGTCCCAGGACCCCTTCCCCGGCCTCCACTCGCCGTCGATGTACTGCTGGGCCAGGTCGGTGAAGAAGGAGCTCATGGAATCCCTTTACCGCAGAGGGGCGGGCAGCTGATTGCGGCTCATATTACTTATCCTTCAACCAAGTTGAAGGGGAGACGGGAGTGCTCTCCTGAGGAACGAACCTCGGCGTACATGCGACAAGTGCCCCTCCCCGCACGGACGGCAGGGAAGGGCACTCGTACAGCGGGACGCCGGCGTCAGTTCCAGCTGGCGTGGAGCGGCTTGCCCTCCGCATAGCCCGCGGCGCTCTGCACACCCACGATCGCCTTCTCGGCGAACTCCTCGAGCGAGGACGCGCCCGCGTAGGTGCAGGACGAGCGGACGCCGGCGATGATCGAGTCGATCAGGTCCTCCACACCGGGGCGGGTGGGGTCGAGGAACATCCGCGAGGTCGAGATGCCCTCCTCGAACAGCCCCTTGCGGGCGCGGTCGTAGGCGGACTCCTCCGAGGTGCGGTTCTTGACCGCGCGCGCCGAGGCCATCCCGAACGACTCCTTGTAGTACCGCCCGTCGGCGGACTGCTGGAGGTCGCCGGGCGACTCGTACGTCCCGGCGAACCAGGAACCGATCATCACGTTGGACGCGCCGGCTGCCAGAGCCATCGCCACGTCGCGCGGGTGCCGGACACCTCCGTCCGCCCAGACGTGCTTGCCGTGCTTCTTCGCCTCGGCGGCGCACTCCAGCACGGCGGAGAACTGCGGCCTGCCGACACCGGTCATCATGCGGGTGGTGCACATCGCGCCGGGGCCCACACCGACCTTGATGATGTCGGCGCCGGCCTCGATCAGATCACGCACTCCCTCGGCGGCCACCACGTTGCCCGCGACGATCGGCACGGCCGGGTCGAGCGCCCGAACGGCGGCGACCGCGCTGATCATGGATTCCTGGTGCCCGTGGGCGGTGTCCACGACCAGGGTGTCGACACCGGCGTCCAGGAGCTGCTTGGCCTTGCCCGCCACATCGCCGTTGATGCCGACGGCCGCCGCGATCCGCAGCTTGCCGTCCGCGTCCGTCGCGGGGGTGTAGAGCGTCGCGCGCAGCGCGGCCTTGCGCGTGAGGATGCCGACGAGCCGGCCGTCCGCGTCGACCGCCGGGGCGAGCTTGCGGTTGGCGCCGTCGAGCTTGTTGAAGGCCTCACGCGGATCGATGTCCGCGTCGAGCACCACCAGGTCCTTGGACATGACCTCGGAGAGCTGGGTGAAACGGTCCACGCCGGTCAGGTCGTGGTCGGTGACGACGCCGACCGGACGGTTCTCGGCATCGACGACGACACCGGCTCCGTGGGCCCGCTTGTGCAGGAGGGACAGCGCGTCGGCGACGGTCTGGCCGGGGGCCAGCACGATGGGCGTGTCGAGCACGAGGTGGCGCTTCTTGACCCAGCCGATGACCTCGGTGACGACCTCGATCGGGATGTCCTGCGGGATCACGACCAGACCACCGCGGCGGGCGATGGTTTCGGCCATGCGGCGGCCCGCGATGGCGGTCATGTTCGCGACGACGAGGGGGATGGTGGTGCCGCTGCCGTCCGGCGACGAGAGGTCCACGGCCTGCCGGGAGCCGACCGCGGAACGGCCGGGGACCATGAAGACATCGTCGTATGTGAGGTCGTAGGGGACCGAGGGAGAGGCCGTGTAGCGACCGGTGCCGGGCTCAAGAAAACGCATAAGACCCATTTTTTCATACGAAACGGCGCAGGTCGTTTCCACGAAGACACAGCAATGGGCCCCCGCGTTCGTCAGTTCCTCCAAGGAGGCTGCCCGGGGGCCGGGCAAGTGGAAACCTGCCTTACCCATGGACCCTACCCGAACAGGATTCGCTCCTTCGCGATCACTATCCCTGGACCGGGTGACGAGGGGTCAGGTAGCTTCAAATCCGCAGGTCCATGCGGTAGGCGCGACACCGCCCGCGAGCCCGGAACACCTGTCACGCGTTTGGCCGGAGAGGATGGGGATCCGCCTGTGGAGAGCGAACTGCCCGATATCTACTGCCCGTTCCCCCAGCGGAGCAATCCGCATGTGGCTCACACCCGGGAGCACCTCGACGCCTGGACGCGGCGCACCGGTCTGGTGCACCGGGAATCGGCCAGGAAGCGCTTCGAGCAGGCCGACTTCGGCGCCTTCGTGGGCATGGTCCACCCGACGGCCGACAGCGAGCACCTCGACCTGGTGGCCGACTGGTTCGTCTGGCTCTTCCTCGTCGACGACCAGCTGGACGACGGGCACCTGGGCCGCAGCCCCGAACGCGTACGCGACGTGGTGGAGCGGATGCGTACCGTGATCGAGGGCGGTGCTCCCGCGTCCCTGGCGGACGAGGACGCCCCCGCCGCGCTCGTCGCCCTGGCCGACCTGTGGGAACGTACGGTCCCGGGGGTCGCCCCGCACTGGCGCGCCCGCTTCACCTGGCACCTCATGACGTATCTGACGACCGCCACCACCTGGGAGGCGGGGAACCGCGCCGACGGGGTCGTGCCGTCCGAGGCGACGTACATCGCCAAGCGCCGGCACACCGGGGCCATCCATGTGTGCATGGACCTGATAGAGATCGTGGCCGGCATCGGGGCACCCGAGTCGGTCCACAACGACGCCCGGTTCATCACGGCGCTCGAAGCCGCGTGCAACGTCGTGTGCTGGGCGAACGACGTCTACTCCTACGAGAAGGAGCAGGTGCTGGGCGAGATCCACAATCTCGTCCATCTGGTCCGGCACCACCGCGGCTACGGTGAGCGCCAGGCGCTGGAGCACGTGTGCGCGGAGATAGCCACCGAGACGAGACGCTTCCTCGCCGCGGAGGCCGAGCTGCTCGCCCTGTACCCGGAGCTGTCGGACCTGCTCGTGCCGTATCTCGACGGGATGCGGAGCTGGATGCGCGGCAACCTGGACTGGTCACGGCAGACCCCCCGCTACAACCCGGCGGACGTCAGCCAGTACGCGGAACCCGCGGCCTATCTGGAGGAGTCCGTGCTCGGAGTGAGCCCGGACCACGCGCGGCTGGGCGCGGGCGGCAGCGGCTGAAGCCGGAACGACGGCCGGTGGAGCCGGACATGACGGAGGCCGGACACCCGCGGTGTCCGGCCTCCGTCATGTCCCTCGGTCAGTCGTCGGGGTCGGCCCGCTCCAGTGCCGGGCGCTGTCCCGCGGCGAACTCCGTCAGGAGGTAGTCCGCGGCCGCGGTGTCCGTGACGAGGCTGGTGACCAGCCCCGAGCGCAGCACCGCGCCGATCGCCGCCGCCTTCCGCTGCCCTCCGGCGATGGCCACCACCTCGGGGATGCGGCGCAGCCGGTCGGCCTCCACGGTGATGCACCGCTCGCCGAGGTCCCTGCCGACCCGGCGTCCGTTCGCGTCGAAGAGGTGGGCGGACATCTCCGCCGCCACACCGAGCGAGGCGTAGTGGGCGCGCTCCTCGTCCGAGAGCATGTCGTGGACGGTGGAGATGCCGGGCTCCCAGGATCCGATGGAGACCGCGGCGACCGTCACCTTGTCGAAGTACTCGAAGGCGCGGGCGATCCCCGTCTGGTGGCGCAGCGCGGCCGCCGTCGCCGGATCGGGCAGCAGCATCGGGGCGTAGATCGGGTGCGCCTCGCCGCCGGACACCTGTGCGGCGCGGCGCACCGCCTCGACCGAGCCGCGCTCGGCCGTACCCGCGTCGTAGACGCCGGTGAGCTGCACGACCGTGCACGGGGGCAGCCGGTCGAGGGCCGCCGCCATGTGGATGGTGGAGCGGCCCCAGGCCAGGCCCAGCACATCGCCCTCGTTCACCAGCTCGCCGAGCAGGTCGGCCGCCACCTCACCCAGGTTCTCCGGGTCGGCGGCGTCGTCCTGCTCCTCCGCGGGAGACTCGACCACGACGGCGTGCCGCAGGCCGTAGCGTGCCCGGAGCGCGTCGGAGCGCTCCGCGTCCAGCTCCGCCGGTACCCGGATCTCGATCCGTACGAGATCACGCTCGAGGGCCGTCTCCAGGACCCGGGCCACCTTGAAGCGGCTGACGCCGAACTCCTCGGCGATCTGGATCTTCGACTTTCCCTCGAGGTAGAACCGGCGGGCCATGGCCGCCGCCTGCACCAGCTCCGCGGGTCCCATCCGCATGGCTGACCGACCCGCCGAGATGCCAGACACCGCGATCTCCTCACTGCTGTTCACACGCTGATACGCCGTTCATCCTGTCAGATGCGACGATCCCTGATCAGCCCCGTCGGGCTGCGTTCATCCGAGGTTGGTTCAGTGGCCGCATGCCCAGGGTGCGGAAGCCGTGACCGTGTCCGCCTGTGCGCGCAGCGCCCGCACCGCCTCGGCCGGGTCCTCGGCCCCGTACACCGCCGAGCCGGCGACGAACACGTCCGCGCCGGCCTCGGCACACCGCTCGATGGTGGTGGCCGAGACCCCGCCGTCGACCTGGAGCCACAGCTCCAGACCGTGCTTGGAGATCAGCTCACGCGTACGGCGGATCTTCGGCAGCATGATGTCCAGGAACGCCTGTCCGCCGAAGCCGGGTTCCACCGTCATGATCAGCAGCATGTCGAGCTCGGGGAGCAGGTCCTCGTACGGCTCGACGGGCGTCGCGGGCTTGAGCGCCATGGAGGCGCGGGCGCCCTTCGCCCTGATCTCCCGGGCCAGCCTCACGGGCGCCGCCGCGGCCTCCGCGTGGAAGGTGACGGAGCCCGCACCGGCCTCGACGTACTGCGGGGCCCACCGGTCCGCGTCCTCGATCATCAGATGGCAGTCCAGCGGGGTGTCCGTCGCCTTGCTCAGCGCCTCCACGATGGGCACGCCGAGGGTCAGGTTGGGCACGAAATGGTTGTCCATGACATCTACATGGAGCCAGTCGGCGCCCTCCACGGCCTTCGCCTCCTCGGCGAGGCGGGCGAAGTCGGCGGACAGGATGCTGGGGTTGATCTGGGCCATGCACCCAAGCCTGCCATGCCGGGCGGCACTTCCCCGCCCCGGTGCGCCTCAAAGCCTCACGGGATCATCACGGTTCGCGCATTCCCGGTCATTCCGCCCCCGTGATCACGTCGTGTGATCAGCCGGTGCGGTCCTCCCCCGTACCCACCGGGGCGCCGCCGGGTCGCGTCAGCCCGTGCGGCGCAGCAGCGCGAGGTACATCGCGTCGGTGCCGTGCAGGTGCGGCCAGAGCTGGATGTCGGGCCCGTCGCCCAGTGCGGGGACTCCGGGCAGCAGCGGACGGGCGTCGACCCACTCCGCCTCGAACGGTTCCCCGCCGCGCCCCTTGAGCACGTCCTCGACGACGACCCTGGTCTCCGCGAGGTGCGGTGAGCAGGTCGCGTAACCGACGACCCCGCCGACCCGTACGGCCTTCAACGCCTCGCGCAGCAGGCCGCGTTGCAGGGGGGCGAAGCCCTCCAGGTCCTCCGCGCGGCGCCGCCAGCGGGACTCCGGGCGCCTGCGCAGCGCGCCGAGGCCGGAGCAGGGGACGTCCATGAGGACCCGGTCGAAGGAGCCGGGCCGCCACGGCGGCCTGGTGCCGTCGGCGGTGATCACCTGGTACGGCCCCGGGTTGCCGGCCAGCGTGCGCTCGACGAGCCGGGCGCGGTGCGGCTGCTTCTCGGCGGCGAGCAGGGTCGCGCCGCGTCCGGCGGCGAGCGCGGCCAGCAGCGCGGCCTTGCCGCCCGGGCCGGCGCAGCCGTCCAGCCACCGGGTGTCGTCGCCCTCGACGGGGGCGTTGGCCAGGGCGACGGCGACGAGCTGGCTGCCCTCGTCCTGCACACCGGCGCTGCCGTCCCGTACGGCGGCCAGGGCGCCGGGCTCGCCGCCCTCGGCCATCCGCACGGCATACGGCGACCAGCGGCCGGGAAGACCGCTCTCCTCGCCGAGTGCGTCCAGCAGCTCCTCGGTGGTGGAGCGGCCGGGGCGGGCGGCCAGCGTCACCTCGGGCCGCTCGTTGTCGGCCTCCAGCAGGTCCTCGATCCCGGCGCGGCCACCGCCCAGGGCGTCCCAGAGAGCGGAGACGATCCAGCGGGGGTGCGAGTGGACGACGGAGAGGTTCTCCTCCGCGTCCTCGTCGTACGCGGGCGCGACGCGCTCCACCCACCCGTCGAGGTCGTGCGCGGAGACCTTGCGCAGCACGGCGTTGACGAACTTGGCGCGGCCCTCGCCCAGCACCACCCGCGCCAGCTCCACACTGGCGGAGACGGCCGCGTGGGTGGGGATGCGGGTGCCGAGCAGCTGGTGGACACCCATGTTGAGCACGTCGAGCACGGGCGGGTCGACCTCGCGCAGCGGCCGGTCGATGCAGGCTGCGACGATCGCGTCGTAGGTGCCCTGCCGGCGCAGCGTCCCGTAGACCAGCTCGGTGGCCAGCGCCGCGTCCCGGCCCTCGAAGTCGCCCTTGGCGCGTGCCTTCTTCAGCAGCGGGGGGAGGACGAGGTTGGCGTAGGCGTCGCGCTCGTCGACGGCCCTGAGCACCTCGAAGGCGAGGAACCGGACCGGGTCCTTCTTGGGACGCCGGTGCGGTGTGGAGGGACGGCGACGCTGCTGGTCGTTCACGTGAAAGGTGCTCCGCTGATGGTGAGGGGACGAACCCGTCCAGCGTACGTCGCCGGGGCCCGCCCCCTCCCCCGGGACCTCAGAGCCCCAGGAGCTCCCCGTGGGCGATGCGCACGCCCCGGGCCCAGTCGGCGGCCCGCATCGGCTTCTTGCCCTGCGGCTGGACCCAGAGGAGCTCCACGGCGTGCGAGCCGGTGCCCACGTACACGTTGTTCTTGCCCGCGGACAGCTCCCCGGGGGTGAGGTCCGTACGGTCCAGGACGGGCACCGCCTGGACCAGCTTGAGGCGCTCCCCGCGGAAGAGCGTCCACGCCCCCGGCGCGGGGGTGCAGCCGCGCACGACCCGGTCGACCCGGAGGGCGGGGGCGGACCACTGCACCTGGGCGTCCTCGACGGTGATCTTGGGCGCGAGGGTGACGCCCTCGGCGGGCTGCGGGACGGCGTGCAGGGTGCCGTCCTCGATGCCGTCCATGGTCGCCGCGAGCAGCCCCGCCCCGGCGAAGGCCAGCCGGGTGAGCAGGTCCCCGCTGGTGTCGGTGGGCCGGACCTCCTCGGTGAGGACGCCGTAGACCGGACCGGAGTCCAGCCCCTCCTCGATCAGGAAGGTCGACGCGCCGGTGACCTCGTCGCCGGCCATCACCGAGTGCTGCACGGGCGCTGCCCCGCGCCAGGCGGGCAGCAGGGAGAAGTGCAGATTGACCCAGCCCCTGGCAGGCACGTCGAGCGCGATCTTGGGCAGCAGGGCGCCGTAGGCGACGACGGGGCAGCAGTCCGGTGCGATCTCCCGCAGCCGCGCCAGGAAGTCCTCGTCGCGCGGCCTGGCGGGCTTGAGCACCTCGATGCCGGCTTCCTCGGCGCGTTCGGCGACGGGGCTGGCGACCAGTCGGCGGCCCCGCCCGGCCGGAGCGTCGGGGCGGGTCACCACGGCGGCCACCTCGTGGCGCTCGGAGGCGATCAGGGCGTCCAGAGCGGGAACGGCGACCTCGGGGGTGCCTGCGAAGACGAGCTTCATGGGTGGCGGACTGCCTCTCGGGCCGGTACGTACGTGGCGAGCAGCACACCAGTCTAGGGGGTCGCTCCGAGGTCCCGCCCGGCTCCCCGGGCCGGCGGCCGGGGGGCGTACGCAGGTACGCGCGCCCCGCGCATATGCACATACGCCCCTATTGCGTGACCACATGGCCGGGTGACGCGTTGGTCAAGTGAGATTGACCGAAGTGGGCCGCCGCCGCGCGGCCCGATCCCTTTCAACGCCGGTTCGAGAGGCTTCTTCATGGCCGACCACGCAACCCACGACGCCCAGGCGCGTGCCAGTCTGCACCTGTTGGTGCGGGACATCGAGCGGGTCCGGCGGCAGGTGGACGCGCTGCGTACCCTCACTGCGCAGCTGGGCAATGTCTACCGTCCGCGCCGCTCCGGCCCGTCCGCGGGCTTCGTCGTCTACGGCAGGGCGCCGGCCCCGACGGTCCGGCTCGCCCAGGAACTTCGGGACAGCGTCGAGACGCTGGTCACCGCGGCGGTGGACTTCGACCGCTCGCTGGGTTTCTCGTGGGACGCGGTGGGTTCCGCCCTGGGGGTCACGAAGCAGGCGGTGCACCGGCGTTACGGCGCACGGCGCACGACCCCGCAGCCCGGTTCGGCGGAGGCCGCCTCGGAGAACGCGAACCGCGCGGTGCCTGTGACGCCGGCCGCCTCCTCCGTGCTGCCGACCGTTCCCACGGCCCGCTCCATGCCGCCGCAGCCGTCGGACCGCCCCGGCGCCTTCCCCGGGCCGCGCAACGGCTGACGGACGGCGAAGGCGGGGGACGTAGACGGCGAGACGTAGACGGCGGGACGGCGAAGGCGCGACCAGCGATGGCGCGCGGGACGGCGAAGCCGCGGGCCGCGACGGCGCATGGCGGGGCGGAGACGCGGGACGGCCTCTCCGCCCCGCCTCAGCCGATGTCCGGCGGATCGATCCTGATCCGTACGGGGTCGCCGGTGCCCTTGGCCGTCCGCGCCGCCAGCGCCGTCTTCAGGGCGGCCGCCAGCGCCGCTCCCCGCCCCGGCGGGACACGGACCAGCGCTCGGTCCCAGGTCTCGCCGGTGGGTGCGTCCCCCTGCCGGCGGGGCCTGCCGGGAGTGGGCGCCGGCACGGGGACCGGACCGAGCACCTCCGCCTCGGGCGGCAGGTCCGCTCCGGCGAGGTAGGCGGCCACCGCTTCCGGCGGACCGGTCACGGAGGCCATCCGGGACACCGGAGGGAAGCCGAGCTCGGCGCGTTCCGCGAGCTCACGCCGGGCATGACCGACCGGGTCCCAGCGGACCAGGGCCTGCACGGGCCGGAGGGTCGGCTCGGCCATGATGACCACGGTGCCGCCCTCCGGCTGCCCCCGGACCAGCGCGGCGGCTGCCGTCCAGCGCCGAAGGGCCTCCTCGCCCGCCCGCAGGTCGGGCCGGCCGACCATCGCCCAGCCGTCCAGCAGCAGCGCCGCCGCGTAACCGCCCTCGGCCACCGGCTCCGCCCCGGGGGTGCTGACCACCAGGGCGGGCTGATCCGGCACGGAGTCCAGCACATGGTCCCGCCCTGACGTCCGCACCGGAACGGCGGGAAACGCCCGCCCCAGCTCCTCGGCGGTCCTGCGGGCACCGACGATCTGCGCCCGCAGCCGGACGCCACCGCAGGCGGCGCAGGACCAGGCCGTCTCGGCCCGCCCGCACCAGGCGCAGTCGAGGTCCTGCTGGTCGGGTGCCTGGAGCGGCCCCGCGCAGTGACGGCACCGGGCGGGTTCGCGGCAGCGTTCGCAGGCCAGTCTGGGCGCGTAGCCCCGGCGCGGCACCTGGACGAGCACGGGGCCGCTGCGCAGGCCCTCCCGCACGGTCTGCCAGGCCAGGCTGGGCAGCCGCGCGGAGCGGGCGGCGCCGTCCCGTGCGAGCTCCCCGTCGCCGACGGTACGCACGAGGGGGGCGGTGGCCCGCAGCTGGTCCCGGTCCGCGCGCAGGGGCAGGGCCCAGCCGCTCTCGACCAGCTGGGCGGCCTCCACCGTGCAGCTCGTGGAGCCGAGCAGGAAGGCGCAGCGGCCGTGCGCGGCCCGCAGTTCCAGGACCTCTCTGACGTGTGCGAAGGGGGCGTTGTCGTCGCTGTGGCTGGAGTCACCGTCGTCCCAGAGGGCCACCAGGCCCAGGTCTGCGACCGGGGCGAACATCGCGGCCCTGGTCCCGACCACCGCGCGCACGGAGCCGCGCCGGACGGCCAGCCACTGGCGGTACCGCTTCTCCGGTCCCGACTCGGCGGTCAGCAGCGCGTGGCGCCCCTCCCCCAGCACCGCGGTGAGCGCGGCGTCGACCCGCCCGGCACTGCGCCCGTCCGGTACGACGACGAGCGCACCCCGGCCCGACGCCAGGGTGGCGGCCATCGCTCGGGCGGTCTCCTCGGGCCAGTGCGGTCCGGGCAGCGCGGTCCAGACGGCCCGGGGCGCGCCGCCCTCTGCCAGGGCCCGCAGGAAGCCGGGGCCCTGGGCATAGCGCTCCCAGGTGCCGGGCTGCGGGGCTGGAGGCGGCGGCAGGGGGGCCGGTGAGGGCTTGGACTCGGCGCGGCCATTCCTCGGCGGCACCGCGAGCTGCAGCACGTCCGCGAGGCTTCCGGCGTAACGGTCGGCGACGGCGCGCGCGAGCTCCAGCAGCTCCGGGCCGAGGACCGGCTCGGGCGAGACGACGTAGGCGAGGGCCGCCAGCGCTCCCTGGTAGTCCGACGAGGCCCGCCGCTCGATCAGGAAGCCGTCGATCAGCCCGCCGCCCTCGCGCCGCCCGCCGCGGACCTGACGTCCTCCGGCCCCGAAGCGCACCCGCACCCGGACACCGGGCTGCGCGTCCGCGTCGAGCTCCTCGGGGACGGCGTAGTCGAAGTACTGGTCGAGGTGGAGTGCGCCCTTGTTCACCAGGACGCGGGCGACCGGGAGCCTCCCGGCGAGCGGGGCGCCCCGCCACGTCCGAGGCTTGGCTCGGGGCACCTTGGCCCGGCGCACCGTCTCCCGGATGAGCGCAAGCTGCTCCGGTGCCCCGGACCCGGGCTCGTCGGACCGCTCGTCGTCGCTGCTCACAGCCACATTCCTACCAGACACCACTGACACGCCCCGGCGGCCCGGAAGGCCCGCACGGGCGGGGCCCGGACACCTCGTACGGTGTCCGGGCCCCGGTCGTGCAATCGGCAGGCGGTGCTAGATGCCCGCCGCCCTGCGCAGCGCTTCCACGCGGTCGGTGCGCTCCCAGGTGAAGTCCGGGAGCTCGCGGCCGAAGTGCCCGTACGCCGCGGTCTGGGCGTAGATCGGGCGAAGCAGGTCGAGGTCGCGGATGATCGCGGCCGGGCGGAGGTCGAAGACCTCGCCGATCGCGTGCTCGATCTTCTCCGTGTCGACCGCGGCGGTGCCGAAGGTCTCGACGAACAGACCCACCGGCTCGGCCTTGCCGATCGCGTAGGCGACCTGGACCTCGCAGCGGGTGGCGAGCCCGGCCGCCACGACGTTCTTGGCGACCCAGCGCATGGCGTACGCGGCCGAGCGGTCGACCTTGGACGGGTCCTTGCCGGAGAAGGCGCCGCCGCCGTGGCGGGCCATGCCGCCGTAGGTGTCGATGATGATCTTCCGGCCGGTGAGACCCGCGTCTCCCATCGGGCCGCCGATCTCGAAGCGGCCGGTCGGGTTGACCAGGAGGCGGTAGCCGTCGGTGTCCAGCTTGATTCCGTCCTCGATCAGCTGCCCGAGGACGTGCTCGACGACGAACTCGCGGATGTCGGGCGCGAGCAGCGAGTCCAGGTCGATGTCCGAGGCGTGCTGCGAGGAGACGACGACCGTGTCGAGGCGGACGGCCTTGTCGCCGTCGTACTCGATGGTGACCTGGGTCTTGCCGTCGGGGCGCAGGTACGGGATGGTCCCGTTCTTGCGGACCTCGGAGAGCCGGCGCGAGAGCCGGTGCGCGAGGTGCACCGGAAGCGGCATCAGCTCGGGCGTCTCGTCGCAGGCGTAGCCGAACATCAGCCCCTGGTCGCCCGCGCCCTGCTTGTCGAGCTCGTCCTCATCGCCCTCGACCCGCTTCTCGTACGCGGTGTCGACACCCTGGGCGATGTCCGGGGACTGCGCCCCGATGGACACCGAGACGCCGCAGGAGGCTCCGTCGAAGCCCTTCTTGGAGGAGTCGTAGCCGATCTCCAGCACCTTGTTGCGCACAAGGTTGGGGATGTCGGCGTAGGCCTTGGTCGTGACCTCACCCGCGACATGCACCAGACCGGTGGTGATCAGGGTCTCGACGGCGACGCGCGAGGAGGGGTCCTCACGCAGGAGCGCGTCGAGAATCGTGTCGCTGATCTGGTCAGCGATCTTGTCGGGGTGGCCCTCGGTAACGGACTCCGAGGTGAAGAGACGGCGGGACACATCGCTCCCTGGGGTTGCAGCGGCTGCTGGCTGATCATTGTCGGAACTCCGGGAGCTGCGCCCGGCACATTCCGTCGACCAGTTTATCGGTCGCTTCCGGTGATTGGGGCACGCGTCTCGCCCCTTGGGAGGTCTGTGACCTGCGGCACTGTTGACGTCGGTACGACAATCCCTCCTTCCGGGTGCGAGATATGGCCGAATGTCATGACACTGTTCCGCCGTGACGGCGTGTGTGCAATCTAGCCGAAACGCGCGGCCACCAGGTCCCAAACCGTGTCGGCAAGCGCTTCCTTCGGTCCGTACGGCACAGGGGTCTCACTGCCGTCGGCGCCGAGCACGACCGCTTCGTTCTCCTCCGACCCGAAGGTCTTGCGCTCCCCCACCTCGTTCACCACGAGGAGGTCACAGCCTTTGCGGCGGAGCTTCTCGCGGCCGTTACGGAGGACGTCGTCGGTCTCCGCCGCGAATCCGACGACGAGCTGCCCCTCCCGGACGCGGTCGGAGGCGACCTCGGCGAGAATGTCCGGATTGCGGACGAGCGCGATGGGGGCGGGCTCCTGGCCGTCCTTCTTCTTGATCTTCCCCGTCGCATAGGCGGCGGGCCGGAAATCGGCGACGGCCGCGGCCATCACCACGACGTCGGCGTCGGCCGCCGCCTTCAGCACGGCCTCGCGCAGCTGCACGGCCGTCCCGGCGCGCACCACGTCGGCGCCCGCGGGGTCGGGCAGCCCGGTGTTCGCCTCGATCAGCGTGACCCGGGCTCCACGGGCGACGGCGGTGCGGGCCAGGGCGTAGCCCTGCTTGCCGGAGGAACGGTTGCCCAGGTAGCGCACCGGGTCCAGCGGCTCACGCGTGCCGCCCGCGCTGACCACCACGTGACGCCCCGCGAGGTCGGGTGTCCCCGCGCCCCGGGCCAGGACGCGCCGGCAGACCTCGAAGATCTCCCCCGGGTCCGGCAGCCGCCCCTTGCCCGTGTCCACACCGGTGAGCCTGCCGACGGCGGGCTCGATGACGACGGCACCGCGGCGGCGCAGGGTGGCGACGTTCTCCTGGGTGGCTGGGTGCTCCCACATCTCCGTGTGCATCGCGGGCGCGAAGACGACGGGGCAGCGCGCGGTGAGCAGCGTGTTGGTCAGGAGGTCGTCGGCGAGCCCGTGGGCGGCCTTCGCGAGCATGTCGGCGGTGGCGGGCGCCACCACGACGAGATCGGCGCCCTGACCGATCCGGACGTGTGGCACCTCGTGCACGCTCTCCCAGACCTCGGTCGACACGGGGTTCCCGGAGAGGGCCGACCAGGTTGCCGCCCCCACGAAGTTCAGCGACGCGTCGGTCGGGACGACCCGTACGTCGTGGCCGGACTCGGTCAGCCTGCGCAGCAGCTCGCACGCCTTGTACGCGGCGATGCCTCCGCTGACCCCCAGGACGACCTTGGGCTTCTCCACTGCGTCTCCCCGCACTCGTGTTCTCCGCGCACTCGCGTGCGGCCTCGTGACGTACGCACCCCATGCTGCCTCACCGCCCCGGACACGGTCCGGGGGGTACGGCGGATCCCGTGGGTGGCGCGGGACACACCACAGGCCCGGCGGTACCGACCGCCGGGCCTGTGGTGAAGGTGCGTTTCCTGCCGCCTGCTTACTGCGCGGGGCCCTCGATGGCCTCGGAGGTCAGCAGGCCCGCGTTGATCTCGCGGAGCGCGATCGAGAGCGGCTTCTCGTGCACGTGGGTGTCGACGAGCGGACCGACGTACTCGAGGAGGCCTTCGCCGAGCTGCGAGTAGTACGCGTTGATCTGACGCGCGCGCTTGGCGGCGTAGATGACCAGGCTGTACTTCGAGTCGGTGGCCTCGAGGAGCTCATCAATCGGCGGGTTGATGATGCCCTCGGGCGTGGTGATGGAAGAGGACACTCTCTGCCTTCCGAAGGGGATAGAGATCAAAGAGATCTTTGATCATGCTGGTTCCGCAGTGGTGATGCTCTGCGTCCGTGGTGCGGACAGGTCAATCAGTCGTCGGTACCACGGAGGCCGGAAGCCTGCAGCATCAACGTTAGCAGCTCGCGCGCCACGTCCTCGACCGAGGTGTTGACGAGCGTGATGTCGAACTCCGCCTCGGCGGCCAGCTCGACCTTCGCCGCGGCGAGCCGGCGCTCGATCACTTCCTGCGACTCCGTGCCGCGGCCGGTGAGCCGGCGCACCAGCTCGTCCCAGCCGGGCGGCGCCAGGAAGACGAGCTGCGCCTCGGGCATCGACTGGCGGACCAGCCGGGCGCCCTGGAGGTCGATCTCCAGCAGCACCGGCTCGCCCGCCTCCAGGCGATCGAGCACGGCCCGGCGCGGCGTGCCGTACCGGTTGCCGGCGAACTCGGCCCACTCCAGCAGTTCACCGTTGGCGATCAGCTTGTCGAACTCCTCGTCCTCGACGAAGAAGTAGTGGACGCCGTTGCGCTCGCCGGGGCGCGGCTTACGGGTCGTCGCGGACACCGAGAGCCAGACCTCGGGGTGAACCTTGCGCATATGAGCGACGACCGTGCTCTTGCCGACCCCTGAGGGGCCGGAGAGCACGGTCAGCCGCGGACGTGCGTCCGGGGGTACGGGGGACGTCCCCCGGGATGTTGCAGCCATGGGGCGATTATCCCCGCTCTCAGGAGTGCCTGAGAACGTCAGGCGGCGCTGCCGCCGAACTCACGCTCCAAGGATGCGATCTGGTTGGAGCCAAGACCCCGGACACGGCGGCTCTCGGAGATACCGAGACGCTCCATGATCTGCTTGGCGCGGACCTTGCCCACGCCCGGCAGGGACTCGAGAAGGGCGGAGACCTTCATCTTGCCGATGACGTCGTTCTCCTGGCCCTGCTTGATGACCTCGTGGAGCGAGGCGCCGGAGTGCTTGAGTCGATTCTTGACCTCGGCCCGCTCCCGGCGAGCCGCGGCGGCCTTTTCGAGCGCGGCTGCGCGCTGTTCAGGGGTAAGGGGCGGAAGAGCCACGCCTACGTCACCTCGGATGTCGATCTGTCGGATACGGACCGGTGGGGAACCTGGTGGCACCACACCTGGTGAGCAACGAACAACCTGTGCTCATTGGCTCTCGACGGAGACTAGCGGCCAAGGCCGCCTGAGTCAGCGAGAACAGCGGAAAAGTCCTGGTCAGCATCGATCGACCCGGACATTTCGGCCATAACAACCCGGATTTCTGGTCAGAATTCCGTCAACAGGCTGTTACGTGGCATGGTCAGCCTTCCGAGACGGCCGCACGGACCTCGTCCGCGAACCGTCCGGCGGCTTCGCGCAGCCCTGACGCGTCCGGTCCGTGGCGGAGCACGCCCCGGCTCACGCTCGGCACCACATTGCCGACCGACGCACCGAACACACCGGGCAGATCCGCGGCGGTCGCACCCTGGGCACCGATTCCGGGGGCGAGCAGCGGACCGTTGATCGCCAGATCCGCACCCGCGTCCCCGAGCGTGGCACCGACCACCGCACCGACGGAGCCGAGAGGCGCCGCCCCCGCGTTCTCGGCGGCCATGTGGTCGAGCATCACCTGGGCCAGCGGCCGTCCGTCCGCGGCGGTGGCCCGCTGGACCTCCGCGCCCTCCGGGTTGGAGGTGAGGGCGAGCACGAAGACTCCCGCGCCGGAGATCTCGGCGGCCTCCAGCGCGGGGCGCAGCGAACCGAAGCCGAGGTACGGCGAGACGGTGACCGCGTCGGAGAAGAGCGGCGAGTCCTTGTGGAGGTAGGTCGCCGCGTACGCCTCCATGGTCGACCCGATGTCACCGCGCTTGGCGTCCATCAGCACCAGGGCCCCCGCCGCGCGGGCCTCTTCGACGGCCTTCTCCAGGACGGCGACACCGCGCGAGCCGAAGCGCTCGAAGAACGCGGACTGCGGTTTGAGCACGGCGACCCGGTCGGCCAGTGCCTCGACGACCGTACGTGTGAAGCGCTCCAGGCCCGCGACGTCGTCGTTCAGGCCCCAGGAGGTGAGCAGGGAGGAGTGCGGGTCGATGCCCACGCAGAGCGGCCCGCGGGTGTCCATGGCGTGGCGCAGACGCGCGCCGAAGGGTGCGAGGGTCACAGCAAGGCCTTCTTCCGTGTCTCGGCGCCGACGGCGTCGGCGAGGGTGGCGTACGGGGATGCGGCGAGGCGGGCGGCCAGGCCCTTGTGGACCGCGCGGGCGTAGAACGGGCCCTCGTAGATGAAGGCGCTGTAGCCCTGGACGAGCGTGGCGCCGGCCAGGATGCGCTGCCAGGCGTCCTCGGCGTTCTCGATGCCCCCGACGCCCACGAGGGTGATCCGGGTCCCCACACGGGCGTACAGGCGGCTCAGGACCTCCAGCGAGCGCTCCTTGAGGGGCGCGCCGGAGAGCCCGCCGGTCTCCTCGACCAGGGACGCGCCGGACCTCAGGCCGAGGCCCTCGCGGGCGATGGTGGTGTTGGTGGCGATGATTCCGTCCAGACCGAGCTCGACGGCGAGGTCGGCGACCGCGTCGACGTCCTCGTCCGCGAGGTCCGGGGCGATCTTGACGAGGAGCGGGACGCGCCGGCCGGTGACGGTGCGGTCGGCGGCCTCGCGCACGGCGGTGAGCAGCGGACGGAGCGCCTCGGTGGCCTGGAGGTTGCGCAGTCCGGGCGTGTTGGGTGAGGAGACGTTCACGACGAGGTAGTCGGCGTGGGCGGCGAGCCGCTCGGTGGACTTCACGTAGTCGCCGACCGCTTCGTCCTCGGGGACGACCTTGGTCTTGCCGATGTTGACACCGACGGTCGTACGGAAGACCGGCGTGCGGGCGGCCAGGCGCTCGGCCACGGCCGCGGAGCCCTCGTTGTTGAAGCCCATGCGGTTGATCAGCGCCCGGTCCTCGACGAGGCGGAACAGCCGCTTCTTCGGGTTGCCGGGCTGCGGCTCACCGGTGACCGTGCCGATCTCGATGTGGTCGAAGCCGAGCATGGACATGCCGTCGATGGCGACCGCGTTCTTGTCGAAGCCGGCGGCGAGTCCGAAGGGGCCGTGCATCCGCAGGCCGAGGGCCTCGGTGCGCAGTTCCTTGTGGCGGGGGGCGAGCGCGGCGGCGACGAAGGTGCGCAGGACGGGGGTGCGGGCGGCGAGGCGGATCCAGCGGAAGGCGAGGTGGTGCGCCTGCTCCGGGTCCATCCGCTTGAAGACCAGCTGGAAGAAGAGTTTGTACATCACGGTGTCCTCATGAAGAGGGGGACACCGTTTCCGGTGTCCCCCTGTGGGCTTCCTAGTCGCGGGCCGCGGTCAGACGTTCCGCGTGTTCCTGGAGGGAACGTACGCCGACGTCGCCGTGGGTCAGCGCGTCGATGCCCTGGACGGCGGCGGCGAGCGCCTGGACCGTCGTCAGACACGGCACTGACCGTGCGACGGCCGCGGTGCGGATCTCGTAGCCGTCGAGACGGCCGCCCGTTCCGTACGGCGTGTTGACGATGAGGTCGACCCCGCCGTCGTGGATCAGCTGGACGATCGTCTTCTCGCCGTTCGGGCCCTCGCCCTCGGACTGCTTGCGCACGACCGTGGCGTTGATCCCGTTGCGCTTGAGCACCTCGGCGGTGCCGGAGGTGGCGAGCAGCTCGAAGCCGTGCGCGACGAGCTCACGCGCCGGGAAGATCATCGTGCGCTTGTCCCGGTTGGCGACCGAGATGAACGCGCGGCCCTTCGTCGGCAGCGGCCCGTAGGCACCGGCCTGCGACTTGGCGTACGCCGTGCCGAACACCGAGTCGATACCCATGACCTCGCCGGTGGAGCGCATCTCCGGGCCGAGGACGGTGTCGACGCCGCGTCCGTGGACGTCGCGGAAGCGCGACCACGGCATGACGGCCTCCTTGACGGAGATCGGCGCGTCGAGCGGCAGGGTGCCGCCGTCGCCCTGTTTCGGGAGCAGGCCCTCCGCGCGGAGTTCCGCGACGGTCGCGCCCAGCGAGATGCGGGCGGCGGCCTTCGCGAGCGGGACCGCGGTCGCCTTCGAGGTGAAGGGGACGGTCCGCGAGGCACGCGGGTTGGCCTCCAGGACGTACAGGATGTCGCCGGAGAGTGCGAACTGGATGTTGATCAGCCCGCGTACGCCGACGCCCTTGGCGATGCCCTCGGTCGAGGTCCGCAGCCGCTTGATGTCGTAGCCGCCGAGCGTGATCGGGGGCAGCGCGCAGGCGGAGTCGCCGGAGTGGATACCGGCCTCCTCGATGTGCTCCATGACGCCGCCGAGGTAGAGCTCGGTGCCGTCGTAGAGCGCGTCGACGTCGATCTCGATCGCGTCGTCGAGGAAGCGGTCGACCAGGACCGGCCGGGTGGGGCTGATCTCGGTGGACTCGGAGATGTACGAGGACAGCCGGGTCTCGTCGTAGACGATCTCCATGCCGCGTCCGCCGAGCACGTAGGACGGGCGTACGAGGACGGGGTAGCCGATCTCGTCGGCGATGGCCTTGGCCTCGGCGAAGGTGGTGGCGGTGCCGTGCTTCGGGGCCGGCAGGCCGGCCTCGGCGAGCACCCGGCCGAACGCGCCGCGGTCCTCGGCGGCGTGGATGGCTTCCGGGGAGGTCCCCACGATCGGCACGCCGTTGTCCTTGAGCGCCTGCGCGAGGCCCAGCGGGGTCTGGCCGCCGAGCTGGACGATGACACCGGCGATCGGGCCGGCCAGCGACTCGGCGTGCACGATCTCCAGGACGTCCTCGAGCGTGAGCGGCTCGAAGTAGAGCCGGTCGGAGGTGTCGTAGTCCGTGGAGACGGTCTCCGGGTTGCAGTTGACCATCACGGTCTCGTAGCCCGCGTCGCTCAGCGCGAAGGAGGCGTGGACGCAGGAGTAGTCGAACTCGATGCCCTGGCCGATGCGGTTCGGACCGGAGCCGAGGATGATCACCGCCGGCTTGGTGCGGGGCGCGACCTCGCTCTCCTCGTCGTAGCTGGAGTAGAAGTACGGCGTCTTCGCGGCGAACTCGGCGGCGCAGGTGTCGACCGTCTTGTAGACCGGGCGGATGCCCAGCGCGTGCCGGACCTCGCGCACGACGTCCTCGCGCAGGCCCCGGATCTCCGCGATCTGGACATCCGAGAAGCCGTGCCGCTTGGCCTCGGCCAGCAGCTCGGGGACGAGCTTGTCGGCGGCGGCGAGCTCGTCGGCGATCTCCTTGAGCAGGAAGAGCTGGTCGACGAACCAGGGGTCGATCTTCGTGGCGTCGAAGACCTCTTCCTGGGTGGCGCCGGCGCGGATCGCCTGCATCACGGTGTTGATGCGGCCGTCCGTGGGGCGGACCGCCTCGGCGAGCAGCTCGGCCTTGTCACCCGTCTCGCCGGTGAAGGCGAACTGCGAGCCCTTCTTCTCCAGGGAGCGCAGGGCCTTCTGGAGGGCCTCGGTGAAGTTGCGGCCGATCGCCATGGCCTCGCCCACCGACTTCATGGTGGTGGTGAGGGTGGAGTCGGCGGACGGGAACTTCTCGAAGGCGAAGCGCGGGGCCTTGACGACGACGTAGTCGAGAGTCGGCTCGAAGGAGGCCGGCGTCTTCTCGGTGATGTCGTTGGGGATCTCGTCGAGCGTGTAGCCGACGGCCAGCTTGGCGGCGATCTTGGCGATCGGGAAGCCGGTGGCCTTGGAGGCGAGCGCCGAGGAGCGGGAGACGCGCGGGTTCATCTCGATCACGATGATCCGGCCGTCGGACGGGTCGATCGCGAACTGGATGTTGCAGCCGCCGGTGTCGACGCCGACCTCGCGGATGATCGCGATGCCGATGTCGCGCAGGCGCTGGTACTCACGGTCGGTGAGGGTCATCGCCGGGGCGACGGTGATGGAGTCGCCGGTGTGGACGCCCATCGGGTCGAAGTTCTCGATGGAGCAGACGACCACGACGTTGTCGTTCTTGTCGCGCATCAGCTCCAGCTCGTACTCCTTCCAGCCGAGGATGGACTCCTCCAGGAGCACCTCGGTGGTCGGCGAGAGCGTGAGGCCCTGTCCGGCGATGCGGCGCAGCTCCTCCTCGTCGTGGGCGAAGCCGGAGCCGGCGCCGCCCATGGTGAAGGAGGGGCGGACGACGACGGGGTAGCCGCCGAGGGTGTCGACGCCGGCGATGACGTCGTCCATGGTGTGGCAGATCACGGAGCGGGCGGACTCGCCGTAGCCGATCTTCGCCTTGACGGCTTCGACGACTCCCTTGAAGAGGTCGCGGTCCTCGCCCTTGTTGATGGCCTCGACGTTGGCGCCGATGAGCTCGACGCCGTACTTCTCCAGCACGCCGTTGTCGTGCATGGAGATCGCGGTGTTGAGCGCGGTCTGGCCGCCCAGGGTCGGGAGCAGCGCGTCGGGGCGCTCCTTGGCGATGATCTTCTCGACGAACTCGGGGGTGATCGGCTCGACGTACGTGGCGTCGGCGATCTCCGGGTCGGTCATGATCGTCGCCGGGTTGGAGTTCACCAGGATGACGCGCAGGCCCTCGGCCTTGAGCACGCGGCAGGCCTGGGTGCCGGAGTAGTCGAACTCGGCGGCCTGCCCGATGACGATCGGACCGGAGCCGATGACCAGGACGGACTGGATATCGGAGCGCTTAGGCACGCTGGTCCTCCATCAGGGAAACGAAGCGGTCGAAGAGGTACGCGGCGTCGTGCGGGCCCGCGGCTGCTTCGGGGTGGTACTGGACGCTGAAGGCCGGCTGGTCGAGCAGCTGGAGCCCTTCGACGACCTGGTCGTTCAGGCATACGTGGGAGACCTCGGCGCGGCCGAACGCGGTGTCCGAGACCTTGTCGAGGGGGGCGTCGACGGCGAAGCCGTGGTTGTGCGCGGTGACCTCGACCTTGCCGGTCGTGCGGTCCTGCACGGGCTGGTTGATGCCGCGGTGGCCGTACTTCAGCTTGAAGGTGCCGAAGCCGAGGGCGCGGCCCAGGATCTGGTTGCCGAAGCAGATGCCGAAGAGCGGGGTCCTCCGCTCCAGGACACCCTGCATGAGGGCGACCGGGTGGACGGCGGTGGACGGGTCGCCGGGGCCGTTGGAGAAGAAGACTCCGTCGGGCTTCACCGCGTACACCTCGTCGAGGGTGGCGGTGGCCGGCAGGACGTGCACCTCGATGCCGCGCTCGGCCATCCGGTGCGGGGTCATGCCCTTGATGCCGAGGTCGATCGCCGCGACCGTGAACTTCCTGGTGCCGACGGCGGGGACGACGTACGCCTCCTTGGTGGCGACCTCGGCCGCGAGGTCGGCGCCGCTCATCTCGGGGGCCTGGCGCACCTTGGCGAGGAGGACGCCCTCGTCCTCGATCGCGTTCCCGGAGAAGATGCCGACGCGCATCGCGCCGCGCTCGCGCAGGTGGCGGGTGAGGGCGCGGGTGTCGATGCCGCTGATACCGACGACGCCCTGGGCGGCGAGCTCCTCGTCCAGCGTGCGGCGGGAGCGCCAGTTGGAGGGGGTGCGGGCGGGGTCGCGTACGACGTAGCCGGAGACCCAGATCTGCTTCGACTCGGCGTCCTCGTCGTTCACACCGGTGTTGCCGACGTGCGGGGCGGTCATGACGACGACCTGGCGGTGGTACGAGGGGTCGGTGAGCGTTTCCTGGTAGCCGGTCATGCCGGTGGAGAACACCGCCTCGCCGAAGGTCTCCCCCACGGCCCCGTAGGCGCGGCCGCGGAAGGAGCGGCCGTCCTCCAGGACGAGTACGGCGGGAGCCTTTCCTGCTCCCCGGGTGGAGATCGTCATCGTGCGGTGCCTTCCGTCGTGCTGGTGGTGGTGCTGGTGAGGTGGTCACCGGCTGCGCCGGCGAGGTGGTTGACGGCGTCGACCCACGCCTGGTGCTCGGCCGCGTGGTCGGAGCGGAAGCCGGAGTCGATCAGCCGGTCGCCGTGCTCCCAGGTGATGACCAGGAGGCCGCCCTCGGGCAGGACCTTCCCGGCGAGTGCCTTGTCGAGCCTGGCCTCGCGCAGCGCGGCGGCCGGTACGAAGAAGTCCGCGGCCCCGGTGCGTACGACGTCGAGGCCCTGCGCGGTGAGGGTCAGCTCGACCCGGCTGCGGGTGCCGAGGCCGTGCGCCACGATCCGGTCGAGCCACTGCCCGGCGGTCGTCGAGGCGTGGTAGCGGCCGGTGAGTGTGAGCAGCTTCTCACCGTCCGCGAACCCTTCGGGGGTGGTCGTGAGCTCGGGAAGGCCGGACTGCAGGCTCCCCCGCCACTTCCATCCCTGGCGCATCAGCCAGTAGACGAAGGCGATGAGGACGACCAGTCCGAGGACCCAGCTGATGCGGGCGGACCAGTCCGTCACTTCGGCCGACTTCTCTTCGGCGGCCAGCTGGTAAAGGGGGTTGAGTGTTGTCACGCGAGCTTCCCGTCGACGACCGTGGCACGGCCCCGCAGGAAGGTGTGGGTCACTCGGCCGGGCAGCTCGCGACCCTCGTACGGAGTGTTGCGGCTGCGGGAGGCGAAGCCCGCGGGGTCCACAGCTCCACGGTATGCCGGATCGACCAGGGTGAGGTTGGCGGGCTCACCCGCCGAGACGGGCCGGCCGTGTCCTTCGAGCCTGCCGATGGCCGCGGGGCGGAACGACATGCGGTCGGCGACGCCCGCCCAGTCGAGGAGACCGGTGTCCACCATGGTCTGCTGGACCACGGAGAGCGCGGTCTCCAGGCCCACCATGCCCATGGCGGCGGCGGCCCACTCGCAGTCCTTGTCCTCGTGCGGGTGCGGCGCGTGGTCGGTGGCCACGCAGTCGATGGTGCCGTCGGCGAGTGCCTCGCGCAGGGCCATGACGTCGGCCTCGGTGCGCAGCGGCGGGTTCACCTTGTAGACGGGGTCGTAGGTCCGCACGAGCTCGTCGGTGAGCAGCAGGTGGTGCGGGGTGACCTCGGCCGTCACGTTCCAGCCCTTGGACTTGGCCCAGCGCACGATCTCGACGGAGCCGGCGGTCGAGAGGTGGCAGATGTGGACCCGGGAGCCGACGTGGGCGGCGAGGAGGACGTCGCGGGCGATGATCGACTCCTCGGCGACGGCGGGCCAGCCGCCGAGGCCGAGCTCGGCCGAGACGACGCCCTCGTTCATCTGGGCGCCCTCGGTGAGGCGGGGCTCCTGGGCGTGCTGGGCGACGACACCGTCGAAGGCCTTCACGTACTCCAGCGCGCGGCGCATGATCACGGCGTCGTCGACGCACTTGCCGTCGTCGGAGAAGACCTTCACTCCGGCGGCGGAGTCGTGCATGGCGCCGAGCTCGGCGAGCTGCTTGCCCTCCAGGCCGACGGTGACGGCGCCGACGGGCTGCACGTCGCAGTAGCCGGACTCCTTGCCGAGCCGCCAGACCTGCTCGACGACGCCGGCGGTGTCGGCGACGGGGAAGGTGTTGGCCATGGCGTGGACGGCGGTGAATCCGCCGACCGCCGCCGCCTTGGTACCGGTGAGGACGGTCTCGGAGTCCTCGCGGCCGGGCTCGCGCAGGTGGGTGTGGAGGTCGACGAGGCCGGGCAGCAGGATGCGGCCTGCCGCCTCGATCACGGTGGCGTCGCCCGCCTCGATGCCGGTGCCGGTCTCCGCGATGGTCTCGCCGTCGATGAGGACGTCCTGCGGCTCGCCGCCGAGGACCTTCGCACCGCGGATCAGGATCTTGCTCATGGTTACTTGTTCTCCTCGGTACGGGCGGAGGCGGACGGCAGGGCGGTCTCGGAACCGCCCAGCAGCAGGTACAGGACGGCCATGCGGGTGGAGACGCCGTTCGCGACCTGCTCGACGGCGGTGCAGCGGTCGGAGTCCGCGACCTCGGCGGTGATCTCCATGCCGCGGACCATCGGGCCGGGGTGCATCACGATGGCGTGCTCGGGCATCCGCGCCATGCGCTCGCCGTCCAGGCCGTAGCGGCGGGAGTACTCACGCTCGGTCGGGAAGTACGCGGCGTTCATCCGCTCGCGCTGCACACGGAGCATCATGACGGCGTCGGACTTCGGCAGCACGTCGTCGAGGCGGTAGCTGACGTCGCAGGGCCACTGCTCGACGCCGACGGGCACCAGGGTGGGCGGGGCCACCAGGGTGACGTGGGCGCCGAGCGTGTGCAGCAGGTGCACGTTGGAGCGGGCCACACGGCTGTGCAGGATGTCGCCGACGATCGTGATCCGGCGGCCTTCGAGGTCGCGGCCGATGCCCGCGTCGGGGCCGACCAGCCTGCGGCGCATCGTGAAGGCGTCGAGCAGGGCCTGGGTGGGGTGTTCGTGCGTGCCGTCACCCGCGTTGACGACCGCGCTGTCGATCCAGCCGGAGGTCGCGAGGCGGTACGGGGCTCCGGAGGCGCCGTGCCGGATGACGACGGCGTCGGCGCCCATGGCCTCCAGGGTCAGGGCGGTGTCCTTGAGCGACTCGCCCTTGGAGACGGAGGAGCCCTTCGCGGAGAAGTTGATGACGTCGGCGGAGAGGCGCTTGGCGGCGGCCTCGAACGAGATCCGCGTCCGGGTCGAGTCCTCGAAGAAGAGGTTGACGACCGTTCGTCCACGCAGGGTGGGAAGCTTCTTGATCGGCCGGTCCGCGACCCTCGCCATCTCCTCGGCGGTGTCGAGGATCAGGACGGCGTCGTCGCGGGTGAGGTCTGCGGCCGAGATGAGGTGGCGGGGTGTCCGGGGGTGGTCCCCGGGAGGGCGCAGCATCTGGGAGTCTCCGTGAAGGGTGGAGGGATCAGGCAGGCGGGCGTGCGGAAGCAGCCGTGCGGCCGGTGGGGCGCACGGGACGGGACTCGGCTACTGCTCGCCTGCCGGGACGGTCTGCTTGACACCGAGCAGCACGGCGTCGCGGCCGTCCTCCTCGGCGAGCTGGACCTTGACCGTCTCCCGCAGCGACGTGGGGAGGTTCTTGCCGACGTAGTCGGCACGGATCGGGAGTTCGCGGTGGCCCCGGTCGACGAGGACCGCGAGCTGTACGGCGCGGGGCCGGCCGATGTCGCCGAGCGCGTCGAGTGCGGCGCGGATCGTGCGGCCGGAGAAGAGCACGTCGTCGACGAGCACGACGAGGCTGCCCTCGATGCCCTCACCGGGGATCTCGGTGCGTGCGAGGGCGCGCGCAGGGCGCATCCGCAGGTCGTCGCGGTACATCGTGATGTCGAGTGACCCGACCGGCGTCTTTCGGCCGGTGATCTCTTCGAGCTTTCCGGCGAGCCGACGGGCGAGGAAGACCCCGCGTGTCGGGATGCCGAGGAGCACCACGTCGTCGGCGCCCTTGGCGCGTTCGACGATCTCGTGGGCGATCCGGGTCAGTACCCGGGCGATGTCGGGAGCCTCGAGAACGGGGCGTGCCGCATTGCCGGTCTGGTCATGCTGTGCGTCCATAAGAAACGGACCTCCTTCTCCGCCTCACTGGACGGACGTTAAAGGACGTCGAAATTGCGTCATCCACGTTACCAGGGCTTGTGCGAGGCCCTGGCCCCGCCCCCGGGAGGCCGCAGTCCGGACCTTTCGGCTTGACGCAGCCAAGTAACGCTGCGTAACCTCACAGTGAGTTACCAGCCACGCGGCCCAGCCGCAGAATGTTCCAGCGTCCGGGGAGCCTCATGTCCAGCGAATACGCAAAGCAGCTCGGGGCCAAGCTCCGCGCCATCCGCACCCAGCAAGGCCTCTCCCTCCACGGCGTGGAGGAGAAGTCGCAGGGCCGCTGGAAGGCCGTCGTGGTCGGTTCCTACGAGCGCGGCGACCGCGCCGTGACCGTTCAGCGCCTTGCCGAGCTGGCCGACTTCTACGGCGTCCCGGTCCAGGAGCTCCTGCCCGGTACGACTCCCGGCGGTGCCGCCGAGCCGCCGCCGAAGCTGGTCCTCGACCTCGAGCGCCTCGCCCACGTGCCGCCGGAGAAGGCCGGACCGCTGCAGCGTTACGCGGCGACGATCCAGAGCCAGCGCGGCGACTACAACGGCAAGGTGCTGTCGATCCGCCAGGACGACCTGCGCACCCTGGCCGTGATCTACGACCAGTCGCCGTCCGTGCTCACGGAACAGCTGATCAGCTGGGGCGTGCTGGACGCCGACGCGCGTCGCGCCGTGGCCCACGACGAGGGCTGACCAGCAGCACCACGAAGAGCGTGCACGCCGGGCCGGCGGGGTCTCCAGGACTCCGCCGGCCCGGCGTTCTCATGTCCTGGCCCGTCCGCTGCGGCCGGGACGGACACGCCGAAGGGCCCACGGTCGCGTGCGACCGTGGGCCCTTCGTTCGGCTCTGACGCCGCCGGAGGCTACTGCTCCCGGCGGAGATTCGGCTTGAGGTCCTTGAACCGGGCCAGCAGGCCGTTCACGAAGGTCGGGGAGTCGTCGGTCGAGAACTCCTTGGCGAGCTGGACCGCCTCGTCGATCACCACGGCGTCCGGGGTCGAGTCCATCCAGATCAGCTCGTACGCCCCGAGCCGCAGGATGCTCCGGTCGACGACCGGCATGCGGTCGATCTCCCAGTCCACGGCATAGGTGACGATGAGGTCGTCGATCCGGTCCGCGTACTGCGCGTACCCCTCGACCAGCTCCATCGTGAATTCACCGACCGGCGGCTGACGGTCGTCGGTCCGCGAGAGCCGTACCCAGTCCGCGAGGACCGTCTGCACGGACTCACCGCGCTGGTCGGCCTCGAAAAGGATCTGGAAGGCGCGCTTGCGGGCCTTGTTCCGGGCAGCCACGGTTAGCTGTTCACCCGGCCGAGGTAGTCGCCCGTACGGGTGTCGACCTTGATCTTCTCGCCGGTGGTGATGAAGAGCGGGACACCGATCTCGTAACCGGTCTCCAGGGTGGCGGGCTTGGAGCCACCGGTGGAGCGGTCGCCCTGGACGCCCGGGTCGGTGTGCTGGATGGTCAGCTCGACCGCGGCGGGCAGCTCGACGTAGAGCACCTCGCCCTCGTGCTGCGCCACGGAGGCGGTGAAGCCCTCGATCAGGAAGTTGGCGGCGTCGCCGACGGCCTTGCGGTCGACCATGAGCTGGTCGTACGTGTCCATGTCCATGAAGACGAAGTACTCGCCGTCCATGTACGAGAACTGCATGTCGCGGCGGTCAATGGTGGCCGTTTCGACCTTCACGCCGGCGTTGAACGTCTTGTCGACGACCTTGCCGGAGAGCACGTTCTTGAGCTTGGTGCGCACGAAGGCGGGGCCCTTGCCGGGCTTGACGTGCTGGAACTCGACGACGGACCAGAGCTGGCCTCCGTCGAGCTTGAGCACCAGGCCGTTCTTGAGGTCGTTCGTGGAAGCCACGGTTGCGGAATCTCCTGGACTGAAGCTGGTGGACGACCGAGGGTGCGCGCCCGGAGTCCTCCGCGAGGAGTTCCCCTAGAGCGCGAGCAGCTCCTTGGTCGTAATGGTGAGTAGCTCGGGTCCGCCGTCCGCCTCGGGGCGCACGACGAGCGTGTCATCGATCCGGACACCGCCCCGGCCCGGGAGGTGGACCCCCGGTTCGACGGTGACCGGCACACAAGCGTCCAGTTTACCCATGGCTGTCGGTGCCAACTGCGGGTCCTCGTCGATTTCGAGCCCGACCCCGTGCCCGGTGCTGGGCTGGAGGCAGTCGGCGTGACCCGCGGAGTCCAGCAGATGGCGGGCCGCGCGGTCCACGGCGCGGTAGGCGGCGCCGGGCACGAGAGCCTCTCTGCCGGCCCTCTGAGCGGCGAAAACAAGGTCGTAGAGCTCGATCTGCCAGTCGGCGGGACTGGTCCCGATGACAAAGGTCCGGCCGATCTCGCAGCGGTAGCCGCGGTAGTTCGCTCCCAGGCAGACGGAGAGGAAATCACCTTCCTCGACCCTGCGGTCGGTGGGCCGGTGGCGGCCCAGACCGGAGTGGGGTCCTGTCCCCACCGAGGTCGCGAAGGCGGGGCCGTCGGCACCGTGGTCCACCAGCCGGCGTTCCAGCTCCAGGGCGAGATGGCGTTCCGTCCGCCCCACCAGGATCGATTCGAGGAGTTCGCCGAGCGCCTGGTCGGTGATCTCCGCGGCGATCCGCAGGCAGGCGATCTCCTCCTCGTCCTTCACGAGACGAAGCTGCTCCACCGTGCTGCCCAGGTCCCCCAGGCGCAGGCGGGGCGCGACCGAGCTCATGGCGCGGTGACGGGAGACGGTCAGGTCGTGTTCCTCGACCGACAGGGATTCGGCGCCCAGGCCGCCGGCGAGCTCGGCCGCCGCGATCACCGGGTCGCTGTCGGCCTCCGGGAGCACGGTCAGCCGCAGGCCCTCGTCGGGGCGCCCGTGGGCGGGGTCCCCGGTCGGCGCGCGGGGGCAGAGCAGGACGTCCTCGCCGGGGCCGAGCAGCAGCACGGCGCCGGGCGGGGCACCGCCCGCGAGATAGCGGACGTTGGCGGGGCGGGAGACCAGGGCGGCCGCGGAACCGGCGGCGGCGTACCGGTCACGCAACTGCCCGCGTCGGACGGCGTACACCTCTGACATGTTTCCGAGCCTACGAGCGCGGGCCGTGCCCCGCCCGGTCAGCGCACCCGACCGGGGTCCGCGCGGCCGCTACCAGGCCGGGGGGCTGGCTATGGAGCGGGCCAGGACGTCGTCGAGGACCCGGGCGGTCGTCTCTACGTCGTAGGTGGAGTTGTCGATGATCGGCAGGCCGGAGCCGTACCAGCCGGCCATGCGGCCGTGGATCCGGGCGACTTCCTCGTCGGAGAGCCTGCGGTTCCCGCTGCGTGCCGCGTTGCGCTCCAGGACGACCTCCAGGCCGGGCAGGAGGACCACGGGCAGCAGGCCAGGGCCCACGTGGCGCTTCCAGCCGCCCAGGCCGACGACGGGCCGGTCGGGGAAGACGGCGTCGTCGAGGATGCAGGAGATGCCGTTGGCCAGGAAATTACGGGCGGCGAAGCCGCAGGTGCGCCGGGCCAGGCGGTACTGCGCCTCCGAGTGGTCGTTCCACCCGGCCTGCGGGTCGGCGAAGCCGGAGCAGACCCACTCGCGGACGTCGTCCAGCGAGACGTGCGCGGTGGGAACCCGGCGGCGGCCCGCCCAGAGCTTGGCGACCGTGGTCTTGCCGGCGCCCGCGGGCCCGATCAGCAGCACGGCCAGGGTCGCGGCGCCGGTGCCCGCCTCGGCGGGCGGCGCGGGCAGTGGAACGGGACCGCCGGGCGGCAGCTGGATGTGCCCGGTGGTCTCCCTGGAGGGCGGCGCCGGGGCGTGCTGCGGCGCGGGCACCTGCGGCTGGGGCCCGGGAGCCATGGGAGGAGGAGGCGGCCCCGCCTGGCCGGGGTGGCCCTGGTGCTGGGCCTGGTGCGTCCACGGCCCGCTACCGGGACCCTGGGGCGGCGGCAGCGGAGCCCCCACTGCGTGCTGCATCCGGTGCCACTCCGTCTCGTGCAGGCAACTGGCGCTGGTCGACGGCAACCGTACCTCTCCCGGCCGCCACTCGGTGAACGGGCGGGGGAGGTACGAAGTGCCCGGTGTCAGTCCGTCAGTTCGTCGGCCAGGGCCCGCAGGGCGAGCCGGTAGGAGCCGATCCCGAAGCCCGCCACGGTCCCGGTGGCCACCGGGGCGACCACCGAGGTGTGGCGGAACTCCTCGCGCGCGTACGGATTCGAGATGTGCACCTCGATCAGCGGGGCGGTGCGCTGGGCCGCCGCGTCCCGCATTCCGTACGAATAGTGCGTGAAGGCGCCGGGGTTGAGGACGACCGGGACCGAACCGTCCGCCGCCTCGTGGAGCCAGCGGATCAGTTCGCCCTCGTCGTTGGTCTCGCGTACGTCGACGTCGAACCCGAGTTCCTTGCCGAGGCCCTGGCAGGTGTCGACCAGACCGGCGTAGGACGTGGCCCCGTACACATCGGGCTCGCGGGAGCCGAGGCGTCCGAGGTTCGGGCCGTTGAGCACGAGGACCCTGCGGGCCGTCACGAGGAGACCTCCCCGTAGGCGGCGAGCAGGACGGCGGGGTCGGGGCCCTCCAGGACGGTGGGCTTGCCGATGCCGTCCAGGACGATGAAGCGCAGCAGGTCGCCGCGGGACTTCTTGTCGACCTTCATGTTCTCCAGGAGCTTGGGCCACTGGTCACCGCGGTAGGTGAGCGGCAGCCCGACGGACTCCAGGACGGCGCGGTGGCGGTCGGCCGTGGCGTCGTCGAGGCGTCCCGCGAGCCGGCCGAGCTCCGCGGCGAAGACCATGCCGACGGAGACGGCCGCCCCGTGGCGCCACTTGTAGCGCTCGTTCTTCTCGATGGCGTGGGCGAGGGTGTGGCCGTAGTTGAGGATCTCCCTGAGGCCGGACTCCTTGAGGTCGCTGGAGACGACCTCCGCCTTGACCCGGATGGAGCGCACGATGAGCTCCGCGGTGTGCGGTCCGGCGGGCGTACGGGCGCCCTGTGGGTCGGCCTCGACGAGGTCGAGGATGACCGGGTCGGCGATGAAGCCGGCCTTGATGATCTCGGCCATGCCGGAGACGTAGTCGTTGACCGGCAGCGAGTCCAGCGCGGCGAGGTCACAGAGCACGCCGGCCGGCGGATGGAAGGCACCCACGAGGTTCTTGCCCTCGGCGGTGTTGATGCCGGTCTTGCCGCCGACCGCCGCGTCGACCATGCCGAGCACGGTCGTCGGTACGGCGATCCAGCGCACCCCGCGCAGCCAGGAGGCGGCGACGAAGCCGGCGACGTCGGTGGTGGCGCCGCCGCCGACACCGACGATGACGTCGGTGCGGGTGAAGCCGGTCTGGCCGAGCGCCTTCCAGCAGTAGGCCGCGACCTCGACGGTCTTGGCCTCTTCGGCGTTCGGCAGCTGGATCGCAATGGCCTCGTAGCCCTGGGAGGCGAGGTCCTCACGGACCGCCTCGCCGGTCTCGGCCAGCGCCTCGGGGTGCAGGACGGCGACCCGCTTGGCACGGTCACCGATGAGGTTCGGCAGCTCGCCGAGGAGCTGGCGGCCGACGAGCACCTCGTACGGGTCGGTGCCTGCCGTGCCGGCGATCTGGATGCGTGTGGTGCCCTGCTCGGTCATGCGTGTCTTCTCCTGGTCGGACGGGGCGGGCCCGTCTGTGCGCTCCGGCAGTTCCAGTGCGTCGAGGACCGCCTGGGCGACCTCTTCGGGAGCGCGTTCGTCGGTGGCGACGGTGACGGACGCCACCTCCTCGTAGAGGGGGCGCCGGGCGTCCATGAGCTCGCGCCACTGCCGTCGCGGGTTGACGGCGAGGAGGGGGCGGGCGGTGTTCAGCCCGACCCTCCGTACGGCCTCGTCCACGTCCATGGAGAGATAGACGACCCGGTGGCCCCCGAGCAGGGCGCGGGTCTCCGCGTCGAGCACCGCGCCGCCGCCGAGGGCGAGGACGCCGGCGTGGCCTTCGACCGCGTCCCGCACAGCCTGTCGTTCCAGCGCGCGGAAACGCTCCTCGCCGTCGTCGAAGAAGATCTCCGGGATGGCCTTGCCCGCCGTGGCGACGACGTCCGCGTCGGTGTCGCGGTAGGAGCTGCCCAGCCGGTCGGCGAGCAGTTCACCCACCGTGGACTTGCCCACCCCCATCGGGCCCACCAGGACGATCAGCGGGCCGCTCACCGGATCTGGAGGTGGGAGAGGAACGACTGCACGTTGCGGTGGGTCTCGGCGACGCTGTCGCCGCCGAACTTCTCCGCGACCGCGTCGGCCAGCACCAGGGCGACCATCGCCTCGGCAACGATCCCGGCGGCCGGAACGGCGCACACGTCGGAGCGCTGGTGGTGGGCCTTGGCCGCCTCGCCGGTGACGACGTCGACCGTGGCGAGCGCGCGGGGCACGGTGGCGATGGGCTTCATCGCCGCGCGGACCCGCAGGAGCTCACCGGTCGTCAGCCCGCCCTCGGTGCCGCCGGAGCGGCCGGAGGTGCGCTTGATCCCGTTGTCGGTGGCCACGATCTCGTCGTGCGCCTTGGAGCCCGGCACCCGGGCGAGGTCGAAGCCGTCGCCGACCTCGACCCCCTTGATGGCCTGGATGCCCATCAGCGCGGCGGCGAGGCGGGCGTCGAGCCTGCGGTCCCAGTGGACGTGCGAGCCGAGGCCGACGGGGACGCCGTAGGCGAGCACCTCGACGACTCCCCCGAGGGTGTCGCCGTCCTTGTGGGCCTGGTCGATCTCCGCGACCATCGCCTTCGACGCGTCGGCGTCCAGGCAGCGCACGGGGTCGGCGTCGAGCCGCTCGACGTCGGAGGGCTTGGGGTAGACGCCGTAGGGCGCCTTGGCCGCGGCCAGCTCGACGACGTGGGAGACGATCTCGATGCCCGCGGTCTCCTTGAGGTAGGAGCGGGCGACGGCGCCGAGGGCGACACGGGCGGCGGTCTCCCGGGCGCTGGCGCGCTCCAGGACCGGCCGGGCCTCGTCGAAGCCGTACTTCTGCATCCCCGCCAGGTCGGCGTGACCGGGCCTGGGACGGGTCAACGGGGCGTTACGGGCCTGCGCGGCCAGCACCTCGGGGTCGACCGGGTCGGCCGACATGACCTGCTCCCACTTGGGCCACTCGGTGTTGCCCACCATGACGGCGACCGGCGAGCCCATGGTGAGGCCGTGCCGGACCCCCCCGAGGAAGGTGACCTCGTCCCGCTCGAACTTCATCCGGGCGCCGCGCCCGTAACCGAGCCGTCGCCTGGCGAGCGCGTCCGCCACCATCTCCGTGGTGACGGGGATACCGGCGGGAAGACCCTCCAGCGTCGCCACCAGTGCGGGGCCGTGCGACTCTCCGGCGGTCAGCCAGCGCAACCTGCTCAACGGTGCTCCTCATGCTCGCGCCTGTAACTGCAACGGCGCGACCGGGTGCGCGGCCCTGGCCCGCCGCCCCCGATCCTCCCACGATCGGGAGGGCCGCCCGGCCGCCGGTCCAGCAGACGGACGTTTCACGGCCCGTTCCGGACCGGCCTACCGGCGTTCGCGTGCCGCGAGTGCCTGCTCGCCGGCCGCCCGCATGGCACCGAGCGGGCCGGGGCTCCGTCCGGTCATCTGCTCGACCTGGAGAACCGCCTGGTGGACGAGGAGGTCGAGCCCTCCGACGACCGTCCCCCCGGCCGCCGACCAGCGAGAGGCGAGGGCCGTCGGCCAGGGCTCGTACAACACGTCGAACAGGGTGCCGGGTGCGGTCGGGACGGCGTCCGCCAGGGCGTCCGTCGTGCCGGCCGGCGTGGTGGCGATCACCAGGGGGGCGCGCAGGGCCTCGTCGGCCCTGGCCCAGTCCGTGATCCTGACATCGACACCGAGGCGCTCGCCCCAGCCACGCATCTCGTCGGCCCGCGCCGCGCTGCGCACATAGGCGGTGACCGGTCCGGTGCAGATCACCGAGAGCGCGGCCAGCGCCGAGGACGCCGTGGCTCCGGCGCCGAGGACCGCGGCGGACTCGACCTTCTCGACCCCGCGTTCGTGCAGGGCGGCGACCATGCCGGGGATGTCCGTGTTGTCGCCGATCCGGCGGCCGTCCTCGGTGAAGACGACGGTGTTGACGGTCTCGACGGACGCCGCCGTGTCGCTGATGCCGTCCAGCAGCGGAATGACCGCCCGCTTGAGCGGCATGGTCAGGGAGAGCCCCGCCCAGGACGGGTCCAGCCCTTCGACGAAGCCGGGGAGCGCCGCCTCGTCCACGTCGAACCGCTCGTACGTCCAGCTGTCCAGGCCGAGCTCCGCGTAGGCGGCGCGGTGCAGTACGGGCGAGAGGGAGTGGGCGATGGGCGAGCCGAGGACGGCTGCCCGGCGGGTTGTACTCACTGGTCCGCCTTGTTCTCTTCGTACTTCTCGCGGTTGCGCTCGTGTTCCTCATTCGTCACCGCAAACAGCGTCTTGTCCTCGGTGACGGAGACGAAGTAGTACCAGGGGCCGGACGCGGGGCTGATTGCCGACTGCAGCGCATCCGCACCCGGGTTGGTGATCGGGCCGAGCGGGAGACCCTTGATGCTGTACGTGTTATACGGATCGTCGATCTTCCGCAGGTCGTCGACGGCTCCCACGTCCAGCGTGCTCTCGTCCCGGATGTAATTGACCGTGGAGTCGAATTCGAGCCTGCCGACGGTTTCGAGGTTGTCGGGCTTGAGCCGGTTGTACACGACCCTCGCGACCTTGTCGAAATCGTGCTTGTACTTGCCCTCTTCCTGGACAAGGCTCGCCACGGTGATGACATCGAGCGGCGAGTCCAGATTCAGCTTTTTCGCGTTCTGCTCGAGATCGAGCTTCCCGTACTCCTTGTTAGCCCTGGCCACCATCTTCTTGAGGGCGTCCTCGGGCTTCGAATTTTTGGGAATCGCGTAGGCGGCCGGGAAGAGGAACCCTTCCAGCGGATCCTTGATCTCGGGATCATCACCCGCCCATTCAGGCAGCCCGAGGCTCTCGGCCTTCGTCTTGGCGACCTTGGCCGTGGTGCCCGCCTTCAGCTCCAGCCTCTTGTCGATCGCCGCGTAGATTCCCAGGGTGCCCGTACCCTCGGGAATGACCAGGGCATTCTGGCTCTTCGGGTTCAGCATCAATTCGATGGCGCTGTCGGCGGACATCTCCTTCTTCAGGAGATAGACGCCGGCCTGGAGGGAGCCACCCTTGGGATTCCCGTTCTGCGCCGAGACGAAGGCGTCGACGGATTTGACGACGCCCGCCTTCTTCAGGATGTTGGCGATCTCGTTGCCCAGGGCGCCCTCGGGGATCTCCACCTCGACCGTGCCCGTGCCGGATCCCTCGTAGTCCGGGGCCTCACCGAACTGGCCCTGGTAGAACGAGTAGCCGAAGTAGCCCACTCCCCCGAGGCCGGCGACGAGGACTGCCGCGACGCCCAGGCAGGCACAGCCGTTGCGGCTCTTCTTCTTGCCCTTGCCCCGTCGTTCGCCGCCGCCCCGGCGGGACTCGCGCGGGTCGTCGTCGTACTCGTCGTCATCGCGGGAACCGCGCGCGTCGGCCGGTGCGTCCTCGCCGGTGAAGAAGGGATGGGTCTCCTCCTGCGGCGCCTGCGGATCCCAGTCCGGAGCCTGCTGCCGGCCGGGTTCCTCGCGATGCCCCGGGGGCTGCGGCGGAGGGTAGGCCTCGGGGGTGCCGTAGTAGTCGCCCTGCTCGCCGTAGCCGGGGTTGTTGCCGTACGGGGGCTGCTGCGTCCCGTACGGCATCGCCGCCTGCTGACCGGTGTCCCAGCCGCCGTCGTACTGCGGCTGCTGCTGGGCGTAAGGGTCCTGCGGCGCGCCGTAAGGCTGCTGGTGCTGCTGCGCGTACGGGTCGTGCTGTTGGTGCTGCTGCTGTGCGTGCGGATCGTGCTGCTGCTGTGCGTGCTGCTGCTGCGCGTACGAATCATGCTGCGGCTGCTGCGCGTACGGGTCCTGCTGGTAGGCCTGCTGGGCGTACGGGTCCTGGGCGTAGGGCTGCTGCTGGCCTTCGTACTGGCCCTGGCCGTGGGCAGCCTGCCGGCCTCCCCATCCCTGGTCCCCGTACAAGGGGTCCTCGGGATGCCACGGTTCGGAGCCGGAGCCCCGGCCATACTCAGTCATCGATCCCCTTGAGCCGCGAGACGACGCTCCGTCTCTTCGCTTTGCTGTGCGGTGTCTGTTCGAACACCGGCGCATCGCGCGGAACGTTACCGTATCGCGATCAGACAGCCACCTCGACGCCCTCGCCAGGTGGGGTGCCTGACGCCCGTTCGGACTCCAGAGCGTTCTGAAGGATCACCACAGCGGCAGCCTGGTCGATGACAGACCGGCCCTTCTTGGACTTCACACCCGAAGCGCGTAGCCCCTGAGTGGCCGTCACTGTGGTCATCCTCTCGTCCAGAAGACGTACGGGAATCGGCGCGATCGCCTGGGCGAAGACCTGTGCGAAAGCGCGGACCTTGGCGGCAGCCGGCCCCTCCCCGCCGCCCAGGGAGCGGGGCAGCCCGACGATGACCTCGATCGGTTCGTACTCCGCGACGATCTGCCCGAGCCGCCGGTGGGCGGCCGGGACGTCGCGTCCCGGCACGGTCTCCACCGGCGTGGCGAGGATCCCGTCGGGGTCGCACGAGGCGACCCCGATACGGGCGTCACCGACGTCGACGGCGAGCCGCCGGCCACGGCGCATCTGCGACATGCCGGGCGTCACGCCGTCTCGGTGACGAGGCGTTCGACAGCGGCGACTGCGTCGCCGATGGCGTCCGGGTTCTGGCCGCCGCCCTGGGCGACGTCCGGCTTGCCGCCGCCCCCGCCACCGAGGGTCTTGGCGGCGGTGCGCACCAGTTCACCGGCCTTGAGGCCGCGCTCGCGGGCCGCCTCGTTGGTGGCGATGACCGTCAGCGGGCGGCCGTTGGCCGTGGTGAACAGGGCCACGACGGCCGGCCGGCCGCCCTGGATGCGCCCGCGCACGTCGAGCACCAGCTTGCGCAGGTCGTCGGCCGTGGTGCCGTCCGGCACCTGTCCGGTGACCAGGGCGACGCCCCGCACGTCCTTGGCCGACTCCACGAGGCCCGCGGCGGCCTGGAGGACCTTCTCCGCGCGGAACTTCTCGATCTCCTTCTCGGCGTCCTTCAGCTTGCCGAGCATGCCGGAGATCTTCTCGGGGAGCTCCTCGGGGCGGCCCTTGAGCAGCTCCTGGAGCTGGGCGACGACCGTGTGCTCCTTGGCGAGGAAGTTGTACGCGTCGACGCCGACCAGGGCCTCGATGCGGCGCACACCCGAACCGATGGACGACTCGCCGAGCAGCTTCACCAGGCCCAGCTGGGAGGTGTTGTGGACGTGCGTACCGCCGCACAGCTCCTTGGAGAAGTCGCCGATGGTGACGACCCGGACCCGCTCGCCGTACTTCTCGCCGAACTCCGCGATGGCGCCCTGCTTCTTGGCGTCGTCGATGGACATGACCTCGGCCTGGACGTCGAGCTCCCGCGAGAGGACCTCGTTGATCTTCTGCTCGACGTCGGTGAGGACCGTGCCGGGGACGGCGGCGGGTGAGCCGAAGTCGAAGCGGAAGCGGCCCGGTGAGTTCTCCGAGCCGGCCTGGGCGGCGGTCGGGCCGAGCGCGTCGCGCAGCGCCTGGTGCGTGAGGTGCGTGGCGCTGTGGGCGCGGGCGATGGCCCGGCGGCGGGTGTTGTCGATGGCGGCGAAGGCGGAGGCGCCGACCGTCACCTCGCCGACCTGCACCGAGCCCTTGTGGACCGAGACGCCCGGCACGGGCTGCTGCACGTCGCGGACCTGGATGACGGCGCCGCTGTCGAGCCGGATGCGGCCCTGGTCGGCGAGCTGGCCGCCGCCCTCGGCGTAGAAGGGGGTGCGGTCGAGGACGACCTCGACCTCGTCGCCCTCGGAGGCGGCGGGCGAGGGCACACCGTCGACGAGGAGGCCGACGATCTTCGACTCACCCTCGTTGCTCGTGTAGCCGGTGAACTCGGTGACGCCGGAGTTGTCGGCGACCTCGCGGTACGCCGACAGGTCGGCGTGGCCCGTCTTCTTGGCCTTGGCGTCGGCCTTGGCGCGCTCCCGCTGCTCCTTCATCAAGCGGCGGAAGCCGTCCTCGTCGACGGAGAGGCCCTGTTCGGCGGCCATCTCCAGCGTGAGGTCGATCGGGAAGCCCCAGGTGTCGTGGAGCAGGAACGCCTTGTCGCCGGCCAGAACCTTGCCCCCGGAGGCCTTGGTCTCGGTGACGGCGGTGTCGAGGATGTTCGTACCGCCCTTGAGGGCCTTGAGGAAGGCGGCTTCCTCGGCGAGGGCGACGGTCTCGATGCGCTTGCGGTCGGTGATCAGCTCCGGGTACTGCTGCCCCATGGTGTCGACGACGACGTCGACGAGCTCACGGACGACCGGACCGGTTGCGCCCATGAGCCGCATGTTGCGGATGGCGCGGCGCATGATGCGGCGCAGGACGTAGCCACGGCCCTCGTTGCCGGGGCTGACGCCGTCACCGATGAGCATCACCGACGTGCGGATGTGGTCGGCGACGACCCGCAGGGAGACGTCGGAGCCCTGCTCGGCGCCGTAGCGCACGCCGGTGAGCTCGGTGGCCTTGTCCATGACGACGCGCAGGGTGTCGGTCTCGTACATGTTCTGTACGCCCTGGAGGATCATGGCGAGGCGTTCGAGACCGAGCCCCGTGTCGATGTTCTGCGACGGGAGGTCGCCGAGGATCGGGAAGTCTTCCTTGCCGTCGCCGGCGCCCCGCTCGTACTGCATGAAGACCAGGTTCCAGATCTCCACGTAGCGCTCGTCGTTGACGGCGGGGCCGCCCTCGACACCGAACTCCGGGCCGCGGTCGTAGTTGATCTCGGAGCACGGGCCGCAGGGACCCGGGACGCCCATCGACCAGAAGTTGTCCTTCTTGCCCAGGCGCTGGATGCGCTCGGCCGGGACGCCGATCTTCTCGCGCCAGATCTGCTCGGCCTCGTCGTCGTCCAGGTAGACCGTGATCCACAGACGCTCGGGGTCCAGGCCGAAGCCGCCGTCGGCGACGGAGTTGGTGAGGGCCTCCCAGGCGAACTGGATGGCGCCTTCCTTGAAGTAGTCACCGAACGAGAAGTTGCCGCACATCTGGAAGAACGTGCCGTGCCGGGTGGTCTTGCCGACCTCTTCGATGTCCGGCGTACGCACGCACTTCTGCACGCTGGTGACGCGCGGGGCGGGCGGCTTGACCTCGCCGAGGAAGTAGGGCTTGAAGGGAACCATGCCCGCGGGGACCAGCAGCAGAGTCGGGTCGTCCGCGATGAGCGACGCCGAAGGCACGACGGTGTGACCGCGCTCCTCGAAGAAGCTCAGCCAGCGGCGGCGGATTTCAGCCGACTCCATCAGTAGTCCTCATTCCGGTTGTTCGAGTTGTAGGGGAGTGTTCGCTGGAGGGCGGGCTCGGGGTCGGCCGGTGCCTCGATGCCGAGGGCCCCGCCCAGTTCGGCCTCGCGCCTGACCATGCCCTCACGCACGTCGAGGGCGAAGTCCTTCAGCTTGTGACCCGCCTCGAGTGCCTTGTCTGCGGCCTGCGCCGCGAGGCTCTCGGGGGTCAGCTGCCGGATCTTGCGGTTGACCTTGGTGGTGGCCCAGACACCGGCGGCTGCGCCGGCGGTGAACCAGAACGTACGGCGGAACATCGCTGGCTCAGTCCTTCTGTCCGCGGGAGCTTCGGCCGTTCCGCTTCTTGCCACGGGCGGACGGCACGGTACGGCCGACGATCACGGTGCGGCGGGAGGTGCGGTCCGGCTCCGGCTCCGCGGCGGTACGGCGGCCGAGCGCCTGCCGCACCCCGTAGCCGAACGCGGCCACCTTCACGAGCGGGCCGCCGAACGTCGACGCGACGGTGGTGGAGAGCGCCGAGGCGTTGGAGGTGACCTCCTGGACGTCGCTCGCGATGGCGTCGACCTTGTCCAGCTGGGTCTGCGCGGAACGCAGCGTGGCCGAGGCATCGGCGAGCAGCGGGACCGCCTGCTCCGTCACGTCCGCCACCAGCGCGGTGGTCGCCCTGAGCGTCTGGGCCAGTCTCACCAGTACCACGGCGAGGAAGGAAACCAGGATCGCCCAGAAGACAGCCACCAGGATGCCGGCCACCTCTCCACCGGACACAGCGCACCGCTCTCTGCTCGTCACCCGCATCGGCCGGGACCTGTCCCGGCCGGTATCTGCCTGTCACCGCTCGGCCGGCGGCGTGCTGCCACCACTGCCGATCGTCGTCCCCCGAGCCTATCGCGCCGGGCGTCGGGCGCCGTACCGCATTACGGGCGGGCGGCGCGGGTCCGGACGCGGGGAGATTGTACGGAGAGCTTATGTGCCAGTACTCTGCGTGTTTCATGCGACGCCCTCAGCGCCCCCGCCCTACGCCCGACGACGCGGAGCCCGCCCCCGTACACGGAAATCTCCCGGCCGAGCTGAACACCTTCGTGGGACGCGAGGACGAACTGGCCGGACTCGAGCCGCTCCTGCGGCAGTCGAGGCTGGTCACCGTGGCGGGAGTGGCCGGGGTCGGCAAGACCCGCTTCGTGACCAGGGCGGCCGCCCTGATGGAGAAACGGTACTGCGACGGCGTCTGGATCGCCGAGCTGTCGGCCGTCCAGGATCCCGCGCTGCTCGAACACGCGCTGGTGGAGGCGCTGGGCCTCACCGACCACACCGGCAAGCCGCCCCGCACCGTGCTGGTCGAGCACTGCGCGGAGCGCCGGCTCCTGCTTGTGATCGACGGCTTCGAGCATCTCGCCGACACCTGCGCCGGACTCGTACGGGAGCTGCTCCGCCGGGCTCCACGGCTCCAGGTGCTCGCGGCCGGGCGCCGTCCCCTGCGGGTGGACGGCGAACTCGCGTTTCCGCTGCTGCCGATGAAGGACGACGACGCCCTGGAACTCTTCACCCGGCGTGCCGCCGCGGTGTGTCCCGGGTTCGGGCCGGCCGGTGGCGACCTGGAGACCGCGCGGGAGCTCTGCAGCCGCCTCGACGGCATCCCGCTGGCCCTGGAACTCGCCGCGGGGCGGCTGCGGGCCCTGACGATGGAGCAGGTGCTGCAGCGTCTCGACGACCGCTTCCGGCTGCTGACCGGCGGCAGTCCGAGCGCGCTCCCCCGCCACCAGACGCTGCGTACGGCCATCGGCTGGAGCCATGAGCTGTGCACTCCCGAGCAGCGGCTGCTGTGGGCGCGGCTCTCGGTGTTCGCGGGACAGTTCGACCTGGAGGCCGTCGAGTACATCTGCAGCGGCCCCGGCCTCCCGGTCGACTCCGTGCTGGATGTGCTGGACGAACTGCTGGCGCAGTCCGTGGTGCTGCGCGAGGACTCGGCCGTCGGCAGCCGCTACCGGCTGCTGGACACCGTGCGGGAGTACGGCGCCGAGTGGCTGCGCGCGACGGGGGACGCCGAGCGGCTGCGCCGCAGGCACCGGGACTGGTATCTGGGGCTCGCCACCTGGTGCGAGCTCGACTGGTTCAGCCCCCGGCAGGCGGAGGCCGCCGCCCGGGTCGACAGCGAGCTGCCCAACCTCCGCCGCGCGATGGAATACTCGATGGAGAGCCCGGAGGAGATCCATCTCGCGCAGTATCTGGCAGGCACGCTCTGGTTCTACTGGGTGGGCTGCGGACGCCTCTCGGAGGGCCGCCACTGGCTGGACCACGTCCTGGAGGCGGAGTCCCCGTACGACCACTCCCGGCTGAAGGCCCTCTGGGTGCTCGGGTACGTCGCCGTGCTGCAGGGGGACCCGGCCGGCGCGGTGTCGGCCCTGCAGGAGTGCCGCGAGGAGGGCGAGCACTCGGGGGACGCCACCGCCGTGGCCTACGCCCTGCACCGCACGGGCTGCCTCTCCCTCGTCACGGACGACCCGGTCCGCGCGGAGGAACTGCTGCGCGAGGCGCTCGGGCGCTACCGGGAGATCGGCGAACTGAACAGCAATGTGCTGATGGCCCAGGTCGAGCTGGGCATGGCCGTGGCGTTCCGCGGGGACCTGGGCGCGGCCGCGGCGATCTGTGAGGAGGTCCGCGATGTCTGCGAGGACCACGGTGAGCGGTGGGCCCTGGCCTACGCGCTGTACGTCCTGGGCTTCGCCGCCCTGCGGTCCGGGGCGAGCGGGCAGGCGCGCCGGATGCTGAGGGAGTCCCTGTCCATCGCGCACGCCTTCCACGATCTGCTCGGCACGGTCCTCTCGATGGAGCTGCTGGCCCTCGTCACGGTGGCCGAGGGGGACGCGGCGGAGGCAGCGGTGCTCCAGGGCGCGGCGGACCGGATCTGGCCGTCGGTGGGCCTGCCGCTGTTCGGCTCCGTCCACTACGGAGGGCCCCGGGCCGAGTGCGAGAAGCGGGCGCGTGGCGAGCTGGGCGACGAGCGCTACGAGTCGGAACGGCGCTCGGGCCGCCGGCTGGACGCCTCGGCGGCAGTGGCACGGGCGCTCGGGGCCGGCGCGGTCGATGACACGGGTCCGGAGGGCGTCCGCGTACTTCCGGCGGAGCCCGGCGCCGCCCCGGAGGGCGACGGCGCCGCTCCCGGGGGGATGTCCGACGCCGGAGCGGCCGGGGAAACGCGAAGGCCCGCCGCCTCCCGGACAACAGGGAGGGGCGGGCCCGAGCTCGGTTGAGCGCTACGCCTGCGTCAGCGGGCGTAGTACTCGACGACGAGCTGCTCGTCGCAGATGACCGGGATTTCCTTGCGGTTCGGGTCCCGGTCCAGGCGGAAGGCCAGGGCCTTCAGGTTCACCTGGAGGTAGCGCGGGGTCTCGCCGTCCGTGTCGTAGCCACCCTCGCGGGCCACCTGGAAGGGGACCTTGGAGCGGCTGCGCTCGCGGACCTGCACGACGTCGTCGGGGCGCACGCGGAAGGACGGCTTGTCGACCTTGCCACCGTTGACCTCGATGTGGCCGTGGACGACCATCTGACGGGCCTGGTAGATGGTGCGGGCGATGCCCGAACGCAGGACCAGGGCGTCGAGGCGGCGCTCGAGCTCGACGACCAGCGCCTCGCCCGTCTTGCCCTCGGCCTTACGGGCGCGGTCGTAGGCGCGCGCCATCTGGCGCTCGCTGATGTCGTACTGCGCACGCAGACGCTGCTTCTCGAGCAGACGGACCTTGTAGTCCGAGTTCTGCTTGCGGCCACGGCCGTGCTCGCCCGGCGGGTAGGGGCGGGCTTCGAAGTACTTGACAGCCTTCGGCGTCAGGGCGATGCCGAGGGCACGCGACTTCTTGACCTTGGGACGCGACTGGTTAGGCACGTTCTCCAGACCTCCGTTGTAGGTTAGGTTAGGCTTACCTTACTCAAGGAGATCGCATGTCTCGCCCTGGGAACACCACACACGTCACGGACAGCACAGACAGCGGCAGCACACCTGAAGGTGCTGCTACGACGGAAGGCCGATCTGATCGTGGTCAGCCGCGTCCCAGCGGGCTTGAAAACACTCGGATGCCGTCAGCAGCCGAGCGCACACGAACTCTCGTACAGAGTACCTGCTCCGCGGTGCTGCTCGTACCGGGGCTGTCGGTGATCCACCCGGACCAGCTGATGCCCGACAGCAGGAGCATCGGGCCCGAGGGGGATCTCTTCCTCGGCTTCCCCGTGGATTCCCCGGTCGTACGGGCCGCGACGCGCGCCCAGGGCGACGAGCTGACCGCTGTGCTGGAGATCACCGATGTCGCACCGGTCTCGGTCCCGCACCGGATCCGCGGCCGCGTCCGGATCGGTGGCTGGCTCACCGCGGTGCCCGGGCTCGCCGAGCCCGGCCGGATGATGCTCCGGCTGGAGACCGGGGAGGCGTCGGTCGACGACCTGTGGGGGTTCGACGAGGTGGAGCCCGATGCCTTCCGGGACGCGGTCGCCGATCCGCTGGTCGCCCATGAGGCCGAGCTGCTCCAGCATCTGCACGCCGCGCACGGCGAGCGGATGGCCACGCTGTCCGCGCTCCTCGGTGACCGGGACGGGTGCGGCTGCGCGGAGCACCGGCTCGGTGCCGTCCCGGTCGCTCTCGACCGCTTCGGCCTCCGGGTGCGGTTCGTCGACGGCCGCGACGCCTGCTTCGACGCCCGGTTCGAATTTCCCGAGCCCGTACGCGACATCACCGGGCTGCGCCGCGCGATGCACACCCTCTTCGAAGCGGCGGCCTGCTGAGCGGCGGCCGTCACGGAGTGGCCGGGCCGCCCTGCTCCCCGCGGCCGAGCCGCTCGCGCACCCGGTCCGCCACATCGGCGTAGCGCGCCTCCGCGCCGTACCGCGTGGGTTCGTAGTAGCGCCTGCCGCGGACGGCGTCCGGGGCGTACTCCTGGGCGGCGATACCGCCGGGGACGTCGTGCGGGTAGACGTAGCCCTGGGCGTGGCCCAGCTTGGCCGCGCCCTTGTAGTGGCCGTCGCGCAGATGGGCCGGGACCGGGCCGGCGAGGCCCCGGCGCACATCTTCCTGCGCCGCGGAGATGGCCAGTGTCGCCGCGTTCGACTTGGGGGCGAGCGCCAGCGCGATCGTGGCGTGGCTGAGGGTGAGCGCCGCCTCCGGGAAGCCGATCATGGCGACGGCCTGGGCCGCCGCCACCGCCGTGGGCAGTGCCGTCGGATCGGCGAGCCCGATGTCCTCGCTGGCGGAGATCATCAGCCGCCGCGCGATGAAGCGCGGGTCCTCCCCCGCCTCGATCATCCGGGCCAGATAGTGCAGGGCGGCGTCCACGTCGGAGCCGCGGATCGACTTGATCAGGGCGCTCGCCACGTCGTAGTGCTGGTCGCCGTCGCGGTCGTACTTCACGGCGGCGCGGTCGACGGTCTCCTCCAGCGTCGTGAGCGTGATCTCCCGCTCGTGCGTGGTGAGGGCCGCTCCGGCCGCCGCCTCCAGCGCGGTCAGCGCGCGCCGGGCGTCCCCGCCGGCGATGCGCAGCAGATGCGCCTCGGCGTCCTCGGGCAGGGTGACGGCGCCCCCCAGCCCCCGCTCGTCGGTCAGCGCCCGGCGCAGGAGCGCGCGCAGGTCCTCGTCGGTGAGCGGCTCAAGGGTGAGGAGCAGGGAGCGCGACAGCAGCGGGGAGATGATCGAGAAGTACGGATTCTCCGTGGTGGCCGCGATCAGCGTGACCCAGCGGTTCTCCACGGCGGGCAGCAGGGAGTCCTGCTGGGCCTTGGAGAAGCGGTGGATCTCGTCGAGGAAGAGGACGGTCTCCTTGCCGAAGCCGCCGGTGGCGCGGCGCGCGCCCTCGATGACGGCCCGGACCTCCTTGACGCCGGCGGTGATCGCGGAGAGCTCGACGAAGCGCTTGTTGGTGGCCTTGCTGACCACGTACGCCAGGGTTGTCTTTCCCGTGCCGGGCGGGCCCCACAGGATCACCGACGAGGGGCCCGCGGGCCCTCCGCTCCCCTCACCGACGAGTCGCCGCAAAGGTGAGCCCGGCTTGAGCAGATGCTGCTGGCCGACCACCTCGTCCAGCGTACGAGGACGCATCCGGACAGCGAGGGGGCTGCTGGACGGGTCCTTCTCCTGGCGGTCTTCGGCTGCTGCGGTAAAGAGGTCGGGCTCCACGTCACGAAGCCTATGTCACCCCACTGACAGGACCGCCTGGCGCGTCAGCTGGTCCAGAAGTCCCACCAGCGGGTCAGGATCAGCATGCCGATGATCCCGATCCAGAGGACCGGCGGCACCCAGTGGAACTCGGTGAGGGTGTTCCGCAGCCAGGCGGGGGCGGGCAGGATGCCGTGCTTGATGTTGTGCGTGGTGACGTAGCAGAACATGAAGATCGTGGCGACCCAGGCCAGGCAGCACCACAGGCAGAGCGAGTTGATGTTGTACAGCGACTGGTACTGCAGCCAGGTGCAGAAGCCGACGCCGAAGAGCGTGCCGGCGTTGAGGCCCAGCCAGTACCAGGCGCGGAAGCGGGCGCCGGCGAGGAGCGCCATGCCGATGCCGATGACCACCGAGTAGGTGGCGATGCCGAGCATCGGGTTGGGGAAGCCGAAGGCGGACGCCTGCTCGCTCTTCATGATGTTGCCGCACGCGACCACCGGGTTCAGGCTGCAGCCCGGGGTGAAGCTCGGGTCCTCGAGCAGCTTGAACTTGTCGATCGTGATCACCCAGGCGGCGAGCAGCCCGGCCGCGCCGGTGATCACCAGCAGCAGTGCGAGCGCGCGGCTGCCGCCGTAGGTCTTCGCGCCGTTGTCCTCGTCCTGCCGGGAGGAGGGGTGGTCTACCGCTGCCATCGTCATATCGCCGTTCCATCACTGAGTAGCCGGCTGGGCATCGTCATTGTGCCGCACCGGCGTTGTGACCAACCGTTCGATCGGCATAAAAGCGCGCGAGGACCGCCCTGTGTCCGGAGGTGCGCGGGACGCCCGCGTCCCTGGCCCGGCACGCGGTGGGGGGCCGGGGACGGGGTGAGCGATCCGGGCGTCCCGACCCCGTAATGAAATGTCCCGGCAAGGTGAATCCAGGGATCCGAAGTTGACGAAGGCGCCCCGGACCGCGCTGTGCCCGCCCGGGCACAGCGCGGTCGGAGGTACTTACGCCAGCTTGGCCCGCACCGTGGCCACGAGCGCGTCGAGCGCGACCGGCTCCTGGTCGCCCGACTCCATGTCCTTGAGCTGGACCGCGCCTTCGGCGAGATCACGCTCGCCGGCCACGATCGTGAAGCGGGCACCGGAGCGGTTCGCGCTCTTCATCGCACCCTTGAGGCCCCGGCCGCCGAACGCGAAGTCGGTGGCGACACCGGCCTTGCGCAACTCGGTGACCAGACCGAAGAGCACCCGCCGGGCCTCCTCGCCGAGCGGTACCGCGTACACGCTGGTGGTGGCGGGGACGTCGAGCTCGACGCCCTCCGCCTCCAGGGCGAGCACCGTGCGGTCCACGCCGAGCGCCCAGCCGACGGACGGCAGCGCGGGGCCGCCGATCATCTCGGACAGCCCGTCGTAACGGCCGCCGCCGCCCACCGCGGACTGGGAGCCCAGACCGTCGTGGACGAACTCGAAGGTGGTGCGCGTGTAGTAGTCGAGGCCGCGGACGAGCTTCTCGTCGTCCTCGTACGCCACGCCCGCCGCCGTCAGCAGGTCGCGGACCTCCTCGTGGTACGCCTTGCAGGCGTCGCAGAGGAAGTCGCGCAGCATCGGGGCGCCGGTGAGCTGCTTCTGGACGTCGGGCCGCTTGTCGTCGAGGACCCGGAGCGGGTTGATCTCGATGCGCCGGCGGGTCTCCTCGTCGAGATCGAGGTCGCGCAGGAAGGTCTGGAGCGCCTCGCGGTAGACGGGGCGGCACTCCTTGTCGCCCAGCGAGTTGAGCAGGATGCGGAACTGGCTGAGGCCGAGCGAGCGGTACGCCTGGTCGGCGAGGATGATCAACTCGGCGTCGAGCGCGGGGTCCTCGGTGCCGATGGCCTCGGCGCCGACCTGGGAGAAGTGCCTGTAACGGCCCTTCTGCGGGCGCTCGTAGCGGTAGTACGAGCCGGAGTACCAGAGCTTGACGGGGAGGTTGCCGCCCTTGTGGAGGTTGGCCTCCAGCGCCGCGCGCAGCACGGACGCGGTGCCCTCGGGGCGCAGCGCGAGCTTGTCGCCGCCCTTGGTCTCGAAGGCGTACATCTCCTTGGAGACGATGTCGGTGGACTCACCGACCCCGCGCGCGAAAAGGGCGACGTCCTCGAAGCCGGGCGTCTCGATGTAGCCGTAGCCGGAGTTCTTGAGGGGTGCGGAGAGCGCGGCACGCACCGCCAGGTACTTCGCGGAGTCCGGCGGGATCAGGTCGTACGTGCCCTTGGGGGCCTGGAAGGTACTCACGGTGTTTCTCTCTCGTCACATTCCTCGGCGGGGCGCGGCCAGACCGTTCATGTACGGGTTGGAGGCGCGCTCGCGGCCGATGGTCGTCTGGGGGCCGTGGCCGGACAGCACCACGGTCGAGTCGTCGAGCGGCAGGCACACGCGGGCCAGCGACTCGAGCAGCTCGGCGTGGTCGCCGCCGGGCAGGTCGGTGCGTCCGACGGAGCCGGCGAAGAGCAGGTCGCCCGAGAAGAGGACCTGCGGGACATCCGCGGCCTCGGGCATCCTGAACGTCACCGACCCCTTGGTATGGCCGGGCGCGTGCGCGACGCCGAACTCCATGCCCGCCAGCTTCAGGGCGGCGCCGTCGGTCAGCTCCTTGACGTCGTCCGGCTCGCCCACGGTCAGCTCGCCCATGAGCGGCATTCCGATGGAGCGGCCCAGCGCCTTCTCGGGATCGCTCATCATGTAGCGGTCCTCCGGGTGGATCCAGGCGGGGACGTCATGGGCACCGCACACGGGGACGACCGAGGCGACGTGGTCGATGTGGCCATGGGTGAGGACGACGGCGACGGGCTTGAGCCGATGCTTCTTCAGTGCGTCCTCGACACCCTGGGCGGCCTGGTGGCCCGGGTCGATGATCACGCACTCCTCACCGGCGGCGGGGGCGACCAGATAGCAATTGGTCCCCCAGGCCCCGGCGGGGAACCCGGCAATGAGCACGTTCGTCCTTAGTGTTCGTCCGACGAGGAGGGCCGCGGAGCGGATTGCGGCCGTTCAGAGACTACCGGCGCTCCTCATTCCACAGCTAACCCATATACCGTACGGGCATTCCAGGACCGATCACACGACGTACAAGGAGACCATCCGGTGGTCAGCAGCGATCAGCGGCGGCGGCAGCTCGCCCGGGAGAAGTTCGAGCGGCAGCAGCAGCGCCGGGAGGAAGCGCGCCGGAGGACGAGGCGTCTCACGGTGATCATCGCTTCGTCGGTGGCCGTGGTGGCGGTCATCGGTGTGGGCGCGTACGTCTCGCTCGACGGCGACGACTCGAAGACCACGGCGGACGCGGCGGCGAGCGAGAGCCCGTCGGCATCGCCCTCGGCGAGCGAGAGCAGCGCCCCCGAGCCGGCGATGAAGATCGACAAGAAGGCCAAGTACTCGATGTCGCTCAAGACGAGCCAGGGCGACATCGGCATCGCGATGGACGCGGCGAAGACCCCGCACACCGTCAATTCGTTCAAGGCCCTCGCGGACAAGGGGTACTTCGACGACACGAAGTGCCACCGTCTGACCACGGAGGGCATTTTCGTCCTCCAGTGCGGTGACCCGAAGGGCGACGGGACGGGTGGCCCCGGCTACACCATCCCCGACGAGAATCTGACCGCGCTGGGCAAGGCGGACGACAAGGGCTCGGTGACGTACCCGGCGGGCACCGTCGCGATGGCGAACACCGGCCAGCCGGGCACCGGAGGCAGCCAGTTCTTCCTCGTCTACAAGGACACCGAACTGCCGCCCAGCTACACGCCGTTCGGCACCATGGACGACGCGGGTCTGAAGGCCGTCAAGAAGGTCGCCGAGGCAGGCGTCACCGGTGGCGCGGGCGACGGTGCCCCGAAGAAGACCGTCACGGTCGAGAAGGCGACGGTCGACAAGGCCTGACCGTTCGTGTGGCCGCCCGGCACCGGGCCGTGGAGCGCACGGGAGAATTTCAGCCGCGCTGAGTGCGGACAGCCGGGCGGCCGGTCGCCTAGATTGGCGTTGTGCAGGGCGGGCGCTGCCCGCCCCAGGAAACTGTGGACGATGCACGGGGGGCGAACCCCCTCGATGCATCAGGTGGAGGAGGCGCTGTGAGCAGCGACCCGTGGGGCCGTGTCGACGAGACGGGCACCGTGTACGTGCGTACAGCCGAGGGCGAGCAGGTCGTCGGATCGTGGCAGGCCGGTTCCCCCGAGGAGGCTCTGGCCTATTTCGAGCGCAAGTACGAGGGCCTGGTGGTCGAGATCGGCCTTCTCGAGCGGCGGGTGAAGACCACCGACCTCTCGGCGAAGGACGCCACGGCGGCGATCGAGCACCTGCGTCAGCAGGTCGACGAGCACCACGCCGTCGGCGACCTCGCCGCGCTCGGCAAGCGGCTGGACGCGCTCGTCGCGACGGTCGACTCGCGCCGCGAGGAGCGCAAGGCCCAGAAGGCGAAGCAGACCGACGAGGCCCGTCAGGCCAAGGAGGCGCTCGTCGTCGAGGCCGAGGAGCTGGCGCAGAGCGAGCAGTGGCGGTCGGCGGGCGAGCGTCTGAGGGCCCTCGTCGACACGTGGAAGGGGCTCCCCCGTCTGGACCGCAAGTCCGACGACGAGCTGTGGCACCGCTTCTCGCATGCCCGTTCCGCCTTCTCCAAGCGCCGCAAGGCCCACTTCGCGGCGCTGGACGCGCAGCGCGAGGAGGCCCGCAAGGCTAAGGAGAGGCTGGTCGCCGAGGCCGAGTCGCTCTCCGGCTCGACCGACTGGGGTGCGACGGCCGCGCGTTACCGCGACCTGATGACCGAGTGGAAGGCGGCGGGCCGCGCCCAGCGCGAGGCCGAGGACGAGCTGTGGAACCGGTTCCGCGGTGCCCAGGACGTCTTCTTCGCCGCTCGCAGCGGGGTCTTCGCCGAGCGGGACGCGGAGCAGGGCGAGAACCTCAAGCTCAAGGAGGAGCTCGCCGCCGAGGCCGAGAAGCTGGTCCCGGTGACGGATCTGAAGGCGGCCAGGGCCGCGTTCCGGTCCATCAACGAGCGCTGGGAGGCCATCGGCCACGTACCGCGTGACGCCCGCCCGAAGGTCGAGGGCCGGGTGCAGGCGGTGGAGCGGGCGCTCCAGGAGGCCGAGGAGTCCGAGTGGCGCCGGACGAACCCGGAGGCGCGGGCGCGCGCCGCGGGTCTGACCGGTCAGCTCCAGGCGGCCGTCGACAAGCTGCGCACGCAGATCGACACGGCACGTGCCTCGGGCAACAACGCCAGGGCGGACAAGCTCTCGCGCGAGCTGGAGGGCCGGCAGGCACTGCTCGACCAGGCGCTGAAGGGCCTGGAGGAGTTCGGCGGCTGAGCCGGCGTTCCCGTCCCGTGAAAAAGGGGCTTCCGTACGCGTCGCGTACGGAAGCCCCTTTTTCGCTGGGTCGGCGCAGACCGCGGCGCCGCCGGGGCGTGCGCCGTCCGGTCCTACGGGCGGCGGGCCGAGGTGACCCGGTAGACGTCGTAGACGCCCTCCACGCCGCGTACGGCCTTCAGGACGTGTCCCAGGTGCTTGGGGTCGCCCATCTCGAAGGTGAAGCGTGACGTGGCCACCCGGTCGCGGGACGTCTGCACGGCTGCCGACAGGATGTTCACGTGCTGGTCGGACAGGACCCGGGTGACGTCCGAGAGGAGCCGCGAGCGGTCCAGCGCCTCGACCTGGATGGCGACGAGGAAGACCGAGGACTGGGTGGGTGCCCACTCGACGTCGAGGATCCGCTCCGGCTGCTGCGAGAGCGAGTCGACGTTGACGCAGTCCGCACGGTGTACGGAGACCCCGCTGCCCCGGGTGACGAATCCGATGATCGGGTCGCCGGGCACGGGCGTACAGCAGCGGGCCAGCTTGACCCAGACGTCCTCGACGCCCTTGACGACCACACCCGGATCCGCCTTGGCGCGGCGCTTGTTGCGGCCGTGCGAGGGCGGGGAGCTCTCCGCCAGGTCCTCGTTGGCCGCGTCCTCGCCGCCGAGCGCCTGGACGAGCTTCTGGACGACGCCGGCCGCCGCGACATGGCCCTCGCCGATCGCCGCGTACAGCGACGAGATGTCGGGGTAGCGCATCTCGTGCGCCAGCGTGACCAGGGAGTCGCCGGTCAGGATCCGCTGGATCGGCAGGTTCTGCTTGCGCATGGCCCGCGCGATGGAGTCCTTGCCCTGCTCGATCGCCTCGTCGCGCCGCTCCTTGGAGAACCAGGCGCGGATCTTGTTGCGCGCCCGGGGCGACTTGACGAACTGCAGCCAGTCACGCGAGGGTCCGGCGCCGGCCGCCTTGGAGGTGAAGACCTCCACCAGGTCGCCGTTGTCGAGGGTGGACTCCAGCGGTACGAGACGTCCGTTGACCCGTGCCCCTATGGTCCGGTGGCCGACCTCCGTGTGGACGGCGTACGCGAAGTCGACCGGCGTCGCACCGGCGGGCAGCGCTATCACGTCGCCCTTCGGCGTGAAGACGAAGACCTCGTTACGCGAGAGGTCGAAACGCAGGGACTCCAGGAACTCGCTGGGGTCCTCGGTCTCCTTCTGCCAGTCCAGGAGCTGGCGCAGCCACGCCATGTCGTTGACGGTGTCCTGGCCGCGGCCGCCGCCCGTGTTCTTCGGGATGTCGGTGCGGACCTTGGAGGCGCCGGCGACGGCCTCCTGCTTGTACTTCCAGTGCGCCGCGATGCCGTACTCCGCGCGGCGGTGCATGTCGAACGTGCGGATCTGGAGCTCGACGGGCTTGCCGCTGGGGCCGATCACCGTGGTGTGCAGCGACTGGTACATGTTGAACTTGGGCATCGCGATGTAGTCCTTGAACCGCCCGGGCACCGGGTTCCACCGGGCGTGGACGGTGCCGAGCGCCGCGTAGCAGTCGCGGACCGTGTCGACGAGGACGCGGATGCCCACCAGGTCGTAGATCTCGGCGAAGTCGCGGCCCCGCACGATCATCTTCTGGTAGACGCTGTAGTAGTGCTTCGGCCGGCCGGTGACGGTGGCCTTGATCCGGGCGGCGCGCAGGTCGGCCTGGACCTCGTCGGTCACTATGGCGAGGTACTCGTCGCGCTTGGGCGCGCGCTCGGCGACGAGGCGGACGATCTCGTCGTACATCTTGGGGTAGAGGATCGCGAAGGCGAGGTCCTCCAGCTCCCACTTGATGGTGTTCATGCCCAGGCGGTGAGCCAGCGGCGCGTAGATCTCGAGGGTCTCGCGGGCCTTCTTCTCCTGCTTCTCCCGCTTGAGGTAGCGCATGGTGCGCATGTTGTGCAGCCGGTCGGCGAGCTTGATGACGAGGACCCGGGGGTCCTTGGCCATGGCGACGACCATCTTGCGCACGGTCTCCGCCTGGGCGGCCTCGCCGAACTTGACCTTGTCGAGCTTGGTGACGCCGTCGACGAGCAGCGCGACCTGGTCGCCGAAGTCCTTGCGCAGGGTGTCCAGGCCGTACTCGGTGTCCTCGACTGTGTCGTGCAGCAGCCCTGCCATGAGCGTCGCCGGGTCCATGCCGAGCTCGGCGAGGATCGTGGTGACGGCGAGCGGATGGGTGATGTAGGGATCGCCGCTCTTACGCTTCTGCCCGCGGTGCCAGCGCTCGGCGACCTGGTAGGCCTTCTCGATCTGGCGCAGTGTGGCGGACTCGATCTTGGGATCGTTGCCGCGGACCGTACGCAGGAGGGGCTCGAGGACCGGGTTGTACGGACTGGAGCGCTGTACGCCCAGACGGGCGAGGCGGGCCCGGACGCGGTTGGAGGAGCCGCCGGAGCGCGCGGGTGGGGCGGGCGGGGCGGCGGCGGACCGGGCCGGCGGCTTCGCGGCGGAGGCCGGGGCCGGGGGCTTCGGCGCCGCGGATCCGGAGGCGGGCGTCGCCGGAGAGGCGGGCGTCGTCCCGGCCGGGGGCGTCGTGCCGGCCGGGGGCGTCGTGCCGGCCGGGGGCGTCGTGCCGGGCGAGGGCGCGGGCTTCGTCCCGGGCGGCGGGGTCGGCTTCGCCGGTGCCGCGGGCGTCCGGCCGCCCGGTGACTCGCCGGGGCCCTGCGTGTGCCCGCCCGCGGGTCCGGGCGTGCCTGCTCCCTCGGGCTGCGCCTTCCCGGGCGTGGCGGAGGCCGCCGCGGGCCTTTCGGGCTGCGGGGCGGCGACTGGCTGGGCCTCGTCTGGCAAGAGCGCTCCTCGTGCGGATCCGGGCTACCGGAAAGCCCATGGTATCGACCTCCGGGCGGGTCCTCGCCCGGGGAGTGTGGAACCCCTCACAACACGGAACGGGCACCCGGATGTTCCCGGGTACCCGTCCTGTACGTCCCTACGCGCGCCGCTGCGGCGCGGTGCAGGTCAGAGCGTGATCAGGGCCTCCAGCGGGGCGCCCCGCAGCCCCGCCTCCAGCCGCGCGCGGCCGGAGAGGAAGCCGAGCTCCATGAGGACCGACACCCCCGCGATCTGCGCACCGGCCCGCCGGATGAGCTCCAGCGAGGCCTCGGCGGTGCCGCCGGTGGCCAGGACGTCGTCGATGACCATGACCCGGTCGTCGGCGGCCAGGTCCTCGGCGTGGATCTCGATCTCCGCCGTGCCGTACTCCAGCTCGTACGCCTGCCCCAGTGTGGCCCCGGGCAGCTTCCCGGCCTTCCGCACGGGTACGAACCCGATCCCGGCCCGGACGGCGACCGGCGCGGCCAGGATGAAGCCGCGGGCCTCCAGACCGACGATCTTGGTGGCCCCGTGCCGGACGCACAGCTCCACGAAGAAGTCGGTCAGCGCGGAGAAGGCGGCCGGGTCGGCGAGCAGCGGGGTGATGTCCTTGAACAGCACTCCGGGCTTCGGATAGTCCTGCACATCGCGGATCCGGCTGAGCAGGAGCTCCCGGGTGGCGTCGGTGACGTTCGTGGTCATCGGCGGTTCCTCGGGGTCCTGCCGTGGCCACCGGCCTGCCGGCGCGGGCCGACGACGGCCCCGGCGGTCGGGGATTCCTCGTCGGGCCCGTCGGTGAACTCGTCGGCCCGGTCGTCGCGCTCGTCCTCGACGGACTCGCCCTTGGCCGCCGCGGCGGCGCGCTTGGCGAGGATCCGCTTCTTCAGTGCCTTTATCTGCGGATCGCGTTCCTTCAGGTCGGCGACCAGCGGGGTGGCGATGAAGATCGAGGAGTAGGCACCGGCGGCGAGACCGACGAAGAGCGACAGCGAGATGTCGTTCAGCATGCCCGCCCCGAGGACGCCGCCACCGATGAACAGCAGACCGGCGACCGGCAGCAGGGCGACGACGGTGGTGTTGATGGAACGCACCAGCGTGCCGTTGATGGAACGGTTGGCGATCTCGCTGTAGGTCCAGCGGGTCTGCTTGGTGATCCCCTTCGTGCCCTCCTTGAGGCTGTCGAAGACGACCACCGTGTCGTAGAGGGAGTAACCGAGGATGGTCAGCAGACCGATCACGGTGCCGGGGGTGACCTCGAAGCCGACGAGGGCGTAGATGCCGACGGTGATGGTGATGTCGTGGATCAGCGCGATGAGGGCCGCGACGGCCATCCGCCACTCGAAGGCGATGGCCAGGTAGACCACGACGAGGACCATGAAGATGCCGAGGCCGGTCCAGGCCTTGTTGGCGATCTGCTCACCCCAGCTGGGGCCGACGAGGTCCGCGTTGATCTTCGCCTCGGGGACACCGAGGTCCTCGGAGAGCTGGGCCTTGATCTGGTCGGCCTTCTGGGTGTCGACCTCGGTGATCTGGATCCGGAGTCCGCCGTTGCCGAGCTCCTGGACGATCGCCTCGTGGCCGGAGACCGCGACCGCGTCCTCGTGGGCCTGGGAGACGGACACCTTGGCCTTGGTGTCGGTCGTGAAGACGGCACCGCCCTTGAACTCGATGCCCATGTTCAGGCCGCTGACCGCCAGGCCGACGATGGCCGTGATGGTGATCAGGATCGAGACGCCGTACCAGATCTTGCGCTTGCCGATGAAGTCGTAACCGACCTCGCCACGGTAGAGCCGGGCGCCGAGATTGCCGAGTCGCGACATCTCACGCCTCCTTCGGGTGGTCGGTGCGGGCGTTGAGGCGGCGGGAGCGGCGCAGCGGCGGCTTGGCGCCGAGCCTCTTCGGGTCCAGGCCGGACCACGGGTGGCCGCTGGCGAAGAACTTCGTACGGGCCATGAGCGTCATGACGGGCTTGGTGAAGAGGAACACCACGACGACGTCGAGCAGGGTCGTGAGCCCGAGCGTGAACGCGAAGCCCTGGACCTTGCCGACGGTGACGAGAAAGAGCACGGCCGCCGCGAGGAACGACACGAAGTCGGACACGAGGATGGTGCGGCGGGCCCTGGGCCAGGCGCGCTCGACGGCCGGACGGAGCGTGCGGCCCTCGCGGATCTCGTCGCGGATGCGTTCGAAGTAGACGATGAACGAGTCCGCTGTGATTCCGATCGCCACGATGGCGCCGCAGACGGCCGGGAGGTTCAGCGCGAAGCCGATGGCCGGGCCGAGCAGGGCCATGATCGTGTACGTCAGGATGCCGGAGGCGAGCAGGCTGAGGAGGGCGATGAGCGCCAGGCCCCGGTAGTAGGCCACCAGGTAGATGACGACCAGGGCCAGCCCGATGGCACCGGCGATGAGACCGGCCTCGAGCTGCTCGCCGCCGAGGGCGGCGGTGACGGTGGTGACGGTGTCCTCGCTGAAGGACAGCGGGAGCGCGCCGTAGGACAGGACGTTGGCCAGGTCCTCCGCCGACTGCTGCGTGAAGCTGCCGGAGATCTCGGCGCTGCCGCTGAGCGCCTCGTTCACCTGGGGCGCGGAGACGACCTCACCGTCGAGGGAGATCGCGAACTGGTTCTGCGGGGACTGCTGCGACGACAGCTTCTTGGTGATCGTCTGGAACTTCTTGGAGCCCTTGTCGGTGAACTCCATCGAGACGAGCCAGATGCCGCGCTGCTGGTCGAACTGGGCCTTCGCGTCGTCGACGTCCGTGCCGGAGACCTCGGCCGGGCCGAGGAGGTACTTGGCGTCACCCTCGGAGCTGCACGCGACCGTGGGGTCCTCGGGCTTGACGCCGTCGCCGGCCTTGGCGCGGGCGGCCGGGTCGGAACAGTCCAGCGCGGTGAACTTCTTCTCGAGCGCCGCGGTGGCGGGGTCGGGCGTCCCGGTCGCCGCGGGGGTCTCCGAGCCGCCGGAGGTGCTCGCGGACGGGGTCGGCGTCGCGTCCTGCTTCAGGGCGCCGGTGACCGCGCGGCCCTGGGTGGTGGCGCTCGCCGAGGGCGTCGTCTTCGAATCGGAGGCTGTTTCCGGGTCGCTCGCCTTCGCACTGGGCGTGGCGCTCGGCTTCCCGGAACCGCTCGCGGACGGGCTCGCGGAACCCTCGGGGGTCGGCGTGCCGGCGGTGACCGTGAGCACCGGCCGGAAGTACAGCTGGGCGGTCGTGCCGACCTGCTCCCGGGCCTGCTTCGAATTCGTCCCCTTGGGGATGTTGACGATGATGTTCGAGGGGCCCTGGGTCTGAACCTCGGCCTCGGAGACACCCAGACCATTGACACGGCGCTCGATGATGCTGACCGCGGTGTTCATGTTGGTCTCGTTGATCGCGTCAGGCTTGCCGGGCTGGCTCTTCGCCTTGAGCGTGATCGATGTGCCGCCGGCCAGGTCGATGCCGAGCCGGGGCGTGGTGTGACCGGACAGGAACATCCCGCCGGTCAGGGCGACCATGGCGATCAGGATCAGAGCCAGGGCACGGCCCGGCTTGCCCTGTCCACCGGTTGAACCCCGGCCTTTCTTCGGTGCTGCCACCTTTTCGTTTCTCCCTGTCCAACCGCCCCGCGCCGGGTACGCGCCCGAGCGGCCACGAAGTGTTGTGGGGACCCGCCCCCGCAGAAGACCGCACGGCCCGTGAGACGCCGGACACCCGCGGGTGTCCGGCGTCCGAGGGTCGTGGAACTACTTCGCGTCGCCCTCGCCGTCGGCCTTGGCGTCCCTGACCTCGGAGCTCTTGACCTCGGAGCCCTTGGTCCCGGCGTCCTCCGGCGCGTCCTCGGCCTTCTTGCCCAGGTCGATCTTCGCGACGTCGTCGTCCGTGGAGTCGCCGGCGGTGAGAGAGGAGGCGTCGTCCGGCACGACCGTGCCGTCGGCGTCCAGCTCGTCGTCGTCGCCGTGGACGATGCGGTTGTACTCCGCGTCGTCGAGGACGGCACCGATGGCGTTCTTCGCGTAGATGGCGTGCACGCCGGGCGCGACCTCGAGGAGAACCGTGTCGTCCTGAATCTCCTTGACGGTGGCGTACATGCCCCCGATCGTCCGGACGCCGGTACCGGGCTGCATGTCGTTGCGCATCTGCGCAGCCGCCTGCTGCTTCTTCTTGGCGGACCGGGTCATCAGGAACATGGCCCCGATGAGCACGATGAAGGGGAGGAGGGTCACGAGACTCACGGGACGGAACTTCCTTCGCACGACCACGCTGGATTCACGCGGCCTGGTCTACGGGGGTGGGTACACCGACCTGAACGGGCGGCATCGGCGGAGTCTAAGCGAGTCCGCATCATTGGAACAACGTCCAGCATGGCACCGTGGTTCCCCTGCTGGCCAACCCGTCCTGTGTCACGCCCCGAACAGGCCCTGTTGTCCCTTTGCGCCGTGCTGCGGAGGCACGAGTCCGAGGTGCGCCCACGCCGCGGGGGTCGCGACTCTTCCCCGGGGGGTCCTCGCGAGCAGTCCTTCCCGTACGAGGAAGGGCTCGGCGACCTCCTCGACGGTCTCGCGCTCCTCGCCGACGGCCACGGCGAGGGTGGAGAGCCCGACGGGACCTCCGCCGAAGAGCTTCAGCAGGGCGCCGAGCACCGCGCGGTCCAGCCGGTCGAGCCCCCGGGCATCGACCTCGTACACCCGCAGGGCCGCGGCGGCGATGTCCCGGTCGATCCGTCCTTCGGCCTTGACCTGGGCGTAGTCCCGGACGCGGCGCAGCAGCCGGTTGGCGATACGGGGCGTGCCGCGGGAGCGGCCGGCGATCTCTGCGGCGCCCGCCGTGTCTATGGCGACGTCGAGCAGGCCGGCGGAGCGGTGGATGACCCGCTCCAGCTCGGAGGGGGCGTAGAACTCCATGTGGCCGGTGAAGCCGAAGCGGTCGCGCAGCGGGGGCGGCAGGAGTCCCGCCCTCGTGGTGGCGCCGACGAGGGTGAACGGCGGCAGCTCCAGCGGAATGGCGGTGGCGCCCGGGCCCTTGCCGACGATGACGTCGACCCGGAAGTCCTCCATCGCCATGTAGAGCATCTCCTCGGCCGGCCGCGACATGCGGTGGATCTCGTCGAGGAAGAGGACCTCGCCCTCCTGGAGCGAGGACAGGATCGCGGCGAGATCACCGGCGTGCTGGATGGCGGGGCCGGAGGTGATCCGGATCGGCGCGCCCATCTCGGCCGCGATGATCATGGAGAGGGTGGTCTTGCCCAGGCCGGGGGCGCCGGAGAGCAGGACGTGGTCGGCGGTGGCGCCCCGGGCGCGGGCCGCCTTGAGGACCAGGTCGAGCTGTTCCCGGACCGTCTCCTGGCCGACGAATTCGTGGAGGTCCTTCGGGCGCAGGGCAGCCTCGACGGCGGTGTCCTCGCCGTCCGCCCCGGCGTCCACCAGGCGGTCGTCCAGCCGCTCGTCGGTGAGGTCGCCGGTGTCGGTCCCGGTCTCGTCCCAGTTCATCTCGTCAGTCCCGCCTCGGGTGTTTCGGTGCCGGTCCGTGCGGTGTTCCGGCCGGCGTACGGGGCGCGTGGCGGCCCCTGGGGTCAGCGTGCGCGGTTGAGTGTCTGCAGGGCGGCGCGCAGCAGCTGCGGCACGGGGGCCTGGCCGCTGTCGGCGATCGCGGCCTCGGCCTGCGGTGCCACGGCGGTCACCGCCTCGTCGGCCTCGCGGGTGGCGTAGCCGAGGCCGATCAGGGCGGCCTGCAGCTGGTCGCGCCAGGAGCTGGTGACCGCGGCGCCGACGCCCTGCTGCCCGATGTGCGCGCCGACCGGTTCGCCGAGCCGGTCCTTGAGCTCGAGGAGGAGCTTCTGGGCGCCCTTCTTGCCGATGCCGGACACGGCGGTGAGCGCCTTCTCGTCACCGGTGGCGACGGCGATGCGCAGGGCGTCCGGGCTGTGGGTGGCGAGCATCGCCTGGGCGAGCCTGGGGCCCACCCCGCTGGCGGTCTGGAGCAGCTCGAAGATCTGCCGCTCGTCGTCGTCGGCGAAGCCGTAGAGGGTGAGCGAGTCCTCCCGGACGACCAGGGACGTGGCCAGTCTGGCCTCCTTGCCGATCCGCAGACCGGCGAGGGTCTCGGGGGTGCACTGGACGGCCATGCCGATGCCGCCGACCTCGATCACGGCCGTGGCCGGGGCGAGGGCGGCCACCGGGCCTGAGACGAAGGCGATCATGCGGTACGGCCTTTCAGCGTGCGGTGGGCGGCGACGGCCTGCTGCAGTCGGTTCTGCGCGGGCGCGCGCCAGATGTGGCAGATGGCGAGGGCGAGGGCGTCGGCGGCGTCGGCGGGCTTGGGCGGCGCGTCGAGCCGCAGCAGCCGGGTGACCATGGCGCCGACCTGCGCCTTGTCGGCCCGCCCCGATCCGGTGACGGCGGCCTTGACCTCGCTCGGGGTGTGCAGGGCGACCGGGATGCCGCGGCGCGACGCACAGAGCATGGCGACGGCGCTGGCCTGGGCGGTGCCCATGACCGTGCTCACGTTGTGCTGGCTGAACACCCGCTCCACGGCGACGAATTCGGGCCGGTGCTCGTCGAGCCACCGCTCGATGCCCTGCTCGATGGCGACGAGCCGGTGGCCGAGCTCCGCGTCGGGCGGGGTCCGCACGACGCCGACGCCGACCATGGTGAGCGGCCGGCCGGCGACTCCCTCGACCACGCCGACACCGCACCGGGTCAGCCCCGGGTCCACGCCCAGCACCCGCATGATGGGGCCCCCTCCGCCGCTCGGTCATCTGTTCCCGCAGGCTATCGGCTCCCGCTGACAATGCGACGGGCCGACGGGGTGTGTCCCGTCGGCCCGTCCCGGTTGCGCCGCCTCAGGCGTCGACCTTCTCCATGACCTCGTCCGAGACGTCGAAGTTGGCGAAGACGTTCTGCACGTCGTCGCTGTCCTCCAGCGCGTCGATCAGCTTGAAGATCTTGCGCGCGCCCTCTTCGTCGAGCTCGACCTGCATGGTCGGGACGAAGTTGGCCTCGGCCGAGTCGTAGTCGATGCCGGCCTCCTGCAGCGCGGTGCGGACCGCGACCATGTCGGTGGCCTCGCTGAGCACCTCGAAGGTGTCACCGAGGTCGTTGACCTCCTCGGCGCCCGCGTCGAGCACCGCACCGAGCACGTCGTCCTCGCCCAGCTCGCCCTTGGGGACGATCACGACACCCTTGCGGTTGAACAGGTACGAGACCGAACCCGGGTCCGCCATCGAGCCGCCGTTGCGGGTCATGGCGACACGGACGTCGGACGCGGCACGGTTGCGGTTGTCGGTGAGGCACTCGATGAGCACCGCGACGCCGTTCGGGCCGTAACCCTCGTACATGATCGTCTCGTAGTCGGCGCCGCCGGCCTCGAGACCGGCACCGCGCTTGACCGCCGAGTCGATGTTCTTGTTCGGGACCGAGCTCTTCTTGGCCTTCTGGATGGCGTCGAAGAGGGTCGGGTTACCGGACACGTCGGCGCCACCCGTGCGGGCCGCGACCTCGATGTTCTTGATCATCTTCGCGAAGAGCTTGCCGCGCTTGGCGTCGATCACGGCCTTCTTGTGCTTCGTCGTAGCCCATTTAGAGTGGCCGGACATCTGCCTTCTCCTTCGCGTCACCAAAATCGATCCGAACCCGAGAGATCCTACCGGGGTCGGATCAGCCCACGGCGCGCACCATGTCGGTGAAGAGCGCGTGCACCCGGTGGTCGCCGGTCAGTTCCGGGTGGAACGACGTGGCGAGGGCGTTTCCCTGGCGTACGGCCACGATATGCCCGCCGTGCACCGCGACGACCTCCGCGCGGGCGCCGACCGACTCCACCCAGGGGGCCCGGATGAAGACGCCGTCGACGGGTCCGCCGGGCACGCCGTCGACCTCGACGGCCGCCTCGAAGGACTCGTTCTGCCGCCCGAAAGCGTTACGGCGCACGATCATGTCGATGCCGCCGACCGTCTCCTGGCCGGAGCGGGGGTCGAGGATCTTGTCGGCGAGCAGGATCATGCCGGCGCAGGTGCCGTAGACCGGCATCCCGGCGGCCACCCGCGCACGCAGCGGTTCCAGCATGCCGAAGAGGACGGCCAGCTTGGACATCGTGGTGGACTCGCCACCGGGTATGACGAGCCCGTCGACCTCGGCGAGCTCCTCGGGCCGCCTGACCGGCCTGGCCACGGCGTCCGCCGAGGCCAGGGCCGTCAGGTGTTCCCGTACGTCGCCCTGGAGCGCCAGGACGCCGATGACAGGGGTGTCGGTCATCGGTGCTTACCAGCCGCGGTTGGCGTAGCGCTCGCCCTCGGGCAGCGTGTCGCAGTTGATGCCGACCATGGCCTCGCCGAGGTTGCGCGAGGCGTCCGCGATGATCTTCGGGTCGTCGTAGAAGGTGGTGGCCTTCACGATGGCGGCGGCGCGCCTGGCGGGGTCACCGGACTTGAAGATGCCGGAGCCCACAAAGACGCCCTCGGCACCGAGCTGGCGCATCAGGGCCGCGTCCGCGGGGGTCGCGACGCCGCCGGCCGAGAAGAGGACGACGGGCAGCCTGCCGAGCTCGGAGACCTCCTTGACCAGCTCGTAGGGGGCGCGGAGGTCCTTGGCGGCGGCGTACAGCTCGTTGTTGTCGAAGCCGCGCAGGCGGGCGATCTCGTTCTTGATCTGGCGCAGGTGGCGGACCGCCTCGACGACGTTGCCCGTGCCCGCCTCGCCCTTGGAACGGATCATCGCGGCGCCCTCGGCGATACGGCGCAGGGCCTCGCCCAGGTTGGTGGCGCCACAGACGAAGGGGGTGGTGAAGGCGAACTTGTCGCTGTGGTTGACCTCGTCGGCCGGGGTGAGGACCTCGGACTCGTCGATGTAGTCGACGCCCAGGGACTGGAGCACCTGGGCCTCGACGAAGTGGCCGATGCGGGACTTGGCCATGACGGGGATGGAGACGGCCTCGATGATCTCCTCGATCATGTTGGGGTCCGACATCCGGGCCACGCCGCCGTCCTTGCGGATGTCGGCCGGCACCCGCTCCAGCGCCATGACGGCCACGGCGCCCGCGTCCTCGGCGATCTTCGCCTGCTCGGCGTTGACGACGTCCATGATCACGCCGCCCTTGAGCTGCTCGGCCATGCCGCGCTTGACACGGGCGGTGCCGGTGGCCGGGGTCTCGGCGGACTGCGGGGTGGTGGGAAGCGTGGACACGGATCGACCTCACTGGGGTGTGGAGACGCTGGATGGTGCAGACCCGAGCAAACGCTCCGGGAGCAGTCCACAGCAAGGGCCAATGAACACCCGGTGGATCGTTCTGCACGCCTCCGGGCCGGCCGGCAGGCCGCCACTCAGCCGCCGGGCAGGTCCGCGCTCAGCTGCCCGGCCGGTCCGCCAGGGCGACCGGCGGCTCGTCGTCCATCTCGAACGCCAGCGGGAACGGGGCGTGCCCCGCGAGCCGGAACAGCCGTACGGTCCGGTGCCTGCGCAGCGCGCGGGCGGCGCGCACCGAGTCGTTGTGGAAGCGGCGCGCCATCGGTACGCGGCGTACGGCGGCGGCCAGTTCCTTCGCCGCGTCCTCGCCGCCCGGGAACTCCTTCACGGCCTCGACCTGTGCCACTTCGCCGAACACGGCCCGCAGGGCGGTGCTCAGCTCGCTCTCGGCGACCTCGCGCTGCTCCTCCTCCGCCTGCCGCGCCGCGTGCGCGGCCTCGTAGAGCACGATCGACGCGGCGGGGTCCAGGACACCGGAGGTGGCCAGCTCCTGGGTGACCGAGGCACGGCGCAGCAGCTGGGCGTCGAGCGCCGCCCGCGCCGCGTCGATGCGGGCGTGCAGCCGGTCGAGCCGCCCGGCGGTCCAGCTGAGATACAGGCCGATCGCGATCAGCGCGACGACGGTCCAGACGATGATTTCGATCACGGGCGGCAAGGCTACCGTCGGCCGGGCGCACCCGGTCCCGCCGGTAGCACCCGCTCAGTCCCTGGCGAGACCGAAACGCGCGCGGAGCCCCGTGCGTTCGTCCGTGTCCACGGCGGCGGCCCCGTCCGTGACCGTCTCGTACACCGCGAGGATGTCCGCACCGACGGTCGTCCAGTCGAATCGGCGCACATGCGCGCTGCCCCGCTCCCGCAGCCCCTCACGGCGTTCCGGGTCGCCCAGGAGCCGGATCGCGGCCGAGGCCAGGGCGTCCGCGTCCTCGTTGGCGAACAGGTCGCCGGCCGCTCCCTGGTCGAGCACCTGCGCGAACGCGTCCAGGTCGCTGGCGAGGACGGGCGCCCCGGCCGAAAGGGCCTCGACCAGGATGATGCCGAAGCTCTCCCCACCGGTGTTCGGCGCGACGTACACGTCGACACTGCGCAGCAGCCGGGCCTTGTCCTCGTCGCTCACCATGCCGAGGAACTCGACGCGCGAGCGCATCTCCTCGGGCAGCGAGGCGACCGCCTCCTCCTCGTCGCCGCGCCCCGCGACCAGCAGCCGGGTCTCCGGGCGGGCTGCGAGGATCGCGGGCAGCGCCTTCATCAGGACGGGCAGCCCCTTGCGCGGCTCGTCGATGCGCCCTATGAAGCCGAGCGTGCCGCCCTGCCACTCGGCCTTCGGCTCCGCGCGGGCGAAGAAGTCCACGTCGACGCCGTTCGGGATCACCACGGCGTCGCCGCCGAGGTGCTCGACCAGCGTCCGCCGGGCGTACTCGCTCACCGCGATCCGCGCACTGATCTTCTCCAGTGCGGGCTGGAGGATCGGGTACGCCGCGATCATGACCCGGGAGCGGGGGTTGGACGTGTGGAACGTGGCGACGATCGGCCCCTGCGCCGCCCAGCAGGCCAGCAGGCCCACCGAGGGGGTGGTGGGCTCGTGGATGTGGATGACGTCGAAGGTGCCGTCGTTGAGCCAGCGCCGGACCCGGGCGGCGGTCAGGAAGCCGAAGTTCAGCCGGGCCACCGAGCCGTTGTACGGGACGGGCACGGCCCGGCCGGCGGGCACGACGTACGGCGGGAGCGGTGTCTCGTCGTCGGCGGGGGCGAGTACGGAGACGTCGTGGCCGAGGCGGATCAGGTGTTCGGCCAGGTCGCGGATGTGGAACTGCACCCCGCCCGGAACGTCCCAGGAGTACGGGCAGACGATGCCGATCTTCACGGAGCTTCCCCCTGGGGTTCCAGATCGGAGAGCCAGAGCCGCTGCAGCATGTGCCAGTCCTCCGGATGTTCGGCGATCCCGGTGGCGAAGGCGTCGGCCAGCGCCTGTGTCATGGAGGACGTCTTCTCGGCCCGGGTGCCTGTCCCCGGTTCGGCGACGGGCGGATGGACCTGCGCCCGCATGACGGGGGTGCCGTCGTACCAGAGGGTCACGGGCAGCAGCAGCGCGCCGGTCTGCTGGGCCAGCAACGCCGGGCCTGCGGGCATGCGCGCGGTGTCGCCGAAGAAGTCGACCTCGACGCCGGAGGCGGACAGATCACGGTCGGCCACCAGGCAGACCAGCCCGCCGGCGCGCAGCCGCCGGGCCAGGGTCCCGAACGCGGCCCCGCCGTTGTGCGGCAGGACCTCCATGCCCAGGCCCTGGCGGTAGGCCACGAACCGGTCGTAGAGGGTTTCGGGCTTGAGCCGCTCGGCGACCGTGGTGAACGGCACCTTCAGATCCGTGGTGACCCACGCGCCCGCCAGGTCCCAGTTGCCGAGGTGCGGCAGCGCGAGTACGACACCCCGGCCCGCCTCCAGGCCCTCGGTGAGCCGGTGGGCGTCCCGGACCTCTATGGAGGCCCTGATCCGCTCCGGCGTCCAGGTCGGGAGCCGGAAGGACTCCATCCAGTAGCGCATGTACGAGCGCATGCCGGCCTTCGACAGCTCGGCGAGCCGGGCGGCGTCCGCGTCGGGCACCACCCGGGCGAGATTCGACTCCAGCCGCAGCACGGACTTCCCGCGCCGCTTCCACACCTGGTCGGCCAGGGTGCGGAAGAGCGCGGTGGCGGCCGGCTCGGGGAGCTTCTTGACCGCGCCCCAGCCCAGGCCGTAGAGCCCGTCGGTCAGCCGGCCCCTGAGATCGGATCCGGTGCCGCTCACTGCGCGGCCTCGCTCCCCTGTCCCGGCGTCCCGCCCTGGACGGCGGCCGCGGCGTCGGCCTCGGCCGACTCCCTGCGCACGGTCACCACGCGCTGGACCAGCGTCACCAGGCTGCCTGCGGCGACGATCCACAGCGCGATCGGCAGCAGGACCTGGATGCCCGGCACCCCGAAGCCGTGCAGGCCGGCGAGGCCCGCCGCGACCAGCGAGATGACGAGCCGCTCGGCGCGCTCCACCAGTCCGTTCACCGCGACCGGCAGGCCGATCGACTCGCCGCGCGCCTTCGTGTACGAGACCACCTGGCCACTGGCCAGGCAGAAGATCGCGACCGCGCACAGCACGTTGTCGTCACCGCTGCCCGCGTACCAGAGCGCGAACCCGGCGAAGATCGCCCCGTCCGCCACCCGGTCGAGCGTCGAGTCCAGGAACGCGCCCCACCGGCTGGAGATCCCGGCCTGCCGGGCCATGTTGCCGTCGACCAGGTCGGAGAAGACGAAGACCGTGATCACGATCGTGCCCCAGAAGAACTCCCCCATGGGGAAGAAGACCAGCGCACCGGCCATCACTCCGGCCGTACCGACGAGCGTGACCGCGTCGGGGCTGACCCCGAGGCGGAGCAGCAGAGCGGCGAACGGTGTGAGGACACGCGTAAAAAATGCACGCGCGTACTTGTTCAGCATGGCCTTCCCGAGGTTCGGTGGGCGCCGCGGCCCTTTCGGCCACCGGCTGGCCCATCGTAGTCACCAGCCGTGCCGCGCAACGGCGGGGCACCCCGTCCCGCCCGATGTCCCGGAAGTCATGCTTCGCCGTGTGCGACGTATGGACGGCTTCCGGCACGGGTGAAAAGCTCGAATGACCGCGGGCGTCGCCGAAGCCGCCGCGGCGGCTCCGTCCTGCCCGTGCATCCACTCCCCCAGCTCTTGCGGCACAGCGCCAACCGATCGGGAGGCACGCATCATGGGCGACAGGACTCACACGCACACCGGAGCCGCCGGCAGGGCGGCGACGGCCGGCCGGCCCGCTTCCGTACGGAACGTGGTGCTGGTCGGCCACAGCGGCTCGGGCAAGACCACTCTGGTCGAGGCACTCGCGCTGACGGCCGGGGCGCTGAACCGGGCCGGCCGGGTCGAGGCCGGCACCACCGTCTCCGACCACGACGAGACCGAACGGCGCCGACGGCGTTCCGTACAGCTCTCGCTGGTGCCCGTCGAATGGGACGGCTACAAGATCAATCTGCTGGACACCCCCGGCTACGCGGACTTCGTCGGGGAACTCAGGGCCGGTCTCCGCGCGGCGGACGCGGCCCTCTTCGTCGTCTCGGCCGCCCAGGAGGCCGACGCGGTGGCAGGCACGACCCGCGCGGTCTGGGAGGAGTGCGCGGCCGTCGGGATGCCCCGGGCGATCGTCGTCACGCACCTGGACACCGCGCGTACGTCCTTCGACGAGATGACCCGGATCTGCGGCCGGATCTTCGGGCACGACGACCCCGACGCCGTACTCCCCCTCTACCTGCCGGTGCAGGGGGCCGAGGGCCCCGACGGCCACGCCCCGCTCACCGGGCTCACCGGACTGCTCACGCAGCGGATCTTCGACTACTCCTCGGGGGAACGGCAGGAGGTACCGCCCGCCGGTGACCAGCGGGGCCCGCTGCTGGAGGCCCGTAACCGGCTCATCGAGGGGATCATCGCCGAGAGCGAGGACGAGACCCTGATGGACCACTACCTCGGCGGCGGCGAGGTCGCGGTCACGACCCTCGTCGAGGACCTGGAACGCGCCGTCGCCCGCGGCTCCTTCCACCCCGTCCTCACCGCCGCGCCCGCAGCCGGCGGCGCCCGCCAGGGCATCGGCACCGTGGAGCTCCTGGACCTGATCACCCGCGGTTTCCCCTCGCCCGTGAAACGCACCCTGCCCGCCGTCACCGCCCCGGACGGCGCCCCGCGCCCCGCCCCCGTCTGCGACCCGGCGGCGCCCCTGGTCGCCGAGGTCGTGAAGACCACCTCCGACCCATACGTCGGACGGGTCTCCCTCGTCCGCGTCTTCTCCGGCACCCTGCGCCCCGACGACACCGTGCACGTGTGCGGCCACGGCCTCACCGGCCCCGGAGGCGGCGCGCCCCCCTGCCACGAGGCCGACGTGCGCGTCGGGGCCCTCTCCGCGCCGTTCGGCGGACAGCAGCGTCCCCTGGACAGCTGTGTCGCGGGAGACCTGGCCGGCGTCTCCAAGCTCGGCGGGGCGGAGACCGGTGACACCCTCTCCGGCAGCGGTGAGCCCCTGCTCATGGAGCCGTGGGCGACGCCCGACCCGCTGCTCCCGCTGGCGGTCCGCGCACACGGCAAGGCCGACGAGGACAAGCTCTCCCAAGGTCTTACCCGCCTGGTCGCCGAGAATCCGACCATGCGTCTCGAACAGAACCAGGACACCCACCAGGTCGTCCTGTGGTGCATGGGTGAGGCGCACGCGGAGGTCGCGCTGGAACACCTGCGCGGCAGGTACGGGGTGCAGGTCGACGCCGAGCCCCATCGCGTGCCGCTGCGCGAGACGTTCGCCGCGCGGGCCCTGGGGCGCGGCCGGCACGTCAAGCAGTCCGGCGGTCACGGCCAGTACGCCGTCTGCGAGATCGAGGTCGAGCCGCTGCCGCCCGGCGCGGGCATCGAGTTCGTCGACAAGGTGGTCGGCGGTTCGGTGCCGCGGCAGTTCGTCGCGTCCGTGGAGAAGGGCGTCCGCACCCAGGCGGCCCGCGGTGTCGCGGCCGGCCACCCGCTCGTCGACGTACGCGTCACCCTGCTCGACGGGAAGTCGCACTCGGTGGACTCCTCCGACGCCGCCTTCCAGACCGCGGGGGCCCTGGCGCTGCGCGAGGCCGCGGCCGACACCCGCGTCCAGCTCCTCGAACCCGTCGCGGAGGTCGGCGTCCTCGTCCCGGACGACTACGTGGGGCCCGTCATGAGCGATCTCGCGGGGCGGCGCGGGCGGGTCGTCGGCACCGAACAGGCGACCGGTGGGCGCACGCTCGTACGGGCGGAGGTGCCGGAGGTCGAGATCGGCAGATACACCGTCGACCTCCGCTCCCTGACGCACGGCACCGGACGGTTCGACCGGGCGTACGCCCGGCACGAACCGATGCCGCCCCAACTGGCCGAGCGCCTCCGCGAAGCGCCGGAAAACAGCACAAAATCGAGTTAGCTGACTGGATCTGACGCCTTCCGCCCGCCCCCGGTCACGACAGCGGGCGGACGGCGCGCCCGGACGATACTCTGTGGGCCCAGCTCAGAAGGTGTGCGACGTACGGTAGTTGGGAACAGCCGCAGGAGCAGACCGTGCGGGCGAGTGGGGGCGACAGTGGCCAACGACGGATTCGATTTCTCTCCCGGAGCGCAGATCCCGCTCCAGGGCTCGGGAGGGCAGGCGGTGGCGACCAACGCCCTCGCCTCCGCCGCGTACCGCGACAGCGATGTGACGGAGATCCTCAAGGCCAACAGCGAGTGGCACAAGTCCGAGGTGAAACCGGGCGATTCGAAGCTGTTCAAGTCCGACTACTTCAAGCCGAATCTCGGCGAGGCGTTCTCCCGGGCCGTGCAGGAACGCATGCTCGGCGGTGGCCGCAACGCGCTCATCCAGTCCTTCGGCACCGACCCGCAGACCGTCGTCGAGCACTGCCTCTCCGCGACCCGGCTGCGCAAGGCGCGCGACACGAAGCTGACGCTGATCACCGCCGTCTTCGGCTTCGTCTTCCTGCCGGGCCTGATCCTCTGGGTCCTCGCCTTCCGGCTGCGCGACTTCCTCAACAGGTCCAAGGACAGGTTCTTCCAGGCGCTGGGTGCCATCCTGCTCATCGCGCTCGGCGCCGGCGCCGCGTTCTTCCTGATCGCCATGCCGCTCACCGGCTTCCTGGCCCTCTACCTGCGGGCCGCCGCCATCGCCCCGCTGATCGGCTGGCTGCTCGCCAAACGGATCGCCGAGACATCGGTCAAGGATCTGCGCGCCCGCTGGGAAGGACTCCTCTCCGGCACGGGGGTCAGCGCCAAGATCCCCGAGGCCGTGCCCAAGAACCCCAACGAGACGGCCCGCGAAGCACTGCGCCAGGGCCTGGAGAAGCTCTCCGCCGAGCAGCAGTCCAACGCCGTCTTCTACGCCGGCCCCAAGGGCATCCTCGGCATGGGGACCCGCTGGGGCAGCTGGCAGCTCGCCGAGGAACTGACCCCGGAGGACCCCGCCAAGGAGATCCACCAGTTCCGCAGCTGGGACGTCGTGCGGGCGATCCACGACCAGCTGAAGATGCTGGAGCGCGGCCCGCTGAACACCGGCGGCTTCCCCACCCCGTCGGTCAAGCACTGGATCGTCTCCCCCGTCGGCGAGAACGCGGACTCCGTCTCCCGCCCCGAGGGCGAGGACGTCGCCACCTTCCAGATCAAGCCCCACGAGATACAGCGCATCTGCAACCACCAGCAGTTCGGCAGCGGCAACCGCCACTACCTGGGTGTGCAGTTCACCCTCTGGGACGGCCAGCTCGTGATCACGATGCTGATCACGGTCACCGTGCTCCACGAGACCCTGCGCATCGAGGTCACCGGACACGCCCTGGGCCCCGTCCACGGACTCTTCCTCACCAAGCCGGAAGCGGCGACCAAGACGGTCAAGAAGGCGGTCAGGTTCTGGGAGACCCGCAAGGTCACGCTCCCCCTGATCAAGGCGAGCGAGGTCGTCAGGCTCTCCCTGCGTGCCCCTTTCACCTGGTACCCGCCGCTGCTCGACTACCTGGGCGGCAAGATCGTCCTGCCCGAGCCCTTCGGCCTGCGGCACGCCTGGGCGGCCAAGCCGTGGGGCCACCGCTTCATGGCCGACGACGCCATGCGGACGGCCACCCCGGTCCTGCGCGTCGTCCACTCCGCGACCATGCGGGTCCTGAAGGAACACGGCGTCGACACCGAGCGCTTCGACAACCGCTCCATGATCCTCAGCGGACTGGTCCAGGACCCCGCCCCGAGGAAGGCCGACGTCTACGACGCCTGAGGCGACTCGGCACCCCGGGGCGCCTCCCGGGCGCTCTAGAGGGGTGGATTGCCGTGCTTGCGGGGCGCCGGTCCGGCGGCCTTGGACCGCAGCACGGCGAGAGCCGACACGAGCGTCTCCCTGGTCCCGGCCGGATCGATGACGTCGTCCACCAGTCCGCGCTCCGCCGCGTAGTAGGGGTGCATGAGTTCGGCCCGGTACTCCTTCACCAGCCGGGCGCGGGTCCCCTCGGGGTCGTCCGCTCCGGCTATCCGGCGCCGGAAGATGACGTTGGCCGCGCCCTCGGCGCCCATCACCGCGATCTCGTTGGTGGGCCACGCAAAGGTGAGGTCGGCCCCGATGGACTGCGAGTTCATGACGATGTACGCGCCTCCGTACGCCTTCCGCAGGATCACCGTGACCCTGGGCACCGTGGCGTCGCAGTAGGCGTACAGCAGTTTGGCCCCGTGCCGGATGATGCCCTCGTGCTCCTGGCCGACGCCGGGGAGGAAGCCGGGGACGTCCACCAGGGTGACCAGCGGGATGTTGAAGGCGTCGCACATCTGGACGAAGCGCGCGGCTTTCTCGGACGCCTTGATGTCCAGCACGCCGGCGAGTGCCAGCGGCTGGTTGGCGACGACGCCCACCACCTCACCGGCCAGCCTGATCAGGACGCACAGGATGTTGGGTGCCCAGCGCTCGTGGACCTCCAGCACCTCGTCGTCGTCCGCGAGTTCCGCGATCACCTCGCGCATGTCGTAGGGCCTGCTGCCCTCGGCGGGCACGAGGTCGAGCAGCCGCGGTGACCGCCTGGTGACGGGGTCGCCGGTGGCGGCCCCGGGCGGGCGCTCGCTGTTGTTCGCGGGCAGGAGTCCGAGCAGGTAGCGGACCTCGGTGAGGCAGGACTCCTCGTCGTGGTAGGCGAAGTGGCAGACCCCGGAGACCTCCGCGTGCACGTCCGCGCCGCCCAGCCCGCTCAGGGTGACCTCCTCACCGGTGACCGCCCTCACGACGTCCGGCCCCGTGATGAACATCTGTGAGGTGCCGCGCACCATGAACACGAAGTCGGTCAGTGCGGGGCTGTAGGCCGCGCCCCCGGCGCACGGGCCGAGCATGACGCTGATCTGGGGGATCACGCCCGAGGCGCGGGTGTTTCTGCGGAAGATGCCGCCGTACCCCGCGAGGGCCGAGACGCCCTCCTGGATGCGGGCCCCGGCCCCGTCGTTCAGGGAGACGATCGGCGCGCCCGCCTCCAGGGCCATGTCCATGATCTTGTGGATCTTGGCCGCGTGTGCCTCTCCGAGCGCACCCCCGAACAGGCGGAAGTCGTGCGCGTAGACGAACACGGTCCGGCCTTCGACCTCGCCCCAGCCGGTGATGACGCCGTCCGTGTGCGGACGTTTCGTCTCCAGTCCGAAACCGGTCGCCTGGTGGCGGCGGAACTGCCCCACCTCGTGGAAGGTGCCCGGGTCCAGGAGGAGGCCGATCCGTTCACGGGCGGTCAGCTTCCCGCGGGCGTGCTGGGCGTCGGTGGCCTTCTCGTCGGGCCCGGCGTGCACGCGGGCGCGCAGGGCGTCGAGTTCGTCGACCCGTAGACGCATGCCGGACGCGGAATGCGGGGCGGAAGCCGGTGCGGCGGTCGGTGCGGGCGTATCCTTGGTGGTCATCTGACGTCCTTTCCGGGGAGCCGGCGGTGGCCCGCCGGATGACGGGGGGAGAAGCTCAAGCGGCGTATGCGGTCAGGAGCTCCCGGGCGGCGGCCAGGCCGTCCCGCGTACCGGCGGCATCGGACGGTCCTGCGGGCAGGAGCGGAAGCACCCTGCTCCGGCCGGCCAGTACCGCCGGGTGCCGCCGGGCGATCGCGGACAGGCCGCGGCCGGGCCCGCACTCCACGAGCTGCCGCCCGGCGCCGGACAGCAGGTGGTCCAGCGCCGGCCAGAAGCGCACCGGCGCCGCCGGATGGGAGGACCACCAGGCGGGATCGGCGGCCTGCTCCGCCGTGAGCGGGGCGGCGGAGTAGCCGGATATCAGCGGAAGGCCGGGAGGCCTGGCGCCCACCGCCGCGAAGACCGGCTCCGCCCCTGCCGCGAGGGGAGCGAGCACCGGGCTGTGGAAGGGCGTCGACGACGGCACGGCCCGGCACACCAGCCCGCGCTCACGCAGCGCCGCGGTCACCTCCCCCAGGTGCGGTTCGGGGCCGGCCAGGATCGTCTGACGCGGCGCGTTGTGCGCTCCGACCACCACGTCGTCACGCAGATAGGGCGTCAGGGTGTCGGGGGTGGCCGCCACCGCGACCATGCCGCCGGCCGGTCCCCCGGCGAGCCGGGTCACCCGGTCCCACATCAGGCGGGCGGCGTCGGAGAGGGTGAAGACCCCGGCGAGTACGGCTGCCGCCATCTCGCCCACACTGTGACCGAGCAGTGCCACCGGGCGCACCCCCCAGGACCCGACGGTCCGGCCGAGGGCGTAGTCGATCGTGAACAGCAGGATCTGGGACCGGGTGACGTGATCCATCGGCACACCGGGCCGTTCCGCCAGCCAGTCGTCACGCACCTCCGCGCCCGGAGCCCCCAGAGCGGCGAACACCTCGTCCGCCGCTTCGGTGAAGACCTCGTCGTGTCCGTAGAGACCGGTGGCCATGCCAGGGTGCTGGGCTCCCTGGCCCGGCAGCAGGAGAGCCGCCGGCAGTGGCTCGGCTCCGGTGACCGGCATCGTGTTCGTCATCGCTTCCCCTCCCGCGCTCCGCGCCGAGCGGTGCGCGGGCCGATCCTGCCGGGGCCCGCTACAGGCACGCTCGACGGCGGATCGAGGTCCTCCAGCAATCCTCGATCCGCGGTCGAGAAGCGCACCGGACCATCTGAGGGGCGCCCGTGGGTGCGGGCCCGGAGAGGATGTCCATGAGGTGCGATCAGCTCTACGTCGCCGGACTCGGCAGCTGGCTGCCGCCCGCCCTGCCGGTGGCCGAGGCCGTGGCCAGAGGGGACTGGGAGGCGTCCGCGGCGGCGCGCAGCGGCATGCGGTCGGTGACGGTGTGTGAGGACGGCTCCCCGGCGCCGGCGGAGATGGCCGTGCGGGCCGCGGAACGGGCGCTGGAGCGAGCGGGGACGGACGGCTCGGACGTACGGATGCTGCTGCACGCGAGCCTGTACGAGCAGGGCAACGCCCTGTGGGGCACCGCGTCGTACGTACAGCGCCGGGCCGTCCGCGCGAGCTGTCCGGCCTTGGAGGTGCGCCAGGTGTCCAACGGTGGCATGGCCGGTCTCCTGCTGGCTTCCGCGGTCCTGGCACAGGGCGGCGGCGAGGTTCTGCTCACCACCGCCGACCGGTTCTGCCCGCCGGGCTTCGACCGGTGGCACAGCGACCCTGGGACCGTCTACGCCGACGGCGGTACGGCGATGCTGCTCTCGGCGGGGCGGGGGTTCGCCCGGGTGCGTTCGCTGGCCGTGGTCTCGGACCCGGAACTGGAGGGGATGCACCGGGAGGGTGACCCCTTCGGGACGGCACGGACCGCTCCGCCGGGCGTGCTCGACCTGGAGGCGCACAAGAAGCGGTACGTGGCGCGGGCCGGGATGTCGTTCAGCGTGGCGCGGGTGGCGGCCGGGCAACGAGACGTCGTCAAGGAGGCCCTGGCGGACGCGGGGGCGGACGCCACGGAGATCTCCCGGTGGGTGCTGCCGCACTTCGGGCGCCGCCGCCTGGAGAGCAACTGCCTGGGTCCGCTGGGGATCGAGGCCGACCGGACCACCTGGGAGTTCAGCAGCCGGGTGGGACACCTGGGGGCGGGAGACCAGACAGCGGGCCTGGAGCACCTGGTCCGCTCCGGCGCGCTCGGATCCGGCGATCTGTGCGTCCTGATGGGGGTGGGGGCGGGGTTCACCTGGTCGTGCGCGGTGGTGGAGGTGCTGCGGGCCCCCGGCTGGACGGTATGAGACGGATCTGAGGCCGCAGGCCGCTCACGCGGCGGCGGGGCACCCCCGGAGGGGCGCCCCGCCGCCGCGGTACCTGCGGAGGTCAGCTCTGGTCGATCGTGCGCATGAAGTGCGCGGGGTAGCGCGGTCCTGCGGTGGCACCGGCCGGGAAGAGGCCGGAGAGCCGGGCGACATCGTCGTCGGTCAGCCGTACATCGGCCGCCGAGACGTTCTGCTCGAGGTGGGAGACGCGCCGGGTGCCGGGGATCGGCACGATGTCGCCGCCCTGGGCCAGCACCCAGGCCAGCGCGAGCTGGGTGAGGGTGACGCCCTTCTCCTGGGCCAGCTCCTCGACCGTGCGCACCAGGTTGCGGTTGTGGTCGAAGTTCTCGCTCTGGAACCGGGGGTGGTTGCGGCGCTGGTCGTCCGCGTCCAGGTCCTCCGCACTGTCGAAGGCGCCGGTGAGGAACCCGCGGCCGAGCGGGCTGTACGCCACGAAGCCCGTGCCGAGCTCACGGCAGGCGGGCAGGATCTCCGCCTCCACATGCCGCTCCCACAGCGAGTACTCGGTCTGCAGCGCCGCGATCGGGTGGACCGCGTTCGCCCGCCGCAGGGTGCGCGCGGAGACCTCGCAGAGCCCGATGTGCCGCACCTTGCCCTCGGCCACGAGCTCGCCCAGGGCGCCCACGGTCTCCTCGATGTCGACCTTCGGGTCGAGCCGGGCCAGGTAGTAGAGGTCGATGTGGTCCAGGCCCATGCGCTGCAGGGACGCCTCGCAGGCTTCCCGGACGTAGGCGGGGCTGCCGTCGACGTAGGGCGGACCGGCCGCCGGCCGCCGCATGCCGAACTTGGTGGCGACCACGGCTTCGTCCCGGCGGCCCTCCAGGGCCTGGGCGACGATCTTCTCGGCGGTGCCCGGTCCGTAGAAGTCGGCCGTGTCGATCAGGCTGACCCCCAGGTCGAGCGCCCGGCGGACCGTGGCGACTGCCTCGTCCGTGTCCGCTGTGCCGTATGCGCCGGCCATGCCCATGCAGCCGAGGCCGAGAGCCGAGACGCCCAGACCGGCGGCGCCGAGCTTCCTGTTCTCCATGAATGCCTTTCCATAGCCCGCCCGTTCCGGACGGCACGAAGGGGTACGGGCGCCGAACGCGCCGCGAGGTACGCGAGTTGGGGCCCGCGTCGAAAATATAGCCGACTAACTAATGACCCGACAGGTGATCGCCCGGCACGGCCGGACGTTCCGCCGGGCGCCGGCCGCCGTTCACCCGTCGAGCAGCGCCACCACCCTCGACCACCCCGCACCCGCTCCGGCGATCTTCACCGGGAGGCAGCTGACGGTGAACCCGGTCGGCGCGGGCAGGTCCTGAAGGCCGGCGAGCCGTTCGAGCTGGCAGTACTCCTCGCGGCGCCCGGCGAAGTGGGCGGGCCACAGCAGGTCCTTGTCCCCGGTGCGCTGGTACTCGCGGATGATGTGGGTGAAGGGGGCGTCGAGACTGAAGGCGTCGGTGCCGATCACCCGCACCCCCAGTTCGAGCAGCAGCCGGGTGGCCGGACCGTCCAGGCCGGTGAACTCGGTGAAGTACTCCGGCTTGCCGAGGTGCTGGTCGGCCCCGGTGTGCAGCAGCACCACGTCCATGGGCCGGGGCCGGCGTCCCACCCGGTCGAACTCCCGCTCCAGGTGAGGGACTCCGGCCGTGCCGGTGCCGACGTCCCGCAGGTCCAGGACCATACCGGGCCGGACGAACCAGTCCAGCGGCATCTGGTCGATGGTCCGGGGCGTGTGGTCCCCCTCGGCCGGCCCGTAGTGCGCCGGGGCGTCGACGTGGGTGCCGGTGTGGGTGGTGAGCGTCATGTGGTCGTTGGTGAGGAAGGCGCCGTCCCGGAAGACACCGGGGTCGAGCTCCAGGCCGAAGTGCTCCTTCATCTCGTCCCGTACGTGCAGGGCCGCCTGGTGCGCGTCGAGGACGCGGTGCACCACCTCGTCCGGCTCCCAGAACGACGCGTCGATGGGTGAGGACAGATCGATGACCCTCATGCTCCTGCCGCCTCTCCGCGGATGGGTTCCGCCGTACCGAACAGGTCCGAGCGCACAGCGATCGGCCGGGCCCCGAACGCGATGGCGCGCAGGATCTTCCCGTAGAGCGGGGTGTGGGCCAGTGCACGGGCGGCCAGGGGACGGACCGCGCCGGCCAGCCGGCTGCCGCCGCCGAGCATGGCCTTGCTCTGCCTGGCCTGAAGGGTGAAGACCTTCTCGATGTCCTTCCTGCGCTCGGGCACCCACCCGGACAGCGCGGACTCACCGAAGTCACCGCTGTCCAGGGCGTTCATCAGCACGGGATGGAGCAGTGCGGCGTCCTGCAGGGCGAGGTTGATGCCCTGAGCCCCGATCGGACTGTGCGTGTGCGCGCTGTCGCCGAGCAGGACCAGTCCGTCGTCGGCCCACCGGGTCGCGTAGCCGGAGAAGACGTCGAGCAGGGTCAGATCGCTGAGCTGCTTCACCTGCTCGAGGATCTGGTCCGCGTAGCCGGGAACCGCCCGGGCGATCCGCGAGCGCAGCTTGTCCACCCCCTCCTCGGCGATCTGCCGGTACCCGTTGTGCGGGAGGGTCCAACCGATCTGTACGCAGTCGGGGTAGGAGTCGTAGATGAGTACCGGAGTGCCCTGGGTCCGGTGCACCCGCACCGAGCGGTCCGTCCGCCCTCCGGCCGCCACCCTGAACCACAGGATGTCGTGCGCGAAGGTGTCCAGCCGGTGCTGCTCGATACCCGCCAGCCGACGGGTTCTGGAGTAGCGGCCGTCGGCGGCGACGGTGACCGGAGCGCTGATCCGGCGGCGCCGCTCCCCTTGCCCGCACACGACTCCGGTGACGGCGCTCCCCTCACGCACGAGGTCCCGGATTCCGCAGCCGTCCAGGTACGTGAAGCCGGCGTGGCGTGAGCAGGCGTCGAACAGCTCGGTCAGCAGATGGCGCTGGGGCAGGCTCAGCAGGAAGCCGTAGGGCGGCGGCAGCGTGCCGTAGTCGATGTCCATCAGGAGGCGCTCGTCCTCGACGAGCTGGAAGCGGCCGAGTTCGTAGCCGCCGCGGGCGCGCGCTCCGTCGAGCACCCCCAGGTCGGCGAGCAACGTCATCGCGCCGGGCTGGAGGATCTCGCCGCGGTACTCACGGTCGAAGGAGCGGGTCCGGTCCAGGACGGTGACCCGGGCGCCCGAACGCAGCATCAGGAGTGCCAGGGTCAGGCCGGCCGGCCCCGCTCCGACCACGCAGATGTCTGTGGTGATGTCCATGTCCGTCCCCCTCAGGCCCGGAGGCCGAGACCGCCGTCGGCCACGACCACCTGCCCCTGGATCCAGGCGGCCTCCGGTGCGCACAGCAGGGCGATCACATCGGCGACGTCCTCGGGGCGGGTGAGACGCCCGTTGGGGGTGCGGGAGGCCAGCAGACCGGCGATGGCCGGGTTGGAGGTGTGTTCCCCCTTGTCGAGGAGATGGGTGGAGACGGCGTTGACGGTGATCCCGAACGGCGCGAGGTCGACGGCGAGGTAGCGCACCAGGTTCTCCAGTGCCGCCTTGGCGACGCCGGTCGCCAGGTAGTGCGGGATCACCTCGAACGCTCCGTTGCCGGAGACCGCGATGACCCTGCCGCCGTCCGGCATCAGCTTGGCGACGGTGGCGGCCCCGTGCAGCAGCGGGTTCAGGGCGAGGGCCATCTCGTCGAAGAGGGGGGCCACCTCCGGCGCGACGGGCAGCATCGGGTGCATGGTGGCGGCGTTGTGCACGAAGATGTCCAACTGTCCGTGCTCGTCCCGTATCCGCTCCAGGAGCCCGTCGAGGAACTCCGCCGAGCGGATGTCTCCCTTGACGGAAGTCGTGCTGCCCGGCAGACCCGCCGCCGCCTCCACCGCCTCGGCTGCGGCGGCGTCGTCGTGTGCGTAGTTGAGGTAGACATGGCAGCCGTCGGTACGCAGCCGGTGGGCGACGGCCCTGCCGAGGCCGCGGGACGCCCCGGTGACCAGGGCGATCCGTCCGGTCGGGAAGAGTCCCCGTCCCTGGGCCGGACGAGGGGTGTGCTGATCGAGTGGAGCGTTCATGCCGGGGACCGCCTTCGTGTGGTCAGGGCCGCCCGCCGTTGACGACCTGGAGGTGGCCGTTGACGGGGCTGGACAGGTCGGAGGCGAGCGCGAGGACGCATCCCGCCACTTCGTCGGGCGTGTTGGGCACGATGCCGGGGCCCAGCGGGCCGGGATGCGGGATGCCGGGCTCCTGCACGGGACCCGGCGCGACGCAGTTGACCCTGACCCCCTCGCCCGCCAGGTCGTGCGCCAGGGCCAGGGTCAGGCCGGCCACCCCCGCCTTCGCCGCGCACAGGTGGGCGGCCGCCGGCCGTCCGCGTACCCCGGCGAGCGAGGACAGCAGCACGACCCTGGCGCGGCCGGACGCGGCGAGCAACGGGAGCAGGCTGGTGACCAGGGTGTGCACGGCCACCAGATCGGTCTCCAGCACGGCACGGAACTCCACGGCTGTCATGGCCGCGGCCGGCCTGGGCCGGCCGTCGTAGCCGGTGACACAGTTCACCAGGACGCCCAGCCGGTCCACGCCGGCCGCCGCGAGTCCCGCGTTCAGGGTTTGCGGGGCGTCGGGGGCGGTGAGGTCGGCGGTCACCGGGTGCGCGTGGACGGCGTACCCGGCGATGAGGGCGTCGGCGAGGGAGCCGGTGCTCTCCGGGTTCCGCCCGTGCACCACGACCCTGGCGCCCCGCGCCGCGAAGGCGTGTGCGACCGCGGCGCCCACCCTGCCGGTCGCCCCGGCCACCATGACCGGGACGCCCGCCAGGCCCAGCGGGTCAGCGCTCAACGTGCGACACCACGCTGTGCAGCTGGGGTGTCGCCCTGGCGACGCCCGCGAGTTGTCGGATGTGGTCCTGGAAGCCCTCGGACTGTACGACCTGGAGGTGCGCGGCGGCGTCCTCCCAGCGCGCGATGTTGATGTAGGTGTTCGGGTTGGTCAGGGAGCGGACCAGGGTGTGGTCGACGAAGCCGGGCTGTTCGCGCATGTACAGCGAGCTGGCCTCGAAGACCTTCTCGAACTCCTCGGGTGCCGAGGTCAGGATGAACTCGTTGATCAGGATCACCATGGGGGAACCTCCGTCGAGTCGTGCGTGGAAGGACGCCCGCAGCTCACGCCGCGGGATCTTGCCGTTGGGGCTGCGGGGAATCTGTTCGGCCACCTCGTAACCGCGGACCTGCTTGTAGTAGGGCAGGCGGACGTTGAGCCGGCCGACGGCCGCTGCCGCCCGCTCCTGCGGACCGGGGACGGCCGCGGGGTCCGCGGGGTCCGGGGGCGTGAGGACGAGCAGCGCGTGGGCGACCGCGCCGGACGCGGGGTCCGGCCTGTCCAGGACGACGCTGTCCGCGACCGCCGGATCCTCGGCGAGCAGGGCCTCGATCTCGCTCGGGGACACGAGCCAGTTGTCGCACTTGAAGACGTCCTTGATGCGGTCGGTGAGGTGGAGACGGCCGCCCTCGTCGATCCGTCCGACATCGCCGGTGGCCAGCCAGCCGTCGGCGTCGACGGCCGGCCCGTGTGCCGGATCGAGGTATCCGCGCATCACCTGCGCCCCTCTGACCTGGAGTTCCCCGTTCTCACCGGAGGGCAGTACGGTGCCGTCGTCCAGCGAGACCACACGGTGCTCGGTCCCCTCGACGGGAGTGCCGACGGAACCGGGCCGGTGGTCGCCCGGCCGGTCGAAGTGGGTCAGCGGGGAGGCCTCGGCGAGCCCGTAGCCCTGGACCACCGGCACTCCGAAGTGCTGTGACAGGGTGCGGGCGAGGGCCGGTGCCAGGGCCGAGCCCCCCGAGGCGATCATCCGGGCGTCCGGCAGCCTCAGTCCGGGCAGCCGGGGGTGGGCCGCCAGCTGGGCCAGCCGGGCGGGCAGCGAGTAGATGTACCCGGCCGCGCAGTGGCGGGCCCGCTCCATCGCGAGTACGGGGTCGGCCTCCGGCACGAGCACCTGCGTCGCGCCGGCTGCCAGCGCGGAGTTCATGTGCATGGGGTGGTAGCTGGGGAAGTGCACCAGGGTGACGGAGCCCGGCTCCAGCCCGTGCGCCCGCGCGGTCTGCACCGCGTTGACCGTCACGTTGCGGTGGCTGAGTACGACGGCCTTCGGCAGGCCAGTGGTGCCGCTGGTGAAGTGCAGGGCGGCCGGGCCCTGCGGATCGGCGTGCCACTCGGGCACCCCGGGGGCGGCGGCGTCCAGCAGCTCCGTGAGGCGCGGTGCCTCCGGGGCCGCCTCGGCGGCGTCCTCACCCAGCACGGCGACCAGCTCCAGTCCGGGCAGCCCGTGTCGCACCCGGCGCAGCCGGTCGTACAGCGCGGTTCCCAGCAGGGCCGCTCGCGCGCCGGACGCCTCCAGGACGTACTGCAGTTGCTGCTCGCGCAGCAGCGGGATCACCATCAGTGCCTGGTTCCCGCTGCGCAGAGCGCCGTGGTACGCGATCACCACGTCGGGGTGCAGGTCGGCGCCGATGGCCACGACCGCTCCCCCGGCGCCGAACCGCTGCCGCAGAACTGCGGCACACCGGTCCACCGCCGCGTCGAGCGAGGCGTAGGTGACCGTACGGCCGCCGACGACGAGTGCGGGACGGTCGCCGTGGCGTCGGGCGGCGGTGCGCAGCAGCAGGTCGGCGCGGTCGGGGAGCCCGTCCAGGAGGTCAGTCACCGGATGTCCCTTCGACGAAGGCCTTGGCCTGCCGCAGCGTGGCCGAGCTGTTGCGGCCCAGGGCTTCGCGGACGAACGTCCGGGCCTCCCGCAGGCCCGCGTCCGGCCCGAGTACCCCTGCCACGGCTGCCGTCTCCAGTACGACGGTGTGCTCGGCGACCGCGGTGACGCCCCGGCCGTCCTCGGTCAGCAGCCAGCTTCCGGTGTGCACCCGGAGCAGGGCAGGGGTGAGGAGCTGCTTGTAGTGGATGCTTCGGGGCGCCTCGCAGATCCGGACGGACCGCGTGGTGTGGGACGACCCGTCCGGGGTCCGGGTGTCCATCTCCAGGATCTGGACACCGGGCTGGTCCTCGGTCAGCCGCACCCGCGCCACATGGGGCAGGCGCTGCTCCCACTGCTCCGCACGGTCCAGGAAGGCGTGGACCTCGGCGGCGGTGCCCTCGATGTGCAGGCTGTCGCGGAAGGTGAAAGCCGTCTCCGAGCCGGCTTCCTTCTCCCGAGCCGCGACGGCGAGGGCTGCGAGTTCGGCCCGGCTGTTGCCGTCGACCGCCTTCTCCAGCCAGCCGAGCGTCTCGGCGTCGTCGTCGGCGGCCGCGTAGGTGTGGGTGAGGACCACCTCGCTGCCGGCGTCCACCGGACGGACGGTCCACTCACCGCCCATGGCGGCGATGGGTTCCTCGGGCCGGTCCTGCCCGAACGAGATGCGCATGCGCACCGGATCGACGAGACGGCGGGAGGTCCAGGTGCGTACCCCGCCGTTGGCTGTCGCCCACAGCTGGAGCCGTTCCGGACCGCCTTCGTCCGGCGCCCGCTCCAGGAACCGGGCGTGCACCGTGGGCGGGAAGATCAGCGGCCACTTCTCGACGTCGGCGAGCAGGGCGAAGACGGCCGCCGGAGCGGCGGGGACGGTGATGCTGTGCTCCACGTCGACGCTCGACGGGTCGCCGGGGCGTGCGCCCGGCGTGCGCCGCGAGGGACGGGCGGACACCTCGGGGGCAGGGCCCGGCGTCGTGGTCAGGGGTGTTGTCTCGGACATGGGCGTGCACCTTCCGGACGGGCGGCGTGGCCGGTCAGTAGTTGCCGAGGCCGCCGCAGACGTTGAGCGCCTGCGCGGTGACGGCGTCGGCGGCCGGTGAGACGAGGTAGGTGACCATGGCGGCCACCTCCTCGGGGGTGGTGTAACGGCCGAGCGGGATCTTGGCCTCGAAGCGCTCGCGCACCTCTTCCTCACCGGTGTTCCACGCCTCGGCGTAGGCCCGGCGGACCCTCCCGGCCATGGGTGTCTCGACGTAGCCGGGGCAGACCGCGTTGACAGTGGTGCCGGAGGAGGCGAGTTCCAGGCCGATGGCCTTGGTCATGCCGATCACGCCGGCCTTGGACGCGGAGTACGGAGCGGCCAGGACGACCCCCTGTTTCCCCCCGGTGGAGGCGATGTTGACGACACGTCCGCGCGGCCGGCCGAGCATGCCTCCCGCGGACAGGACCTCCCGGGTGACCAGGAAGACGCTGTTGAGGTTGGTGTCGACGACGTCGTACCAGAGGTCGTCGGAGAGCTCGGCGGTGACTCCGCCGCCGTTGCGGCCCGCGTTGTTGACCAGCACGTCGACCGGTCCGAAGGCCGCGACGGCGGTGGCGACCAGTTGGACGACCTCCGCGCGGGAACGGACGTCGCACGTCGCGCCGTCGGCCTCATGGCCCAGGTCGCGCAGTTCCTTGACCGTGGCGGCGACGTTCTCCGCCGAGCGGGCGCACAGGAAGACCCGGAGTCCTTCGGCGGCCAGCGCGTGGGCGACGGCGAGGCCGATTCCGCTGGTGGCGCCCGTGATCAGAGCCGTGCGGGGCGCTGCGGGACGGTTGGGGGCGCTGGCAGGCATCTCGCTCCTCGTTCCTGGCCGCGGGGCGGCGTTCTCGGGGCACGGATTGGTGTGCGGCTCCGTGACCGGCTTCGCCAGAGAGGCTTTCCGGGAGCGGTGGAGTCCGGCTCGAACGCGGCTGGAGCGCCGCCGCCCGGTGCGTGGACTGGTCCTCAAGTCCTTCTCCAGTCACCGCTCCTACGTTGTCCACGTCCTGGCGACCGCCGGGGCCCCTGGGGGCCCTGAAGAAGGAGTGACGATGGAATTTCCTGCCGACCAGCCGATGCGGGTGCAGGCGACCCAGGAGGTCGTCGACTACGTGGTCGCGAACGGCATCGCGCCGCTGCCCGCCCACCACGAGCTGGTGGAGCGCACCGAGAAGGAGACGGGTGACAAGGCCGGTATGCGGATCGCGCCCGAACAGGGCGCCCTCATCACACTGCTGGCCCGGATGGCCGGGGCCCGGCAGGCGGTCGAGGTGGGGACCTTCACCGGTTACTCCTCGCTGTCCATCGCCCGCGCCCTGCCCGCCGGCGGACGTCTCCTGTGCTGCGACACCAGCGAGGAGTGGACGCGCATAGCCCGGGACGGCTGGGAGTCCGCGGGACTGGCCGGTCTGATCGAGCTGCGCCTGGGCCCGGCTCTGCAGACCCTGCGGGCCCTGCCTCTGGAGGAGAGCATCGACTTCTCGTTCGTCGACGCGGACAAGACCGGTTACGCCGCGTACTTCGAGGAGCTGGTGGCCAGGACCCGGCCCGGTGGCCTGCTCGTCTTCGACAACGTCCTGTACGGCGGCCGGGTGCTGGGCGACGAGCCGGTGACCGGAAACGCCGCCGCGCTGCGTGCGTTCAACCCCGCGCTCGCCGCCGATCCGCGGGTCGACGTCGTGATGCTGCCGCTCGCCGACGGTCTGACCGTCGCCCGCAAGCGCTGATCCACGCCGCCTCACCCACGGCGTCCTGTGCAGCGCGGGCCGCCGTGGGCGGGGCGGCACCGAAACCCGGGGGCCGCGGTTCATCGGCCGGAGACCGGTCCGCGGTCCCCCGGCCGGCGTCCATCGTCCACCGTCCAGTCAGAGGAGTGGTATGTCAGGCAGAAAGTCGCTCTCCCGTCGTCGGTTCCTCACCGGCGTCGCGGCAGGCACGGCCCTCGGGGTCCTCCCGCTGAGACCCGCCGTGGCCGCGGCCGCGGAGCCCGTCGAGATCCTCGTCGTCGGCAGTGGTTACGCGGGCAGCGTCGCCGCTCTGCGGTTCGCTCAGGCGGGTCTCGACTCGGTCGTCATCGAGCGTGGCAGACGCTGGACGGTCGATCCGCAGGGTGGCACGTTCGCCACCCCCGCCGCGCCGGACGGCAGGGCCTCCTGGCTCAGTTCGTGGAGTCCGTTCGTCCCTCAGCAACTCGACGTGTATCCCGGTGTGCTCGAAGCCTTCCGGGCCGACGGGGTCATCGCCCTCGCCGGGGCGGGCGTCGGCGGCGGGTCCCTGGTCAACAACGCGGTGATGCTCAAACCGTCCGAGGCCGCGTTCAACCGGGCGTTCGGCACCGACATCGAGTTCGACGAGATGAGCGAGCGGTGGTACGCCCGGGCCCGTGCCCTGATCGGCCCGGCACCGATGCCCGACGACGTCTACGCCTCCACGCACTACACCGCCGCCCGTTCCTTCACCGCCGAGACCGCGGCTGCGGGCCTGGCCCCGTTCCGGGCCGACATGGCGGTGGACTGGCAGGCGGTGCGGGAGGAACAGGCCGGCACCCGGGAGCCGTCGCTGATACTCGCCCGTTCCATCTGGGGCGCCAACAGCGGGGCCAAGCGCAGCGTCGACCGGACGATCATGGCGGACGCCGAAGCCACCGGCCGGGTCTCGGTGGAGACGCTGACCCGCGTCGTGGACGTGGTGCCCGCCGCCGGCCGTTACCTGGTGCGGTGCGAGCGCATCGACGACTCCGGGGCCGTGGTGGCCCGGCCGGACTACAGCGCGAAGCACGTGTTCTTCGCCGCGGGTTCGCTGGGGACCAGCCGGCTGCTGGTGGCCGCCCGCGGGCGCGGGAGCCTGCCCGCGCTCCGGGCCTCGGTCGGCAAGGGGTGGGGAACCAACAGCGACCGGCAGACGGTCCGGGTGGGCATGCCCTGGAACAACCCGACGCAGGGTGGCCCGTCGGGCATCGTCGCCCAGGACCTCGACAACCCGTACGAGCCCGTCACCATGATCAACTTCCCCTGGCCCGTCCCCCCGGCGGACGGAACCGGAGCACTCGGCGCTCTGGCCATGACCACGTGTGCCGCGGACGGCCGCTTCAGCTACGACGCGGCGACCGACTCCGTGAAACTCACCTGGCCGAGCACCGGGGCGGCGGCCGTACGCGCCACCCAGGCGGTGACGGCCACCGTGGACCGGATCAACGCCGCCAACCCGCAGACGTCCACTCTGCGGGTGAACGCCGACACCACCTCGCACACGCTGGGCGGAGCGGTCATCGGGAAGGCGTGCGCGCCGGACGGCCGGCTGCACGGCTACGACAACCTCACCGTCATCGACAGCTCGCTGATCCCGGGCACGATGGCGACGGTGCCACCGGCCCTGACCGTCACCGCGCTCGCCGACCGCTGCGTGCACAAGGCACTGAACCGCATGCTGAACTGACCGCCCGCGAGCGTCCCCTCCCCCGCACGCGCGCGGAAGAGGGGACGCTCGCGGGAATGCGCACCGGGACCGACGGCTGCCCGTTATCAGTGCACCTAGAGCCGCACAAGCACTTTTCGGACAACCCGCTTCCTCCCCGGTCGTGTTGACACGTCCGTTTCGAAGTACCCGCGGTCCGTCTGGGTAGCGTTCGGGTGCATCACAGGCACTACACACAAAGCGGCCAGGTCACGCCGGTATCCGGGGGGAGCCCGAAGCGGCCATGGCACCGCAGACCTTGGGGGGAAATGATGGACATTTCCGTCGGCATATTGGGGATACTGGAATTACGGTTCGGTGACTTTCAATGCGTTCCCAGCGCTCCCAAACCGAAGAAAGTGCTGGCGCTCCTCCTCATCTACTGCAATCAGATCGTCCCGGTCTCCGCGCTGGTGGAGGAGCTGTGGGGCAACCGGCCCCCCGCCAGCGCCAGGACGACGCTCCAGACGTACATCCTGACGCTCCGCAAGCTGCTGCAGGCCGCGCAGCCCTCCGCCGGTGAGCTCCTGGTGACAGCGGGCCCCGGGTACATGCTGAGGATCCCTGACGCCGCCTTCGACCTGCACCGCTTCACCCGGCTCGCCAAACAAGGACGCGAGGCCATCAGCCGAGGCGACGACGCGGCCGGCGTGGTGTTCCTCTCCCAGGCCCTGGAGCTCTACCGCGGGCAGGTGCTGGCGGACGTCGACACCGGCCAGCGCGTGACCGCCCACGTCACGCGGCTGGAGGAGCTGCGGCTGACCACTCTGGAACTCCGTATCGACGCCGAGATGAGGCTGGGGCGGCACCAGGAACTCCTCGACGCACTCGCCGCGCTCACCGCCCACCACCGCTTCCACGAGAACCTGCACGCCCAGTACATGCGGGCCCTGTGGCGCTCGGGGCGCCGCTCGTGCGCCCTGGATGCCTACCAGCGGCTGCGTCGTTCCCTGGCCGAGGAACTCGGCATGGAACCGGCGTGGTTCCTCCAGCAACTGCAGTGCGCGATCCTCTCCTCGGCCGCGCCGCAGCAGCAGAAGCTGCCGGGCGGAGTGCCGTACGAGAGGGCCGGCTGACCCCGGTGGAGAACGACGTGCCGCGGGGCCCCGTCCGTGACCCCGCGGCACGTCCTCAGACCAGGTCGTCCCTGCTGACCTGCCGGTGTCTGACCAGCCAGCTGCCACCGTCGTGCACGAGCACGTCCTCGCACACCGTGCTGCGGTGTACGGCCGGTGAGCCGCCGGCCGCGGTGGCGATCACCAGGGCGTAACACCGGGCGGCGACGCTGCCGTCGGGCCGGGGATCCACCGTCAGCATGCCGAGCCAATGACGGTGCATGACGTTCTGCCCGGCGAGCGCGGCACGGGCCTTCCCGCTGCTCGCGGCCAGTTCCGCGCGGCCGGTCGCACGGTCGTGACCGCCGTGCAGGAGAAACACGCCGTCCTCGGTGAACGTCTGTGCCCAGTCGTCGGTCCGGCCGTCGTCCAGGGCCTGCATCTGCCGTGCGTAGAAGTGCGAGACCTCACCGTGGAGCCGGGCGATGTCGGGCCGGGCCGTGTCGAGCGGTGCGGTGCCGGTGTGCGGCATCGGACCTCCTTAGCGCTGTAGGGGCCACCAGCGTGCTCGGCACGCCTGGAAGGCGGCTGGAGCCCCGCTGGAGCACCGGGCGCTCAGGCGCTCCCGCTTCCGTCCGCCGGGAGGGAGGTCTCGTACAGGCGCAGCAGGAGCGAGATGAACTGTTCCCGCTCCTGCGGTGAGAAGGGCGCGAGCAGATCCCTCTCCAGCTCCGCGAGCGCGGCGGTCACCTGCGGCCAGGTACGCCGGCCGAGGGGGGTCAGCCAGACCCGGCTGCGCCGGGCGTCCTGGTCGTCCGGGGTGCGGTGCACCATCCCGGCGGCCTCCATGCGCTTGACGGCCTGTGTCGCCGTGGGCGCTTCGACCCTGACCCGCCGGGCGAGGTCTCCGACCGTGCTGCCGTCCGCCTCCCAGAGGCAGCGCATGAAGAACTGCTGGCCGACGTGCAGCCCGAAGCCGTTGAGCAGACGTTCGGAACGCAGACGCGTGGAACGCCCGGCCAGAGCGAACAGGGTGCTGAAGTCCCCCAGGGAGACGGCGGGCTGGGCGGCCATACAGATGTGACCTTCGCGGGTTGCGGACGGCATACGGGCGGCCCACGACACGGGGGATGCCCCGGCCATGATACGCGGCCGGCGCTTCACGGTCCGGGGCCCGTCTCCACCGGTTCCCGAGTCCCCCTCCAGCGCCGCCGCCAAGGATGATCCGCGTCCCCCGGTTCCTCCACGGGCGATGCGTCACGCCACCGGCCGAGTACGGGAAAGGGTCGATTCGATGGACAGCGCACAGCGCGCGGCGGGAGCCGCACGGCACACGGCGAAACCCGCGCGGAACGTACCGGACCGCTGGAAACCCGTTGTTCTCGCCGCGGACGGATCCGGCCATTCCCTGGATGTGACGAGTTGAGCCGCCGCGTCGCCGTCACCGGAATCGGCGTGGTCGCGCCGGGCGGCAACGGGACCAAGGAGTTCTGGTCACTGATCGCTTCCGGCCGGACCGCGACCGGCCCCCTGACGGCCTTCGACGCGACGCCCTATCGTTCGCGCATCGCCGCCCAGTGCGACTTCGATCCGCTGGCAGCGGGTTTCTCCCCGCGAGAGGTCCGGAGACTTGACCGCGCGGCGCAGTTCGCCGTGGTCTGTGCCCGTGAGGCCCTGGCCGACGCCGGCTTCACCTCCGGCCCTCCCCCGGTCCCCGAACGGACGGGTGTGTCCCTGGGCACCGCGGTCGGCTGCACCACGAGCCTGGAGAACGAGTACGCCGTCGTGAGCGACGGTGGTCGCGACTGGCTCGTCGACCACCGCCACGCCGTACCGCACCTGGCGGACTACCTGGTGCCCAGCAGCCTGGCCCGGGAGGTGGCGTGGGCGGCGGACGCCCTCGGCCCCGCCGCGGTCGTCTCGGCCGGCTGCACCTCAGGGCTCGACGCGGTGGGGCACGCGTGCGAGCTGATCCGTGAGGGCACCGCGGACGTCATGCTCACCGGCGGCACCGACGCGCCCATCTCACCGATCACCGTGGCCTCCTTCGACGCGATCCGGGCGACCTCCGCACGGAACGAGGACCCGGCCACCGCCTCCCGCCCCTTCGACAACTCCCGGGACGGCTTCGTCCTGGGTGAGGGAGCCGCCGTGCTGGTGCTGGAGGAGTGGTCCCACGCGAGGGCCCGGGGCGCGCACATCTACGCCGAGATCGGTGGCCACGCCTCACGGGGCAACGCCTATCACATGACCGGACTCCGCCCGGACGGCCGGGAGATGGCGGAGGCGATCACCCGGGCACTCGACGAGGCACGGCTGGACGCGACCGCCGTCGACTACGTCAACGCGCACGGCTCCGGCACCCGGCAGAACGACCGGCACGAGTCGGCCGCCTTCCTCCGGGCCCTCGGTGAGCATGCCCGGGAGATCCCCGTCAGTTCCATCAAATCGATGATCGGCCACTCCCTCGGGGCGATCGGGGCCATCGAGATCGCCGCGTGCGCACTCGCCCTGGAGCACGGCGTCGTGCCTCCCACCGCCAACCTCCACGAGCCGGACCCCGAGTGCCCGCTGGACTACGTACCGATCACTGCCAGGGAACAGCGGCTGGACGCCGTCCTCACGGTGGGCAGCGGTTTCGGGGGGTTTCAGAGCGCCATGGTGCTCACCCGGCCCGAGAGGACACGCCGATGACCGCCCCTGCCCCCACGCCCCTGTCCGAACGCCCCGGCACCGGGCGGGAGACGGCGCTGGTCACCGGTCTCGACGTACGGGCGGCCAACGGTGACGGCACCGAGGATTTCTGGCGGAGCCTCCTGGAAGGGCGCGGAGGCATCGGCCCCATCACCCGCTTCGACGCCTCCGGCTATCCCAGCCGGCTGGCCGGAGAGGTCACCGGGGACCCGGACGCGTCCCTGCCCGGCCGGCTGCTGCCGCAGACCGACCGCGTCACCCGGCTCGCCCTGGTCTCCGCCGCCGAGGTGCTGCGGGACGCGGGCCTGGATCCGGCCGTCATGCCGGAGTACGGGGTCGGGGTCGTCACCGCCAACGCGGCCGGCGGATTCGAGTTCGGCCAGCGGGAGCTGGAGAACCTGTGGGCGAAGGGCCCGCACCACGTCAGCGCCTACCAGTCGTTCGCCTGGTTCTACGCGGTGAACACCGGCCAGATCTCCATCCGGCACGGTCTGCGCGGCCCCAGCGGCGTCCTGGTAACCGGCCAGTGCGGCGGACTGGACGCGGTCGGTCACGCACGCCGCATGCTGCGCAAGGGCACCCAGGCGGTCCTCACCGGGGCGATGGAGTCCGCCCTCTGCCCGTGGGGGCATGTGGCGGAACTCACCGGCGCCCGGCTGACCACCGCCGACAGCGCCGAGGGGGCCTGCCTGCCGTTCGGGGAACACGCCTCGGGGCACGTGGCCGCGGAGGGCGGGGCCCTGCTGATGCTGGAGAGCGCGGCCGCGGCCGGCGCCCGGGGCAGCACGCGCTCCTACGGGGAAGTGGCGGGCTACGCGGCTGCTTTCGACCCGCGCCCCGGCTCGGGGCGCCCCGGTGGGCCGGCCCGGGCCGCAAGGGCGGCGCTGGCCGACGCGGGCATCGACCCCTCGGCGGTCGGCGCGGTCTTCGCCGAGGGGGCGGCCGTCCCCGAACTGGACGCGCAGGAGGCCGCGGCGATCACCGAGGTGTTCGGTCCGCGCGGCGTACCGGTCACCGCGGTCACCTCCCGCACCGGACGTCCCGGAGCCGGTGCCTCCGCGCTCGACCTCGCGGCGGCGCTGCTCTCCGTCCGCGACCGGCTGATCCCCCCGACCGCTGACGTGGGGCGTGTGCCCGCCTCCTACCGGATCGACCTCGTGACCGGAGCACCGCGCCCGCTGGAGGGCGACGCGGCGCTCGTACTGGCGCGCGGCCACGGCGGCTTCAACAGCGCGGTGGTCGTGCGCCGCGACCGCACGTCCCGATGACCTGGTCCCACCCCGACCGCAGTGAAAGGTGACCACCATGAACGGCTTCACCCTCGACGACCTGAAGCGCGTGATGCGGGAATGCGCCGGTGAGGACGAGACCACCGGCCTCGACGGCGACATCCTGGACGCCCCCTTCGAGGATCTCGGCTACGACTCCCTCGCCCTGCTCGAGACGGCGACCAGGATCGAGCGGCAGCTCGGTCTGCGTCTGCCGGAGGAGGTACTGAGCGGGGCGAAGACGCCCCGGCTCCTGCTGGAGGCAGTCGCATCCGCCGACTGACCGTCGCCGGTGGCCGCCGCGAGCGGCGGCCACCGGTTCTGCGAGCCGACCCGAAGGTGAGAACCATGACCGACAGACCTGTCGTCCTCGTCACCGGAGCCACCGGGGCGCAAGGCGGCTCCGTCGCCCGCCATCTGCTGCGGACCGGCCGCTGGGCGGTGCGGGCCCTGACCCGCGACCCGCGCTCGGCGGCAGCCGCCGCGCTGACCGCTCAGGGCGCCGATGTGGTGGCCTGCGACCTGACCGACCCCCTCCAGGTACGTCGGTCGGCGACCGGAGTCCGGGCAGCGTTCCTGGTGACGGACTACTGGTCGCTGAGGGAGCGCGAGTACGAGGTGGCCCGGCACACGGCCGAAGCCGTGCTCCTCGCGGGCGCCGAGACGCTGGTGCACAGCAGCCTGCCCGAGGCGCACCGGCGCAGCGGCGGCGAGCTCCTCCTGCCGCACCACGACGGCAAGGCCCGGCTGGAGGAGGAGCTGCGCGCGAACGGCGCCCCCGTCTCCACCGTCCACCTGTCCACGTACTACGAGAACTGGCCCGCCCGCCGGCTGCGCAGACAGCAGGACGGCACCTTGGCCTTCATGCTGCCGCACGGGGACTCCCCCCTGCCCGCCGTCTCCGTCGCGGATCTCGGTCCGCTGGTCGCCGCGGTGCTCGAAGCGGGCAGCGCACTCCACGGCCAGGTGGTCAAGGCGGTCGGGGATCTGCTGCCTCCCGCCGCCTACGCCGCTGCCCTCACCCGGTCGCTCGGCGTCGAGGTCTCCTACCAGGACGTGCCCTACGAGACCTATCGGCAGCTGCCCCTGCCCCATGCCGGGGCCGTGGCGGACATGCTGGAGTTCACCCGGCGGCACCCCGACGTCACCCCTGAGGATCTGAGCCGCGCCCGGGCGCTGTACCCCGGCATGCGGACCTTCGCCGCCTGGGCGGATTCGGCGGCCGGCCAGTTCGAGCGGCTGCTGCGATGAGGCGGCGCCAGCGGTTCAGACGGACGGCAGCTCCGCCGGCCACACACCGGCCAGCATCGTCCGGGTGTCCCCCAGGAGCTGCGGGAGCACCTTCGTGTGACCGACGACCGGCATGAAGTTGGTGTCCCCGCCCCAGCGGGGCACCACGTGCTGGTGGAGGTGTGCGGCGATACCCGCGCCGGCCTCGGCGCCCTGGTTCATCCCGATGTTGAAGCCGTGCGCCCCGGAGGCGGCCCGCAGCGCGACCATGGCCCGCTTGGTGAAGTCGGCCAGCTCCACGGTCTCGGGGCCGTCGAGCTCGGTGTAGTCGGCCACATGCCGGTAGGGCACCACCATCAGGTGCCCGCCGTTGTACGGATACAGATTGAGCACGGCGTAGACCCGCTCGCCCCTCGCGACGATGAGCCCGTCCTCGTCGGACTTCGAGGGGATCTCGCAGAACGGACAGCCGTCCCCGGCCCCCGGGCCGCTGGGCTTGCTCTCACCCTGGATGTAGGCCATCCGGTGGGGCGTCCACAGGCGCTGGAACGCGTCGGGCGTCCCCACTCCGATCTGCTGTTCCGGCTCACTCGTCATGCCGGTCAGCATATTGCGTCACTCCCGGCGCGCGTGTCGCCGGGGGCGGCCCCGCCGGGGCACCGCGATGCTGACGCCATGAGCGACCGCCCCACGGCCCCCGACCCCGTCCGGCTGCAGGAATGGGAGCAGCGCACCGAGGTGCCGCTCTTCGCCGCGGCGCTGGTCTTCCTCACCGGTTACGCGGTCCGCGTCCTCGCCCCCGTCGGCGTCCAGCCCTGGCGTGACATCGCCCTGACCCTCGTCGCCGCCACCTGGCTGCTCTTCGTCGTGGACTACGGCGTACGGCTCAGGCTCAGCGGCCTGGGCCTCCGCTTCGTGCACCGGCACTGGCTGGACACGGCGGTCCTGCTCCTGCCGCTGCTGCGCCCGCTGCGCATGGTCAAGGTCTACACGGCGGTCCAGCAGCGCAGGAACGGCCCCGGGCTGAGCCTGTACGCCCGGGTGATGACGTACGCGAGCCTCACCGCCGCGCTCCTGGGCTTCTCCGCGGCGCTCGCGGTGTACCACCAGGAGCAGGGGGCGCCCGGCTCCACCATCCGCACGTTCGGCGACGCGATGTGGTGGGCGTGCGCGACGCTCACCACGGTGGGCTACGGCGACGCGGTGCCGGTGACCCCGGTCGGCCGGGTGATCGCGGCGGTCATGATGGGCTGCGGACTGGCGCTGCTGGGGGCGGTGACGGGGTCGTTCTCGTCGTGGCTGGTGGAGGTGTTCAAGCGGGAGGACGAGAAGAGGCCCCCGGGGAGCGCGTAGCTCTCCGGGAGCCTCCTCGGGCGTGGATCAGACCTGTACGCGACGCTCCACGACGTCGACGAGCTTGGCGATCGCTTCGTCACGGGCGATGCCGTTCTCCTGCGAGCCGTCGCGGTAGCGGAAGGACACCGTGCCCGCGTTCATGTCGTCGTCGCCGACGATGATCATGAACGGCACCTTGGCCTTCTGGTGGTTGCGGATCTTCTTCTGCATGCGGTCCGAGGAGGCGTCCACCTCGACCCGCAGCCCCTTCTTGCGCGCCTCGGCGGCGAACTCCTGGAGGTACGGGATGTGGGTGTCGCCGATCGGGATGCCGACCGCCTGGACCGGGGCCAGCCAGACCGGGAACGCACCCGCGTAGTGCTCCAGGAGCACCGCGAAGAAGCGCTCGATGGAACCGAACAGCGCGCGGTGGATCATGACCGGGCGCTGCTTGGTGCCGTCCGGTCCGGTGTACTCCAGGTCGAAGCGCTCCGGCAGGTTGAAGTCGAGCTGCACGGTCGACATCTGCCAGGTACGGCCGATGGCGTCCTTGCACTGCACCGAGATCTTCGGGCCGTAGAAGGCGGCGCCCCCCGGGTCCGGGACCAGCGGGAGGCCCTGCTTCTCAGCGACCTGACGCAGCGTCTCGGTGGCCTCTTCCCATGCCTCGTCCGAGCCGACGAACTTCTCCGGGTCCTTGGTGGAGAGCTCCAGGTAGAAGTCGGTCAGACCGTAGTCGCGGAGCAGGTTGAGGACGAAGGTGAGCGTCCGGTCCAGCTCCTCGGCCATCTGCTCACGGGTGCAGTAGATGTGCGCGTCGTCCTGCGTGAAGCCGCGCGAGCGGGTCAGGCCGTGGACGACACCCGACTTCTCGTACCGGTACACCGTGCCGAACTCGAAGAGGCGCAGCGGCAGTTCACGGTAGGAGCGGCCACGCGCGTCGAAGATCAGGTTGTGCATCGGGCAGTTCATCGGCTTGAGGTAGTAGTCCACCCCGTCGTCGAGCTGCATGGGCGGGTACATGCCGTCGGCGTACCAGTCCAGGTGGCCGGACTTCTCGAAGAGCTTGCCCTTGGTGGCGTGGGGCGAGTAGACGAACTCGTAGCCCTCCTCCTCGTGGCGGCGCCGCGAGTAGTCCTCCATGGCCCGGCGGATGACGCCGCCCTTGGGGTGGAAGACCGCGAGACCGGGGCCGATCTCGTCGGGGAAGGAGAAGAGGTCCAGCTCGTTGCCGAGCTTGCGGTGGTCGCGCTTGGCGGCCTCCTCCAGGAACGTGAGGTGCGCCTTGAGCTCGTCCTTCGTGGGCCACGCGGTGCCGTAGATGCGCTGGAGCATCGGGTTCTTCTCGCTGCCCCGCCAGTACGCCGCCGCGTTCCGCATCAGCTTGAACGCGGGGATGAACCGGGTGGTGGGCAGGTGCGGGCCCCGGCAGAGGTCCTTCCAGCACAGCTCGCCGGTCTTGGCGTCCAGGTTGTCGTAGATGGTCAGCTCGCCGCCGCCCACCTCGACGTCCGCGCCGTCGTCCGAGGAGGCCGAGCCCTTGATGCCGATGAGCTCCAGCTTGTACGGCTCGTCGGCGAGCTCCTCACGCGCCGCCTCGTCCGTCACGACCCGGCGGGAGAACTTCTGGCCCCGCTTCTGGATCTCCTGCATCTTCTTCTCGATGGCCTTGAGGTCCTCGGGGGTGAACGGCTTCTCGACGTCGAAGTCGTAGTAGAAGCCGTCCTTGACCGGCGGGCCGATGCCCAGCTTGGCCTCGGGGTGGAGCTCCTGCACGGCCTGCGCCATCACGTGCGCGGTGGAGTGCCGCAGGATGTTCAGGCCGTCCTCGGAGGAGATCTCGACGGGCTCGACGACCTCGCCGTCCTTCAGCTCGTACGCGAGGTCGCGCAGCTCGCCGTCGACCCGGGCCGCGACGACGGTGCGCTGCCCGGGGAAGAGCTCGGCGGCCGTCGTGCCCGTCGTCACCACGTGCTCTTCCCGCTCGGAATCGCGATGGATGATCACACGGACGTCTGACACCGGTCTCTCCTGACTGAGGGGGTGCGTCGCTCCTCTGGCGCGCGCAAGAGGAATCGTACCGAGCCGGGGGGCCTCGACGCGAAAGGGATACCGGGCGGGCTACTCCTCGTCCCCCGTGCACGCCTCCTCAAAGAAGTCGACGTTCTCGTGGAGCGACTTCATCAGCCGGTCCCGCTCGGCCTCGTCCACCTGCACCGGTGTGACCTGGGAGGCGCCGCTGAGCCGGCGGAAACCGCCCCGGTTCTCCAGCCTGCCCTCCACCCGCAGGGGCAGGCCGACCAGATGCGCGTGGCCCGCGATCCGGTAGGCCTCCTCGTCGAGCTGGATCCGTACGTGCGCGACCTCGGCCCCCGCCAGCACCTGCAGCCGCACCACGCCGGGCCCGCGCGGCCCGGAGCGGCGCAGCCGCACGACGGCTCCGGTGATCCGTACGGGAACGGCGGGCTCGTCCTGGAGGTAACGCACACCGGCCATACGGAGGGCGGGCAGGTCGCCCGGGGAGAACTCGACGGGTTCGGGGCTCGCGGGGCACCCCTCGGGCGTTCCGGCGGCCGGGGCCCAGGCCAGCGTGATCCTGGCGCCCTCGGCTCCCCGGACGAGGGCGACGACCGCCTCGGTCAGTTCCCGGCTTACGCCGGCGGCGACCGCGGTGTCGAAGGCTTCCATCCCGCCGGTGGCCCGCTGGTAGTCGACGGCTTCCCGTGCAGCGTGGAGCGCCGCGTAGAGCTGTACGGCGACGGCCCGCCCCGAGGTGACGGGGACGAACGCGGTGAGGCAGCGGCCGTCGGCGGCGGGCCCGACCAGGGTGCCGTCCAGGGCCCTGCGGGCTTTCCCCCGGTGCCGGGCACCGTGGTATCCGGCCCGGCCGCGTACGGCGAGGGATCCGGCGAGGAGGATCTGCCGGGCCGCCGTGCGCAGCTGGTCGGTGCCGGTCCAGTCGGCGGCCCCCGAGGCGCCTTCGGGGACGTCGCGCCACCAGCGGATCTCGTCGCTGGGCACGGTGAGGGCGACCAGGATGTCGCGGGCCGAGGGGGCGGCGCTGCGGGTGAGCGCGGTGAGGGCCTCGGCGAGCAGCTCCTCGCCGTCGGGGAAGGCGGTGCTGTCCGGCACGAGCAGGCTGGTGCCCCCGGTGGCGGGGCCGGGCGGGACCCAGCGGCTGTAGCGTCCGCCCGCGCCTCCGCGCCGGTGCCAGCCGTGCCGCCGCAGCAGTGCCCCGAGGACGGCGGGGTCGACGCGTGCGGGGTCGGGGGCCCCTCCGGGGCCGGGGTCGTCGGCGTACGGGTGCGCGCGGCTGCCCGCCGGGACCGTTCCTCCGGTGGGTTCGTCCGTCGGCCTGTGCATCAGGGTCTCCCTCCCGCCCCGACTCGGGCCATGATGTCGCAGAGTGCGCGGTCGTCGAAGATCCGCGAGGTCGGGATCCGCACGGTGGTCCGGTACCTGCCCGTCACCGGGTGGCCGGCCAGGTTCGTCCAGTAACAGCAGTGCCGCAGGTCGAGCCCGTCGTGTCCGGCCCGCAGCCAGTCGTCCTGGCTGCGGGGCACGAGCATCACGACCAGGATCTTGTGCACCGACACGGGGCTGCGCGCGAGCTTCACCAGGTGGGCGTTGTCGAGGGTGAAGGAGAACGCGGCGCCGGGCGGGCGCGGGGGGATCTGGTAGGTGCACTTGAGCTGCACCTTGATGGTCACTTCGTCGTCGACGGTGTGGTCGGGGGCGCCGTGGCTGACGTGCCAGTCGATGCCGTTGTCGGGAAAGGGCTGCGAGAGCGAACAGCCCGCCGCCGCCGCGACCGCGTGGAGGTAGCCCACCTGGAGGGTCTCCATGCAGGCGGTGGTGGCGAGTGTGCCGCGCAGTGGTGGTGCGTTCCGCTGCTGCGGCGGCTTTCCCCCGTGGTCCTCGGTGCGGGCGGGACTCCCTGGGTTCGGCTGCGCGAGCGCCATGGCTCCGTGCCTTCCGGGCTGTGCCGACCGGTTGCCCGGTCTCCGCTGGCGGGCCTGCCGACTTCCGTGCCCGTCCCTTGTGTTGTCACCGCAGGAGGCGGGCCGTAAACGGCGTATCAGGCATAGGGCGCGGGTATCACCGAACCGGGCAGAGGAATCCCGCCATCTGCCGTGCAGGCGCGAGGAGTTCGGGGATGATGCATTGGTTCGAGGGGCCGCTGGCGGCTTTTGACACCGAGACAACAGGCGTCGATGTCGAGGAGGACCGGATCGTGTCGGCCGCCCTCGTCGTCCAGGACATGGCGGGCGGCCGGCTCCGCGTCACCCGCTGGCTGGTCAATCCGGGGATTCCGGTGCCGCCCGGCGCCACCGAGATCCACGGTCTGACCGACGACCATCTCCAGCGCAACGGCCGTTGGCCCGCGCCGGTCGTCGAGGAGATAGCCCGGGCGCTGGCGGAGCAGTGCGCGACGGGACGGCCTCTGGTCGTGATGAACGCACCGTTCGACCTGACGCTGCTGGACCGGGAGCTGAGGCGCCACCGGGCGTCGTCGCTGGCCGGCTACCTGCGGAACAAGCCGCTCTGCGTGCTGGACCCGCGGGTGCTGGACAAGCACCTGGACCGCTACCGCAAGGGCCGACGCACCCTGACGGACCTGTGCGAGCTGTACGGGGTCCCGCTGGACGGCGCGCACGACGCGGCTGCCGACGCGGCGGCTTCGCTCGAACTGGTGCGGGCGGTGGGGCGGCGGTTCTCCGCCCGGCTGGAGCGGCTGTCACCGGCCGAGGTGCACACACTGCAGGCGGTGTGGCACGCGGCTCAGGCCCGCGGGCTGCAGGCGTGGTTCGAGAAGAACGGCGCGCCGGAGGCCGTGGATCCCGCCTGGCCGCTGCGTCCGGAGCTGCCCGCGGCGGCCTGAGGCGGGTTCCGGGCCGGGCGCCGGGTACGCGAAAGCCGGTCCGTCGATGATGCTGACGGACCGGCTTTTCCCGGGTGGGCGATACTGGGTTCGAACCAGTGACCTCTTCGGTGTGAACGAAGCGCTCTCCCACTGAGCTAATCGCCCGGGAACGGGTTGAACCATACAGGGCTCGGCGGTCTCCGTTCAAACCGCTTGCAGCCAAGCCCCCAGGCCGCGGTGTCCGGCGCGCATCATCAGGGTGTGGTTGGCGCGGAAGAAGGGGCGGCAGGGGACGGCGAGCCGGCGCAGCAGCGCCCTGCGTACCTCGGCCTCCTGCTCGTACACGATGCGGCTGCCGCCCTTGTGCGGGGCGACGGTCCAGCGTGCCCAGCCTTCGAGGTCGCCGCTCATCGCCGCTTCGAGGGTCCGTGCGGCGGGGTCGTTGCGGCGCTGCCGCAGCGTCAGGACGAGGTCGTACGGGAGGGACGAGCGGAAGCGGGCCCTGGCGGTGGAGTCGTCGATGCGGCTGATCCCCCGGACCTGGGGCCACCACCGGGGGTAGTCCTCGACGCGCTCCAGGGCGGCGTAGACGGCGTCGGGCGGCGCCGGCAGTTCCCAGACGCTCGTGAAGCGGTAGTGATTCCAGTCCATGGGTCCAGTCTGCGCGAAGGGCCTGTGCGCGGCGCTACTCAGCGGCGGAACTGAGTAGGGGAACGCATGCACGAGGGTGTGGCGGCCGCCACACTCCCGTACATGAGACATGTGCCGCCGCCCGCCGAGGAATTGGCGCTCCTCGATCACGAACTGGCCCGGCTCGACGCCCGTCGGCTGCAGTTGCTGGACCGCCGTGCCTGGCTGGTGGCCGCCCTGCGCGCGCCGGCCGCCCCGACGCCGTTCCCGGCGCCTGCCGCCAGGGCGCAGACCCCTGCCGTTCCGTACGCACCCTCGGCGCCCGCGCACGGCACACAGAACGTGCTGCTGGTCCTCGGTGGGCTGCTGCTGACGGTCGCGGCGATCGCCTTCACCCTGTTCAGCTGGGGCGAGATGGGCATCGCGGGCCGTTCGGCGGTGCTGGCGGCGGTGACTGCGGGCGCGCTGGTGGCGCCGGCTCTGCTGCTGGCGCGCAAGCTGCCCTCGACCGGTGAGGCGGTGGCCGCTCTGGCCCTGGTGCTGACGGTGCTGGACGCGGTCGCCCTGCACGCGGTCGCGGCTCCGGGGGCCGACGGGCTCGTGTTCTCGGCGGTCGCGTCGGCGGTGCTGGCGGCGGTGTGGACCCTGTACGGGCTGCTGCTCGGCCGGCTGCGGGTGCCGTTGCCCGCGGCCGTGGTGGCGGGGCAGTTGCCGCTGGTGCTCACCGCCTGGGCGGCGGGGGCGACCGCGACCGGCTTCGGCTGGGCGCTCCTGGTGACGGCGGCGGCGGATGTCGCGGTGGTGACGTGGGCCCGGAGGCCGGCGGTGCGGGTCACGGCGGCGGTCGGGGCGGGGGTCACCGGGCCGGTCGCGCTGCTGACCGGTCTCGGGTTGTCCGTGTCGGCCGGCGGGCCGCTCGCGGGCGCGGGGGCGCTGCTGCTGGCGGGCGCGGGGGTGGCCCTGGCGGGGGCGTGGCGCGCGCCGAAGGAGTGGGCCGTCGCCGCGGGCGTGGTGGCGGGCCTGGCCTCGGTGGCCGCAGTGGGCGGTGTGCTGCGTACGGAGCTGCCGTGGGACTGGTCGGTCGTGGTGTATCTGCTCTGCGGTATCGCGTTGTCGCCGGTGTTGTGGCTCCGGGTTCCGCAGCCGGTGGGCCGGGGTGTGCTGGGGGCGTCGGCCGCGGTCACCGCGGGTGCGCTGGTGTGGGCGCTGCCCGTGGTGGCCGCCGTGGTGCTGGGGCCGGTGTCCGTCCTGGCGGATGTGTGGTCCGGGGCGCCGGAGGGGTTCCGGGGTGCGCTGGGGCAGTCGGGGCCGTCGGTATCCGCCGCGGTCCCTGTGGTGCTCGTGGTGGTGGCGGGTGCGTCGGCCGCGCTCCATGTCCGGTGGCCGCGCTCGCTCCCGGAGAAGGGGTGGCGCGCCGCGGCGGCGGCCGGTGCGGTCGTTCTGGGCTGGGGGACGGTGCCGGCCCTGCTCGCGGTGGCGGATGTGCCGTACGCGGTGGCGGTGGGCGTGGAGCTGCTGATGGTGGGCGGGCTGCTGGCGCTCGCCGTGCGGCAGGGGTCCGGTGGCGTCCGGCCGGCCGCTCTGGCGTGCGCGCTCGTGGGCGCGGTGGGCGTGGGGCTGCTGGCTCTGGCCGCCGAGCCGGCCACGTACGCGGTCTTCGGGGGCCTGCTGGTGCTGTTCGCGGGCGCGGCCGCCCGGTCGGAGGCGGTGGTGGTGCGGTCGGTGCTGGCCGTCGGGTCGGTGCTGTGCGGGGTCGTGGTGGCTACGGCGGCGGGGGCGTCGCTGGGATGGAGCGCGCCGCAGTCGGCTCCGGTGGTGCTGGTCGTCCCTGCGGTGACGGTGCTGCTCGGGGCCCGGCTGCGGGTGGCGGCGGTGGCGTGGTCGCTGGAGGCCGCAGGGGCGTTCGGTGCGCTGGTGGCCATGGGGCTCGCGGTGACGGACGCGCCGTTCCTCGCACTGGTGCTGGCGTTGTGCGGGGTGCTGTCGGCGGGGAGCGCGGTGAGGGCCGAGCGCCGGCCGGCCGCGGGTCATCTGGCGGCGGCGTTGTCCGTGGCGGCGATGTGGGTGCGGCTGGGGGCGTCGGGGGTGACGGCGCCGGAGGCGTACACGCTGCCCGTGTCGGTGGCCGCGTTCGCCGTGGGACATCTCCGGGCCCGCACGGACCCGGCCGTGTCGTCCTGGGTGGCGTACGGCCCGGCCCTCTCGGCGACGATGGTGCCGAGCCTCGTGGTGGCGTGGACCGACGCCGGCTGGCAGCGGCCCCTGCTGCTGGGGGCTGCGGCTCTGGTGGTCACGCTGTCGGGCGCCCGTCTCCGGCTCCAGGCCCCGCTGGTGCTGGGCGGTTCGGTGCTGGCCCTGGTCGGTCTGCACGAGCTGGCCCCGCATGTGGTGCAGGTGCTCGACGCGCTTCCGCGCTGGGCGCCCCCGGCGCTCGCCGGGCTGCTGCTGCTCGCGGTCGGTGCGACCTACGAGCAGCGGCTGCGCGACGCGCGCCGGGTGCGGGAGAGCCTGGGCCGGATGCGTTAGGGCATCTTGTCCCCGACCAGGGCGAGGTTCTCGATGGCGGCGAGTCCGTAGAGCGCGGTGTCGTTGGTGTAGACCCAGTTGGCCTCGGCCCCGGGGACCGTGGTGACGGGGCCGGTCACCTCCTCGGTCTTCCAGGGGGCCGATTCCTTGTATCCGTCGCTGTTGTAGAACTTCTCCCAGGCACGGGCGGCGAGCTTCTCGTCGCCCGTGCGGACCGCGGCGTAGGCGTCCAGCCGTGAGTGGCCCTGGAAGAGGATGAGGCTGCCGAAGTCGGAGCCGTAGCGCGCCTTCTGCTCGGCCTTCGTCGCGTTGAAGTACCGGCAGTAGTCGAGGTACGCCTCCTCGAACTCCGGCACGTCGTCCCCCACGAGGTCGATGAGCTCGGCGCACAGCTCGTTCAGGCCGAAGACCGCCGAGAGGTGCGAGACGCTGACGACCGGTTCGGTGCCGACGGCGAACCTGCCGGTGTCGAGGTCGTAGAGGCCGCTGCCCTGGACGAAGCCGTTGGGCTGGGCGGCGATGGTCTCCATGGTGCCGAGGATGCGGGCCTCGGCCTTCGCGGCCTGCGGCCCGCCGCGCTCCCATTCGGTGAGCCAGGCGGAGACCAGCCCGCTCCAGTCGGTGCCGAAGCCGATGGACAGGGCGTGCCGGTCCGGTGTGTAGGGCTCGGTACGGATCTTGCGGAGCGGGTCGAGGGCGAGGAAGGTCTCGTCGGAGTCGACGTTGGCGCGCATCAGGTCGCCGACGCGTTCGTCGGCGGTGAGGAAGTAGTAGAAGCGCCGGTAGGTGGTGTTGGCGATGCGCTGCTGCTTGGCGCTGTCGGCGTAGTGCTGGATGCCGTGCCGGGTCCCGAGGCCGGCCCACTCGCCGAGGTGGTAGACGTCGACCTCGCCGGTGTGGCGGGTCATGGCCTCGGCGAAGCGGAAGATGTCGGCGCGGCCGGAACGCAGGTAGGCGTACCAGAGCCACAGGTCGGGTGAGAGCTCGGAGTTGTCCCAGGCGTAGCCGCCGACGTCGTAGCGCCACTGGTGGCGGGCGGGGTCGTAGGAGTGCATGACGTCGCCGTAGTCCCAGAACCCGTACCAGCGCCGCATGTCGACCTGGTCCTTGTAGTACGTGAAGAGGAAGTCCAGGTGGTCCTCGATCTTCGCCCTGGCCGGGGTCGAGCGGTCGACCGGGGAGAACAGTCCGCCGAAGACCTTCGCGCCGATCAGCTGGGACGGCGGCGCGACCAGCTGCGGGAGGGTGCGGACGGCTTCGGTCTGCTGGGCCAGGGCGGAGGCGCCGGGGGTGGAATCATGGGCCCAGAAGAGCAGTTCGCTGGTGCGTGCGATGCCGTACGGGGTACCGAAGCCGGGTTCGTAGTCCTCGTAGGTGATGTTGAGGCCTTCGAGCTGTTCGGCGTACGTGTCCTGGCCGAGGCCGTCGTGGTAGAAGCGCAGGTCCATCGGCTCGGCCTCGGGCGACCAGAGCCACAGGGTGACTTCGGCCGCGTCGGTGTGGGCGTCGCGGATGTCGAGCTGGGCGGGGAACTTCTCCCAGAAGTCGCGCAGGCCGAAGGCGAGTCCACCGCTCGCCCCGCCGACGTATCCGAAGCCGGAGGCCCTCCGGCCGCCGCCCGCCGCGATCCAGCCGTGGCCCTTCTTGGTGCGCTTGCGCAGGGAGAACCCGTCGGCGGACAGCTGGCTGAGGGTGTAGTCGCCCCAGGCCGGGATGAGGTGGAGGCGGCTGGTGACGCGCTGGTCCCAGGTGGCGGGGTCGGGGAGCTTCGTGCCCTCGAACTGGGCTGCCTGGACGGCCGCGCCGGGGTCGCGGCGCAGACCGGTGATGCCCTTCACGGCTTCCCGGAGCATGCCGGTGCCTTCGCCGCCGATGCGGATGTGCCGGTCGTAGGCCTCGTCCCGCATCGGGACGGTGAAGCGGACGCCGAGGCCGCGGATGAAGTCGCCGCTCGCCTTCCCGGGTTCCTGGGTGCCGTCGAAGGTGATGGTGTGCACCATGCGGAACGATTCGGCGCCGGCGTAGAAGTAGAGCCGCACCGAGAAGGGCAGCCAGGAGCGCTTTCCTCTGCGGTGCTTCCCTTCGATCCGGACGACGGCGCGTACCGGGCCGCTCTGTTCGACCTCGGTGGTGGTGACGGCGCTCTCGAACCGTTCGTACGCCTCGCGTCCCTGGTCGCCGTCCTCGATCTCGCCCTGCCGGATCAGGACGAGCCGTCCGTCCTTGGCGATCTCGGTGGAGCCCCGGGTGAGGGAGGTGATGAGCGAGGAGCCGGACTTCCCGATCCTCGCGGTGATGACGCCGGTGGAGACGGTGATGGTGGACCCGGTGCTCTTGACGGCGACCTTGTGGGCGGGGGCCGCGGGCGTGCCCGGGCCGAGGACGAACTTCTTGGCGCCGGCGGCTGCGGGGCCCACGGCGTGCGCGGTCCATTTCGCGGAACCGTCGGGCCAGGTGGCGGTCGTCCACGACTGCACGGGGACGTCCTTGCCGTCCTCGGTGGTCAGCGCGAAGGTCTGGTCCTTGCGGTACTGCCCCTTGGGCCAGGGCACGCCGAGCGTGGAGCCGGGCGCCGCGCCGAGACCGCCGGCCTCCAGCCAGGTCAGGGTGACGGGTTCACCGGTGTGCTCCGCCCCGGGGGCCGCCGCCGACGCGGGAGCGGCGCCGAGGGACCAGCTGAACTGTGCGGCCGCGCCGGCCGCTGCCGCGGCCTTCAGGAGCGTTCTGCGGGGCATCCTGGACATGGGTGTGCCTCTCTCCGTGCGGATTCGAGAAAAAAGGGAAGGTACGGAAAAGCGTCAGCGGGCGGTCCGCCGCGCCCGCACCGCTGTGGCCGCGGCGGCGACGGCCCCGACGACGGGGACGGCCAGCGGCAGCACCAGGGCGCCGGACAGCACGACGACGGCCATCCCGCAGACGAGCAGCAGCGAGCCGGCCGGGTCCCGGACGGTGTCCCGGCCGGCCTCGGCCAGGAGGGTGCGCCAGAGGGCGCCGGGCTCCCAGCAGGAGGCGGCGCGTACGACGGCGACCAGGAAGCCGATCAGGGCGAGGATGCCGACCGCGCCCACGAAGGGCCCGCCGGGCAGCCCGGCGCGGACAGCCGCCAGGTCGAGCCAGAGCAGGCCCCCGGCGGCCCATACGGCCACGCCGACGAGCCATCCGCCGCGGGCGGCGGCCCTGGCGTCGTCCGCGAACGCGCGCAGTCCGCCGTGGACGCCGTCGAGGTAGCGGCGCAGGTGCCGGGTCCCCGCGGCGAACGCCGCGGGGAACGTGAACAGTGGCAGGGCGGCGACGGCTATCCACACGCCGACGAGCAGACATTCGGAGAACAGGGCGAAGCGGTTCATGACGCGCGAGCGCCCGGCCGGGGTGCGGGTCTTCGTCGCCACGGTGTCAGCCCTTCAGGCCCGAGGTGGCCATGCCGTCGATCAGATACCGCTGGAAGGCCACGAAGAAGGCCAGCACGGGGAGCAGCGCCACGAGTGACATGGCGACCATGCCGCCGTAGTCCGCTACCGCGTCCTGGTCGATGAACATCTTCAGCCCCAGGGAGACGGTGTAGTTGTCCGGCTCGTTGAGGTACAGCAGCGGGCCCATGAAGTCGTTCCAGGCGTTGATGAACGTGAAGATCGCACTGGTGACGAGCGCCGGCCGGCAGAGCGGCATGACGATGGACCAGTAGGTCCTCAGGTGACCGCAGCCGTCCAGCCGCGCCGCCTCGTCGAGCTCCTTGGGCAGGCCACGCATGAACTGCACCATCAGGAAGACGAAGAAGGCGTCGGTGGCCAGGTACTTGCCGATCAGCAGCGGGGTGAAGGTGTTGATCAGCTCCAGCTTCTGGAACAGGACGTACTGCGGAATGATCAGCACGTGGTACGGCAGCAGGAGCGTGCCGATCATGACGGCGAACATGATGTTGCGGCCGGCGAACCGCACCTTGGCGAAGGCGTAGGCGGTCAGCGAGCAGGACAGCACGACTCCGATCACGGAACCGACGGCTATGTAGGCCGAGTTCAGGAAGAACGTCGAGATCGGGATGTCGGCGATGCCCTCGGTGAGCCGGGCGTAGTTGTCACCGATCGGGTCCGCCGGGAACAGGTCCAGGCCGCCGATGATGTCGGCGCTGGGCTTGAACGAGGCGCCGATCGTCCAGACCACCGGGTAGAGGACCACGGCGAGGATGACGAGCGCACCGAGGTGCCAGGCGAGTGCGCCGGGGCCCCGGCGGCGTACGGCTGTTGTCAGGAGACTCATCGGCCGCCCTCCTCGTAGTGCACCCAGCGCTTCTGGGACCAGAACAGCACGGCGGTGACCAGCCCGACCGCGAGCAGCAGCAGCCATCCCATGGCCGAGGCGAAGCCCATGCGGCTGTTCACGAAGCCTTGTTCGTACAGGTAACAGGTGTAGACGAGCGTCGCGTCGGCCGGTCCGCAGCTGCCGTTGCTGACGATGTAGGCCGAGCCGAAGATCTGGAACGAGTGGATGGTCTCCAGCAGGACGTTGAAGAACAGGACCGGCGAGATCATCGGCAGCGTGATGTGGAAGAACCTGCGCCAGGGGCCGGCTCCGTCCACCTCGGCCGCTTCGTACAGTTCGCGTGGGACCTGCTTGAGGCCGGCCAGGAAGATGACCATCGGCGCGCCGAACTGCCAGACGGTGAGGGCGATCAGCGCGTAGATGATCATCGCGGGGTCGCCGATCCAGCCGCCGACCTCGAAGCCGAACACCTTCTGCGTACGGTCGACGATCGCGTCGTCCGAGAACAGCGCGCGCCAGACGATGGCCGCCGAGACGCTCGCCCCGATGAGGGACGGGGCGTAGAAGGCCGCGCGGTAGAAGGACTGGCCCCACCGCTTCTGCGCGAGCAGCATGGCGACGGCGAGTGCCGCGGCCAGCTTGACCGGGGTGCCGATCAGCACGTACCAGGAGGTGACCTTCACCGACTGGCGCCAGCGGGGGTCGGCGAACATGTCGGTGAAGTTCTGGAGGCCGATCCAGCGCGGGGCTTCGAACAGGTTGTACTCGGTGAACGACAGGTACAGCGAGAACACCATCGGCCCGGCGATCAGGAACAGGAAGCCCGCGATCCAGGGCGACATGAACAGATAGCCGGTCAGGTTCTCGCCGCGGTCCCGCCGCTTCCGCGCGGGGGGCGGCGCGTTTCCTCCGGGACCGTTCCGCTTGGTTACGGAGCGGTCGTCCCCGGCCGCGAGCACGCCCGGGGAGGTGTGGATGTGAGTCACCTCGGTCCTCTCAGTTCGAGCCGAGGGCGGTCTTCGCCTCGGAGAAGAACTGCTTCACGGAGTCCTCCGGCGAGGTCTTGCCCAGGGACAGGTCGGCGCCGATGCGCAGGAACGCCGCCTCGATGACGTCGGCGCCTGCCGGGTGCGGGGTGATCGGCTCCAGGACCCCCGCGTCGGCGATCGCCGTCTCGTACGCGCCGATGGCCTTGCTGGGGGCGTCCGCGGGCTGGTAGGCCTCGAACTGTGCGGTGGTGGCGGGCACTCCGCGGTCGTATCCCATGATCCGGGCGACCTCGGGGTCGTGGGTCATGAAGCTGATGAACGTGGCCACCTCGGCGGGGTGCTTGGTCCGCGCCGTGCCGCTCAGCATCAGCGAGCCCAGGTACTGTCCGGTCTTCTTGCCGTCGGTGCTCGGGATGGGCGCGAGGCCGTAGCTGCTCTTGCCCTCCGCGCTGTAGCGGACCGAGAAGTTGTCCCAGGTGAACTCACCGGCGGACAGACCCTTGGCGGTGGCCGACGCGGGCTTGAGCTGCTCGACCTTGTTGGGGTCGGCGTAGAGACCCGACTTGACCCGCCCGAGGGCCTCGGTCCAGTACGGCAGGAGTTCGTCCTCGCCGAAGCCCATGCCGTCCTCGGTGAAGAACGCCTTGCCGTTCTGGCGGAGGATCAGGTCGTAGAGGTACATCACGCCGTGCGGTCCGGCGTCACCGGCGATCTTCTGGCCGCGCTTGATCTTCTCCAGACCGGCCAGCCAGTCGTCCCACGTCCAGCCGATCTCGGGCGTGATGCCGGCCTTCTCGTACACCTTCTCGTCGATGACCAGGGCCATCGAGTTGCTGCCGACCGGCACGCCGAGCAGCTTGCCGTCGATCTCGGCGAACTTCTCCAGGCCGGAGCGGAAGCCGCCGAGGTCGAGGTTGCCCTTCTCGGCCTGGGGGCCGAGGTCGAGGAGGACGTTCTTCGCCTCGTACTTGCGCAGGAAGGTCACGGCGTTCTGGATGACGTCCGGGGGGTTGCCGCCGGCCGCCTGGGTGTTGAACTTCTTCCAGAAGTCCGCGTACTGCTGGAAGTCCGTCTTCACCTTGATCTTCGGGTGCTTCTTCTCGAAGAGGCTGACGCACTGCTGGACCTTCTTGGCCCGGTCGTCCGCGCCCCACCACGAGTGCCGGATGGTGACCGGACCACCGGAACCGCCGCTGCCCGAGCCGCAGCCGGCCGCGGTCAGGCCGAGACCGGCCGCAGAGAGGCCGGCCAGCTTCAGCAGCTGCCGCCGGTCCATGCCGTTGTTCCGAGACATAGCTCGCCCCCACCGTTCGCATTGAATCGTTTTAGAAAGCGCTTGCTGGGTCAAAGTAGGGAGCGGCAGGGGGCGCGTCAACGGTTAGGACGAAATTTCGGCGACCGGACGACGGGCCGAACGAGCGGCAGGGCCGGCGGAGACGGGAACGCCAGGAGACGCCGATGGCCCGGAAGCTTCTCAGAAGCTTCCGGGCCATCGGTCCGGGGTGGGCGATACTGGGTTCGAACCAGTGACCTCTTCGGTGTGAACGAAGCGCTCTCCCACTGAGCTAATCGCCCCGGCGCACCGCAAACATTACCCCATGTCAGCGGTGCCTCGGGACCACCACCGGGTCACTGGTCGATCTTCCACGGCATCACTATGCCGAACTTCCAGACGTAGATCCCGACCAGCACGGCGATGATCACGAGCCCCACCGTGGTGAGGAAGATGTTGCGCCGCCGGACCTTGGGGTCGAGGGCGCGCTGCGCGGCCTCCGTGACCTTGCGCCGGGTCCAGCGCAGGACGATCTGCGCCCAGACGAATTCGGTGGCCCAGATCGCCATGCCACCGAAGATCACCAGCCACCCCGGGCCCGGCAGCACCAGCATCGCGATGCCCGCGCCGACCACCGCGAGGCCGACCACGAAGATCCCGACCTGCCAGCTCAGGTGGAGCAGCCTCGATTTCCGGATGAACCCGGGCGCCCGCGATCCCAGCTCGCGCTCCGCCGTCCGTTCGTCCCCCGCAGCGGAATCGTCGGCCACCGTCGCGGCGACCTCTCTCCGCTCGTCACTCTCCGCGTTCATGAAGCCCAACCTACCGGAACCTCGATCGTCACCGGAATGGACGCATGACCCAAAGTTACACACCGCCGTACGAGCGACCTGAAGCAGCACAAATAGGTCAGAGGGGTTTACAACGGCACCGTAGGTGGCATGTCGATTTCGCCGACGTGCGAATCCCCGAGCGCACACTGAGCGAAAGGCCCTGGCGCTTATGAACACCACGGTCAGCTGCGAGCTGCACCTGCGCCTCGTTGTGTCGAGCGAGTCCTCACTGCCTGTACCCGCGGGCCTGCGGTATGACACGGCCGATCCCTATGCCGTGCACGCCACCTTCCACACCGGAGCGGAGGAGACGGTCGAATGGGTTTTCGCCCGTGACCTCCTTGCCGAGGGGCTGCACCGGCCCACCGGCACCGGAGACGTCCGCGTCTGGCCATCACGTAGTCACGGCCAAGGCGTCGTCTGCATCGCACTGAGCTCCCCGGAGGGAGAAGCCCTGCTGGAGGCCCCGGCACGGGCCCTGGAGTCGTTCCTGAAGAGGACCGACGCCGCGGTCCCGCCCGGCACCGAGCATCGTCACTTCGACCTCGATACGGAGCTCTCACACATCCTGGCCGAGAGCTGAGCCAGGCCGAGAGCTGCGGGACGCCGTCCGACTCGGGGAGACGGCGTCGCGCGGACAACCTCATAGGGCAGGCACCGGCGCCGTCGCCGCGGAACCCACCGCGGCGGCGGCGCCGCTGTGCGCGGGAGGCGGGAGGCGGGAGGCGGGAGGCGGGAGGCGGGAGGCGGGGCGAACGCGGCCGGGGCGAGTGGGTGTACATCTAGGGTGCCCAGGCCTCGCCACACCCCCCACCATCCGCACCACGCGCCTCACCCGTGCCGCAGGAACGGCCTCCGGAGCCGCCAGAGGGGCACGTGCGCTCCGCGACGCGGCCCGGACGGGAAAAGGGGCCGCACTCCCCCGCCGGGCCCGTACCGGCCCCTGAGTGCCTTCGCCGAGCCAGTAGAGTCTGCCCGCATCGGCGGACGCCCCGTCCGCCGGAGGCCAGGGAGCGAAGCGTGCTGATCCCACACGACACCCGGATCGCCCTCGACACGGTGGTCGATCTGGTGAACACCGCGCCGGAGAGCGGATCGGGCGACGGGCTCGCCGAGCTCACCGCCCTCTACGCCTTCGCGGAGCGCCACCACATCAGCGGCGTGGGCACCCTCGGCGACAAGGACCTGCGCGCCGTGCGGGACGTCCGGGACCGGTTCGCCGAGATATTCGCCGCACCCGACGCCCGCACGGCCGCCGACCTCGTCAACAGCCTGGTCGCCGGGGCCGGCACCACCCCACAGCTCACCGATCACGACGGCTACGACTGGCACGTCCACTACTTCGCTCCGGACGCCTCCGTCGCGGACCACCTCGCGGCCGACTGCGGCATGGCCCTGGCCTTCATCGTCGTGGCCGGCGAGCAGGACCGGCTGCGGCGCTGCGAGGCCCCCGACTGCCGGGACGCCTTCGTCGACCTGTCGCGCAACCGCTCCCGCCGCTACTGCTCCAGCCGCACCTGCGGCAACCGGCTCCATGTCGCCGCGTACCGGGCGCGGCGCCGGGAAGCCGCCCGTTGATCCTCCCCGGACAGCCCGTGCGGCCACCCCCGGGCGGGGGCCGGCCCTGCGGGACGGTGGGCGTCCGGGCGCGGCGGCCTGCGGCCGAGGAAGCGTGGCAGCCGCTCGCGGCAGAAGGGGCGGGACGGCCGCTCACAGCAGGAAGAGATCGTGCAGGGCGGCCATCAGCAGCAGGCCGCCGACGACCGTCAGGAAGATCATCAGCGGCGGCTGGGAAAGCGCGAAGAGGCAGCCACGCGGCTCTTCGGCGGGGGGTGCGGGGACGTCGCCCCGGGATGTGTCCACCATCTCGTAGTGATCATGACGCAGAGCGGACCCTGTTGGCGATCAACAAAGCTTTTCGCAGGGCGAGTTCACACACTCCAGGATGAACGGGAATCGCTCCCGCGTCCGAAGGCCCCGCATGCGTTCGCCCCGCGCGCCCCGACGCCGGGCACCCGCCGGTCCCGGCATACGCCCGCGGGCCCCTGCCCGTGTCAGCGAGGAGCGGCGCTGGAGGCGCGTACGACCAGTTCCGGCTGGAGGACCACACTGCGGTGCCGGTGGCCGCCGTTCTCGTCGTCCGCCTCCTCCAGGAGGAGCTCGGCCGCCATCCTGCCCATCACCACGGCGGGCTGCCGGACCGAGGTGAGGGGCACGGCGGCGGCCGCGGCGAACTCGATGTCGTCGTAGCCGACGATGGCGACGTCCTGCGGCACCCGCACTCCGGCGGCGTACAGCGACTGCAGGACACCGAGGGCCAGCAGGTCGTTGGCACAGAACACCGCGGTCGGTCTGGGTACGAGGCCGAGCAGCCTGGCCCCCGCGTCGCGGCCCGCCGCCACGTCCAGACGGTCGGAGGGGATCTCCACGAGCGCCTCCGGGCCGAGTCCCGCCTCGGCGAGCGCCGCGAGGGCGCCTTCCCGGCGGTCCCGGATCTGATGGAGATCACCGGGTCCGCTCACATAGGCGACGGACCGGTGGCCGGCGGAGACGAGATGACCGACGGCGAGCGTGCCGCCGCGCACGTCGTCCACGGAGACGGCGCAGCTGTCGGTGGTGGCCGCCACGCGGTCGACCAGCACATAGGGGATCCGGTGGCGGGCGAAGGCCTCCAGGTTGCCGCCGGAGGCGTCGGCCGGGGTGACGAGCACACCGCAGACCCGCTGCTCGGCGAAGAGGCCGAGATATTCGGCCTCCTCCTCCGGACTCTGCCCGCTGTTGCAGACCATCACACCGAGACCGGCCTCCCGGGCCGCCCGCTCGGCGCCGCGCGCGACGTCGACGAAGAAGGGGTTGCCCATGTCCAGCACGAGCAGGGCCATGATGCGGCTGCGGCCCGCCCTGAGCTGCCTGGCCGACTCGCTGCGTACGTATCCGAGTTCCTCGATCGCCGCGAGCACACGGGCCCGGGTGTCGGGAAGCACCGCCTCGGGGCGGTTGATCACATTGGAGACCGTGCCCACCGAGACTCCGGCCTGCCGGGCCACGTCCTTGATCCCTGCCACACGCCCCACTTGCCCTGCCCCACTGATGCCGTCCGGCCGCCGCGCGTCGGCGCCGGTCCCTGGTCGCCGGACGGACGTCCAGCGTGGTCCGTCGCGTCGCCGCCGGCCCGCGCCCATCGATTGAATTGTTTCAATCCGCTCGGGACGCTAACCGCATCCACGGGATACCGTCAAGATCGGAGCGGCGCAACCCGAGAATACCCAGAACCGGTACGGGTGCCGTCATCCCGCCGACCGACGTCCGTCATGAATCGATTCATGACGCGTGCATGCCCCGCGTCGACCGGACGTCCTGAGCGGACCTGTCAGATCCCGTGCTTCTTCAGGATGGCCTCGATGTCACTGAAGTCGTCACCGGGGGCGGCGGCCTCTTCCCGCTTCTTCGGCTTCTCCCGCGCCTGCGGGGCCGCTGTCCCTGCCCCCGGGGTCAGCGAGGGTGACGAGGCACCCGGCGCCACCGCCGCGCCCCGCTCCGCCGCCCGGGCGGCCTTGCGCTCCTTGCGGGTCGAGCCGCTCCGGCGCTCCACCGCGCGCGTGGTCACGAAGAGCAGCCAGGCCACGGCCAGCAGCCCGAAGCCGATCCAGACGCTCGGCTTGAAGGCGATGCCGGCCACCCAGTCGACCACACCGGTCATCACCAGCCCGACGGGCACGAGCGAGTAGGCGGCGATCCGGGTCGCCGTGAGGAATCGCTTCCGGTACGCGGTGATCGCGGCGATGCCCAATCCCGCCGCCGACACCGCGGAACAGATGGTCTCGGCAAGCATCGGTGCCTCCAGCGATCGGGATACGTCCCTTCCATCCTGCACCGGCCACTGCCGCGGGGGCCACGGCGCGGGCCCACATCAGGGACATTTCAGGGCCGGGCTCCTCCCCAGGTCCCGATTGGGAAGCGCGGGTCCGGCCTGAAAGACTGGTTTCATGAGCGATTCCCCCTCCGCCGCACCGGTCGTCCTCGACCTCTGGTGCGAGCTCGAGTGCCCCGACTGCCACCGGGCCCTCTCCGACGTCCACGCGCTGCGCGCCCGCTACGGCGACCGGCTGGAGGTACGGCTGCGCCACTTCCCGCTGGAGAAGCACAAGCACGCGTACGCCGCGGCGCAGGCCGCCGAGGAGGCCATCGTCCAGGGCAGGGGATGGCCGTACATCGAGGCGGTGCTGGCCCGCACCGCCGACCTCGCGCGCGTGGGCGAGCCCCTGCTGCTCGAGGTGGCGGGCGAACTGGGTCTGGACGCCGAGGAGTTCGACACCGCCCTGATCGACGGCCGGCATCTGCTGATCGTGGACGCGGACCAGGCGGAGGGCAAGGCGATCGGCGTCACCGGGACCCCGACGTACGTGATCGGTGACGAGCGGCTGGACGGCGGGAAGAGCCAGGACGGGCTGCTCGCGCGCATCGAGGAGATCGCCGACCGCCTGCTCGCCGGGCAGGACTGACAGCCCGGCCACGTCGACGGCCGGTCACAGCGCCTTGGCCAGGTTGTACTGCGTCACCTCGTAACCGAGCGACTCGTACAGCCGCAGGGCGGGTGTGTTGTCCGCGAAGACGTGCAGGCCGAGGAGGCCGAGGCCGGCGTCGAGCGTGATGTCCTCCGCGAGGTGCATCAGCGCCCGGCCGTATCCGCGCCCCCGGTGCTCCTCGCGCACCTCCACGTCGAAGACGTAGCCGAGGTCGTCACCGTCCGGCACCTCACGCCGTGCCACCCAGACGTGGCCGACGACGGCATCGTCGTGGACGAGGACGCGGAAGTACATGCCGCGGGTGGCCAGGCCGTCCGGCAGACTGGTGGCGTGGTCGGTCTCGGTCTTGCGCCGCGCCTGCTCCTCCGGGACACCGCGCTCCACCCACTCCCGCGTGTACGTGTCGGCGCTGGTGGCCGCCCACGCGGCGTACTCCCGCTCGGTCATGGGACGTCCGGTGACCCCTGCGGGCAGTGCGGGGGCGGGCCGGCTGAGCGGCTTCAGCATGTTGCGGCTGCGCTCGGTGTAGCCGAGTACCGTCGCCAGGGCCCGGGCGGCATGGTTGCCCTCGGGGGCCACCAGGCGGACCTGCGTACAGCCCCAGCCGCGGAGCACCTCCTCGGCGGCGAGCGCGGCGATGGTCCCCCGGCCGCGCCTCCGGTGCGCCTCGTCGATGCGGAGCGACCGGAGTATGCCCGCCGAGGCGCCGAAGGCCGGGTCGGTGGAGATGGCGACGGCGCCCACGGGCCGCCCGTTGTCGCACACGTCGTACGTCCGTGCCCGTACGCCGTCGGCGCCTTGCTGGACCGGCTCGGCCGGCCGGATGGTCGTGGTCATCAGGTCGTTCTATCCGCTGGGCGGCGGGCCGTCACCCCTTTTACGGTTCCGGTTCCGGTGTCCGCCCCGGATCACGGGTCGAGATTGTCCGCCGCGCGCTCGTCGAAGAGCCGCGCGGCCTTCGCCGTCACGGGCCCCGGGGCGCCGGGCAGCTCCCGCGCGTCGACCCGGTGGACGGCCTGGATGTCGCGGAGCGTGGAGGTCAGGAAGATCTCGTCGGCCTGTTCGAGCACGTCCAGCGGGAGGTCGGTCTCCTGCGCGCCCGTCCACTCCACCGCCAGTGCGCGGGTGATCCCCGCGAGGCACCCGGACGTGACGGGAGGCGTGTGGATCCGGCCGTCCAGGACGACGAAGACGTTGGAGCCGGTGCCTTCGCAGAGCTGCCCGACCGTGTTCGGGAACAGCGCCTCCGAGACACCCTGCTCGTGGGCGCGTGCGAGAGCGACGACGTTCTCGGCGTACGAGGTGGTCTTGAGGCCCGTCACCGCGCCGCGTTCGTTGCGCGGCCAGGGGACGGTCACGACGGCGGTGCTGTCCGGACGGCGTGCCGCCTCGCCCAGCGCGACGACCAGGCTGGGCCGGGCGTTCCCGCGCTCCGAGCCGAGCGGTGACAGACCACCGGTGCAGGTGATCCGGAGCCGGCCGAGCTCCATGGGATTGGCCTCGACGACCGTCGCCACCGCGTGGCGGACCTCGTCGTGGTCGGGGCCCGTCAGGCCCAGGCCCCTGGCCGAGCGCGTCAGCCGGTCGAGGTGCCGGGTGAGGGCGAAGGGGCGGCCCCCGGCGACCTTGACGGTCTCGAAGACGCCGTCCCCCACGGTCAGCCCGTGGTCGAGCACGGACAGCCGCGCGTCATCGGCGTCACGCAGTCCGCCGTTGACCCAGATCCTCATGAAACGGTCCTTCCTGTCTCCTCGTACGCGCCCGACGCTACAGCGAGCAGGCGTGAGGCCTTGAGCTCGGTCTCGGCCCATTCGCGCGCCGGGTCCGATCCCCAGGTGATGCCGGCTCCGGTGCCGAACCGGAGAAGGGGCGCGGGCCCGGTGCGGTCGATCCAGAAGGTCCTTATGCCGACGGCCAGTTCCGCGGTGCCCCGATCGGCGTCCACCCAGCCGAGGGCTCCGCAATAGGGGCCGCGGGGGGCCGTCTCCAGGGCGTCGATGATCCCCAGCGCGCTGGACTTGGGCGCGCCGGTGACGGATCCGGGCGGGAACGCGGCGGTGAGCAGCCGCGGCCAGCCGACGCCGTCGGCGAGCCGTCCGCGCACGGTGGAGACGAGGTGGACGAGCCCGGGGTGCTTCTCCACGGCGCAGAGGTCCGGGACGGTCACGCTGCCGGGTTCACAGACCATGCCCAGGTCGTTGCGGACCAGATCCACGATCATGACGTTCTCCGCGTGGTCCTTCTCCAGCAGATCGCCCTCGGTGCGCCCGGTGCCCTTGATCGGACCGGACTCGACGGTCCGGCCGTCGCGTGCGAGGAAGAGCTCGGGAGAGGCGGTGGCGATCTCCACGCCGTGCTCCGGGAGGCGGATCGTTCCCGCGTAGGGTGCCGGGTTGCCGCGGGCGAGCAGCGCCGTGAGCGCGTCCACGTCGGTCCGGGGTCCGGGCAGCGGCGCGGACAGGACTCTGCAGAGGTTGGCCTGGTAGACCTCGCCGGCCGCGATGTGTTCACGGATCCGTCGTACGCCGGCCATGTAGGCCTGCTCGTCGAGTGAGGACGTCCACTCCTGCGGGGAGGGCCCTCGCCAGGCGCCGGGCACGGGGAGCGGGACCTCCTCGGAGCGCACGGTGGCGAAGCGGGCACAGACCGGGCGGCCTTCGAAGTCGACACAGACCGCCCAGAAACCGGACGATTCAAGAGCGGCTGGGTCGCTGGTGACGTCCAGCAGGCCGGTGGCGACGAGGCCACCGAAACGGGCAAGGGGGGTGAGGTCGCGCACGTGACCGAGTCTAAGGCGGCACGCGGTGACCTGCGGCGGGCGACGGTGGCGCAGCACGCTGCGCAAACGCGTTTTTGTGCTGGCCCGGGAATCCGCTAGAGTTCAACACGTCGCCGGGACGCGCAAGCGGTCCGGGAAAGACAAGCGGACGTAGCTCAGTTGGTAGAGCGCAACCTTGCCAAGGTTGAGGTCGCCAGTTCGAACCTGGTCGTCCGCTCGCAGTAGATGGGGGATCTTCCCGAGCCCCCATCCCTGGTGGAGTGGCCGAGAGGCGAGGCAACGGCCTGCAAAGCCGTCTACACGGGTTCAAATCCCGTCTCCACCTCCAAGGACGATTAGCTCAGCGGGAGAGCACTTCCCTGACACGGAAGGGGTCACTGGTTCAATCCCAGTATCGTCCACCGGTCCGCAAGGACCCCCGCGCGATTAGCTCAGCGGGAGAGCGCTTCCCTGACACGGAAGAGGTCACTGGTTCAATCCCAGTATCGCGCACGCAGTACACGCAGGGTCACCCTGCGCGATTAGCTCAGCGGGAGAGCGCTTCCCTGACACGGAAGAGGTCACTGGTTCAATCCCAGTATCGCGCACCAGCCGAAGCCCCCGGTCGTCTCGACGACCGGGGGCTTCGTCGTGGGCGGTGGAGGTTCAGCCGGTGAAGAGCTGGGTGGCCTTGCGGACGAGCTCGTACAGTCCGTAGGCGAACGGCACGGCGACCCAGAGCCAGACGAACGTCATGAGGGGCTTACGACTGCTGCTGGTGGACACGGGGGCTCCCTTCCGGTACCTCGTGGAAACGGGCGTGGACCGGGCGGATGCATTCGTTGGCGACGAAGCCGACGATCAGCAGCCCGATCATGATCGTCAGGGAGGTCGTGTAGAGGCTGGGCCCGCTGTGTCCTGCCCGCTCCCCCGCGTCCGCGATCCGGTTGACGATCAGCGGGCCGAGGACACCGGCCGTGGACCAGGCGGTCAGCAGGCGGCCGTGGATGGCTCCCACCTGGTAGGTGCCGAAGAGGTCCTTCAGATAGGCCGGCGCGGTCGAGAACCCGCCGCCGTAGAAGGAGAGGATCACCAGCGCGCAGCAGATGAAGAGCGGCTTGGAGTCGTCGCCCAGCTGGGCGATGACCACGTACATGAGCGCGCCGACGCCGAGGTAGATCCGGTACATGTTCTTACGGCCGATCAGGTCCGAGGTGGAGGACCACAGGAGGCGTCCGCCCATGTTGGCCAGCGAGAGCAGGGCGACGAAGCCCGCCGCCGCGGAGACCGAGACCGGGCCGGCGGTGTTCGTGAAGAAGTCCTGGATCATGGGCACGGCCTTCTCGAGGATGCCGATGCCCGCGGTGACGTTCATGCAGAGGACCACCCACAGACACCAGAACTGCGGTGTGCGCAGGGCGTTGCGGGCGGAGACCTGGGCGTTGGTGACGAGCCTGCGGGTCTCCTGCTTCGGTTCCCAGCCGTCGGGGAGCCAGCCGTCCGGCGGCACCCGTACGAGGAAGACGCCGAGTGCCATGAAGGCGGCGTATACGACACCGTGGACGAGGAAGGCCGTGGCGATGCCGGAACGGTCCGTCCCGAAGCTCTCCAGCATCCCGGTGGACCAGGGTGAGGCGATGAGGGCGCCGCCGCCGAATCCCATGATGGCGATGCCGGTGGCCATGCCGGGGCGGTCGGGGAACCACTTGATGAGGGTGGAGACCGGCGAGATGTAGCCGATGCCGAGGCCTATGCCGCCGATGAATCCGTAGCCGAGGACGACGAGCCAGTACTGGCCTGTCGAGGCGCCCAGCGCGGCGACGAGGAAGCCGGAGGAGAAGCAGACGAGGGAGACGAACATCGCCCAGCGTGGACCGTTGCGTTCGACGAGGGTGCCGCCGAACGCGGCCGAGAGGCCGAGCATGACGATGCCCAGCTGGAACGGGAGAGCACTGGCGGTGCCCGAGAGGTCGAGGGCGGACTCGAGCGGGGGCTTGAACACGCTCCAGGCGTAGGCCTGTCCGATGGAGAGGTGCACGGCGAGCGCGGCGGGCGGTACGAGCCAGCGGCTCCACCCCGGGGGCGCGACAGTCCGGGACCTGTCGAGGAAGTTCATGGATCCGCACTCTAGGCATCAGCCATGGCCATGACTAGATCATGAGAGGAAGTCGTCGACCGTATGCAATGCGGGCCCGGGCAACGGCCCGGGCCCGCCCTGCGGCACTACCCGCTCAGAAGTCGCGGTCAGGAGCTGAACAGCATCCGGCCGAAGCTCTTCTGACGGTGGTGGCCGCCGTGATGACCGCCCTGGTGCGGCGCTCCCCAGGCGGGGGCCGGCGCGGCGGGGTACGGCTGCTGAGCGGCGGGGTAGCCCTGCTGCGGGGCGGGCGGGGCCTGCTGTGCCCACTGCGACTCCAGGCGGGTCAGGGACTCCAGCTCGCCGTAGTCGAGGAATATCCCGCGGCAGCCGCTGCACTGCTCGATCTGCACACCGTTGCGGTTGTACGTGTTCATCGGCGCATGACACTTGGGGCACTGGATCATCGGGTGGACTCCTCAGGTCGTGGCGGCGTCACCGGATACCTGCCCGGCGGCGCTGGCTTCACCCTACGACGCGTATGCGGACGCCAACTCGGGTGGCAGGGACGCAATTCGGACACATGCATCGATCATCAGCTGTTCCACCTCATCCGGACTGCGGCCCTCCGTCGCGGACTTGGCGAGGGCGAGGGCGGCCGTCTGCACGGTGAGCGCCCGCGCCGCGACGTCCAGCTCGGGCCATGGGTCCCCCTCGGCCCGTACGGCGGGGCCGCCGGAGGCCCGGTAGGTGTCGAGGAAGCGCAGCCAGATCTCGGGCGACAGCAGCCCTGCGGCGTACCAGGCCGCGGGCCGCGCCAGGTCCCAGGCGGGGTCGCCCAGGCCCGTGTCGTCCATGTCGATCAGCAGCCAGGGGCCGCGCCGCGCGGGGTGCCGCACGAGCTGTCCGAGGTGGAGGTCGCCGTGGCAGAGGAAGCCGTCCCGGTGTTCCGGCGTCGGCTGCTCGGCGCGGGCCCAGCCGGGCAGCCCCCGCCAGGCGGCCAGCACGGGATCGGCAGCCGGGTCGCCGGGGCGGGCGGCTCGCATCCGCGCCACGGCCCGGGCGGCCTTGACCGGTCCGCGCATCGGCGGGAGCGGGTGCGGCGGCGGGGTGCGGTGCAGCCGGGCCAGGAGGGCCGCGGCTTCCTCCCAGGGGGCGGCGTCGGGGTCCGAGGGGTCGACGGGCGTACCGTACGGCCAGAGGCTCACGGTGCGGCCGTCGGCGCTGTCCGGTCGCCCGTCCGGGGCCGGCAGGGGCGGGAGCAGGATCCCCGCCAGCCGGGGTGACGCGGCCAGGGACAGGCGGGCCGCCAGGGCGGCGGGGTCCGAGTCCGGGGCGTGCGCCTTGGCGACGTGCGGGCCGCTGCGGACCACCGTGGCGTCGGGCCGGTCCGCGAGCACCTGGGGCGGCGCGCACACGCATGCCGTGGTCGCGGCGTGGGCGCCCTCGTGCGCGAGTTCGCCCAGCGCGCGTACGACAGGGGTGGTGGTCATCGGATCGGCTCCCGCGCAGGTGATCGGCCGGCTCGCGGCCGGTCCCGGCGGCGATCGTACGCGGCCGGCGGCGCCGTGGCGGGCGACGGGCCGCCGCGGCGGCGGAACGGGTCCGGACAGCGCGATGTCCGGCCAGCTCCCCAGCTGGCCGGACAAACGCTGCCGTCCGCCGCACCCCCGTCCCCACGGGGCTGTTGGCCGGATGTCCCGGTCCGGACCGCTCTTCCGGACCCGGGGCGCCGCTCAGCGCCCCAGCATCACGCCCACGGACGACGCCTGTGTGACCACTGCGTCCCAGCCGCCGAAGACGACGACCAGCAGGGCCGCCAGGGGAAGGACCATGGCTGTCGCCACCAGCGGGTGGCGTGTGCCGGACGTGCGTACGCCGAGCGAGGCGTATGCCCTGCTGCCCTGCGTGCGGGTGATCGTCCGCGCGGCCGTGTCCGCCATGGTTCCTCTCCTGACCTGTTCCGGAGCGGCGGGCGTCTGGCCTCGGGGGACGAGTTCCACGCCCGCCGCTTGACTTCAACATTAGGGAGAGGGAGGGCCCACGGCGTCATGCCCGCGTACCGAATGCCGGGCCTCCCGGAGGATGAGCCGACCACCTCCGGTGTACTCCCCTGGGTGGAGAAACAGTGAGGGTCGCGGTACCCGCCACCTAAGGGTTCGGCCCGAGGTTCCTTCCGCCACGGGTCAGGGCTTGGCGTTCGCCATCGACAGCAGCCGGTCGAAGACGGCCGCGTCGGCCCGGACCCCGTCGTGCGCGTGGTCGGGGGTGACCCAGGTGCGCAGCCCTCGCACCGCGTCGGCGGTGGCGAGCGCCTGTTCGCGGTCGACGTACATGTCGTCGTGGTAGACGGCGGCCACCACGGGGACCTCGTTGGCCGCCAGCCGGCCGAGGTCGTAGAGCGCGGGCCAGTCGGTGCGTGCGGCGAGGGCTTCCGCGGCGCCCCGCAGGGGGACGAGTGCGGGGTCCTCCTCGAACTGCCAGGGGTAGACCATCTCTCCGGTGAAACGGACCGGGCCGCCGGACCCGGCGTCGAAGGAGGGGAACTCCTGGCGGATCCGGTGCGCGGACCAGTCCGTGGGGCGGTGCCCCTGGGCGTATATCGGCTCGTGCAGCGCCGCGTAGAGCGGGCGTTCGGCGAAGGACACCGCGGCGTCGACGCCCCGCAGGAACGTGTCGGTGAGCTCGGGCCCCCGCACGCCGTCCGTGAACGCGGTCTCCAGAAGGTAGTGCAGCGAGTCGAACTTCGCCGCCGTGCCGAAGGTGATGCCGAGCGTCTGGAAGCGGCGCACGGTGAGCCGTTCACCGGTCGGCATGCGTACGTCGTGCGCCGCCAGGTGTGCGGCGACGGCGTCGGCGAGCCGCTGGTCTCCCGGATAGCGCGCGAAGTAGCGCTCGTTGTGCGCGAGGGTGCGGGCGTAGGCGGCCCGGTACACGTCGTCGGCGTGGCCGGTCAGCGTGGGCAGACCGCCGGTGATGTATGCCTGGGCCAGACCTTCGGGGGCGAGACTGAGGTAGGTGAGGGTCGCGAAGCCGCCGAAGCTCTGCCCGAGTACGCTCCACGGCCGCTCGTCCTGGAAGTACCGGCGCAGCAGTTCGGCGTCACGGACGATCGAGTCGGCCCGGAAGAGGCCGAGGTGGCGGGCGGCGGCCGGGTGATCGGTGCCGAACCGGGCGAGGGTGCGCCGGTCGGCGGGGGCGGAGCGTCCTGTGCCGCGCTGGTCCATCAGGACGACTCGGTGGCCGGCGAGGGCACGCCGGAGCCAGGCTCCCGCCGCGTTCGGCCGTTCCGCGCGGCCGCCCGGGCCGCCCTGGAGCCAGAGCAGCCGGGGCAGGTTCTCGTGCTCCCGGCCCTCGGCCACCACTTCGCGGGCGAACAGGCTGATGGACGGGGAGCCGGGGTCCCGGTGGTCGAGCGGCACGTCGAGGGTGTGGTCGGTGCAGACCAGACCGCCGTGGCGGTAGGAGACGGGCGGGGGCGTGGACATGGTCGCTCCTTGTCGCGGTGAGGGAGGTCGGGGCGGGGGGAGTTGACGGTGCGCCGGCGGAGCGGGCCGCGTCGGTGCGCGGACGGTCGCGGGCAGGTGTCCCACGGGCCGGTGGCCGCCGGGGGCCGCGGGCAGGCGTCGGGGGGGCCGCCCGCGGCCGTACTGGCTCAGTAGCCGGCGACGCCGAGCTCGCGGCAGATCTCCACGAGCCGGGGGTGCACGTAACGCCCGTTCTCCTCTATCGCGACACCGTCGAGGTAGATGGACGGGCCGAGCACGCTGCCGTCGGTGTGCGCGGCGGCGACCCACGGCTCGCCGCCGATCCAGGCGCCCTTGGTGCCGATGCCGAGCTCGACGCAGCCGAAGACGCGCTCGTCCTCCACGATCCGGCCCGTCGGGGCGAGTACGCCCGGGTTGAAGCCGAGGGACCAGTGGGCGACGCGGAACATGTTCGGGTCGTCGAAGGACTCCATCCAGCGGCGGAAGGTGTCTGCGTCGGCGCCGCCCTCGATCCTGGTCACGACGCCCTTCTCGACGGTGCAGCGGACCGGGGAGCGCAGCAGGCCGATCTCGTCCGGCGGCCACAGGGCGCCGTCGAAGACGAGAACACCGTCCTGCGTCTCCTCCAGAGGGTTCCAGGAGATCTGGCCTGACAGCATGACCGTCTCGCCGGGCTTCTCCGCGGGCTTGCCGCGCAGGTTGATCGGGCGGTCGCCGTTGCGGCCCACGAGGTCGGTGCCGTTGGCGGAGGTGATACGGACCTCGTCGGCGGCTTCGAGGAGCGCGACGAGTTCCTTGCCCAGGCGGATGACTCCCTGGAAGTCCGGGCGCCCGACGGTGGCGACCAGCATCTGGACGTCCATGGCGGTGAGGTTGGTGTACCGGCAGCCGTTCGCCATGGCGGCGCGGAAGGCGTCGGAGTGCATCAGGTAGGAGACCGCGAACTCGATCCACACGTCGGCGTCGGCGATGGCGCCGGCCACGGGGCGGGGCGGCTCCATCGAGGCGCCGGGCAGCGTCTCGTACCAGACGATGACGGGGTGCGCGCCGGCGGCGGCGACGGCCTGGGCGGTCGCCTCGACGACCCGGCGGTCGCTGCTGGTGTCCCCGGTGAGGACGACGTGCTCGCCGCGCTTGACGAGCATGACCTCCTCGACGAGCTTGCGTGCGGCCAGGGCCAGTTCGAAGCTGAGGTACTCGGAACGCGGTTCGAGCCTGCTGTACATGTCCACGGTGGGGGTTCTCCTTGCCTTGCGGGTGGTGCGGGTGGTGGCTTGAGGGACCCGGCCCCGCGGGGTGGGTCCCCGGGGTCAGGTCTTGAGGATCTGGGCGGAGTCCCCGAGCGAGCTGCCGGCGATCACCCCGGCGCCGATCAGGTTGAGTTCCTCGTCGGCGGCGGGGCCGCGCAGCCTGCGGTAGACGACGCGGACCGCCAGCGCGCCGAGGACCAGCCAGCAGGCCTGCGGGGTGAGGATGAGAAGGCCGGTGGCGAGCATGACGCCCATCTGGCGCCGGGTTCCGCCGATCAGCTGGATGGCGGCGCCGGGAACGGCCCAGAGCAGCATGGTGCGTACCGCGTCGGGATCGCTGAGGCCGCTCTTGATCGTGTCGGCGTACACCTTCGCGACGGGAGGGATGAGGCCCTGCCCGAAGTAGGAGCGCCAGGCGACGGCGACGACGGCCAGGGCGACCGCGAAGCCGATCAGGGCGGCCAGGAACTGCTGGCGGCGGCCCTCTCGCTCATAGGGGTCCCAGGGGCGGTGGTCGCGGCGGAGGAGCCAGCCGGCCTTGAGGTCGTACCCCATGTCGGCGAAGGCCGGGCCGGTGGCGGAGACGTATCCGATCAGGAGGGCCAGGGGTACCGAGGGGATGCCCATGGCGAGCCCGAGGATCAGGAAGATCAGGGTGACGGCGAAGGACGGGAACCAGCCGGACTGCATGGCGGCGAGGCCGACGATCAGCTCGTGGACCAGCGCGGCGAAGGCGGCGAACAGGACCCAGCCGATGATCCCGAGCGGGCTCATGTCCCCGATGAGCCCGCCGAGTACGGCGAGCACGACGGCGCCCGCGGTGAACAGGGCGTAACCACGGACGAGGGCGAGCCGCAGGGCGCGCTCGTCGACGGTGTACTCGACGGTCGGGTCGGCCACGGCGAGGGTGCTCGCCGGCTCCTCGGCGGCCCTCCGCTCCGCCCGCTGCTTCTTGCGGGCGCGGCGGCCGACCAGCATGTGGACGGCCTGTCCCAGGGCGACTACGCCCGCACCGACCATGACGCCGTGCGGGATGAACCCGGCTCCCAGGTCGGTGTCGAAGAGGTCGGGGCTGTACTGGCGCAGCATCAGGCCGATGCCGAACATCATCAGCGCCCAGACGTTGCCCAGGAAGGCCACACCGGCGGCGGACAGCGGCAGGCTGAGGAGTGTTCCGGCCAGGCCGACGGCGGTGCCGCCGGCGAGGATCAGCGCCCGGCGGCCTCCCCGGTCGCCGGCCTTGATGGTCTCGGCGGCGGCCGTTCCGGGCGGCCACGCGGCATCGGCGGGCAGCAGCCGGGACCCGAACGCCCGGTAGAGCACCCAGGCGTCCACGAGCAGACCGATGAACGATCCGGCGAGCATCGGCCAGACCAGGTCCTGGCGTCCGAAGACGTACGGGATGGCCACGGACGTCAGCAGCGCGTTGGCCGACGCGAAGGTGGCGGCGGAGATGGCACTCTGGGCGAGGTTCTGCCGGTGCACGGAGCGCATCCGGCGCAGGAAGCCGAGCGGGATGCGGCCGATCAGCATGGCGACCAGCGCGCCCACGACGGAGGTGTTGGCTGAGATGCCCAGCTTGGACACCAGGTCGATGCCGATCACGGCGCCGACTGCGGCGAGGACGACCAGGATGACGAGCAGTACGGGTTCGAAGACCCGGGGGTGGGCCCCGGTGTCGTCGGGGAGGGAGCGGGACGGCGGCGGTTCGCGGTGCGGGGCGGAGGCTTGGTGCGCCACGGGGCACCCCCTTCGGTGAGCAGGGCTGGGGAGACGCCGTCCCTCGCCGGTGCGCGCGGGCAGGGCGGGGCGCACCGGCGGCGCGGGGCGTCGCGGGGTCGGGCGGTATGCGGTTGAGGCCGGTTCAGCCGCCGAGCGCCGCGGAGATCTCCGCGGCTCCGGCACGCACCAGCGGTACGAGGGTGCCGACGGCCCGGTCCACACGGTGGGACGGGCCGATCACGGTGAGGGAGGCCGCGACGGCTCCGCCCTGGAACACGGGGGCGGAGACGGCGGTGACGGCCTCGTCGTACTCGCCGTAACTGACGCAGTGCCCGTTGGCACGGACCCGGGCGTAGCAGGTGAGCAACGCGTCCAGGTCGGTGATGGTGCGGTCGTTGAAGCGGACGAGTCCCGTGGGACCGAACATCTGCTGGATCTCGCGTTCGGGGTGGTACGCGAAGAGGGTGTGGCCGGACGCTCCGGCGTGGCCGGGCATGACCGCACCGATGATGGCCGTGTAGCGGACGGGCCCGGTGCCGTCGACGGCGGCGGCGCAGCGGTAGCTGGAGCCGTGCGGCACGTTGAGCACGACGCTCTCACCCGTCTCACGCAGGAGCCGGGCGAGTATCGGGCGGGCGAGCGACGGCAGCACACCGCTGTGTTCGCCGACCCGCGCGAGCCGGGACAGGGCCGGACCGGGACGGTAGCGGCGGCTGGTGTCGTCGCAGATCAGGAACGCGCGGGCGGTCAGGGTGGTCAGCAGCCGCTGGACCACGGCCTTGTCCCAGCCGTGATGGCGGGAGAGCTCGCTGACTCCCCACTCGGGACGCTGCTCGGTGAAGGTGAGCAGGACGGCCAGGGCCCGGTCCACGGTCTGCAGGACGCCGGGCGCCTGGGGTGCGGCTTCGACCGGGGTGGTGTCGGCGCCGTGGTCCGCCATGGGCCGGCCTCCTTCGTTCCGTGCGGGTGGTTCGTGCGCCGACCGTGTGGTCCTCCGGGGCGGCCCCGGGGATGTCGTCGGTGCGGAAATCGCAACGGCGTTGCGTTTTCTGGCGAAAGAATGCGGGTGCCCGGACCAGGTGTCAAGGGTGTCCCGGAGTTTCGTTCCGGCAGCACGAAGACCTCCGCCGGGCGGTGGTGTCCGGGGTCACCGCACGACGGAGGTCTTGGGGTCCCGCGGCGCCGCCCGGGTGGTGGGCAGCGCCGCGGTCGGTGCACAGAGGATCTTCGGTCCGGATCGGTCCGGACCGGTCAGGATCGGTCCGGGCCGGTCAGGATCGGTCCGGGCCGGTCCGGAGGGCGGGAGGCCGGCCGGAACGACGCGGAGGAGGCGCGCTAGGAGTCCGGGGTGCGCTCGGAGGCGTCCTCGCGCGGGACCGGCTGTTCGACCAGGGCGAGCACCCTGGTCGCCATGAAGCGGGCGGTACGGACAACTGATCCACTTCGGGTGACTTCACTCACTTCCACCACCCCCCGGCGGACCGCTGTCTCCACCCTCCGGCCTGCTCTGGAGGCCACCACTTCGTACGTCCTGGTCGTGTCACCCGCGTCCACGACTATTTCCACACGATCGCCCTTCATTGATCCAATCCCCCTTATGCGACGGTCCTTTGAGATCTCGCACGGGTCACGGAACCTGGATCCCCGGCTCCCTGACCACTCCTCAATTCTCCCACCGGGCACTGACAATCGATGGGCCGGTGAGGGCGCGGCCTCTGAGCGCGCCGCGCCACGGGTACGTAAGCTGTGCCTCGTCAGGCGGACCGGCAGCGGGGATGGGCAGACGATGGCGATGATGCGGCTCCGGCGCGAGGACCCGCGTGTCGTCGGCTCGTTCAGGCTGCACCGGCGGCTGGGCGCGGGCGGCATGGGCGTCGTCTATCTGGGTTCCGACCGCCGGGGCCAGCGGGTGGCGCTCAAGGTGATCCGGCCCGATCTGGCGGAGGACCAGGAGTTCCGCTCGCGTTTCGCGCGCGAGGTGTCCGCCGCCAGGAGGATCCGCGGCGGCTGTACGGCCCGGCTGGTGGCCGCCGATCTGGAGGCGGACCGTCCGTGGTTCGCGACGCAGTACGTACCGGGTCCCTCGCTGCACGACAAGGTCGTCGAGGAGGGCCCTCTGCCGGCGGCCGAGGTGGCCTCGATCGGGGCGGCGCTCTCGGAGGGCCTGGTGGCGGTGCACGAGGCGGGGGTCGTCCACCGTGACCTGAAGCCGTCCAACATCCTCCTCTCCCCCAAGGGCCCCCGGATCATCGACTTCGGCATCGCCTGGGCGACCGGGGCCAGCACGCTCACCCATGTGGGGACGGCCGTCGGTTCGCCGGGCTTCCTGGCGCCCGAGCAGGTGCGCGGTGCGGCGGTGACCCCCGCGACGGACGTGTTCTCGCTGGGCGCCACCCTCGCCTACGCGGCGATGGCGGACTCACCCTTCGGGCACGGGAGTTCCGAGGTGATGCTCTACCGCGTGGTGCACGAGGAACCGCATCTGTTCGATGTGCACGACGCGCTCGCCCCCCTCGTACGGGCCTGCCTGGCGAAGGACCCGGAGGAGCGGCCGAGCACCCTGCAGCTCTCCATGCGGCTCAAGGAGATCGCCGCGCGCGAGGCGCAGGGGCTGCAGGAGCGCCGTCCGCCCGCCCAGCGGAGCGCGCAGGAGCTGGACCGGCCCACCGGGCGCATGGAGGGCCCGTACACCGAACAGGCGACCCGGCGCACGGCCGGCGGGCCCGCCCAGGAGTCACGCGCGCCAGGAGGCCGGCGCCCCGCGTCGTCGCGTCAGGCGGCCCCCCGTACGGGCGGTTCGCAGTCGCGGACGACGCGGGGTGGCCCACGCTCCGGTCAGCAGCCTCACGGGCCCAAGGGTACGAACGGCAGGCAGGCGTCGAGGCCCGGCGTCCGGACGACCTCGGCGGGCAAGGGCGGGAAGCGGAGGCCGGCCAACCCGCGGCTGCTGCGTCAGCGGCTCGTCGTCTTCGTCGTGGTGACGTTGCTCGTCGCCCTGGGCATCGCGGCCGCCCAGGGCTGCCAGGGCCCTGCGCGCGGGCTGGGGGACCCGTCGTCACAGACGTACGACGGGGCCTCCGTCCGCCCCGCGCAGGGGCACGGGGCGGATCGGACTCAGGCTCAGGCTCAGGCGGACGGCACCCGGGTCGCGTAGAAGGCGACGGCGGAGGCCGCGGCGACGTTGAGCGAGTCGACTCCGGCGTCCATCGGGATGCGTACGTGCGCGTCGGCCGCGACGAGCGCCCCGGGCGTGAGGCCGTCACCCTCGGTGCCGAAGACGAGCGCCAGCTTCTCGTGGTGCTGTGCGACGAGTTCGTCCAGGGTGATCGACGTGTCGCTGAGGCAGAGCGCGGCGGTGGTGAATCCCGCCTCGCGCAGCAGGCCGACGTCCTCGGGCCACGACGTCAGACGGGTCCAGGGAACGTGGAAGACGGACCCCATGGAAACCTTGACCGCCCGCCGGTAGAACGGGTCGGCGCAGCGCGGGGTGAGCAGGACGGCGTCCACGCCGAGCGCGGCGGCGTTGCGGAAGGCCGCTCCGACATTGGCGTGGTCGACGATGTCCTCGAACACGGCGACCCGCCGTACGTCCCCCCGCTCCGGGGACAGCAGCGTGCGGACGTCCGGAAGCGGCTTGCGCTGCATGGAGGCGAGGGCCCCGCGGTGCACGTGGTAGCCGGTGACGCGTTCGGCGAGAGCCGGTGTGACCGCGTAGACCGGTGCCGTGGCCTCGTCGATCACATCGCGCATGACGTCGGTCCACTTGGCGGAGAGCATCATGGACCGCATCTCGTACCCGGCGTTCCCGGCACGCCGGATCACCTTCTCGCCCTCGGCGATGAAGAGGCCCTCGGCGGGTTCACGCCGTCGCCGGAGCTCGACGTCGGTCAGTCCTGTGTAGTCGGCCAGGCGCGGGTCGTCCGGGTCGTCGACGGTGATGAGTTCGGCCACGGGTCTACTGCTTCCGGTCCTGGTCCGTGCCGACGGCGACGACGTCACCGATGACGATGACGGCCGGAGGGCGGACCTCCTCCGCGACGGCCCTCTCCCCGACGTCCGCGAGGGTCGCGTCGACCCTGCGCTGGGCTGCCGTGGTGCCCTCCTGGACCAGGGCCACCGGTGTGCCGGGGGCCTTGCCGTGGGCGATGAGGGCCTGCGCGATGGCGCCGATCTTGTCGACGGCCATCAGGAGGACCAGGGTGCCACGCAGCTGCGCGAGCGCCTTCCAGTCGACCAGGGACCTCGGGTCGTCGGGCGCCACATGGCCGCTGACCACAGTGAACTCGTGCGCGACGCCCCGGTGGGTGACGGGGATGCCCGCCGCTCCCGGCACGGAGATCGAGCTGGAGATGCCGGGGACGACCGTGCAGGCGATCCCCTCGGCGGCCAGGGCCTGTGCCTCCTCCATGCCACGGCCGAAGACGAACGGGTCGCCGCCCTTGAGGCGGACCACGGACCGGCCGGCCTTGGCGTGGTCGATCAGCGCCTGGTTGATCGCCTCCTGCGCCATGTACCGGCCGTACGGGATCTTCGCGGCGTCGATCACCTCGACGTGCGGCGGGAGTTCGTCGAGCAGGTCGCGGGGGCCGAGGCGGTCGGCGATGACCACGTCGGCCTCGGCGAGGAGCCGGCGGCCGCGGACGGTGATCAGGTCGGGGTCGCCGGGGCCGCCGCCCACCAGCGAGACGCCGGGGGCGCGGGTGCGGTGGTGCGGGGCGGCGAGGGTGCCGTCGCGCAGGCCCTCCACGATCGCGTCGCGGACGGCGGCGGAGTGCCGGGGGTCGCGGCCCTGCGAGGTGGTCGTGAGGACGGCGACCGTGATGCCCTCGCTGCGGCCGGTGGCCGGGGTCCAGGCGGTGGCCGCCTCCGCGTCGTCGCTCCGGACGCACCAGGTGCGGGTGCGCTCGGCCTCGGCGGACGCGGCGTCGTTGGCGGCGGCGTCGGACGAGGCGACGAGGGCGTACCAGGTGTCGGCGAGGTCGCCGTCCTGATACCTGCGGCGCTCCCAGCGGATCTCGCCGGTGTCGGCCATCGCCTCGACGGACGCCGTCGCCGACGGGGACACCAGGGTGATGTCGGCCCCGGCCGCGATGAGGGCGGGCAGCCGGCGTTGCGCGACCTGGCCGCCGCCGACGACGACGACGCGGCGCCCGTTCAGGCGCAGTCCGACGGGGTAGGCAGGGTGATCGTCATGCTCGGCCATGGTCGTGCGGGCTCCTCGTGCAGGGTGCGGTGTGCTGCGGGCCGCTGCGGCGGTGGAGCGGCGGTGACGTGGGCTGGGTGAGGCGGTGACGCGTGGGACCACGATACGGGGTGGCGGGCACGGCACCAGGGCCGCACGACGGGCCGTCCCCGGGCCCGGAGGCCCGGGGACGGCCGGCCGCACCAGGGCGTGCCGGCACGGGGCCGCGTGGTGCCCGGACGGGCCGGTCGGGCGCGTCCGGGCACGTGGCGGCTACTTCTCCGTGACGCCCGCGGAGTCGAACGTCGCCACCTCGTGCATGGCGCGGGCGGCGCTCTGCACGATGGGGAGCGCGAGCAGCGCGCCCGTGCCCTCACCGAGGCGGAGGTCCAGGTCGACCAGCGGGCGCAGGCCCAGCTTGTTGAGCGCGGCGACATGGCCGGGTTCAGCGCTGCGGTGTCCCGCGATGCACGCGGCGAGCGCCTCGGGGGCGATCGCCCGGGCGACCAGCGCGGCGGCGCCGGCACTCACACCGTCCAGGATCACCGGCGTACGGAGCGATGCTCCGCCGAGCAGGAACCCCGCCATGGCGGCGTGCTCCAGGCCGCCGACCGCTGCCAGTACGCCGATGGGGTCCGTCGGGTCGGGCTGGTGGAGGTCCAGGGCGCGCCGCACCACATCGACCTTGCGGGCGTGCATCTCGTCGTTGATCCCGGTGCCGCGCCCGGTCACCTCCGACGGGTCCAGGCCGCTGTAGACGCAGATCAGCGCGGCCGACGCGGTGGTGTTGGCGATGCCCATCTCGCCGGTGAGCAGGCCCTTGTTCCCTGCTGCCACCAGGTCGCGGGCGGTCTCGATGCCCACCTCGATGGCCGCGAGGACCTCTTCGCGGGTGAGGGCCGGGCCCGTGGTGAAGTCGGCCGTGCCGGCGCGGACCTTCCTGGGCAGCAGGCCGGGTGTCGCGGGGAGTTCGGACGCCACACCGACGTCGACGACACAGACCTCGGCGCCGACCTGGGCGGCGAAGGCGTTGCAGACGGCTCCGCCACCGAGGAAGTTGGCGACCATCTGGCCGGTGACCTCCTGGGGCCACGCCGTGACGCCCTGGGCGTGCACCCCGTGGTCACCGGCGAAGATCGCGACGGCGGCGGGCTCCGGGATCGGCGGCGGGCAGAGCCGGGAGAGCCCGGAGAGCTGCGCGGAGATGATCTCCAGCATCCCCAGCGCGCCGGCGGGCTTCGTCATCCGCTTCTGGCGTTCCCACGCCTCACCGAGCGCCTTGGCGTCCAGCGGGCGGATGCCGGCGATGGTCTCCTGGAGGAGGTTGTGCGGCTCCTCGCCCGGCAGGGCGCGGCGGCCGTACGTCTCCTCGTGGACGACCCAGGAGAGCGGGCGGCGCTTGGCCCAGCCCGCCTGCATCAGTTCGGGCTCATCGGGGAATTCGTCGACGTATCCGACGCAGAGGTAGGCGACGACTTCGAGGTGTTCGGGCAGGCCGAGCGCCCGGACCATCTCCCGCTCGTCGAAGAAGCTGACCCAGCCGACACCGAGCCCTTCCGCGCGGGCGGCCAGCCACAGGTTCTCCACGGCGAGCGCCGAGGAGTAGGGGGCCATCTGCGGCTGGGTGTGCCGGCCCAGGGTGTGGCGGCCGCCGCGGGTGGGATCGGCGGTGACGACGATGTTCACGGGCGTGTCGAGGATGGCCTCGATCTTCAGTTCCTTGAACTGCTTGGCCCGGGCCTTGGGCAGCGACTTGGCGTACGCCTCACGCTGACGCTGGGCCAGTTCGTGCATGGAACGGCGCGTCTCCGCGGAGCGGATGACGACGAAGTCCCAGGGCTGCGAGTGTCCGACGCTCGGCGCGGTGTGCGCGGCCTCCAGGACGCGGAGGAGTACCTCGTGGGGGATGGGGTCGCTGCGGAAGCCGTTGCGGATGTCGCGGCGTTCACGCATGACCCGCAGGACGGCTTCGCGCTCGGCGTCGTCGTAGCCGGGGGCGGGGAGGGAGGGGGGAACCTCGGCCTCGGCGGCCTCGGTGGGAGCTGCTTCGGCCACGGCTTCGGCTGCTTCGGTCTCCTCCGGCGCCTCGGCGGGGGCAGGGGCCTCCTGGGGAGCTTCCTCGGCAGGGGCAGGTGCAGGGGCCTCGACCGCCGGGGCCTCAGCCACCAGCGGCTCGGCTTCTACTTCCGCGGTCTCCGGCTCCGGGGCCGCCTGGACCACGGCCTCGGGGGTCTCGATGATCTCGGGTCCTGTGCCGGGCTCCGGCTCCGGCAGGACCTGGGGTCCGGCCTGCGGTACGGCGATGGGCTCGGCAACCGGCTCGGGCTCCGCCACCGGCTCGGCGACGACGGCCGGCTCCGGGACCTCCACGGCCTCGGGCACGACCGGTGCGGGCTCCGTCGCAGGGGGCTCGACGACAGCGACAGGCTCGGGCTCGGCAACGGCGACGGGCTCGGCAACGGCCACCGGCTCGGGCTCGGCAACGGCCACCGGCTCGGCAACGGCCACCGGCTCGGCAATGGCCACCGGCTCGGGCTCGGCAACGGCGACAGGCTCGACGACAGCGACCGGCTCGGGCTCGGCAACGGCGGTTCCGCCGGCGGGGGTCGGGGCAAGGTGCGGGGCCGTCGGCACGGAGCCCTCCACGGGCACGAACTGCCCCACCGGCTCAGCCGGGGCGGCGGCCTCGACGGGCGGTTCGACGGGAGCGTCGACAGGCTCCTCGTCGGGAGCGTCGACCGGTACGGACGCCGGGACCTCGGCCGGGGCCTCGGCGGAACGCTCCTCCACCGGCTCGGCGGGCGCCTCCGGAAGTACGGCCGCGACCGGCTCCGGAGCGACCGTTTCTGCGGGAGCGACGGGAGCGACGGGCGGGGCGGGCGCGGCGGCCGCGACGGGCTCGACCGGCTCGGCGGGCGCGGCAGCCGTGACGGGCTCGACATGCTGCTCGGCGGGTGCCACAGGCTCCGCCGCAGGAGTCACCGCCCCGGGTGCCACGGCCGGCTCCGGCGCGCCCCACGCGGGCGCGCCCTGGGGCGGGATCTCGCCCAGCTGCGGGCCGGGCAGCGTCGACGCGTCGTCCGCCGGGACGTCGAAGTACTCGGGCCCCGTCGTCGGCGGTCCCGCGTGCCGCACGGGCACGGGGTGCTGCGGGCCGGCCGGTCCCCGGTCCGCGAGAGAGCGGACCACTCCGCCGGTCGGTGTCCCCCCGTAGGAGGGCGCCTCGGTGGACGTGGGACCGCGGTGCAGCGGGCGCCGGGCCGGCGCGGCCGCGACCGGGACCTGGACCGGTGCGTGCGCCGGGGTCTGCTCGGGCAGGCCCGCCGGTGCGGCCGGGGCGTCGCTCCAGGCCCCCTGGGAGGCGGGCATCAGAAGGAGGTCGTCGTCCTCTGGTGTGTGCTCGGAGGGTTCGAGGTAGGTGTAGGCGTCCGGGACGGGGACGCCCGGCTGCTCCACCATGCCTGCGTTCTCCGGCAGTCCCTCGCCCGGGATCTGGCCGGTGTCAGTCATGCGTACCCCTCGCCCATCGTCAGTGCTCCTTCGCCCTTCGCCCGGGATGCCCGAACCACGGCACGCCGGTGCTCGTCAACTAGAACGAGCGGGCTCCCCGCGCGGCACGAAACGCGCGCGGAGGTATACATTCTCGCGGCGGTTCGCCGCCGCGACAGACAGATCTGCCTCGGCTCGCTGTGGACTGCGCCACGTTGCGCGTCCCCCGGTTACGCCGTACCACATCGCGGACCAAAACGGTCCACGTTTCCGGACATTGACGAACGAACCGTCGAACAGCCGGGCGCGGTACAACAATCGGTCAGCCTACCTCGCGCTCCCCCGCGAACACTTCAGGGGGCGAGGTCGGAACGCACCGCGGAGAGCATGAACACCACGGACCGTTCACGTTCCGCCCAGACGGAGGTGTCCAGTTCGACGGACTGGAGCAGCGCGCACTCGACCGTGTATCCGTTCTCACCGAGCGCCGCGCCCAGCGCCTCCGCCTCGTCCCTGTTGGAGGCGTGGGTGACGATGCGTTCCGGCCTCCGGTCCGCGACCGCCGTGACCACGGGCACCCCGCCGCCGCCGATCCGTACGACATCGGGCTCGGGCAGGCTCTCCAGTACGTGCGGGGCGCTGCCCATGACGACCTGGACGCCGACCTGGAAGGCGCGGGCGGCGGCGGCCGTACGCGCGCAGGCGTCGGGATCGCTGTCCACGGCGAGCACCGCGGCGCCGAAACGGGCCGCCTCCACGGCGAGCGCGCCGCTGCCGGAGCCGATGTCCCAGACGAGATCGCCGGTGCGCGGTCCGAGACGGGCCAGCTGGGCCGCGCGCAGCCCCGGGAACTCCCCCTCGCCGGTCTCCCCCGCGCCGCCGTACACCGAGGGCGCGAGGGCCCAGCCGCGGGGGCCCTCGGGGCGGCGGCCGGCGATCCAGGCGCTGGTGGCGGTGGTCTCGGGACCACCGCCGATGGCGATGACGACGTTGGGGTCGCGCCAGGTGTGGTCGGCCGTCTTGTCGGAGGTGAGGACGGTGACCCGCTCGCGCGCCGTGCCGAGCTCCTCGCAGATCACGAAGGTGCGGTGGACGCCTTCGAGCAGCAGCGCGAGCTCGGCCGGGCCGGCGCCGGGGGACGTGAGTACGGCGACCTTGTGGTGGGCGCGGATGACGTTGACCGCGCGGCGCAGGGTGCGGGGGTGGGCGACGACCGTCTGCGCGTCGTCCCACGGCATTCCGGCGCGGGCGAAAGCGGTGGCGACGGACGAGACGGCGGGGACGACCTCGACCTCCAGCCCGTGTTCGGGCTTGCGCAGGGTGCGTACGACGCCGAAGAAGCCGGGGTCACCGTCGGCGAGGACCACGGCGCTCCCCCGGTGCCCGGCGATCCTGCGGGCGGCCAGGTCGACGCTGCCGAGGCGGATCCGTTCCGCGCGCCCGGGCACTTCGGGGAGCGCGAGGTGGTGCGCGGCGCCGGCGACGAGCGTGGCGGCCGACAGCGCGGCGGTGGCCGCGTCGGTCAGTGGCGAGCCGTCCCAGCCGATCACCGTGACCCGGTCGGCCATCGTCGTCAGTCTCCTGGAGTGTGAGCAGGCGGGGATGTCCCCGCGGGGTGCGCGGAGCAAGGGTGAGCGTAGCCGGTCCGTACCAACGCCCCGCCGGGGGCTCCCGGAGCCGGGAGGTCAGTTCCAGTCGTTGTACGTGCCGTAGCCGCCCGCGTCGGCCAGCTGCTCGGCGACGCCCTCCAGGTCCTCGGGCAGGAGTCCCCACACGATGAGGTCGGTCCTGATGTCGGCCCAGCCTCCGTCCTCGGTGGCGGTCCTGGCTATGCGGGCGTTCCGCAGGACTCCCTCGCTGATGCACCCCAGCTTCTGGGCGACCTGCTGGGAGGCCGTGTTCCCGGCGGGCGTGCGCAGTTCGATCCGTTCGAAGCCCTGGTCGCGGAAGAGCCATTCGGCGAGGGCCAGCACGGACTCGGTGGCGTAGCCCTCACCGCGCGCCCAGGGGGCGGTGATGTAGCGGACCTCGGTGGCCAGGGTGCGCCGGTCGGTGTTGAGGAGCCGCACGGAACCGACGAGGCGCTGGGTGAGGAACTCGGTGACGGCGAAGACGATGCCGTTGCCCTGGGAGCGTTCGGCCGGGGCGATCCTGCGGACCCAGCGTTCGGCGTCGACCTGGGTGTAGGGGTACGGGGCCTCGGTCCAGGCGGTGACGAGCTCGTCGTTCATCATCTCGATGTACGCCGGGACGTCGGCCATGTCGAAGGGGCGCAGCACCAACCTGTCCGTGCTGATGGAGATGGACGGGAAGGTGGTAGTCATGCGCAGCTCCATGCAGAAGACCGTGTAAAGCCACCAGCATGCAGCATCGGGGCGTGGATGCGCATGGCCGGGTCCGCACGGCGGAGCCCCGCACACCCTGGTGCGGGCGTGCGGGGCTCGTGGGGCAAGTGGAGCCCGGGTGTCAGGACTTGGCGGGCTCGCCGAAGGCGGGGACGATGGCGCCCTCGTAGGTGTCCTCGATGAACTTCTTGACCTCGTCGGAGTTCAGGAGCTTCACCAGCTTCTGGACCCGGGGGTCGTCCTCGTTGCCGTCCTTGACCGCGAGGAAGTTGGCGTACGGGTTGCCGTCGGCCTTCTCCAGCACCAGGGAGTCCTGACCCGGCTTCAGGTCGGCCTCGATGGCGTAGTTGCCGTTGATGACGGCGGCGTCGACGTCGTCCAGGGCACGGGGCACGGTCGCGGCCTCGATCTCCTTGAACTCCAGGCCCTTCTTGTCCGTGATGTCGCTGAGCTTGGCGTTGGTGCCCACGCCGTCCTTGAGGCTGATCAGCCCGTTCTCGGCGAGCAGCTGGAGCGCGCGGCCCTCGTTGGTGGTGTCGTTCGGGACGGCGACGGTCTGGCCGGCCTTGATGTCCTTCACGTCCTTGACCTTCTTGGAGTAGAGGCCGAGGGGCTCCAGGTGGACGTCGGCCACCGGGACGATGTGGGTCTTGTTCTTCTTGTTGAAGTCGTCCAGGTAGGGCTTGTGCTGGAAGAAGTTGGCGTCGACCTGGCCGTTCTCGGTGGCGGTGTTCGGCAGGACGTAGTCCGTGAACTCCTTCACCTCCAGCTTGAGACCGGCCTTGTCCGCCAGGTTCTTCTTGACGTAGTTCAGGATGTCGGCGTGCGGCGTCGGGGACGCGGCGACGACGAGGGCCTTGGAGGTGTCGGCGTTCGCACCGGTCTCGCCCTTGGCGGCCGGGTCGGAGTCCGTACCGCAGGCGCTGAGGCCGAGGGCGAGGGCGGCGGCCGCGGCGGCGGCAGCGGTGATCTTGATGTTCTTACGCACGAAGAGTGCCTCTTTCTGGTGGTGGTGCGCCCGGACAAGGAGTTCGGGCTTCATGGGGGAGAGAAGTCAGGAGGAGGTGCGGCCCCGGCGGGCCAGCAGGCGTACGGCTCCGTCGCCGATCAGCTGGACCACGGTCACGATGACGATCAGCAGCACGACGGTGATGAGCATGAACTGGTTGTCGAACCGCTGGAATCCGTAGGTGACGGCCTTGGAACCGAGTCCTTCGCCGCCCACCGCGCCCGCCATCGCGGAGTAGCCGATGAGCACGATCACGGTCGTGGTGACGCCCGAGACGAGCGAGGGCAGCGCCTGCGGCAGCAGGACCTTGCGGACGATCGTCGGGACGGACCCGCCCATGGACTGGACGGCCTCGACGAGTCCGTGGTCGACCTCGCGCACCGCCGTCTCGACGAGCCGCGCGAAGAAGGGGATGGCGCCGATGGCGAGCGGCACGATCATCGCGGACGGGCCGATGAAGGTACCGACGACCCAGGTGGTGAAGGGGATCAGGGCGATCAGCAGGATGATGAACGGCAGCGAGCGGCCGATGTTCACGATCACGCCGATGACCTTGTTCACCACCATGTTCTGCAGCAGTCCGCCCTTGTCGGTGAGGACCAGCAGGATGCCGAGCGGCAGTCCGCCGACGACGGTGACGAGCGTGGACCAGAGCACCATGTAGAGGGTGTCGATGGTTCCCTGCGAGAGCAGTGGCTGCATTTCGGACCAGGTCACTTCGCCACCTCCTTGGTGATCGCGGCGGGGGTCTGGGAGGGGATGTCGGTGGCGCCGGCGGGAGCGCCGTCCACGACCTCGGCCTGGAGGCCCTGCTCGCGCAGGAAGCCGATCGGTACGACGTTCTCCTCGAAGCGGCCGGGCAGCTCGATGCGCATGCGGCCGATCTGCTTGCCGCCGACGGTGTCCATCGCGGCACCGAGGATCGAGATGTCGATGTTGTACGTCCGGGAGAGCTGCGAGATCACCGGCTGGGCCGCGGCCTCGCCGTGGAAGGTGACGTCCACGACGGTGGAGCCGGGGCCGGAGGCGGTGCCCCCGACGGGGAACAGTTCGTGGGCCAGCTCGGAGCCGGGGGTGGACAGCAGCTCACCGACGGTGCCCGACTCGACGATGCGGCCCTTCCTCATCAGTGCGGCGGAGTCGCAGACGGTCTTGACGACGTCCATCTCGTGCGTGATGAGCAGGACGGTGAGGCCGAGCTCCTGGTTGAGGTCGCGCAGCAGCTGGAGGATGGAGCGGGTGGTCTCGGGGTCGAGCGCGGAGGTCGCCTCGTCGGAGAGGAGCACCTTCGGTTCGCCCGCGAGGGCGCGGGCGATGCCGACACGCTGCTTCTGGCCTCCGGACAGCTGACCGGGGTAGGTCTTCGCCTTGTCGGCGAGACCGACGAGGTCGAGGAGTTCGAGCGCCTTGCGGGTGCGTTCCTGTCCGGAGATCCCGAGGATCTCCAGGGGGAGCTCGACGTTGTCGCGGACGGTGCGCGAGTCCAGCAGGTTGAAGTGCTGGAAGACCATGCCGATGCGGCTGCGCGCCCGGCGGAGTTCCTTGCCGGCGCGGCGTCCACGGCCGGCGAGGGCGGTGAGGTCCTGTCCGGCGACCGTCACGGTGCCCGAGGTGGGGCGTTCGAGGAGGTTGACGCAGCGGATGAGGGAGGACTTGCCGGCGCCGCTCTGTCCGATGACGCCGTAGACCTCGCCCTCGCGGACGTGCAGGTCCACGCCGTCCAGGGCGGTGACCTCTCGGCCGCGTGACTGGTAGACCTTCGTGAGGCCCGAAGTGGTGATCACAGGGTTTCCGTCACTGTCGAGTGCACGGCGCGGTGTCCGCCGGGCACGGGGCATTCGTCTGATGAGACTGTTCTCAGTGGTCGACCGGTGGGAGTCTCCGCACGACCCGGCCGCGGCGGGGCCGCTGGGCGCGGGACATGGGCGGGCCGGCTCGGTCCGTCGGTTGCGGACAGCACGGACCCGGTCTCGCTTCGGGGCGCGAGGCTCAGGCGGGGGCCCTCAGAAGGCGCGCATTCGACACATACAACGAGCACCGGGCGTCGGGATCGCCTCGGTCGCAGGGCTGCGGTAGCTCGTCGTGGTCATGGGCCCAAGTAAAACAGACGTAACGTTCCGCAGACCCCCCGTGTCCGCATAGCGGACAGTGGTGGATACGCACCCCCTGCGGCAGGGATCTCCTCACACACCGGCCTGACCTGCAGAAACGCGAGCAGGCCCACCCGTCACACCACCGGCGGGCCGATCGCGCTGTGCGCACCCTGTGGCAAAGGCCACGCTTCCCGGGTACCGCCCGCGTCCGCCGGGGGTCCGGGCCCGCACGCGGTGGCTCCGCCCGGCCGTAATACCCTCGCTTCATGCTTGACGCCCTGACGGTCGCGGTCGCCGTGACCGCGCTCGCCCTCGCCGCCTGGTGCGGATTCGCCGCCTACCGGGACCAGCCCACGAAGGACTGGCACTTCATCGGCATGGCGGTCGTGTCCGTGCTGGCGCTGGCGCAGCTGCTCGTGGGGATCGTGCAACTGGCGCGCGGTGAGCGGCCCGACCAGGGCATGACGATCTTCATCGCCTATCTGATCGGCGCGTTCGCGGCCGTGCCCGCGGCGGGTTTCCTGTCGCTGTCGGAGCGGACCCGCTGGGGTTCGGTGACGGTGGCGGCCGGTGCCGTCGTGCTCGCCGTCCTCGAAGTACGGCTCTACGACATCTGGGGAAACTGACCTTGAGCGACACCGACCGCACGGGGAAGCCCGCGTCCCCGGCCCGACAGACCGACACCCCGCAGCAGAACACCCCGCAGCAGAAGCAGCAGTTCGACCTCGGCACCGGGCCGGGACGGGTGCTGGTCTGGTTCTACGGGGTGTTCACCGTGGCCGCCGCTTCCCGCTCGATCGTCGAGATGATCCTGGACTTCGGCAAGGCCCCGCTCGCCTACGTCCTCTCGGCCGTCGCCGCCGTCGTGTACGGCTTCATCACGTACTCGCTGGTGAGGGGCGGGGAGAAGGCGCGCAGGGCGGCGCTGGTGTGCTGCGCCGCCGAGCTCGCCGGCGTGCTGATCGTCGGGACCTGGACGCTCCTGGAGCCGTCCGCCTTCCCCGACAGCACGGTGTGGTCGGGATTCGGCATGGGCTACCTGCTCATCCCGGTGATCCTGCCGGTCACCGGGATGATCTGGCTGCGCCGCGCGCGTACCGCCTGACGCGGGGCGTACGGGAGCCGTCAGGCATCGGTTCAGGCGCTGGTCACATAGGCGGGGGCGGTGGCGTCCTTCTCCAGCAGGACCAGCCGGACGCCGTCACCTCCGGTGGCGTTGCCCACCCGGGCGTAGCCCGCCTTGCGGTAGAGCCGCAGATTGCCTTCGCTGCGCTCCCCCGTGTGCAGACGGAAGCGGGTGGCCGAACGCCCGTCGGCCAGGCCGGATTCCGCGGCCCGCAGGAGCCGGGTGCCGAGGCCGTGGTTACGGAGCCGGGGGTGGACGCAGAGCTTGCCGATCCGGCCCGCGCCGTCGGCGTCGGTGAAGCCGCGTACCGAGCCGACGACTTCGTCGCCGAGCCGGGCCACGAACACCAGGTCGGTGGCGACTTCGTCCCGCACCGATTCGAGGGTCTGGACGAGTGGATCGATCCGGTAGTTGCCGTAGAGCTCCGCCTCGCTCTGGAAGCAGAGGTACTGGAGTCTGAAGATCTGCTCGACGTCCTGTGCTGTCGCCGCCGAGATGGTCACGCTCATGCCCATGTGTGCATGCCTCCCGCTCACCTGTCCGCCGGTTGTCTACCGCTCCATTCCCCGCAGTTCAGGAGCTACAACCTCCGCCGCCAGCATTCTGCGCAGACATCCAAGGCATCGGGAACGCATCGGGCCCAAACTCCCCTGTGACATACCCAACTCCCCTGCGATTTCCCGGTACGTCGGATCGTGGGGGGCCAGCATCGCCTCGAGTAACCGGGGACACCTGCCGGGCAGCCGGCCCACCGCGGTGCGCAGCGCACGGCGTTCGTCGGCTCCCACCGCGATCCGTTCGGGGCAGCCCGTCCAGTCGTCCGGGGGTTCGCCGGCGGTGTAGGCGCGCTCGCGCCGGCTCCTGCGGCGGGCGACGCGCGCCTCGGCCCGCACGGCGGCGCGGACCCAGCGGGCGGGGTCGGCGGGCACGCCCGGGCCGGGCCGGCGTTCCAGCAGCTTCAGCCAGACCGACTGCTCCAGGTCCGCGGCCTCGACGCCGGCGGCCTGGGCCTCGGCTCCCGCCTCGGCGCGCACCAGGGCGTGCAGGGCGCGCACGAGGGCCCGTCCGCCGTCGCCGGGCGCCTCGGCCGGGACCGCCGGAGCATGATCAGGAAGTGTCATGCCCCGTCAACGCTCCCCGCGCGTAACGGTTGCCGCGCTCGGGGAGCTCCACCCGACCGGGGCACGAGGGCCGGGCGGCTGACGCGCCCCCGGCCCCGTGGCTCAGCCCTCGGCGAAGTCGGCTGCCGCGAGCAGGGCGGTGTCCGGGTTGTCGGAGAAGATCCCGTCGATCCCCGTCTCGAAGTACGCCCGGGCAGCGCCGAACACGTCGCCGTACGCGTTCGGGTCGGCGCCCCGCCGGAAGTCCGCCGGCAGGAAGGTGTTCTCGTTGCGCAGCGTGTACGGGTGCAGGACCAGGCCCCGCGCGTGCGCGTCCGCCACCAGGGAGGTGGGGGATGTCAGCCGTCCTTCGCCGTCCCTGGGGATGACGAGGTCAAGGGTGGGGCCGATGCCCTGGGCGAAGGAGGCGATCCACTTCAGTCCGGCGGGCTTCACCAGGTCGGCGACCGTACGGGGGTCGCCGGCTTCCACGAAGTCCCACGGCCTCTCCTTCGGGCCGGACAGCAGGACGACGCGCGGGGTGGCGACGAGTTCGGACAGCCGCCGCATCGAGCCGGGCTCGAAGGACTGGAGGATCAGCGCGGAGTCCGCCCGGTGCCGGCCGTGGCGGCGCAGCAGCTTGGCGAGGGGCTCCTCCAGGCTCAGGCCGAGGCCCCTGAAGTAAGAGGGGTGCTTGGTTTCCACGTAGAGCCAGACGGGCTCGCCCCGCCTGCGGCCCTCCTTGTCCGCCCAGCGCAGGACCTCTTCGAAGGTGGGGATCTCCCAGCGGCCGTCGTACAGGGTGTTCTCCTGGCGGTTGCCGGGGATGCGCTCCTTGGCCCGCAGGGTCTTCAGCTCGGCGAGGGTGAAGTCCTCGGTGAACCAGCCGGTGAGCGACACCCCGTCGACCCGCTTGGTGGCCTTGCGGCTCGCGAACTCGGGGTGCTCGGCGACGTCCGTGGTGCCGGTGATGTCGTTCTCGTGGCGGCAGACCAGATGGCCGTCCTTGGTCGGCACGAGGTCCTGCTCGACGATGTGCGCGCCCATGTCCAGGGCCAGCTGGTAGGAGCCGAGGGTGTGCTCGGGGCGGTAGCCGCTGGCGCCGCGGTGGCCCACGACGGTGGGCACGGGCAGGTTCCGGTAGCCGCCTCGGCCGCCGCCTCGACCGTCCGTGGCGCCACGCCCGGCGGCGTTCGCCGTTCCGGTGGCTCCGAGGGCCGTCGCGCCGAGGACCGCCGCCCCCAGGAGTGTCCGCCGGCCGGGCCCGTTCTGCGCGCGCTCTGTCATAAAATGCTCCTCGCATGTGATGTCCGGCACCTTCGGGGCGAGGCCTGATCGTAGGCAGCTACGCCATCGGCGGGGCGGACCGTGGACGAACATGGCGGAAACACACGTCAACACTGCGTATCCGCCGGGTGAACCCGATGTGCGCGGAGGCAGTACCCGCGAGTATCGTCCTCACCTGCACAGACCCTCGCGAATTCCCGCCCCGGCCGCCCGGCCACGACACCGGAGGATGCGTTGTCCCGACTCACGGTCATCAAGGCAGTGCTCGGACCGATCCTGCGGCTGCTCTTCCGGCCACAGGTGGAGGGCGTCGAGAACATCCCGGGTGACGGACCGGTGATCCTCGCGGGGAACCATCTGACGTTCATCGACTCGATGATCATGCCGATCTGCTGCGACCGGCCGGTTTTCTACATCGGCAAGGACGAGTACGTCACGGGCAAGGGCTTCAAGGGCCGGCTGATGGCCTGGTTCTTCACCGGCTGCGGCATGATCCCGGTGGACCGGGACGGCGGCCGCGGCGGTGTCGCGGCGCTGATGACGGGCCGCCGGGTGCTGGAGGAGGGTCATGCCTTCGCCATCTACCCCGAGGGCACCCGCTCCCCCGACGGCCGGCTGTACAGGGGCCGTACGGGTATCGCGCGGCTGACCCTGATGACCGGCGCGCCGGTCGTGCCGTTCGCCATGATCGGCACGGACAAGCTGCAGCCGGGCGGCGCGGGCCTGCCCCGCCCGGGCAAGGTCACGGTCCGCTTCGGTGAGCCGTTGGAGTTCTCGCGCTACGAGGGCATGGACCGCGACCGTTACGTCCTGCGGGCGGTGACGGACTCCGTCATGGCCGAGGTGATGCGTCTGTCCGGCCAGGAGTACGTCGACATGTACGCCACGAAGGCCAAGGCCGCCTGAGCCGGACGGGTGCTCCCAGGTGACCCGGCGCGACCGCGCCGGGTCACTCACTCGTCGGGGACGATCCCCTCTTCCAGCGCCTGGCCGCGCAGCAGGAACCACGCGGCGACCGCGGTCGCCAGCAGTACGACGGCACCGACCGCCGCCGACACCCGCAGCCCGTTGACGAAGGCCTCCTGAGCCGCCAGGACGAGCTCGCTCCCCTGCTGTGCGGGGAGGTGCTCCGCCGTCTCCACGGCTCCGCCCAGCGACTCGTGTGCCGCCGTCTCGGCGGCGGCCGGGACACCCTCGGGGGTCCCGAAGCCCTTGTAGACGCCCGTGACGATGGACCCGAGCAGCGCGATGCCGAGGGCCGCCCCGAGCTCGTACGCCGTCTCCGACACCGCGGACGCTGAGCCCGCCTGTTCCTTCGGGACGCTGGAGAGGATCACGTCGGAGGTGACGGTGAAGGCGAATCCCGCGCCGACGCCCACCACCAGGAGCAGGACCCCGATCAGGGGGTAGCCGGTCTCCTTGTGGATCACCGTGACCACGGCGAGCGACACGCCGATGGCGCCGAGCCCGACGGCGACCACGGAGCGCACGGAGTAGCGGCGCGCCACCCTCCCCGCCAGCAGGCCGGCGGTCACCGCGCCGACGGCCGCGGGCAGTTCGGCGAGGCCGGCCTCCAGCGGGCCCCGCCCCTGGACCAGCTGGAGGAACTGGGAGAGGAAGAAGACGATCCCGGACAGGCCGAGGATGGTCAGCAGGTCCGCGAGGACCGCTCCGGAGAACCCCCGGTGGTGGAAGAGCCGCATGTCCAGCAGCGGGGCGGGGAGCTTCAGCTGACGGCGCACGAACCAGGTGAGCGTCAGCACACCGGCCACGGCCGCCACGACGTTCTGCCCGCTCACTCCGTGCGCGGCGGCCTCCTTGATGGCGTACACGACGCCGATCATGCCGACCAGGGAGAGTCCCACACTGAGCAGGTCCCAGGGCCCCGGTGCCGGATTCTTCGACTCCGGGATCATCCTGATGCCCACGACGACGAGGACGGCCATCACGGGCAGGTTGATCAAGAAGACCGAGCCCCACCAGAAGTGCTCCAGCAGGAGTCCGCCCACGACGGGCCCGACGGCGGCGCCCGCCGAGGCCATCGCGCCCCAGATGCCGACGGCGAGGCTGCGTTCGCGCGGGTCGTGGAAGAGGTTGCGGATCAGGGCGAGCGTGGACGGCATCAGCGTGGCACCGGCGACACCGAGCAGTGCCCGGGCCAGGATCATCATCTCGGGGCTCGACGCGTAGGCGTTCAGGACGGAGACGGCGCCGAAGGCGGCGGCGCCGGTCAGCAGCAGCTTCTTCCGGCCGATGCGGTCGCCGAGGCTGCCCATGGAGACCAGGAGTCCGGCGATGACGAAGGAGTACACGTCGCCGATCCACAGCAGCTGGGTGCCGGTCGGTTCGAGGTCCTCGCTGAGGAACGGTGTCGCCAGCCCGAGGACGGTGGCGTCGACGGCGACGAGCAGCACGGCCAGGACGAGGACGGTGAGGGCGATCCACCGGCCCGGGTGGTGCGTGTCGCCCGTGACGCCCGCCTTCGCATGGGTGCTGCTCATTTCTCCACGCTCCGACGTGCTCCGCCCAGGAGCAACTCGACGATCATGTACGGGAAGTCCCGCGCGGCCACGCGGCCGGTCTGCACGGACCACGCGCAGCTCCCGATCAGGCCGTACAGTGCCTCGGTCAGCCAGGCGGGGGTGAGGTCGATCCTGAGTTCGCCGCGTTCCTGGCCGCGCCGGAAGAAGGCGGAGACCCGTGCGTCCAGACGGCTCCACCCCTCGTTGACGTCGTCGCCCTCGAAGAGCTGGTTCTCGGTGACGAGGAACGACAGCAGCCCGGCGCTCGGCTCGACGGCCGCGATCAGTCGCCGGAGTCCGTCCTCGGCGGTGCCCTCGTCGAGCGCGGCGGAGTCCAGGGCCGCCTCGAACTCCCGGATCCCGAGGTCCTCCAGCGCTCCGACCAGGGCGTCCCGCCCGGCGAAGTGCCGGTGCAGGGTGGCCCGGCCGATGCCCGCGGCCCGGGCGACCTCGTCCATGGTCGCGGTGGACTTACGGGTCAACAGGGCGGCAGCGCTCCGCAGAACCTGCTCGCGGTCGAGAGTCATGAGACAACGTTAACTCATATGAGACATCGCCGTCCCACCGCCTCGTCCCGGTCGGACGGAGCCGGAAACGGTCCTCCGGTGCCGGGCGGTCCGGGGGCACGATGGCGCCATGAAGCCGCTGCTGATGATCGACATCGACGGTCCGCTCAACCCCTACGCGGCGCTGTCCCGCCCCACCGTCCCGGAGGGCTATACCCTCCATCGGATGCGGCCGACGGGGTGGCGGACGGGAACACCGCTGCCCGTCCTGCTCGACCCCGGCCACGGCCACGAACTGCTGGCCCTCGCCGACCGGTACGAACTCGTCTGGGCGACCACCTGGAAGGACGAGGCGAACGAGTGGGTCGGCCCGCGCATCGGGCTGCCCCCGCTGCCGTACATCGACTGGCCGGCGATGCACACGGCCACGGCCGACGGGACGTACTGGAAGACGCGCCACGTCGTCGACTACGCGGACGGCAGGCCGTTCGCCTGGATCGACGACGAGATCTCCGTCCTCGACACGGACTGGGTCGCCGCGCACCACCCGGGGCGGGCCCTGCTGCGGCGGGTCGACCCCTGGGTGGGGCTGGTGCGGGCGGACTTCGAAGCGCTCGCCGACTGGGCGTGACCGGGCTCCGGCCGGTGCCGGCACGGACCGGCCGCCGGGGCCGCCCGCCGCGGAACGGCCGTTCAGCTCCAGGGCAGCGAGGCCCGGTGGCGCCAGTACGCCTCCGGCTCCTCCACCAGGGCGGCCAGCCGGTCCAGCCGGTCGGGGTCCAGGTCGAGAAGCGGCGCGTGCAGGTTCGCCGCCAGCTGGGTGACGGTGGCCGCGCCGGACAGCACGACTCCCGCCCACGGCTGGTGGAGCACCAGCGCCAGGGCGACGGCGTCCGCGCCGAGCCCGGCCTCGGTGCCGATCTCCTGGACGACGGCGGGCGCTCCGGCCCCGGCGAGCCGGCCGTTGGCCATGGCTTCCTTGACGATGACCGTGAGCCCCGCGTCGTGCGCGTCGGCGAGAGCGGGTCCGGCGGAGGTGTCGAGGGCGTTGTAGGTGGCCTGGACGGTACGGAAGAGGGGTTCGCCGTCCACGGTCACGGCTGCGGCGGCCCGGATGGCGTCGCTCTGACCGGGACCGCTCGTGGAGAAGCCGACCGTGGTCCCTCCGGCGGCCAGCTCGGCCAGACGCGCGTGCAGGTCCTTGTCACTCAGCGCGGGGCTGTCGGCGGTCACCGAGTGGATCTGGTAGAGGTCGAGCCGGTCACCGAGCAGCCCGGCCGTCTCGGCGCGCTGACGCTCGAAGGTGGCGAGTGAGTGATCCTTCACCTCGTGCGTCTCGGCGTCGACGCGCCAGTCACCGGTGTAGGTGTAGCCCCATTTGCTGCCGATGACCACGTCCGTCACGTCGGGGCGGGCGGTCAGCCACTCGGCGAGGAACTCCTCGGCGCGGCCGTAGGAGCGGGCGGCGTCGAAATAGCGCACGCCCTGGGCGTAGGCCGCGTCCAGAAGCTCGTGGGTGCGGGCGCGCAGCGCGTCCACACCGCGGCCGCCCGGCAGATCGCGGTCACGGTGCGGGGTGATGTAGCCGGGCCTGCCGACGGCGGCCAGGCCGAGCCCGATGTGTGAGGTCGGGGTGGTCGCTCGGTTCAGGCGGGCGAAGGGCATCGCGGGCTCCTCTGGGTCGGTTCCGAACGCCTTCCCGTCAAGGTAGCCCGCGATGCCTGCGAATCATCCGCGCGCGGTCGCCCAGGCGTGCTGCGTCACCAGGTCGGCCTTCACCTCGGCCAGCTGGACGGCGACGGCCGAGGGGGCGGTCCCGCCGCGGCCGTCGCGGGAGGCGAGCGCGCCGGGCACGTTCAGGACGGTGCGCACCTCCGGGGTGAGGTGCTCGGAGATCTTCGCGAACTGTTCGTCCGTCAGCTCGTCGAGCTCGATCCCCTGCTGCTCGCACACCTTCACGCACTCACCCGCGACCTCGTGCGCCACCCGGAACGGGACGCCCTGCTTGACCAGCCACTCGGCGATGTCCGTGGCGAGCGAGAAACCGGCCGGTGCCAGCTCCTCCATGCGCTCCCGGTTGACGGTGAGCGTGGCCATCATGCCGGTGAAGGCGGGGAGCAGGACCTCCAGCTGGTCGCAGGAGTCGAAGACCGGCTCCTTGTCCTCCTGGAGGTCACGGTTGTACGCGAGCGGGAGGGCCTTCAGGGTCGCCATCAGACCGGTCAGATTGCCGATGAGGCGGCCGGACTTGCCGCGTGCCAGCTCGGCGATGTCCGGGTTCTTCTTCTGCGGCATGATCGACGAGCCGGTGGAGAAGGCGTCGTGGAGGGTGACGAAGGAGAACTCCTTCGTGTTCCAGATGATGATCTCCTCGGCGATGCGGGAGAGGTTGACGCCGATCATCGCGGTGACGAAGGCGAACTCGGCGACGAAGTCCCGCGAGGCCGTGCCGTCGATGGAGTTGCCCACCGACCCGCGCTCGAAGCCGAGGTCCGCCGCGACCGCCTCCGGGTCGAGCCCGAGGGACGACCCGGCCAGCGCGCCGGAGCCGTACGGCGACACCGCGGTCCGCTCGTCCCACTGCCGCAGCCGCTCCGCGTCCCGCGACAGGGACTGCGCGTGCGCCAGGACGTGGTGGGCGAAGAGGACGGGCTGCGCGTGCTGGAGGTGCGTACGGCCGGGCATGGCCACGTCCGGGTGCGCCTCGGCCAGCCCGACCAGGGCGTCCTGGAGCTCGGCGACCAGTCCGCCGATGATCCGGGCGTGGTCACGCAGGTACATGCGGAAGAGCGTGGCCACCTGGTCGTTGCGGGACCGGCCGGCGCGCAGCTTCCCGCCGAGGTCCGGGCCGAGACGCTCCAGGAGTCCCCGCTCCAGCGCGGTGTGGACGTCCTCGTCGGCGATGGTGCCGGTGAACGACCCGTCGGCGACCGCGGCTTCGAGCGAGTCCAGACCCTCGGCCATGCGGGCCAGCTCGTCCTCGGTGAGCAGCCCGGCCTTGTTCAGGACGCGCGCGTGGGCGCGGGAGCCCGCGATGTCGTACGGCGCGAGCCGCCAGTCGAAGTGGACGGAGGCGGACAGCTTGGCCAGCGCCTCGGCGGGGCCGTCGGCGAAACGGCCGCCCCAGAGGCGTACGTCGCTGTTGCCGGTGCCGTTGCTCACTGCGTGCTCCTCGGAAGTGCAAGGGTGTGCGTCCGCCTCATGGCGCGCGATCACGAATGGCATAACTATGCAATGGCCCGTATGCTTTGTCAAAGCTGCTGGTCAGAGCCCTCCGACGTCGCCACCGGCACCGACGGGCTGCCGGGGCCCTGCCGCTGCCCGCGATGCCCGCACCCGTCACGGAGTGAGCCACTGGGCCGTACGGAGCAGGCGCGGTGGGGGCGGGAGGCCGCGCGCCGTACGGTCCGGAGCATGCGCAGATTCCTGGTGACCGCCTCGGTCCTGCTGGCCCTGGCCGGTTCACTCGCGGCGCGGCCCACCGGGCCGCCGCCCCTTCCCGAGCGGCTGGCCGACACGGGCGGCGGTACCCAGCTGATCACCGCCGAGGCCCCCGCCACGGACTCCGTCGCGGGCACGGTCACCTGGTGGGACCGGCGCGGGGACGGCTGGGTGGCGGCGGGTTCGGCGCCCGCGCGCTTCGGGGCGAACGGACTGGCCGACGGCGCCACCCGCACCCAGGGCACGAACACCACGCCCACCGGGCTGTACGGCCTGCCGTACGCCTTCGGGACCGAGGCCGCCCCGCCCGGGACCCGCTACCCGTACCGCAGGGCCGGCGAGAACGCGTGGTGGTGTCAGGACAACGCGTCCCGGGCCTACAACCGCTGGGTGGAGCCGCGGCCCGCCGACTGCCGTGCTGACGAGGCGGAACACCTCGTCAGCTATGCCGCCCAGTACGCCCGCGCGCTCGTCATCGGCTTCAACTACGACCGGCCGGTGCGCGGCAGGGGTGCCGGGATCTTCCTCCATGTGAACGGCAGGGGCGCGACCGCCGGCTGTGTGTCCGTGCCGGCGGCCGCCATGGACCTGATCCTCGCCTGGGCCGACCCGGCCCGCCGGCCGCACATCGCGGTCGGGACGGAGTCCGGCCCGACCGCGATCACCCGCTACTGAGGACCTACTGGGGCCCGCGGTCGTTCTGGGCCAGCCGCAGCAGATGGTCCGCCAGTGCCTGGCCGCCGTTCGGGTCACGGCTGATCAGCATCAGCGTGTCGTCCCCCGCGATCGTGCCGAGGATCGCCTGGAGTTCGGCCTGGTCGATGGCCGAGGCGAGGAACTGGGCGGCGCCCGGAGGCGTACGCAGCACCACCAGGTTGGCCGAGGCCTCCGCGGAGATGAGCAGCTCGGCGGAGAGCCTGCGCATCCGCTCCTCCTTGGCCGACCCGCCCAGCGGCGCCTGCGGGGTGCGGAAACCGCCCTCGCTCGGCACCGCGTAGATCAGCTCGCCGCCGGTGTTGCGGATCTTCACCGCGCCGAGCTCGTCCAGGTCGCGCGAGAGCGTCGCCTGGGTGACGCTCAGCCCGTCGTCGGAGAGCAGCCTGGCCAGCTGGCTCTGCGAGCGCACCGGCCGGCGGTTCAGGATGTCCACGATCCTGCGGTGGCGGGCCGTGCGGGTCTGTGGCACCGACGGCCCGCCGTGGTCGGGTTCCTGCGCCTCGGTCATCGTCGTCGCCTCATTCTCCGGATGGTCACTCTCCGGATCGTCCGTCCCCGTAAGCCGCGTCGAGAGCTCCCGGCAGAATCCGCAGGAACGCGTCCACCTCGGCGTCACCGATGATCAGCGGCGGCATGAGCCGTACGACGTCGGGGGCGGGCGCGTTCACCAGGAGTCCGGCTCCCTGAGCCGCCTGCTGCACCTTCGGTGCGAGGGGCCCGGTGAGCACGATACCCAGCAGCAGTCCGGAGCCGCGGACGTGGGAGACCAGCGGGTGCCCGAGGCCCTCGACACCGTCCCTGATCTTCTCGCCGAGCCGCTTCACCGTGTCCAGCGTTCCGTCGGCCGCGAGCGTGTCCAGCACGGCGAGACCGGCGGCGCAGGCGACGGGATTGCCGCCGAACGTCGTGCCGTGCTGACCGGGCTTCAGCAGGTCGGCTGCGGCGCCGAACGCCACGGTGGCGCCGATCGGCAGCCCGCCGCCCAGGCCCTTGGCCAGGGTGACCAGGTCGGGCTCGACGCCCTGGTGGGCCTGGTGCTCGAACCAGTGGCCGCAGCGGCCGATGCCGGTCTGCACCTCGTCCAGGACGAGCAGGGTGCCGGTGGACCGCGTGATCTCCCGGGCCGCCTCCAGGTAGCCCTTGGGCGGTACGACGACGCCGTTCTCGCCCTGCATGGGCTCGATGACCAGCAGCGCGGTGTCGGTCGTCACCACCTCGCGGAGCGCCTCGATGTCGCCGTACGGCACGTGCGTGACGTCGCCGGGCAGCGGCAGGAACGGGTCGCGCTTCGCGGGCTGTCCGGTCAGCGCGAGGCTGCCCATGGTCCGGCCGTGGAAGCCGCCGTCGGTGGCGACCATGTGCGTACGCCCGGTCAGCCGGCCGATCTTGAAGGCCGCCTCGTTGGCCTCCGCGCCGGAGTTGGAGAAGAAGACCCTGCCCTTCCGTCCGAAGAGCGTCAGGAGCCGCTCGGCGAGCGCGATGGGGGGCTCGGCGGTGTAGAGGTTGGAGACATGGCCGAGGGAGGCGATCTGCGTGGAGACGGCCTCGACCACGGCGGGGTGCGCGTGGCCGAGCGCGTTGACCGCGATGCCGCCGACGAAGTCGAGGTACTCGGCGCCCTCCGCGTCCCAGACACGGGCGCCCGCGCCGCGCACCAGCGGCAGCTGCGGAGTGCCGTAGTTGTCCATCAGCGCGCTCTGCCAGCGCTGTGCGAACTCCTCGTTGCCGGTCATGACTCCCCCTCTGCGTCGTGCCCCGTGACGGGTGTTGCGTCGGGAACGACCATCGTGCCGATTCCCTCGTCGGTGAAGATCTCCAGCAGGATCGAGTGCTGGACCCGGCCGTCGATGACACGGGCGGTCTCGACACCGTTGCGTACGGCGTGGAGGCACCCGCGCATCTTCGGCACCATGCCGCTGGAGAGGTCGGGCAGCAGCTTCTCCAGCTCGGTGGCCGTGAGCCGGCTGATGACGTCGTCGCTGTTCGGCCAGTCCTCGTAGAGGCCCTCGACGTCGGTGAGGACCATCAGCGTCTCGGCGTTCAGTGCGGCGGCCAGTGCGGCGGCCGCGGTGTCGGCGTTGACGTTGTAGACGTGGTTGTCCTCGGCGGAGCGGGCGATGGAGGAGATGACCGGGATACGGCCGTCGTCCAGCAGCGCCTGGATCGCTCCGGTGTCGATGGAGGTGATCTCACCGACCCGGCCGATGTCCACGGCCTCGCCGTCGATCATCGGGCGGTGCTGGGTGGCGGTGATCGTGTGGGCGTCCTCGCCGGTTATGCCGACGGCCAGCGGGCCGTGCTGGTTGAGCAGCCCGACGAGCTCTCGCTGGACCTGTCCGGCCAGCACCATCCGTACCACGTCCATCGCCTCGGGCGTGGTGACACGGAGACCGGCCTTGAACTCGCTGACCAGGCCCTGCTTGTCGAGCTGGGCGCTGATCTGCGGGCCGCCGCCGTGCACGACGACGGGCTTGAGGCCGGCGTGCCGCAGGAAGACGACGTCCTGGGCGAAGGCGGCCTTCAGCTCCTCGTCGATCATGGCGTTGCCGCCGAACTTGATGACGACGGTCCTGCCGTTGTGCCGGGTGAGCCAGGGCAGTGCCTCGATGAGGATCTGCGCCTTCGGCAGCGCGGTGTGCTTCCTCGCGGCGCTCATGAGCTGTACGCGCTGTTCTCGTGGACGTACTCGGCGGTCAGGTCGTTGGCCCAGATGACGGCGGACTCGTCCCCCGCCGCGAGGTCCGCGGTGATCCTGACCTCCCGGTAGCGCATGTCGACCAGGTCGCGGTCCGCGCCGACGCTGCCGTTCTTGCAGACCCAGACGTCGTTGATGGCGACGTTCAGCCGGTCGGGTTCGAAGGCGGCCTTCGTGGTGCCGATCGCGGAGAGGACCCGGCCCCAGTTGGGGTCCTCGCCGTGGATGGCGCACTTGAGGAGGTTGTTGCGGGCGATGGACCGGCCGACCTCGACGGCGTCGTCCTCGGTGGCCGCGTTGATCACCTCGATCCTGATGTCCTTGGAGGCTCCCTCGGCGTCACCGATCAGCTGCCGGGCGAGGTCGGCGCAGACGCTCTGCACGGCCTGCTCGAACTCGGCCTGGGCGGGGGCGATTCCGCTCGCCCCGGAGGCGAGCAGCAGCACGGTGTCGTTGGTCGACATGCAGCCGTCGGAGTCGACCCGGTCGAAGGTGGTGCGGGTGGCGGCGCGGAGCGCGGAGTCGAGCGCGGGCGCTTCGACGTCGGCGTCGGTGGTGAGGACGACCAGCATGGTGGCGAGGCCGGGGGCGAGCATGCCCGCGCCCTTGGCCATGCCGCCGACGGTCCAGCCCTCGCCGCCCGCGACGGCGGTCTTGTGGACCGTGTCCGTGGTCTTGATGGCGATGGCGGCCTTCTCGCCGCCGTGCTCGCTCAGGGCGGCGGCGGCCGACTCGATGCCGGGCAGCAGCTTGTCCATGGGCAGGAGCAGGCCGATCAGCCCGGTCGACGCGACCGCGATCTCCCCGGCGCTGTGGCCGCCGAGCACCTCGGCGGCCTTCTCCGCGGTGGCGTGGGTGTCCTGGAAGCCCTGAGGACCCGTACAGGCGTTGGCGCCACCGGAGTTGAGGACGACGGCGGTCACCTCGCCGCCCTTGAGGACCTGTTCCGACCAGAGGACGGGTGCGGCCTTGACGCGGTTGGAGGTGAAGACGCCCGCGGCGGCGCGGCGGGGCCCGTTGTTGACCACCAGGGCCAGGTCGGGACTACCGCTGTCCTTGATCCCGGCGGCGATGCCCGCCGCCGTGAACCCCTTGGCTGCCGTGACGCTCACGGTGCGACTCCGATCGTGGAAAGACCCGTGTCCTCGGGAAGTCCGAGGGCGATGTTCATGCTCTGCAGGGCACCTCCGGCGGTGCCCTTGGCGAGGTTGTCGATGGCGCTGATCACGATGATCCGTCCGGCTGCCTCGTCGTGGGCGACCTGGATCTGCACGGCGTTCGATCCGTACACGGCCGCGGTCGCGGGCCACTGCCCCTCGGGCAGCAGGTCGACGAAGGGCTCGTCGGCGAAGGCCTTCTCGTACGCCGCGCGGAGCGACTCGGCGCCGACCCCGGGCTTCGCCCTGGCGCTGCACGTGGCGAGGATGCCGCGGGGCATGGGCGCGAGGGTCGGCGTGAAGGAGACGGAGACGGGCTCACCGGCGGCGGCACCGAGGTTCTGGATCATCTCGGGGGTGTGCCGGTGGACCCCGCCGACGCCGTACGGGGACATGCTGCCCATGACTTCGGAGCCGAGCAGGTGCGGCTTGGCCGCCTTGCCCGCGCCGGAGGTGCCGGACGCGGCGACGACGACGACCTCGGGTTCGGCGAGGCCCGCCGCGTACGCCGGGAAGAGCGCGAGGGAGACGGCGGTCGGGTAGCAGCCGGGCACGGCGATACGCTTGGTGCCTTCCAGCGCCGCCCGGACCCCGGGCAGCTCGGGCAGGCCGTAGGGCCAGGTGCCGGCGTGCGGCGATCCGTAGAACTTCTCCCAGTCGGCGGCGTTCCGGAGCCGGAAGTCGGCGCCCATGTCCACCACGAGCACCTCGTCACCGAGCTGTTCGGCCACGGCGGCGGACTGCCCGTGGGGCAGGGCCAGGAAGACGACGTCGTGCCCGCCGAGGACCTCCGCGGTGGTCGGCCGGAGAACACGGTCCGCGAGTGGCCTCAGGTGCGGCTGGAGTGCGCCGAGCCGCTCGCCGGCGTTGGAGTGGCCGGTGAGGGCCCCGATCTCGACCTGTGGGTGGGTGAGGAGCAGACGGAGCAGTTCCCCGCCGGCGTATCCACTCGCCCCTGCCACTGCCGCACGTACCACCATCGGACATTCCTCCTCATCGATGGCATGACTATACGCAGCTATGCAGTTTTATGCAAAGAGTGGAGGGGTGCCCGCACGCGCGGTGACGGAGAATGCGGCAGATGATCGGTCAGGGAACCAGTGGCGAAGCGAGAAAGGGAGTGAGCGGCATGGGCGAGATCCTCGACGAGATCGGCCGCGTGCACCGGAAGGTCGGGACACGACGTGTGGGGTCGGAGGAGGCGGGCACGGTGCTGCTGCGGCGCACCTTCGACGCCGGCCGCGACGAGGTCTGGGACGCGGTGACCTCGCCGGAGCGGATCGCCCGGTGGTTCCTGCCGGTGACCGGGGACTTCCGCGTCGGCGGGGGTTACCAGCTGGAGGGGAACGCCGGCGGCGAGATCCTGGAATGCGCCCGCCCGGAGCGGCTGCGGGTGTCCTGGCTGTCCGGTCCCGACCCGGCCTTCAGCGAGGTCGAGGTACGCCTGGCACCGGAGGGCTCCGGCCGGACCGTGTTCGAGCTGGAGCACGTGTCCGTCGTTCCCGAGGAGTTCCGGAGCGAGTACGGGCCGGGCGCGGTCGGGATCGGCTGGGACCTGGCTCTTCTGGGGCTCGGCTGGCACCTCACGGGTGACGGGATCAGTCCGGAGGACGCCGTGGAGTGGGAGAACTCTCCCGAGGCGAAGCGCTTCGTGACCCGCTCCGGCGAGGAGTGGGGACGCGCGTTCGCCGCTTCGGGCGCGGACCCGGAGACCGTGACCGCGACGACGGTGGCGACGATCGCGTTCTACACGGGCGAATAGGACGGCCGTCACAGCTTCCGTGCGCTCCCGTCGCGCAGGCGCTCCTCGTACCGCCGGACGCCGTCCAGCATCCAGGTGTCCGGCCATTCCTCCCGCTCCAGGGGCCCCACCAGGCGCTCCCCCGCCACACACCGGGGGTCGTCGCGCTGGGCCAGCCCGTGCACGGCCCAGACGCGTGCCATCTGGTCCTCGTGGCCGAGCAGGCTCGCCAGGGCGTCAGCGATCTCCGGGGTGTTGTCCGGATACTCGGACAGCCAGGCGCCGGCCACCCTGCGCACATCGGCGTCCTCGTCCCGTACCAGCGTGAGCACCGCGTCCAGCGCCACGGGCGTGGTCAGGAGCCTGTCCGACAACATGAGGGTGTAGGGCACCATGCAGCGCACATCCGGGTCCGGGTGCGCGAGGAAGGAGAGGCCCACCGCTTCGGCCTCCGGGGTGTCGTGGTCGGTCAGGCCGTTCAGCACGGCGCAGAGGACCGCCGGGTCCTTCTCCTCGACCGCCCAGGGAAGGAAGATCTCCAGCGCCCGCCGCTCGTACGGCCCGGTCTCGGCGACGGCCTTGAGTAGCTGGGCGGCGAAGATCCGGCGCAGCGGATCCGGGTGGCTCCGAAGTGCCGCCGCTGACCCCCAGGTCTCGTCGTCCCCCCTGCGGCACAGGACGATGAACGATCCCCACCAGTCGGCGTGCTCGGGGCCGGGGGACGCCAGGGCGCGGCCGAGCAGCTCCTCGAACGGGGTACGTATACCGAACCGTGCCTCCAGCTCACCGAGGATCTCGGAGTGGCCCTCGCGGACCGTGACGCCCCCGAGCGTGAACTGCTCATAGTCGGTGAAGGCGTTCGCGTCCCGGACCCGGACCCGCACTACGGGTCCCGGCGCCCCGGTCCTGCGCCGGAGCTCCGCCAGGGTTCCCGTGGCGTGCCACTGCCGCGCACGGTCGAGGAGTTCCGCCCGTACGGCGGCCTCCGTGACGGGACCCGTTCCGTCGAGCAGCGCGGTGACCCCTGCGACAAGGCCGCAGTCGACGGCCCGCAGCAGGGGGGTGGAGCCGTCCGGCAGCCTGCGGTAAGGGTCGGCCCCCGCTGCCACAAGGACTTCGGCCACGGGTACGTCGTACGAGGCGACGGCCGCACAGAGCAACGGCAGGCCGTCCTCGCCGAGGGCGTCCGGGTCGGAGCCGGCGGCCAGGAGCTCCCCCACCGCTGCGGCGTCCCGCCCGCGCACGGCGGCGGCGAGCCGGGAGTCCGCGGCGGACACGTCAGTCGCGGTCGGTCTGCTCGGCCCTGGCCTCGTCGCGCTCCTTGATGCGGGCCGCTTCCTTGCGGACGTCGGCCTGGATGGCGCGCTCCTTCTGCAGCCACTCGGGGCTTTCCTGCTTCAGGGCGTCGATCTGCTCGGTGGTGAGGGGCTCGGTGACACCGCCGCGCGCCAGGCCCGCGATGGAGACGCCCAGCTTCGAGGCGACCACCGGCCGGGGGTGCGGGCCGGTGCGGCGCAGCTCCTGCAGCCACTGGGGCGGGTCGGTCTGCAGCGCGTTCAGCTCGGCGCGCGAGACGACGCCCTCCTGGAACTCGGCGGGGGTGGCTTCGAGGTACACACCCAGCTTCTTCGCCGCGGTGGCGGGCTTCATAGTCTGGGTGGTCTGGTGCGACGTCATGGTGTCCAGGGTATCGAGCATGTGCGCCGCCTCCGACCACGGCCGGTAACCTGGCGGGGTGACAGGCTCGGAAGTACCCCCTGCGTTCCGGCTCGCCTACGTCCCGGGCGTGACCCCGACCAAGTGGGTGCGGATCTGGAACGAGCGGCTGCCCGGCACCCCGCTGACCCTTGTCGGCGTGTCCGCCGCCGAGGCCGCCGCTCTGCTGCGCGACGGCGGCGCGGACGCCGGTTTCGTGCGGTTGCCCGTCGACCGTACGGACCTCAGCGCGATCCCCCTCTACACCGAGACGACCGTGGTCGTGATCCCGAAGGACCACGCCGCGGCGGCCGTCGAGGAGATGACGGCCGAGGATCTCGCCGAGGAGATCGTGCTGCACCCCCTCGACGACCCGCTCGACTGGGAGCGTCCGCCCGGCAGGCCCGCGTTCGAGCGGCCCGCCACGACCGAGGACGCGGTGGAGCTGGTGGCGGCGGGGGTGGGCCTGCTGGTCGTCCCCCAGTCGCTGGCCCGGCTGCACCACCGCAAGGACCTCACCTACCGGCCGCTGACGGGCGCCCCCGAGTCACGGATCGCCCTCTCGTGGCCTGAGGAGAAGACGACCGACCTGGTGGAGGAGTTCATCGGGATCGTGCGGGGGCGGACCGTCAACAGCACGCGGGGCCGGGCGCCGACGCCGCCGCAGCCCAAGGCCAAGCGGGCGGAGAAGAAGAGCGGCGCCGCGCGCAAGCCGGCGGCGGGCAGGACCTCCCGGGGCGGCTCCGGAGGCGGCTCCGGGGGCGGCTCCGGGGGCGCGAAGACCTCCAAGGGCGGCACCAAGCGCGGAAAACCCCGCCGCCGGCCGTAGGCGGCCCACCCCTTACCCGTAGTACTTCGGAGCTACGCGCCAGGTGCGCTCCCCAGCGGGACGCCGGCCACACCGGTCGGTCCATAACTTCGGTACCGGATTCAACGACCCACCCGGTACGGAAGGACTCCCCATGGCGCCCCGCCCACGGAACAGTCGCGCCCGGCGCGCCCTGCTCGCCGCACTCGTCACCGCGTCCGTGGCGCTGCCGGTGTCGGGCGCGGCCCGCCCCGCCGCCGTTCCGGCGCCCGCCCCGGCCGCCCTGGCCCCGCTGAGCACGGCGCGGCCCTCCGTGCTGGAGGCCAGGTACGCGGCCGTCCGGGAGGAGATCCGGGCGGCAAGGGACATGGCGGCGCGCCACGGCGACCGGCGGCGGTCCGCCGCGCTCGCCGCGATGGCGGGCCGGGGGCGCACCTTCCTGAGGTTCGACGGGCGCGACGGCGGCCGGAGCGCGGAGGTCCTCGGGGATCTGTCCCGGGCCCGGCGCATCGCCGTACTGGTACCGGGTGCGGGCGTCGACCTCGATCATTACGCGCGTTTCCGGCGTGGCGCCGGGGCGCTCCTGGACGAACTGGGCGGCGGGTCGGCCGTCGTCGCCTGGCTCGGCTACCGGACGCCCACCACACTGGGCCCCTCCTCCCTGACCCCCGCCCTGGCCGATGAGGCGGCCCCCGGACTGCGCTCCTTCGCGAGGGAGTTGGGTGCGGCCAGGCCTGCCGCCCGGATCTCCGTCCTCTGCCACTCCTACGGTTCCGTGGTCTGCGCCCGGACCGCGTCGGAGCTCGACGTCGCGGACATCGTGCTGTACGGGAGTCCCGGCACCGGTGCCGGGAGCGCCGCCGCCCTGCACACCCGGGCGACGGTGCGGGCGGGCCTCGGCGGGGACGACTGGATCGCTCGGGTCCCCCACGTCGAGATCCCGTTGCCGTTCGCCACCGTCGGGTTCGGGACGGACCCGGTGTCACCGGAGTTCGGCGCCGAGCTCTTCGACGCGGGCGACGCCGGCCACAGCGACTACCTGGAGCGCGGGTCCGTCTCCCTGCGCAGCATCGCCGGGATCGTCGCGGGCACGGCCGGGGGCCGTCATGCGTGACCTCGTGCGGCGGACCGACGCGGCGACGCCCCGCGATCGTGACCGAGCGGTCGACGCCCTGCGCGCGTTCGCCATCCTCGGCGTGGTGTGCGGCCACTGGCTGGTGACCGCACTGGTCCCGGACAGTGGCACCGTGCACGGCGCGAGCCCGCTCCAGCACATGCCGGAACTCGCCCCGGTCTCCTGGGTGTTCCAGACGCTCGCCGTCTTCTTCCTGGTGGGCGGGCAGGTCGCCGCGAAGGGATACGCGTCCGCACGCACCAGGGGCGAGTCGTACGGCGGGTGGCTGCGGGCCCGGCTGGCCCGTCTGTTCCGGCCGGTCGCCGTGGTGACCGGCGTGTGGGCGGTGGCGGCCGGCGTGATGCTGGCCTCAGGGGTGGACGACGGCACGGTACGCGCGCTCGGCAAGCTCGTCTGGTCTCCCCTGTGGTTCCTGCTGGTGTTCGCGGCCCTGACCGCGGCGACCCCGCTGGTGGCGCGCCTGCACCCGCTGTGGCCGCTCACCGTCGTCCTGTACGTCGACCTGTTCCGGCTGGGCTTCGACGGCCCCGCCGCCCTGGGCTGGATCAACGTGGCCGCGGGCTGGCTGGTCCCCTACTGCCTGGGGGCGGCGTGGGCACGGGGCGGGCTGAACGACCGCCGGACCGGATGGGTGCTGCTGGTGGGCGGTGCGGGGACCACGGCGGGGCTGGTGCTCTTCGCCGGGTACCCCGCCTCCATGGTCGGGGTGCCGGGCTCCGCCCTCTCCAACCTCGACCCGCCGACGCTCGCGGCCGTCACCTTCGGCCTCGCACAGTGCGGCGCGGCGCTGCTGCTGCTCGGGCGCCTGCGTCGGGCTCTGGCACGGCCGGCTCTGTGGGCGGTGGTGGCTCTGCTGAACCTGTCCGCGATGACCGTGTTCCTGTGGCACCAGACCGCGTTGATCGTGGTCACCTCGACCGCCCTGTTCCTGGCCGGCCCGCTGCCCGGTCTCCACACGGTCCCCGACGGGCCCGGCTGGGTGTTCGCCCGGCTGGGCTGGCTGCCGGTCTTCGCCTCGGTGCTGCTGGTGTGCCGGTCCGCGTTCGGGGCGTACGAGCAGCGGGGCGGCGGCGGTTCGACGGTCGTACGGTCCGGCTCCCCTGCCCGGGCCCAGGAGTCGCACCATGCCTAAGCTGAGCGCCATGACGGGGGTCGGGGCACGGATGCGGGGGGCGCTGCGCGGGCTGCCGCGGATGCTGCGCGAGGACCTGTGGACCACTCCCGTCGATCCCGTACCGCCCATGGGCACGCCCGGATCGCCGGTCTGGCGGCCGGTGTTCGGGATGCTGCTGACGCTCGGTTCTGCGGCCCTCGCGCTGGCGCACGTGTCCGACCTGATCCCGCACGGTGCGGCTGTCGCCGAATACGCGGTGCTGCTCGTGGTGCTCCAGTCGCTGGCACTGGTCGCCGGTATGTGGCGGCCCCTGTACGCCTGGTGGGCGTCGCTGGTACTCATGGTCGTCAGCGTGCGGATCGCGGAGCCCGTGATGACGCCGGGCGAGCTGTTTCCGTGGACCGGTCCTGAGATCGCTCTGCAGAGCGGGGCACTGTTCCTGCTGACGCTGCGGGTCCATCCGCGCCGGGCGGTCCTCGCGCTCGCGCTGACTCTTCTGACCGGGCTGGCGAGCAGTTCCTTCACCACCCAGGCCCACAACTACTCCCTGGACGTCGGCGCGCTGACCGTCGTCACGGCCGTGGTGATCGCCGCCGCGCTGCGCGCCCTGCGGGTGGCCCGCACGGAGCTGGTCGAGCAGTCCGAGCTGACGGAGGAGGAGCGGTCCCGGCGCACCCTCCTGGAGGAACGCAACAGGATCGCGCGAGAGTTGCACGACGTGGTCGCCCATCACATGTCCGTGATCTCCATCCAGGCACAGGTCGCCCCGCATCTGGTCGAGAACCCGTCGGACGAGCTCAGGGAGAACCTCGCCGGCATACGTGAGAACGCCGTCGAGGCGCTGGCCGAGCTGCGCCGGGTGCTCGGGGTGCTGCGCTCGGAGGACGCGGTGGCGGACGGGCTGCGGCACGCCCCGCAGCCCACCCTGGACCGCTTGGACGAACTGATCGGCAAGGTCCGGAGCGCGGGCGCCACCGTCGTGACGGAGACCAGCGGCAGGCGCCGGCCGCTCCCGCCGGGGGTCGAGCTGTCGGCCTTCCGCATCGTGCAGGAGGCGCTGAGCAACGTGCTGCGGCACGCTCCCGGGGCGCGGGCCCGGGTGGAGGTCGGCTACCATTCCGCCGCCGTCACGGTCCGGGTGACCAACACCGCCCCCGCATCCCCCGGCAGGCCGGCGGAAGGCGTCGGACACGGACTGCTCGGCATGCGCGAACGCGCCGCGATGCTGGGCGGCGAACTCACCCACGGCCGCGCCCCCGGCGGGGGTTACGAGGTACTGGCGACGCTTCCCCTGGAGGACCCCGCATGACCATCCGCGTGCTGATCGCCGACGACCAGATGATGGTCAGGCAGGGCTTCACGGTGCTGCTGAACGCCGAGCCCGGCATCGAGGTCGTCGGCCAGGCGGTGGACGGCCTGGACGCGGTGGAGAAGACGGCCGGGCTCACCCCCGACGTCGTGCTGATGGACATACGGATGCCCCGCCTCGGTGGCATCGACGCGACCCGCCGCATCACCGGGACGCCCGGCGCGACCCCCAAAGTCCTCGTCCTGACCACCTTCGATCTCGACGAGTACGTGTACGAGGCGCTGCGCGCCGGCGCCTCCGGGTTCCTCCTCAAGGACGCCTCGGCCGACGAACTCGCCCAGGCGGTGCGGGTGGTGGCGGCCGGTGACGCCCTGCTCGCGCCGAACATCACCAAGCGTCTGATCGCCGAGTTCTCCCGGGTGAGCGCCGGCCCGCGCCCTCCCGGCAGGGAGCGCGTCGGCGATCTCACGGAGCGCGAGACGGAGGTGCTGTCGCTCATCGCGCAGGGCCTGTCGAACGCGGAGATCGCGGTGCGCCTGGTGGTGGCGGAGCAGACCGTGAAGACCCATGTGAGCCGCATCCTGGTGAAGCTGGGCCTGCGCGACCGGACCCAGGCCGCGGTGTTCGCGTACGAGTCGGGGCTGGTGCGCCCGGCAGGCTACTGACCCCTGCTCACAGGGCCCCGTACACCGCCTCGATCAGCGCCGTCTTGCGCGGGTCGTCGGCGATGTGGGGGCCCATGCGGTTCATGACGTAACCGAGCGCGATCCCGGCCTCGGGGTCGGCGAGACCGCAGGAGCCGCCCGCCCCGTCGTGGCCGACGGCCCGCGGGTTGGGGCCGTACGACGCGTTCGGGCCGCTCAGCCAGAGGCCGAGGCCGAGCTCCGTCTCGTGGGCGAAGCCCGCTCCCAGCACCAGGTCCCGGCAGGCGCCCTGGCCCTCGCGGACCCGCTCGGCCGCCTCCTCGGAGAGGATCCGCCGGCCGTCGAGGCTTCCCCGCCCGGCGAGGATTCCGTAGAGGGAGGCGACGGCGCGGGCGGTGCCGTGGCCGTTGGCGGCGGGGATCTCGGCGGCGCGCCACTCGGGGGTGTTGGCGGCGACGATGCCCGTGCCGGGGTTGAGGAGGGAGGCGATGGCGAGCGGCTCCATCGTGGCGAACAGGGCGGCCTGTTCACGGGCGACGGTCTTCGGCTGGACGAGTTCCGCGACCCGGCCGGCGTCCTTCTCCGGGAGGCCGACGCCGAAGTCGATGGAGAGCGGGCCGGTGATCTCCTTCCGCAGGAACTCCCCGGGCAGCAGCCCGGTGATCCGGCGGACGACCTCGCCGACGAGGAATCCGTACGAGATCGCGTGGTAGCCGGAGCGGGTGCCCGGTTCCCACCAGGGCTCGGTGGCCGCGAGGCGGGCCGTCGTCAGCTCCCAGTCGTAGAGCTCGGCCAGGGTGTGCGGGTCGCGCAGTCCGGCGACCCCGGAGCGGTGCGAGAGGAGGTGGCGTACGCGCACGGACTCCTTGCCCGCGGCGGCGAATTCGGGCCAGTACCTGGCCACCGGGGCGTCCAGGTCCAGGAGACCGCGGTCGGCGAGGACATGGGCGCAGAGCGCGGTCGGGCCCTTCGTCGTGGACCAGACGTTGACCACGGTGTCCCGCTCCCACCGGCGGGTCCTTTCCCCGTCGGCCCAGCCGCCCCAGAGGTCCACCACCCGGTGGCCGTCGAGCAGGACGGTGACCGCCGCGCCCAGCTCGTCACGCTCGGAGAAGTTCGCCGCGAACGCGTCGCGCACCGCGGTGAACCGGTTGTCACAGTGGCCTTCGATCTGCGGCACGGGTCTCTCTCTCCTCGTCCGGTCCAGGACCCGCACCATACCGACCGGTCGGACCGGCGGGAAGGTGCTGTACGCGCCGTTCCTTCGACCGGGTGATCCGGTCAGCGTGAAAGGGCTTCGAAGCTGAGGCTCCAGCGGCCGGGCAGCCCCGTGATCGTGACGGTGGAGAGCGGCCGGACGTCGACGTTCCAGTACGTCGACGGCGGGGCCTTGAGGGCGTACACCAGGGCCGCGCGGATCACGGCGGGTTCGGCGACGGCGACGACGGCTCCTTCCTGGACCGGGCGGGTGTCGAGCCAGCTTCCCACCCTGGTGATGAAGCCCAGCAGGGATTCCCCGCCGTGCGGGGCGGAGCGCGGGTCGGCCAGCCAGGCATCGACGCCGGCCGGCTCCCGGGCCGCCACTTCGGGCAGGGTGAACCCCCGCCAGCGGCCCATGTCGCAGTCGCGCAGCGCGAGCTGGACGAGCGGGGCGAAGCCCAGTGCGTCGCCGGTGGCTCGGCTGCGCGGGGTGGGTGAGCAGTAGCGCAGCTCGGCGGCGCCGAGCCGTACCAGCGTGTGGGAGGCGAGCTGGACCTCGCGCCAGCCGGCGTGGTCGAGGGGCCGGTCGTCGTCGAAACGCTCGGCGAGGAGGGTGGAGCTGCGTGCTGCGGCGACCAGGGACACCCGAACACTCATGCGCGAGATCGTGGGGCCCGGCGCCGCGTCGGTCAAGAGGGCGGTGCGGCGCCGGGCGGACGTCCGTGCCTCAGCCCGTCTGGAGGCACATCCACATGTCCGGTTCGGCGAGCGGGGTGAAGCCGAGTTTCGCGTACACCCCGTGGGCGTCCTTGGTGGCGAGGAGGAACCTGCGCACACCCAGCGGCGCCAGCTCGTCCCGGACGGCGGTGACGAGCCGGGTGCCGAGACCGTGGCCGCGGGCCGCGGGGTCGACGTACACGTCGCAGAGCCACGCGAAGGAGGCGCGGTCGGTGACCACGCGCGCGTAGGCGATCTGTTCGCCCGTATCCGTGTCGTAGGCACCGAAGTTGAGTGAGCCCGCTATCGCCCGGTCCTGCTGTTCACGGGTACGCCCCAGGGCCCAGTAGGCGTCCGTGGACAGCCAGTGGTGGATGCGGGCCGCGTCCAGCCGCGTGGGGTCGTCGGAGATCTCGTGGCGCTCCGCGCCGTCCTGGTCATTCATGCCGGGAGGTTATCGCCCGCCGTCCGCAGCTCGTCGGCGGCCGTACGCAGCCTGCGCACCCCCTCGGTGATCTCGGCGGGTCCCGAGACGGCCGCGAAACTCAGCCTGATGTGGCCGGCGGGCGGTTCGGCGCAGTGGTAGGGGCGACCGGGCGCGACGGCGACGCCGGCCCGCAGCGCGGCGGAGACCAGGGCGGGCTCCTCGGCGCCCGGCCCGGGGAGCCGGAGCCAGATGCTGCCGCCGCCCGACGGCACGTGCGCCAGGGTGAGTTCGGGCAGCGTGCCGCGTACGGCGGCGGTCATCGCGGTGCGGCGGCTGCCGAGTTCGGCGGCCACGGTACGCAGATGGCGTTCCCAGGCCGGCGAGCCCACGAGTTCGAGCGCGGCCTCCTGGAGCGGGCGCGGCACGAAGAAGCTGTCGACGACCTGGATCGCGCGCAGCCGTTCCCGGACGGGGCCGCGTGCGGCGAGCGCCCCCACGCGGAGACTGGGCGACGTGATCTTGGTGAGGGAGCGCACATGGATCACGACGCCGTCCGGGTCGTCGGCGGCCAGCGGCTCGGGCAGCGGGCCCGCGTCGTGGTGGACGAGGCGGCGGGCGAAGTCGTCCTCGACGACGAAGGCGCCCGCCTGCCGGGCGGCGCGCACGACGCGCTCACGCCGCTCGGGGGCGAGGATCACGCCCGTCGGGTTGTGGAAGAGCGGCTGGCAGACGAAGACCTTGGACCCGGTGGCACGGAAGGCGGCTTCCAGCAGATCGGGCCGGACCCCGTCGGCGTCCATGGGCACGGGCACCGGTCGCAGACCGGTCGCGCGGGCGGCGGCCAGCATGCCCGGGTAGGTGGGCGATTCGACGAGGACGGGCGCGCCGGGCGGGGCGAGCGCCCGCAGCGCGGTGGCCAGGGCGCTCTGCCCTCCTGCCGTGATCAGGATGTCGGCTCCGGTGAGCGTGGAGCCGATCTCGCGGGCGAACCAGGCGCGCAGCTCGGGCAGTCCGCAGGTGGGCGGCCGGCCCCACGCGCCGGGCCGGCGGCCGGCCCGGGCCAGGGCGGCGGCGAGTGCCCGCTCGGGCTGGAGGCCGGGGTGGAGGTAGCCCCCGTTGAACTCGATGACGCCGGACGGGGGTTCGGCCAGCGTGACGAGGACGCCCGAGGCGTCCACGGTGCGCGGTACGACCTCGGGCCCGCCGCTTCCGCTGAGCGACACCTCCTGCCAGGAGGTGTCGCCCGGGGCGGGGGCGGGGGTCCGGACCTCGGCGCGGAAGGCTCCGGCCCCGGGGCGGGTGACGACCAGACCTTCGGCGGCCAGTTGCGCGACGGCCCGGGAGACGGTCACCGGACTGACCTTGAAGCGGTCGACGAGTGCACGACTGGACGGCAGCTTCCCACCTGGCGAGTAGCGGTTCAGCTCGCTTCTCAGGGAAGTCACCAGCTCAGTCACACTGCTACGCTCATACATGAGAGCAGAGAGTAGCACTACTGATCAGGCAGCGATAGCGGTCGAGGTCGCCCGGCCTGCGGTGCGACGCGGCCCGGGAGGCGGCGTCGCACTCGCCGGTCTCGGCGTCCTCGCCTTCTCGCTGACCTTCCCCTCCACGGTGTGGGGCCTGGAGAGTTTCGGCCCCTGGTCCCTGGTCGCGCTGCGCAGCGTGCTCGCGGCGCTGATCGCGGGATGCGCGCTGCTCGTCGGCCGGGTCCCGGTGCCCGCGCGACGCCACTGGCCGGGTCTCGCGGTCGTCGCGGGCGGCGTGGTGGTGGGTTTCCCCCTGCTGACCACGCTCGCCCTGCAGACATCGACGAGCTCGCACGCGGCCGTGGTGGTGGGGCTGCTGCCGCTGACGACGGCGCTCCTCTCGGCGGTGCGCACCGGCTCCCGACCGCCGCGCGCCTTCTGGGCCGCGGCGCTGGCCGGGGCGGCGGTGGTGATCGCCTTCACGGTCCAGCAGAGCGGCGGAAAGCTCTCCGTGAGCGATCTGTACCTGTTCGGCGCGCTGCTTGTCTGCGCGGCGGGGTACGCCGAGGGCGGCAGGCTGGCCGGGGCGATGGCGGGCTGGCAGGTGGTCGGCTGGGCCCTCGTCCTCGCACTGCCGCTCGCCGTGGCCGGAGCGGCCGTGGCGCTGCCCTTCGAACCGGTGCGGCTCACGGCGCACGGGGTGATCGGGCTTGTCTGGGTGGCCGCCGGGTCGACCTTCTTCGGGCTGTACGTCTGGTACCGGGGGATGGCTGAGATCGGGGTCCCGCGCGCCAGCCAGCTGCAACTGGCGCAGCCCCTGCTCACCTTGGTCTGGTCGTTCCTCGCCCTCGGCGAGCGGGTCTCCGCTGCCGCCCCGGTGGCGGCGGTGGCCGTCCTGGTCTGCATCGCCGTGACGCAGCGCGCGGGAAGTCGCCGCGGTGCCCGCCCGAGAGCCGACGCGCCCATGGAGACATAGACTTGTCGACATGGACCGCCACCCGTGAGGAGGTCACTCCCGATGGAGGCACACACGGGCGACCGGCTGCTGACGCACGGCAGGACCGTGGGACAGCACGACCGGGTCGCAGAGATCGTCGAGGTGCTCGGCGACGGGGGCAGTCCCCCGTACCGCCTGCGCTTCGAGGACGGGCACGAATCGATCAGGTCCCCGGGCCCCGACAGCGTCGTCCAGCACACCGCCCCGGAGGACCGGGACCGCTAGAGCCTCTCGTTCGGATCATGCTGGGCTCGCGGGGTCCGGCACCGCACCACGATGCGGCCTGACCCGGACGAAGGACCCTGGAGCGCGCGTGGGCCGGGGCACGAGTGGTCCGCGGCCCACGCGTCCGGGCCGTGCGGGGCGGGGGCCCGGCGGTTCCGGCCGGGCCCCCGGGGCATGCGGGTCGGGACGACCGGGTCAACGGGGCGTGCGGGCCCGTACCTGGTAGTGGTCGGCCACCACCCGGGCCATGGCCCCGATGGGGTCGGACTTCACCTGCCGGGCCGAGAAGTAGACATGGCCGCCCACCTCCGGATGGTCCGCGGCGAGGTCGAGGTGCCGGGAGAGTTCGGCGGGGTCCTGCCAGGCCGCGGGCTGGGCGGGGTCCCCGGCCTTGTAGAGCGCCTCCCCGACGTACAGGCCGACGCCGGTGCCGCGGACCGTCTCGGCCCACCACGGCAGCAGCTTCGCGTAGTCGGCGGCGGAGAAGCCGATGTTCCAGTAGATCTGCGGGCAGATGTAGTCGATCCAGCCCTCCTTCACCCACTTCCGGGTGTCGGCGTGAAGGTCGTCGTACGTCTGGACGCCGGCCGCGGTGTCGGAGCCGAGCGGGTCGGTCGCGGCGTTGCGCCACACGGCGAAGGGGCTGATCCCGAACCGGACGCCGCTCCTGACCTCCTTGATCCGCTCGGACGTCTCGCGCACCAGCCGGTCGGTGTTGTCGCGGCGCCAGGCCGCCTTGTCCGCGAAGTCCTCGCCGTACCGCTCGTACGCGGCGTCGTCGTCGAAGACCTGGCCGGCCACCGGGTAGGGGTAGAAGTAGTCGTCCCAGTGCACCGCGTCGACGGCGTAGCGACTCACCGCGTCGAGCATCGCGTCCTGGACGAACTTCCTGACCTCGGGCAGCCCCGGGTTGTAGTAGAGCTTCCCGCCGTACGGCAGGACCCAGTCCGGGTGCAGCCGCGCGGGGTGGGAGGCGACGAGGCGTGACGGGTCCGTGTGGTTCGCGACCCGGTACGGGTTGAACCACGCGTGCAGCTCCAGACCGCGGGCGTGCGCCTCACGCACCGCCGTGCCGAGCGGGTCCCAGCCGGGGTCCTTGCCCTGGACACCGGTGAGGCACTGGGCCCACGGCTCGTACGACGAGGGCCACAGGGCGTCGGCGCTCGGCCGGACCTGGAGGACGACGGCGTTCAGCCGCAGGGCGACCGCCCGGTCCAGGTGGGCGATCAGCTCCGCCTCCTGGGCCGCGGCGCTCAGGCCCGGCTTCGACGGCCAGTCCAGATTGGCCACCGTGGCGATCCACACACCCCGCAGCTCGCCCTGGCCCGCTCTGCGCCCCCGGCCTCCGTGCCGGGGCGATCCGGGTCCGCGCACGGCGGCGGCATCACCCGCCGTCGTCAGCGCGGCCACCGTGCCGATCGCTCCCATCACCAGTGACCTCCGGCCCATACCAGGCATCTGCATACCTTTCGTCTCTCTGTTCCCGTGCGTCACGTCGGCAGTCCGTGACACAGATCATGCCCGCTCACGGACCGCAGGACCCGCAGCTCGCCGGAGCCGGATCGCGGAGTAACGTCGTGGGGTCGAGGCGGGCACCGGTATCGGACGGGACTGCCGCACGGAGATCAGCGAAAGGCACGAGGTGACGGACTCTATGGCCGACATTGCACGCGTCGGAGTGGTGGGCTGTGGCCAGATGGGCGCGGGCATCGCGGAGGTGTGCGCTCGTAGCGGCCTCGAGGTCAAGGTGGCGGAGACCACCGGTGAGGCCCTGGAGATAGGGCGTACCCGGCTCCACAACTCCCTGTCCAAGGCCGCCGAACGCGGCAAGATCACCGCGGAGGAGCGCGACGAGACCCTCGCCCGCCTCAGCTTCACCACGGACCTCGGCGAATTCGCGGACCGCGATCTCGTGATCGAAGCAGTCGTGGAGAACGAGCAGGTCAAGACGGAGATCTTCCAGGTGCTCGACCAGGTGGTGACGCGGCCCGACGCGATCCTCGCCTCGAACACCTCCTCCATCCCGCTGGTGAAGCTGGCCGTGGCGACCTCCCGGCCCGACCAGGTCATCGGCATCCACTTCTTCAACCCGGCACCCGTGCAGCGGCTCGTCGAGCTGATCCCCGCGCTGACGACGTCCGACGAGACCATAAAGCGCGCGGAAGCCGTCGTGCAGACCGTGCTGGACAAGCACGCGATCCGCGCCCAGGACCGCTCGGGCTTCGTCGTCAACGCCCTGCTGATCCCGTATCTGCTCTCGGCGATCCGGATGTTCGAGTCGGGCATCGCCAGCCGCGAGGACATCGACAACGGCATGGAGATGGGCTGCGCCCACCCCATGGGCCCGCTCAAGCTCGCCGACCTGATCGGCCTGGACACCGTGGCCTCGGTCGCCGACTCGATGTACGCGGAGTACAAGGAGCCCCTGTACGCCGCTCCCCCGCTGCTCCAGCGGATGGTGGACGCGGGCCGGCTCGGCCGCAAGACGGGCTCGGGCTTCTACCCGTACGACTGACCGTCCTACCGGCGGGCCCGGCGCTCACGCCGCCGGGCCCGCCGGGGCACGTTCCCCGAGGCAGGACCGTGTGCGGCCCCGAACAGGCTCATCTGCTTCTGCCGACCCGACGCCGTGCCGGAGCGCGCACTCCGCGCGGATGACGCGGATCGGGCGAGCTGGTCGAAGACACGGCGGACGGGCGGGATGCAGAAGCGGGCAGGGCACCCCAAGATCACAGAGCGTGCAGAACTCCATGATCACGGGCACTCGTTTCCTGCCTCGTACCCGGCCCCCACCAACCCGGCGTTCCCTCACCAGCCGGACGCCCAACGCACTACGCCGAAGCCCGGGGCAAGACCTGCTGCGCGTTTCTCGCATGCCAGGACTCCGGGGGGTGGCGCAAACCGGATGAACAACAGCCCTGTATCAGAACGGGTTACAGGCCGGCACTGCTGAAGATTCCCGGCGTGACGCCGTAGGTGCGCTTGAACCAGCGGTTGAAATGCGCCTGGTCCGAGAAGCCGACGGAGGCGGCGGCGTCCGCCGGTGGCAGGCCCCTGATGAGCAGCCCGCGGGCGTGGCGCAGGCGGAGCAGCCGCTGATACGCGCTGGGGGGCATGCCGTACTCCTCGCGGAACGCGCGGTAGAGCGCAAACCGGCTGCAGCCCGCGGCCGCGGCCAGGTCCTCCGCCGCGAGCGGTTCAAGAAACGACTCGTCGAGCAGGGTACGGGCACGGCGCGCGGCACGGAACCGGGTCCGACCCGCCAGGGTCCGCACCCGCGGAGCACGCGTGGACCCGCGGGTCGCCATGGCGAGAACCGTTGCGGTCAGGTACTCCTCGCGGACCAGAGGGTTCGCCCGCTCGGCCAGGGCGCCGTGCAGTCTGGACAGCGTGCCGCTCAGTACCGGATCGAACAGGACAGGCTGCATGAACAGCGGCAGGGCGCCGGTGGGCCGGTCTGTGGCGTCGGCGAGTATCCCGCCCACCACCGAAGGGCCGATATGCACGATGCGGTACTGGTAGCCCAGGTCGGCCGCCGCGCGGCCGTCGTGGACATCGTCGGGGTTGAAGGCCATGATCATGCCGGCCCCGCTGGTGTGGTCCGCCCCGCGGCAGCGGAACGTCTGGGCGCCCACCTCCGTGATGCCGAACGAGTAGGTGTCGTGGCTGTGCGGGGTGTAGACGTGTTCGAAGAAGTGCGCGTGCATGGCCTCCAGCGGGCGGGAGCGGTCGCGCCAGTAACGGGCCCAGCTGCTCGGCGGGCCACCTGCTGCGCCGTTCGTCGTCCCCATGGCCCCATGGTGCCGCACCAGCGTTCAAGCCGGCCTACTGCCCTGCCGGTTGGATCAGGGCATGAGAGCAAAGACCAGCCTGAGCAATCCCTATCTGCACCTGTTGGTGACCATGGTGCTGTGGGGCAGTGCCTTCTCCAGCTCCAAGTCGGTGGTCGACCATGTGCCGCCCGCGGTGGGAGCGGTCCTGCGCTTCGGCGGTGGCGCGGTGGCGCTGCTCATCGCCGTTCTGCTGTTCGGTGACCGCAGCTCGGCGGTGTCGGCCCGCGACGGGTGGCGCGCCGCGTCCGTCGGCGTGCTGGGCGTCTTCGCCTACAACGGGTTCTTCTTCTGGGGTCTGTCCCTGGCTCCTTCCCTCGACGCCGGCATCCTCGTGCCCGTCATGAGCCCCATCCTGACCAGTGCCGCCCTGCTGCTCGCCGGTAAGGAGCGGGCGGGCGCCGCCCGGGTGGCCGGTCTCGTCGTCGGTCTGGTCGGTGCCGTCATCTTCTTCATCGGCATCGGCGGCAGCACGGAAGGCGGCTCGTCCAGGCTGTGGGGAGATGTACTGTTCCTGCTCAGCGCCGTGTGCTGGGCCGGCTACACCCTCCTGGGGCCCCGGGTCCTGGCCGGCGTCGATCCGCTGCGGGCCACGACGTACGCCACGTGTGCGGGCGCCTTTCTGCTGTCTCTGCTCGCCGCCCCGGACCTGGCGGACGTCGAGTGGAGCACGCTGCCTGCCGGAGTGTGGCTGAACACCGTGTATCTCGCCGTCGGCGCCGCAGCCGTCGCGAACCTTCTGTACTACCGCGGGGTCGGCGCGGTGGGACCGGCCAACGCCTCCTTGATGATGTTCACCGTTCCCGTGGTCAACACGCTGTGCTCCACCCTGCTCCTGGGCGAGTCCTTCGGTTGGCTGCAGGGCACGGGCGCGGTGGTGCTGCTCATCGGAGCCGCCATCGCCGCCACCCAGGGCAAGATCCAGGCGCGCAGGGCCGTCCTGGCCGAGCAGCTCTCCGGCGACGGCGAGTTGCTGTCGCGTCGGAGAGCGACGTGAGGCCCCTCGCCAGGCCGGACGGCCGTCCGGCCCGGTGCTCTCAGACCCTTGTCATCAGGGGGCGTGCACCTGCACCGATCCGCCACGTCCGCTGTCTTCCGGCGGCGAACCATCTTGCCCCTCCCGGCTGCCGATGTGGAACCGGCCCAGCGAGCGCTCGTGCTCGGACTCGTGCGCTTGCGGACGGGTTCGAAGTCGAGCTGCGGCCGGGTGTGCCGATGCTGCCCAACCCGCGGGCGTACAGCGGCAGGGCGGTCGCCGCCAGTTGCTCCCAGTCCGGGACGGCGGACGAGGCGCCAGGGTCGCAGCCTGCAGTAGTCGGCCGACTAGTTGTAGGCGGAGTACAAGGAGCTCCCGTACGCCGTTCCCCCGCTGCTCCAGCGCATGGTGGACGCGGGCCGGCTCGCCGGAGGACGGGCTCGGGCTTCTACCCGTACGACTGACCGCCGGGGGGCGTTACTTGCGGTCAGGGCCGTGTACGGCCCGAAGGGTCTCGTCTCCCACTGCCGGCCCGGCACCGCGCCGGAGCGCCCACGTGTCAGTACCCGCCACTATGTTCACCGCATGAAACCCGAGATGCTCGACAAGGCGAACCGGTTCCGCGAGAAGGCACTCGCGGGCGGCGTCCCGTCCGCCGAGGTGGAGAGGTGGCTCGAGGCCGCCCGCCCCTGCGCCACCCTGGCGTCCACCGTGGAGGGGCCGGTCGTGGGCCACTTCGGCGGGCCCGATCTGCTTCCCGCCGGCACTCCCCAACTCCCGGCAGGGCTGAACCTGATAGCGATGCTGGACCTCGCCGCGCTGCCCGACGACGCGACGACTCTGGTACTGCCCCCCGACGGCCGGCTCCTCTTCTTCGCCCGGCTCCATCCCGACGACCTCGACGCTTCCGGCCGGGTGATGTACGTCCCCGCCGGCACGCCTCTCGAGGAACGTCCTGGGGGCGACGGTTATGACCGTGCAGAGCTACGGCTGAAGTACGACCTCTCCCTGCCGGACAACGAGGTGCTCATCGACCCCGTCGAGCATCCGCATGCCAAGGAACTGCGCCGGGCCTGGTCAGACGTGCTGTACGAGGACAGGCAGCATCGCGACGAGACTCACCTGCAGATCGACGGATACTCCAGGGACTCCTACGGCGAGGACGACCCCATCACCGCGTCCGCCGCCATGGCGGCCCAGGCGGCAGGCAAGCCGGAGGGCAGGCGGGCCAGCCCATGGGCACGGCCTCGTTCCGACGACTGGGCGCTTCTCGCTCAGTGGTACGGCGGCGTCCTGGACTTCGGCGGCCTCCACATCGGCGGTGACGTCTTCTGGACGATCGCGAGGAAGGACGCGGAGGCGCGGCGCTTCGACCAGGTGACCGTCCTGGGGTGCTTCGAAGGCCCGTGAGTTGATGTCCGATTCCGGCTGATGCTTGTGGCGGGGATGCGGGTCGCGGGCTTCGGCTGCCCGTACATCCCGTACATGACGGATCGCCACGCTCGGGGCGGTCTGCTGGGCAGCGTGCGACGGGTTGCCGGAGCTCGGCGTGCCGGCCTCCGCCGCGGCGGGCCTGGGCGGCGAGGAGGACGAGGCCGTCTTCTCCACCAGTCGTTCCCGAGCTGGGCGGATACCTCGGCCGGCGGCTTCGTAGCGCCGGCGAACGCCCCGATCAGAGGATGCGTCGTTCCGCCGTACGGCACTCCGTCCGGTACCGGACGACTGTCGAGAGGTACTCGTGCGGCCTCGGAGGCACTCCGGCCGGGTTTCCGGCCCTACGGGTGAACCGTACGCGTGGGAGCGGCGGTCGCCCCCGTCGGCCCTTCCGGACCACCCGCCGCTCCGTCGTGGGGCGTCAGCCCAGCCGCATGTGATGGAGCATCAGCAGTCCGGCCGCCATGTTGGCCGCCGGTATCTCTCCACGCGCGACCATGTCCGGCACAAGCTTGAGCGGGACCCACTCACGGCGCGAGGACTCGAAGGCGTCCGCCGGATGGCCGGTGTACGTCGCCTCCCGGGACCAGAAGAGGTGGTGCCGGGCGTCGACGAGGCCGTTGGCCGGTTCCACGGTCATCAGCGGTCGCAGCTCGCCGGGGCGCCATCCGGTCTCCTCCTCCATCTCGCGCGCCGCCGCGGCGGCGATGTCCTCGCCGTCCTCGACCACACCCGCGGCGAGCTCCCAGCCCCAGCTGTCGGTGATGAACCGGTGCCGCCACAGGAGCAGGACCTCGTTGGCCTCGTTGACGACGGTCGCCGCGGCCACGGGCCTGAGGCGGATGAGGAAGTGGTCGAGATGGCGGCCGTCGGGGAGGACGACATCCGCCAGATTGACCCGGAACCAGCGGTTCTCGTACACAGTTCGTTCATTCAAGTTCGTCCACTGCACAGTTCTGCCACCTTCCGACTGGTCGATGGCAATATCGGAGCAGGGTCCGCCCCGCAGGGGAACGCGCGGACGCTCCCCCGACGAGGCTCACAGAGGCACGCGCAGCGCCCCGTCGATGAGGCCGGCCGCCGCCGCGGCGTCGGCGCTGCCGCTCGCGGCCAGATGTTCCCGTACGGAGCGGAGCCGGTCCCGGAGCCGCTGGGACTCCGTACCCCGAGCGCGTTCGGCCATTTCCGAGGCGGTGCGGGCCGCCTTGTCCGCCTCGCCCTGGAGCAGTTCGAGATGTGTCAGCATGGCGAGCCGGTGCACGGTCCCCCGGTCGTGCGCCGGGGAGCGTACCGCGACGGCCGCGTGCTCCCGGGCACCGGGGAGGTCCCCCAGACACAGCAGCGCCTCCGCCACCTGGACGTTGACGAGACCCGGCTGGACATATCCGGTCTCGTCCGGCTCGCCCCCGCTCCGGATGCGGACGGCCTCGGCCTCGGCGCGGCCGATGCACTCCAGGGCGCTGCGGTGGTCGCCGAGCTGGGCGTAGGCCTTGGCCTGCATCGCGTGCAGATCGGTGGCGAGCGCGGGCGTGATGTGCGGGCCCGCCGCGCGCAGTGCGGCCTCGGCGAAGGCCACGGACCGGCGGAATTCGGCGAGGTGCAGCGACTGGTTGACGAGCAGCGCGATCACATAGCCGCCGAGCCCCCGGTCCCCGCTGGCCTTGGCCAGGCGGAGCGCCTGGTGGAAGTAGCGCTGGGCGAGACCGTGGGCGTCGGAGTCGTAGGCGCAGATACCGGCGACGGCCACCAGTCCGGCGGTCGCCCGGTGGAGGCGGCGGCCCATGGCGTCGCTGTACCCGCCGCGCAGCAGCGGCGCGGTCTCGGCGTTGAGGAAGCCGACGATGCGGGGCCTGGTCGCGATGCCCCCCGCCTTTCTGTACATCTGTTCGTAGTGCGCCCGGGCCGCGCGCAGCGTCTCTATGTCCGCCATGCTCACGCGGGACGGCCCGGGGCGTGAGACGTCGGTGTCCTCGGGCGGGTTCTCCCACTCCCAGACCGGCATCACGGCTGTCGTGCCCGTGACGGCGGGGGCGGTGGCGAGGTGGGGACGCTGCTGTTCGTCCGAGCGCCACAGGGCCGTCGCGTGCTCGACGAACCCGCACAGGCCCGCGCTCCGGGCCGCCGTGTGGACACCGGAGATCCCCATGCCGATGTCGTCGAGCGTGACGGGACGGCCCAGCCGGCCGGCCAGCACCTCGCAGATCAGGTCGGGGACCTGCCCGCGCGGGCGCTGGCCCCTGAGCCAGCGGGCGACCGCCGTGTGCTCGTACCGCAGGCACAGCCCGCGGGCGCGGCCGGCCTGGTTGACGTGACCGGCGAGCCCGGCGCGGGACACACCCGCCTCGCCGATCAGGGATTCGAGCAGGACATTGGGCTCCATCGCCCCCCCATGTGCGCGTCGCGATGAGCCTAGTGGAGCACGATTCACACGGGGTGTGAACGGAATGCCCGAACCGTCCTCCTGTGCGCTCTGCCGCGCCGGGGCGCCGCTCGGTTGAATGAGCTCCTCGCAAGAGGCGGCCGGGTCGTCGGCTCCCCCTCGTAACAGTTCGACGACCCGCCCCCGCGCCGTTCGTCCTGCCGGCCTGCCCGACACTCCGTGGCAGGGCGGGCGGCGCCGGACCGCACAGCCCACTGCCCCGATGACAGGAGGCCCGTGTGCGGCCCCAGGGCCGCCCCGCGAGAACAGAAGGGGCGTATCCGGTGGCCGGATACGCCCCTTCTCGACTCCGTTACGCCCTACGCGCCGCGCAGTACCGCGCCGGTGCGCTCGGCGGCCAGCGCGACCGCGGTGTCGCGGGCCGCGGTGGCCTCCTCCACGGTCAGCGTGCGGTCCGGGGCACGGAACCGCAGCGCGTACGCCAGGGACTTGTTGCCCTCACCGATCTGCTCGCCGGTGAAGACGTCGAAGAGCCGCAGCGATTCGAGCAGACCGCCGGCGCCTTCGCGCAGGGCCTTCTCCACCGCGTCTGCGGGCACGTCCGAGGCGACGACGAGCGCGACGTCCTGGGTCGCCACCGGGAAGGTGGAGATCCGGGGCGCCTGGAGCGTGCCGTCGACCGCCTGCTCCAGGACGTCGAGCTCGACCTCCATGGCGCAGGTCCGCTCGGGCAGGTGGAGCTCCTTGATGACGCGCGGGTGCAGCTCGCCCGCGTGTCCGAAGAGGGTCTCCTCGCCGTCGACCGTGACGTACAGCGCGGCGCAGCGGCCGGGGTGCCACGGTGCGTGCCGGTCGGCGCGGACCGTCACCTCGACGCCCGCCTCACGGGCGATGGTGCGCGCCGCCTCGACGGAGTCCGCCCAGTCGGCGGGGCGGCCCCTGCCCCACCAGCCGGCCTGCTCGCGGGCGCCCGCGAGGACGACGGCGGCCCGGCGAGGCTGACGCGGGAGCGCCGCGTCCAGTCCGGCGATCTCCTCGTCCGTGGGACGGCGGTCGACGGGCAGCCGGACGGCCTTGGTCTCCTCGCCGGTCGGCCTGAAGACCAGACCGGTCTCGAAGAGCGCCAGGTCGTGGCTGCCCCGGCCGTCGTTGCGCCGCAGGGCGCCGAGCAGGCCCGGCAGCAGCGTCGTGCGCAGCGCGGGCTCCTCGTCGGAGAGCGGATTGACGAGGGTGACCGTACGGCGGCGGGCGTCGTCCTTCTCCAGGCCGAGCTGGTCGAGGACGGCGTCGCCGATGAACGGGTAGCTCAGCGCCTCGACGTAACCGGCGCCCGCGAGGGCACGGCCGACGCGGCGGTGCAGCCGCTGGCGGTCGGTGAGCCCGCGTCCGGAGGGCGGGGTCGGCAGGGTCGAGGGGAGGTTCTCGTACCCCTCCAGCCGGATGACCTCTTCGGCCAGGTCGTTCGGCTCGGCGAGGTCGGGGCGCCAGGACGGCACCGTGACGATCAGCTCGTCCTGGCCGTAGACGTCGCAGCCGACCTGCTGGAGACGGCGTACGACGGTCTCGCGGCCGTACTCCACTCCGGCCACCCGGTCGGGGTGGTTCGCCGGCATGGCGATGGTGCGGGGTGCGGACGGGGCGGTGATCTCCGTGACGCCGGCCTCGGCCGTGCCGCCCGCGAGGAGGACCAGCAGGTCGACCGTGCGCTGCGCGGCAGCGGCGGCGGCCTGCGGGTCGACACCGCGCTCGAAGCGCTTGGACGCCTCGGAGCTCAGCTTGTGGCGGCGCGCGGTCCGGGCGATGGCGATCGCGTCGAAGTGAGCCGCCTCGATGACGACCTCGGTGGTCCCGGAGTCCTCGGCGTGGTCGGCGATCTCCGTGTCGGCACCGCCCATGACGCCCGCGAGGCCGATCGGCCCGCGGTCGTCGGTGATGACCAGGTCCTGGGCGTCCAGGACACGCTTGGCACCGTCGAGCGTGGTGAGCTTCTCGCCCTGCTGGGCACGGCGCACCCCGATCGTCCCCGCGACACGGGTGCGGTCGTAGGCGTGCAGCGGCTGGCCGAGCTCCAGCATCACGTAGTTGGTGATGTCGACGGCCAGCGAGACGGTGCGCATGCCGGCCTTCTGCAGCCTGCGCTGCATCCAGATCGGGGAGCGCGCCTCGGGCCGCAGGCCGGTGACCGTACGCGCGGTGAAGTTGCTGCATCCGAACGGGTCGGAGACCTTCACCGGGTAGCCGTGCGCGTTGGGCGGGGGCACGTCCAGGAGCGCGGGGTCGCGCAGCGGCAGCCCGTACGCGATGGCGGTCTCGCGGGCGACGCCGCGCATCGAGAGGCAGTAGCCCCGGTCCGGCGTGACGGCGATGTCCAGGACCTCGTCGACGAGCTCGAGGAGCTCGATCGCGTCGGTGCCGGGCTCGAACTCCGGCGGCAGCACGATGATGCCGTGCGTGCCGTCGTCGCCCATGCCGAGCTCGTCGGTGGAGCAGATCATGCCGTGCGAGGTCTTGCCGTACGTCTTGCGCGCGGCGATGGCGAAGTCACCGGGCAGGACGGCGCCCGGGAGGACCACGACGACCTTGTCGCCGACGGAGAAGTTGCGGGCGCCGCAGACGATCTCCTGCGGCTCGCCGGTGCCGTTGGCGGTGCCGACGTCGACGGTGCAGAAACGGATGGGCTTCTTGAAGCCCTCCAGCTCCTCGATGGTCAGGACCTGTCCGACGACCAGCGGGCCCTTGAGGCCGGCGCCGGTCTGCTCGACGGTCTCGACCTCGAGGCCGACGGAGACGAGCTTGGCCTGTACGTCACGGCCGGTCTCCGTCGCCGGCAGGTCGACGTATTCCCGCAGCCAGGAAAGCGGGACGCGCATCAGATCTCCATCCCGAACGGCCGGGTGAACCGGACGTCGCCCTCGACCATGTCTCGCATGTCCTCGACGTTGTGGCGGAACATCAGCATCCGCTCGATGCCGAACCCGAAGGCGAATCCGCTGTACTTCTCGGGGTCGACGCCACAGGCGACGAGCACCTTGGGGTTGACCATGCCGCAGCCGCCGAGCTCGATCCAGCCCTCGCTGCCGCAGGTGCGGCAGGGGCGGTCCGGGTTGCCGACGGACTCGCCGCGGCAGACGTAGCAGACCATGTCCATCTCGGCGGACGGCTCGGTGAACGGGAAGAAGTTCGGCCGCAGCCGGGTCTTCATGTCCGGGCCGAAGAGCGCCTGGACCATGTGGTCCAGGGTGCCCTTGAGGTCGGCCATGGTGAGGCCCTCGTCGACGGCGAGCAGCTCGATCTGGTGGAAGACCGGGGTGTGCGTGGCGTCGAGCTCGTCGGTGCGGTAGACCCGGCCGGGGCAGACCACGTAGACGGGGGGCTTACGGCTGAGCAGCGAACGGGCCTGCACGGGTGAGGTGTGCGTCCGCAGCACGACACCGGACTCGTCGCCCTTGGCGCCGTCGGCGCCCTGCACGAAGAAGGTGTCCTGCATCTGCCGCGCCGGGTGGTCGGGCACGAAGTTCAGGGCGTCGAAGTTGAACCACTCCGCCTCGACCTCGGGGCCCTCGGCGATCTCGTAGCCCATGGCGACGAAGACGTCGGCGACGCGCTCCATGATGGTCGTCAGGGGGTGGCGCGCACCGGCCGGGGTGCGGTCGTAGGGCAGGGTGACGTCCACCGCCTCCTCGACCAGCACCCGGGCGTCACGCTCGGCCTCCAGCTCGGCCTGGCGGGCTGCCAGCGCCTTGGAGACGGCGCCGCGGGCCTGGCCCACGCGCTTGCCCGCCTCGGCCTTGGCCTGCGGCGGCAGGGCGCCGATCTCGCGGTTGGCGAGCGACAGGGGCGAGGTACCACCGGTGTGCGCGGTCTTCGCCTGGGCGAGCGCGTCGAGGTCGCCCGCGGCGGCGAAGGCGGCGAACGCCTCGTCCCGCATGCGCTCGATCTCTTCCGGTTTCAGTGCCTCGACCTCGACTGGGTCGTACGACTTGTTCGGTGCCGACATCTCTTCCCGTGCTTCCGATTGGCTGGTGGCGACCTGGCTCGACGACTGAGGACGCAAAGGTGCCAAAAGTCGAGTCTACGGGCCGCCGGGAGGCGAAGAAGCCCGTGGGCCGCCCAGGCCCTCCCGTCGCCCACCGCCGCCCCGTCCGATTCGCTGCGCGAAACCCCTTATTTCATGTAGGCCGGCATGCTCACGGGCAGGAGAAATCGGAACTGGGCGCCGCCGCCGGGTGCCCGGGCGACGGTGATCGTCCCGCCGTGCGCCTCGACGATGCCCTTGACGATGTACAGGCCCAGGCCGGTCCCGCCGCGCTTGCTCCCCCGCCAGAAGCGGGTGAAGACGCGGGCCATCGACTCCTCGGGGATGCCGGGCCCTTCGTCGCTCACGGTGACCGCCGTTCCACTCTCGTCGTCCTGGCCCGGTGCGGATGCGGGGGCGATATCGATAGTGACGGTTCCCTCGCCGTGCCGCACCGCGTTTTCCAGCAGGTTGCCCAGGACCTGGTCGACCTTGTCGGGGTCCGCCCAGAGCGCGGGCAGCGGCTGCCGGGTGTGGACGAGGAAGCGGTCGGGCGCCTGGCCGTTCGCCGTGTGCGCCTGGATGTGGCGTTCTACGGCCGCGGCGATGTCGACGGGCTGGCGGCGCAGCTCGAGCCGGCCGGAGTCGATACGGGAGATGTCGAGCAGCTCGGCGATGAGCCGGGTGACCCGGTTGGCATCGGCGTCGACGGTCTCCAGCATCAGCCGCTTCTGGTCGTCGGTGAACCGCTCCCACTTGGCCAGCAGCGTGGCGGTGAACCCCTTGACCGAGGTCAGCGGGGAGCGCAGCTCATGGGCGACGGTGGCGATCAGCTCGGCGTGACTGAGCTCGGTGCGCCGGCGCGCCTCGGTGCCGCGCAGCGACACGACGAGCCGGCGGACCGGGCCGGTCGGGGTCTCTCGGACGTACCGGGCGGAGACCAGGACCTCCCGGCCACCGGGAAGCAGCAGATTCCGCTCGGGCTGGCCGACCCGGGTGGCGAGGCCGCCGTACGGGTCGGTCAGGGCCCACCAGCGGCGTCCCTTGAGGTCTTCGAGGGGCAGTGCCTGGTCAAGGGGGTGGCCGAGCGCCTCGGCCACGGGGGTGGCGGTGATCCGGGCCGCGGCCGCGTTGAAGCAGACGACCGTGCCTGTCTCGTCGGCGACGACGAGCCCGTCCGGCAGATCGTCCGGGTCGATGCCCGTCGCGAGGGCCCCGACGGCCTGGCTTTCGCCGGCCCCGTCGGAGAGGGCGCGCACGGCGGCCGTGTGTGTCGCTCGCGGCCTGCTCATGCCGACAGCCATCCTCCCGTACCCCACCTCTCGAACCGGTGCAGTGGGCCCCCGAGTTCGTCACCCTACTAGGGCTTGGCGGGCGGGCGACACCCTTGGGGGCGGGCCCGGCGGGGAGTGACGCGTATCGATCGGTGGGGACGGGCCGGGGTCAGCGTGCCCGCCGCGGGCGCTGGGCCCGTGCGGAGGCGTAGAGGCAGACGGCGGCGGCGGTGGCGAGGTTGAGGCTTTCGGCCTTTCCGTGGATCGGGACCCGGACCACGGCGTCGGCCAGGGCGCGGGTCTCCTCGGGGAGGCCCCACGCCTCGTTGCCGAACACCCAGGCGGTGGGCCCGCCCATGGTGCCCGCGTCGAGCTCGTCGTCGAGGTCGTCGCCCGCGCCGTCGGCCGCCAGGATGCGCACCCCGGCGTCCCGGAGCCCTTGCACGGCCTGCTCCACGGGCACCCCGACGGCCACCGGCAGATGGAAGAGGGAGCCGACGGAGGCACGGACGGACTTGGGGTTGTAGAGGTCCACGGAGGCGTCGGTGAGCACCACCGCGTCCGCGCCGGCGGCGTCCGCGCAGCGCAGCACCGTGCCGGCGTTGCCGGGGTCGCGTACGTGGGCGAGGACGGCGACCAGGGTGGGCTTCGCGGCGAGGATGTCCTCGAAGGGCGAGTCGAGGAACCGGCAGACTCCGATCAGCCCCTGCGGGGTGACGGTCTGCGAGACCTCGGCGAGCACGTCACCGTCCGCGAGGTGGACGCGGGCGCCGGCTCCGCGGGCTGCGTCGATGATGTCGGCGTACCGGTCTGCCGCCTCGACGGTGGCGAAGAGCTCGGTCAGCGTGGGCTCGCCGTCGGTACCCCGGTGCGCGGCGGCCTCCCGCACCGCCTGCGGCCCCTCGGCGATGAACCTGCGCTCCTTGCCGCGGAAGTTGCGCCTGACCAGCCGGCGTGCGGCGGCGATTCGCGGTGACCGCGCGGAGATCAGTTCGGGGGTGCCCATGGTCGGCGGCGAGCCTCTCTGCGTAGGTCAGCTTCTCTGCGTACGTTTCTCTGCGTACGGCTGACTACGTACGCGACACGTGCTGCAACGCACCGGACCCGCAGACGGCGCGCGCCTGCGGGTCCGGCTCGAAACGCTGGAACGACGGAAGTACTGCCTGGATCAGGCGGCCTTCGGGGCGTTGACGTCGCTCGGGAGGGCCTTCTGGGCGACCTCGACGAGGGCGGCGAACGCGTTGGCGTCGTTGACCGCGAGCTCGGCCAGGATCTTGCGGTCCACCTCGATGTTGGCGGCCTTCAGACCCTGGATGAGGCGGTTGTACGTCATGCCGTTCTGGCGGGCGGCCGCGTTGATGCGCTGGATCCAGAGCTGACGGAAGTCGCCCTTGCGCTTCTTGCGGTCGTTGTAGTTGTAGACCAGGGAGTGGGTGACCTGCTCCTTGGCCTTGCGGTACAGGCGCGAACGCTGACCGCGGTAACCGCTGGCGGCCTCGAGGATCGCCCGGCGCTTCTTGTGGGCGTTTACCGCCCGCTTGACGCGTGCCACTTTTAACTCCTTGCAGCGGGGTCAGGTGGTCGAAGTGAGGACTCACCGGACCCGGAAACGAATTGGTCCCGGTCGGATCGAGGTCGCGCCTCCGGGTTCACCGGAGGCGGCGCCTCACTTGCCGAGAAGCTTCTTGACCTTCTTGGCGTCGGCCGGAGCCACGACGACCGTGCCGGTCAGCGAGCGGGTCTTCTTCGAGGACTTGTGCTCGAGCAGGTGGCGCTTGCCGGCCTTCTCGCGCAGCACCTTGCCGGAGCCCGTGATCTTGAAGCGCTTGCTGGCACCGCTGTGCGTCTTGTTCTTCGGCATCGCGCCGTTATCTCCTCGTCAGTGGCGCCCCTCTCGGTGCGGGCACCGGACTGCAGGGGCGTCAGATCTTTGGGTGGTTTCCGAGGGACCCGGGGGCGCCTGGGTGGCGGCCCCCGGAGGTCACGCCTCGGAAGGTGTCTCGGCCGGAGCCTCGGCCGCTGCGGCCGGGGCCTCAGCGGTGTCACCCTCGGACTCGGCGTCGGGGGTGGTCCCCTGGCGCTCCGCCTTGCGGGCGGCCTGGGCCTCGCGGGCTTCGGCCATGGCTTCGGTCTTCTTCTTGTGCGGGCCCAGAACCATGATCATGTTCCGGCCGTCCTGCTTCGGGTTGGACTCGATGAACCCGAGGTCCTCGACGTCCGAAGCGAGACGCTGGAGCAGCCGGAAGCCCAGCTCGGGGCGGGACTGCTCACGACCACGGAACATGATCGTGATCTTGACCTTGTCCCCCTGCTTGAGGAACCGGACGACGTGACCCTTCTTGGTGTCGTAGTCGTGCGGGTCGATCTTCGGCCGGAGCTTCATTTCCTTGATGACCGTGTGCGCCTGGTTCTTGCGCGCCTCACGGGCCTTCATGGCCGACTCGTACTTGAACTTCCCGTAGTCCATGAGCTTGCACACGGGGGGACGGGCTGTCGCCGCCACCTCGACCAGGTCGAGGTCGTACTCCTGTGCGAGCTCCAGGGCCTTGGCAAGCGGAACAATCCCGACCTGCTCGCCGCTGGGACCGACAAGTCGCACCTCGGGAACGCGAATCCGGTCGTTGATGCGGGGCTCGGCGCTGATGGATCCTCCTCGGTAGCACCACGCGACCGCCTGGCGGACAGCCGCGTAACGTCTTATGTATGACCAACCGAGCCGGGAAACAGAAACGCCCCGGACGGGACACAGGCGGGGCTCCTGGAACTACCGGAACACCGCCGCGTGCAACCGCGGGGCGCAATCGGGCGGCCCCATCGTCCGTACGGAACGATGGCTGCCACCTGACCGGTGACCCGCCGTCCCTGAGGACGGTCAGGTGGGAGATCGGAGCCTCCACTTGTGGGCCGAGCACATAGGTGTCCGGCCGGTCGTTACACAAGGTTAGCAGCTCCCCCGGGGTACGGCGAACCGGCTGCCGGGACGGCTCCCGCAGGAGGAGCCGCGTGGGCGTGGCCTTATCGTGTGGGGCATGAGCGACGCGACCACCCCCAGCACCGAGAACCCCGGCTTCGACGACATGGCCCGCGACATCGCGGAGGTTCCCGCGGTCGAGGTGATCGTGACCGTCGCCGTCAATCTGATGAGCGCGGCAGCCGTGAAGCTCGGCCTGACCGAGGAGGGCGAGCAGCACAAGGACCTGGACGAGGCGCGCAAGCTGGTCCAGGCGCTGGCCGGGCTGCTCGACGCGAGCGCCACCGAGATCAGCACCTTCCACGCCTCGCCGCTGCGCGACGGCCTGAAGTCGCTCCAGCTGGCCTTCCGTGAGGCCTCGCTCGTGCCGGACGAGCCGGGCCAGGGCCCGGGCGAGAAGTACACCGGTCCCGTCTACGGCTAGTTCCTCCGCACGCACGCGAGCCCGCCGCCCGTACCGGGCGGCGGGCTCGCGTGCGTCAGCGGCTGAACAGCGGCTCGCCCGGGGCCACGGCGTCGGCCGGCAGCAGCGCCAGGTCGATTCCGCGCACCAGCCGGGCGCGCAGCACCTCGCTGGCGGACAGCGCGTCCGCGACCCGTCGGGCGGCGTCGCCGACCACGGCGTCCGGGGAGAGGACCAGGGCCAGCGTGCCATCGGCCTGCCCGGGGCCCAGGTGGGCACGGATCACCGCGGGCTCGGCGGCGACCGCGTCCCGCACCGCGGCGACGACCGCCGGGTCGTCGAGCGGGTCCGTGCTGGTGCGGTTCTCCGCCAGGGCGAGCAGCGCCGGGCCGGTCAGCTCGAAGGCGATGGGCCCCGCGAGGTCGAGCACCACCGTGTCCGCCTTCTCGTGCGCGGCCGCCTGCAGCGCCTGGTGCAGGGGTACGGCGACGGGGCGCGCCTGCGGGTCCCAGCGGGCCAGCGAGGCGGTGGAGGTGAAGGCGGGCAGGGCGCGCCGGTCCCCGGCCTGCAGGGTCGGCACGGCCATGTCGCTGGTCTTCTCGCGGCGCAGGCCGTTCTCGTCCTCCTCGACCTCGCCGAGCACGGCGACGACCGGTACCAGCAGCCGGGCGTCGCGGAGCGCCGCGAGGACCGGGCCGACCGCCGTCCTGTCGTCGGCCCACGCCGCGAGGGCCGCCGTCAGTTCGGGCGAGGCAGTGCCGTCGTCGTCGGAGAAGCCGGGGTCCGGGATGTTCTTGAGCGCCACAGGACGAGCGTAGTGGGTGGGGTCTCTCACCTGGGCGACAGGTCGGGCACAGGCCGCTGCCAGCCGGGCTGCCTAGCGTCCGGGCCATGCCCCGTCACAGAACGCGCAGGCCCGCGCTGTCCGGCCTCGTGACCGCCGCCGTCCTGCTGCTGGCCGGTTCCGCCGCGGGAGGCGCGTACCTCGTGGCCCGCTCGCCGGATGACGCGCACGCGGCCGTGACCGCCGTATCGTCCGCCTCGAGCCCGTCGGCCACGGCGGGCCGGAGCGAGGAGCCCGAGGTGGATCTCGACGCGGAGCTGGCCGAGGCGCTGGCGTCCTCGGCGGACGGCGCCGATGTGTCGGTGGCCGTGCTGGACACGGAGAGCGGCGCCCGTGCCGCGTACGGGGACGGGGCGTACGACGCCGCGAGCATCGTGAAGGTCGACATCCTGGCGGCGCTGCTCCTGAAGGCGCAGGACGAGGACCGGGAGCTGAACGGCGCCGAACAGGCGTACGCGGAAGCCATGATCAGGCGCAGCGACAACACCTCGGCCACCGAGCTGCTCAAGGTGCTCGGCGGGGAGGAGGCCCTCGACGCGGCCAACGGGCGGCTGGGACTGACCGGGACACGGGCGGCCCACGCATGGGGTCTGACCCAGACGACGGCGGCCGACCAGGTGCGGCTGCTGGAGGCGGTCTCCGGGACGGATTCGGAGCTGTCGGCGGCCTCGCGGGCGTACATCACGGAGCTGATGGGGCAGGTCGAGGCGGACCAGCGGTGGGGGGTCTCCGCTGCGGGCACGGACGCGGTGCTGAAGAACGGCTGGATGCCCAGGACGACGACCGGGCTGTGGGACGTCAACAGCATCGGACGGGTGACGAGCGGCGGGCACACCCTGCTGGTGGCGGTGCTGTCGCGCGGGCACGCCACGAAGGAGGGGGGCATCGATCTGGTGGAGTCCGTCGCGAGGACGGCGGTGGGCGTGGCCGGTGCGGCGAGCGGATCCGGGTGAGGCAGATTCGCTGTTCGCTCAGCGGACGGGGTGGGTGGGGAACGGGTTGTGTCCGGGCGGGGCGGCCCCGCCGCCGGCCCCCCTGCCGCGCCACAGCACGACGGCCAGGGCGAGGAGCACGGCTCCGAGACCGCCCGCCGCCGGGGCCAGCCAGCCGGCGGGGTCCCGGTCACCTCCCTGCGGGGCGGGCCCGGAGCCGAAGTACTCCTTGCGGTAGCCGGCCTTCGCGGACCGGGCGCCCAGCCCGTCGGGGCGCAGCTTCGCCCCCGCCTTGATCGCCGCGGCGGGATCGACCATGCCGTAGCCCCTGGCGTCGTCGCGGCCCCCGGAGGGCGCGTTGCCCGCGGTGTCGGTGATCAGGGTCTTGATCTGTGCCGGCGAGAGGCCCGGGTGCGCGGCGCGTACGAGGGCCACGGCCCCGGAGACGAACGCGGACGCGGCGGACGTGCCCCACTCGATGTAGTAGTGCCGGTCGGGGTTGGCCACGACGATGTCGACGCCGGGCGCGCTGACGGTGGCGTACCAGCGGCGGGTGGAGAACGCGGCGTGCGTGCCGTACTCGTCCACGGCCGCTGCGGCGATCACACCGGGATAGGCGGCGGGGTAGGAGATCCGGTCGCCCTTCTCCCCGCTGTTGCCCGCGGAGGCGACGATGGCGACGCCCTTGCCGAGGGCGTACTGCACGGCGGCGTCCTCGCCGGGCTCGGGGTGGGCCGACTCGCTGTCGTCGCCGAGGGAGAGGTTGATGACGTCGGCGCCGTGGTCGGCCGCCCAGCGGATGCCGTCGGCGAGCGCGGTCCCGCGCGACTCGCGGGCCTTGGCGCGCGACGGGTCGCCGGACTCGAGGATCACGCGTACGGGAAGGATCTTCGCCTCCGGGGCGATGCCGAGGACGCCGTCCTCCCGGCCGGGGCCGTTTCCGCGGCCCGCGATGATGCCGGCCATGGCGGTGCCGTGCAGAGCCCAGGAGCGGTCGCCCCGTCCGGCCCCGAAGCCGATGAGGTCCTTGCCCGGGAGTACCTGCCCGGCGAGGTCGGGGTGGTCCTCGTCGACCCCGGTGTCCAGGACCGCAACCGTGACGCCCTCGCCCTTGGTGGTCTCCCAGGCCGTCCGGGCGTGGAGGGCTTCCAGGCCCCACTGCTGGTCGCGGATGGCGTCCGCCTGGGCGGGTACGGCGGGCAGCAGCGCGAAGGCGGTGGCGGTGGCCACGGCGGCGAGCGCCCGCAGCCGGCGGGGGCGGGTCATTCCGGCTGCTCCGTGAGGTCGGTGACGGTCCTGCGCAGGGTGCGCTCGACCCGGTCGGCGACGCCCTTCGCCTCGTGGCCGAGCCCTGCCTGGGCCGGGGCGGTCGTGGCGTCGGCGGCCATGGCCGCCTCGGCGGGCTGCGGCTCGGCGACCGCCCGGCCGTCGGCGAAGCCGGAGACGGCGAACACCACGACGGGCAGCTCAGTCAGGACATGGACGGTCCAGCTGGCACGCTGCCGGTCACCGAAGCCCGCGGCGACGGTGCCCTTGACCGGGTAGGTACGGGGCATCAGGTCGGCGCGGTCGGCGAGGCGCTGTGTGGTGAACCGGATGTCGAGCGCGCCCATGGCGTCGGCGTCGCCCTCGGTGAAGACCATGCCGACGGTGGTGACGCTGCTGCGCGTGGCGTCGGTGTAGGTGGCGCGCACCAGGCGTTCGCAGCCGACGGGGCGGAGCGTCGTGAGCAGCAGCGGGTCCAGGCCCGCCCCGCAGCCGCTGTCGCTCGCGACGGCGACCCTCGTCCAGACGCGGTCGGTCGCTCCGGGGCCCGCGCCGTCGCCCTTGAGGGTGGCCGGGAAGAGGGTTTCGACGGGCACACTGTGCCAGACCGAGCGGCCCACGGAGTACGCGCTCGCGACGCCGGGCTCGGCGGCGGAGTCGCCGGTGAGCCAACTGCCGGTGATGGCGCCGCCGATGAGCCCGAGGCCGAGCACGGCGCAGATCGCGGCGGCCGCGGTCCTGACGCGGCTCCTGGCCTTGACAGGGCGGAGCCGGGTGGTGGTCTCGGCGGGCGTCTCGGCGTACGCGTAGTAGGCGCCGGGCGGGGCCGGGGCGGCGCCGGGGCGCGGCGTGAGGTCCACGGCGCCGACGGGCCTGCGCCTGGTGGCGGGGGGCGGTGGCGGTGGGCCGGGCGGGGCGGGCGGCACGGGGCGGAGCCGGGCGGTGGTCTCCACCGGCGGCACGGGCGCGGGCGGCACGGGTCCGGCGGGCGGGGCCGGGCGCACCGGCTCGGCACGCGGGGCCGGGGGTGCGGGGGGCGCAGGCGTGCTGCTGCCGGGAGCCGGCGGTGCGGGCTCCGGAGGGACCGGCGGCACGGCCGCGGTGCCGGGTATGGGCGGAGGGGTGGCCGGGCGGGGCGGCACTGGAGCGCGCTGCGCCTCGGTACTCATCCGTCCCCCTGGTCCACGTCCCCGCACCGCCCACGGACCGCCGTTGCGCACGGGCCCGTCGGTCGATCGTGTGACGGTCACTCTACGGGGTGGGCGCCACCCCGTGGGAACGGGACAGGGGCGTGCGGGACGATCTGCACCGAACGTCCCCTACCCAGTGGTACGGCCGTCTGGCAAGCTGCGGGCCATGACTGCCCGCACCGCTGACCGGAGCCGTTACAACCGTGCCACCGCCCATCTCGACGCCCCGGTGGCCGTCGTCGACCTCGACGCCTTCGACGCCAACGCCGACGACCTGGTGCGCCGGGCGGCCGGGAAGCCCATCAGGGTGGCGAGCAAGTCGGTACGCTGCCGGGCCCTTCTGGAGCGGGTGCTCGCGCGTCCCGGCTTCGCGGGGATCATGTCGTTCACGCTCGCGGAGTCGCTGTGGCTGGCCCGCGCCGGCTTCGACGACGTACTGCTGGCCTACCCGTCGGCCGACCGGTCCGCGTACGCCGGACTGGCGGCCGACCCGAAGCTCGCGGCGGCCGTGACGGTGATGGTGGACGACCCCGCGCAGCTGGAGCTGATCGACGCGGCGCGGGCGGGCGGCACCGAGGAGATCAGGGTCTGCCTGGAGCTGGACACCTCGCTGCGGCTGCTCGGTGGCCGGGTCAGGATCGGCGCTCTGCGTTCCCCTCTCCGCTCCCCCGCCCAACTCGCCGAGCTGGCCCGCTCGGTGGACCGCAGGCCGGGCTTCCGGCTGGTGGGCCTGATGGCGTACGAGGGTCATGTCGCCGGGGTGGGCGACTCGATCGCCGGCCGGCCGCTGCGTTCGCGCGCGGTCCGGCTGATGCAGGCGGCGGCCCGCAGGGAACTGGCGGCCCGCCGCGCGGAGGTCGTGCGGGCGGTCCGCGCGGTGGCACCCGGCCTGGAGTTCGTGAACGGCGGCGGCACCGGCAGCGTGCAGCACACCGCCGCCGAGTCGGCGGTGACGGAGATCGCGGCGGGTTCCGGTCTCTACGTACCGAGGCTGTTCGACAACTACACGTCGTTCAGGGGGCGTCCGGCGGCCCTGTTCGCGCAGCCCGTGGTGCGGCGGCCCGGCGTGGGCGTGGTGACGGTGCTCGGCGGCGGCTACCCGGCGTCCGGGGCGGCGGGCGCGGACCGGCTGCCGGTGCCGTATCTGCCCGAGGGTCTGCGCTACGACCCGCAGGAGGGCCCGGGCGAGGTCCAGACCCCGCTGCTCGGCGCACCGGCGGACGACCTGCTGATCGGTGACAAGGTGTGGTTCCGGCACGCCAAGGCGGGCGAGCTGTGCGAGCGCTTCGACGAACTGCGGCTGATCGAGGGCGACCGGATCACGGCCACCGTGCCGACGTACCGCGGTGAGGGCCGCACGTTCCTGTAGCCGTCGCAGCAGAAGCTCCCGGTCCAGGCCGTGCGGTCCCACCGTCGCCCGGTGCCGGGCACGTTCGTGTCCGGGTAGCCGGGCGGATCGCCTTGCTCGTGCCGCCGCCCTGGAGACGTCAGTCGAGCGGGGTCACGTACGCCCCCGAGATCCCGCCGTCGACGAGGAAGTCGGTGGCGTTGACGAACGAGGAGTCGTCGCTCGCCAGGAAGGCGACGGCCGCCGCGATCTCCGTGGCCTCGGCGAACCGGCCGAGCGGGATGTGGACGAGCCTGCGGGCGGCACGCTCCGGGTCGGTGGCGAACAGCTCCTGGAGCAGGGGGGTGTTGACCGGGCCGGGGCACAGGGCGTTGACCCGGATCCCCTCGCGGGCGAACTGCACCCCGAGTTCGCGGGACAGGGCGAGGACGCCGCCCTTGGACGCGGTGTACGAGATCTGGGAGGTCGCCGCCCCCATCCGGGCCACGAAGGACGCGGTGTTGATGATGGAGCCGCGGCCCTGGCGCCTCATGTAGGGGAGGGCGGCCTTGCAGCAGAGGTAGACGGAGGTGAGGTTGACGTCCTGGACGCGTTTCCAGGCCTCCAGACCTGTGGTGAGGATGGAGTCGTCCTCGGGCGGCGAGATGCCCGCGTTGTTGAAGGCGATGTCGACGGAGCCGTAGGTGTCGTCCGCCGCGGCGAAGAGCGCCTCGACCTGGCCGGGGTCGGTGACGTCGACACGTACGAAGGTGCCTCCCGCCTCCTTCGCGGCGGCCTTGCCCGCGCTCTCGTCGATGTCTCCGCAGACGACGTGCGCCCCTTCCGAGGCCAGCCGGCGGGCGGTGGCGAGGCCGATGCCGCTGCCCGCCCCGGTGATGACGGCGGTGCGGCCGGTCAGGCGGCGGCAGATGTTCCCCTGGTCGGTGCTCATGTGTGGTCAGCCCTCCGTGCCGATGAAGACGTTCTTGGTCTCGGTGAAGGCCGCGAGAGCGTCGGGCCCCAGTTCGCGGCCGAGTCCGGACTGCTTGTAGCCGCCGAACGGGGTCCAGTAGCGGACGGCGGAGTGGGAGTTGACGGACAGGTTCCCGGCCCGGACGGCCTGGGAGACCCGCAGGGCGCGGCCCACGTCGCGGGTCCAGATGGAGCCGGCCAGACCGTGTTCGGTGGCGTTCGCCAGCCGGACCGCGTCGTCCTCGTCCTCGTCCTCGAAGGGCAGGACGACGGCGACCGGGCCGAAGACCTCCTCGGTGGCCACGGGGGCGCCGGGGGCGATCTTGGTGAGGACGGTCGGGGGGAACCAGAAGCCGGGGCCGGTGGGCGCGCTGCCCCGGATGCCGTCCGCGTCCCGGGGTACGTAGGCGCGGACGCGCTCCAGTTGGGTCCGGGAGATCAGCGGGCCCATCTGTGTCTTCTCGTCCGACGGGTCCCCCACGACGACGGACGCGACGGCCGGGCCGAGGACCTCCAGGAAGCGGTCGTACGCGGACCGCTGGACCAGGATGCGGGTGCGGGCGCAGCAGTCCTGTCCCGCGTTGTCCAGGAAGGACATGGGCGCGGCGGCCGCTGCGGCCTCGATGTCGGCGTCGGCGAAGACGATGTTGGGGCTCTTGCCGCCGAGTTCGAGGGTCAGCCGCTTCACCCGGGCCGCGCATCGGGCCATGATCTGCTTGCCGACGCGGGCCGACCCGGTGAAGACGATCTTGGACACCCCCGGGTGTTCGACGAGGGCGTCGCCCGCCACGTCCCCCGCGCCGGGCAGCACCTGGAAGAGGTGTTCGGGGAGGCCGGCGTCGAGAGCGATCCGGGCCAGCCGGAGAGCGGTGAGCGGGGTGGTCTCGGCCGGCTTGAGGAGGACGGCGTTGCCGGCGGCGAGGGCGGGAGCGGTGCCCCAGGCGGCGATCGGCATGGGGAAGTTCCAGGGTGCGATCACCCCGACGACGCCCAGTGGTTCGAGGAACGTGAGGTCGATGCCGCCGGGTACGGGGATCTGGCGGCCCGTCAGGCGTTCCACTCCCCCGGCGGCGTAGTCCAGCAGGTCCCGGACGTTGGCGGCCTCCCAGCGCGCGTTGCCCAGGGTGTGGCCGGCTTCGGTGACCTCCAGGCGGGCCAGTTCCTCGGCGTGTTCGTCGACGAGGACGGCGAAGCGGCGCAGCAGCCTGGCGCGGTCGGCGGGCGCCAGGGCGGCCCAGGTGCGCTGGGCGGTCGCGGCGCGGGTGACGGCGGTGTCCACCTCGGCGACGGTGGTGGCGGGGACGGTGGCGACGAGTTCCTCGGTCGCCGGGTTCAGGACGCGGTGTTCGTGGTTCACGGGCTGCCTCACAGACGTTCGAAGGAGCGGCGGAGCTCCCAGTCGGTCACCGCTGCGTCGAAGGCCTCCAGTTCGACGCGCGCCATGTTGCGGTAGTGCGCGACGACGTCGTCGCCGAAGGCCTCGCGGGCCACCTCGCTGTCCTCCCAGAGGGCTGCGGCCTCGCGGAGCGTGGCCGGGACCTGGTCGTATCCGGCGGTGTAGGCGTTTCCCTCGCAGGCGTCGGGGAGCTCCAGTCCGCTCTCGATGCCGTGGAGCCCTGCGGCGACGAGGCCTGCGACGGCGAGGTACGGGTTGACGTCACCGCCGGGCAGCCGGTTCTCGAAGCGCATCGAGCGGCCGTGGCCGACGACGCGCAGGGCGCAGGTGCGGTTGTCGTGGCCCCAGGCGACGGCGGTCGGGGCGAAGGAACCGGGCTGGAACCGTTTGTAGGAGTTGATGTTCGGCGCGTACAGCAGGGAGAAGTCGCGCAGGGCGGCGAGCTGACCGGCGAGGAAGTGCCGCATCACGGGCGACATCGTGCCGTCCTCACCCGCCATGACGCTCTGTCCCGCGGTGTTCTGGAGCGAGAGGTGGATGTGGCAGGAGTTGCCCTCGCGCTCGTTGAACTTGGCCATGAAGGTGAGCGAGACGCCTTCCTGGGCGGCGATCTCCTTGGAGCCCGTCTTGTAGACGGCGTGCTGGTCGCAGGTGACGAGGGCCTCGTCGTAGCGGAAGACGATCTCGTGCTGGCCGGGGTTGCACTCGCCCTTGGCGGACTCGACGCTCAGTCCGGCGGCCGCCATCTCGTTGCGGATGCGGCGCAGCAGCGGTTCGACGCGGCCGGTGCCGAGGACCGAGTAGTCGATGTTGTACTGGTTCGCCGGGGTGAGGCCGCGGTAGTCGCGGTCCCACGCCTCCTCGTAGGTGTCCTTGAAGACGATGAACTCGAGTTCCGTGCCGACGTGGGCGGTCAGTCCGTGTGCGGCGAGCCGCTCCAGCTGCCGCCGGAGGATCTGACGGGGGGCGGCGGCGACCGGCGAGCCGTCGTCCCAGGCGAGGTCGGCCATGACCAGGGCGGTCCCCTCGTGCCAGGGGATCAGGCGCAGGGTCGTGAGGTCGGGGCGCATCGCGAAGTCGCCGTAGCCGTTGGACCAGGAGGACATGGCGAACCCGTCGACGGTGTTCATGTCCGTGTCGACGGCGAGCAGGTAGTTGCAGCCCTCCGTGCCGTGCTCCAGCACCTCGTCGAGGAAGAACGACGCCGCGAACCGTTTGCCCTGCAGCCTGCCCTGCATGTCGGTGAAGGCGAGGACCACGGTGTCGATCTCACCGCGCTCGACGAGCACGCGCAGCTCGTCGGTCCCCAGCGGGGGTGTTCGGTCTGCCACGGGATACTCCTCGTTCGGTCAGCCGGAAGGCTTAAGGTATGGGAGAAAACCATTGGGGGGAAGGGAATCAGGACGTGGCGGAAGAGTCAGGGCAGCCCGCGTCCTCCGGCGGGCCGCTGCCCGCACTGCGGCCGGTCCGCGCGGGCAACGGGTTCGAGGAGGCGCTGGAGCAGATCCTCCAGGTGGTCCGGCTCGGCCTGGTGCCCGGCGGCGGGCGGCTGCCGGCCGAGCGCGAGCTGGCCGGACTTCTCGGAATCAGCCGCGTCACCCTGCGCGAGGTCCTGAGGGTCCTTCAGGACCAGGGTCTGGTCGAGGCCCGGCGCGGCCGGTACGGCGGTACGTTCGTGCTCCCCCGCACCGGCCCGGCCGACGGCGACGAGCTGCGCCGCCGGGTGGCGGACGTCGACCTCGAGGACGTCCTGCTCTTCCGCGAGGTCCTGGAGTCGGGGGCGGCCGGGCTCTGCGCGGCGCGCGGCCTCGACGAGGAGGGGGCGGGCCGGCTGCGTACGGCTCTGGCGGCGACACACGAGGCACCTCTGCCCGACTACCGCAGGATCGACACCCTTTTCCATCTGACGCTGGCCGAGCTCTCCGGCTCCCCCTCCCTGGCCGCCCGGTACGCGGCCGTGAGGGCGAGCGTCAACGGCCTGCTGGGCTGCATCCCCCTCCTGGTACGGAATCTCGAACATTCGCAGCATCAGCACACGGCCCTCGTCGCCGCGGTGCTCGACGGTGACGAGGCGGGCGCGCGGGCGGTGATGCGTGAGCACTGCGCGGGGACCGCCGCACTGCTCCGCGGCTTCCTGGCTTGAACCCGCCCTTCCGGATCACTGCTCTTGCGTGACGGCCCCGTACGAACAAAGGTATGACGCGACACCATTGCACCGGGCCGGCCGGCAGACCGGCCGCCGGAGGGACCGCACCATGCACGAACCGCTCATCGGCGTCACGACCTATCTGGAGCCGGCGGCTCGCTGGGGCGTCTGGGAACTCCCCGCGGCGGTGCTTCCCGCCGCCTACCCCGCGCTGGTCCAGCGTTCCGGCGGACTCGCCGCACTGCTGCCGCCGGACGACCCGGCGAAGGCGGCGGCCGTGCTTTCCCGGGTGGACGGCCTCGTGATCGCGGGCGGCGCCGACGTCGACCCCGGACTGTACGGCGCGGAGCGCGACTTCAGGACGGGCCCGCCGGCCCATGAGCGCGACACCTGGGAGGTGGCCCTGTTCCGCGCGGCGCGGGAGGCCGGCACTCCGGTGCTCGGGATCTGCCGGGGCATGCAGCTGCTCAACGTGGCACTCGGCGGCACACTGACCCAGCATCTGGACGGCCACGCGGGCCCGTTCGGCAAGGCCGGCGTCCTCGGCGAGCACACGGTGACCCCGGTCCCCGGCACCCTGTACGCCTCACTCGTGTCCGAGGAGGCGTCCGTACCCACGTACCACCACCAGGCCGTGGACCGGCTCGCACCGGGTCTGGTGGCCTCCGCGCACGCGGCGGACGGCACGGTCGAGGCGGTCGAACTTCCGGGCGCGCAGTGGGTGCTGGGCGTGCAGTGGCACCCGGAGATGGGTGACGACCTGCGGATCATGCGGGCCCTGGTCGCGGCGGCCCGGGCGGGGGCGGCCGTACCCTCCGCCTGAGGCACGGCACCCGGCGAGCGGGATCCCGTGCCCGGGGGCGTCAGCGCCCCCGCGCCTCACGGGCGGTCAGGGAGAGCAGATCGCGGGCCGGTCCGGTGGGCCGGTGGCCGGCGGGCCAGACCGCGCGCAGCTGGCGGCGCAGCCGGACGCCCTCGACCGGGACCTTGACCAGGCGCCGTGCCGAGAGCTCCTCGCCCAGGGCCAGCTCGCTCAGCACGCAGGGGCCCGCCCCGCTCTCCGCCGCCCCCTTCACGGCGGTGGTGGAGGAGAGTTCGAGCAGGGGGCGCGCCAGCCCGCCGTGCACGGCGAGGGCGGCGTCCAGGACCTGGCGGGTGCCGGACCCGTGTTCACGCAGGATCAGGGGCGTCGCGGCGAGCTCCCCCGGCGTCAGCCGCTCGCGGCCCGCCCACGGGTGGGAGGGTGCGACCACGACGACGAGCCGGTCGTGCGCGATGACGGTGCCGTCGAGCCCTTCCGGTATCGAGAGCCCCTCGACGAAGCCCAGATCCGCCTCACCGGCCAGCAGCCGCAGGGCGACCGCGGCGGAGTTGCCCGCGAGGAGGGACACCGCGGTGTCCGGCCGTTCGGCCCGCAGCGCGATCAGCCAGCCGGGCAGCAGGTACTCCGCGATGGTCATGCTCGCCGCGACCCGCAGCCGGGAGTCGCGCCGGTCCCGCAGCGCCTGGGCTCCCGCGTCGAACGCCTCGGCCGCCTCGACGACCCTGCGCGCCCAGTCGGTGACGAGGGCGCCCGCGTCGGTCAGCCGGGAGCCGCGCGGCGAGCGGTCCAGGAGCGCGACGCCGAGTTGCCGCTCCATCGACCGGATGCGGCCGGAGGCGGCGGGCTGGCTGATGCCGACGTCCCGTGCCGCCCTGCCCAGGCTCCCGTGCCGGGCGACGGCGAGCAGCAGCACCATGGCTCCCAGGTCGGGGACCCGGTGGGGCAGGGAGGAGGGCGTGGGCGGAGCACTGGACATAAGCCCAGCCTATGACCTCATAGCCCCGGGCTCCCTGGTGGGCCGGGGTCCGCCCGGCGAGAATCGTGGCATGGCCATCTTTCCGCAGACCACGACGGGGACTCCCGTCTCCCGCCCCCTCGCCCCCCGGCTCCCGGCCCTGCGGCACCTCGGCCCCAACTGGTACGCGACGGTGATGGGAACCGCCATCGTCTCGACGGCGGGCGCCTCGCTGCCCGTGGACGTGCCGGGTCTGCGGACCGCCTGCGTCGTGGCGTGGGCCCTGTCCGCCGTGGCGCTGGTCTCCGTGCTGGCCGCCCGTGCCGGGCACTGGATCCTGCACCGGGACCAGGCCCGCGCCCATCTCCTGGATCCCGCCGTCGCCCCGTTCCACGGCTGTATGTCCATGGCGCTGCTCGCCGTCGGCGCGGGCACCCTCGTGGTGGGCCAGGACGTCATCGGGCATCCCGCCGCCCTCGCCGTGGACGTGCTGCTGTTCACGGCGGGCACGGTCGCGGGCCTCGTCGCCGCCGTGGTGATTCCGTACCTCATGGTCGTACGCCACCGTCCCGCTCCGGGCACCGCGTCGCCGGTCTGGCTGCTGCCTCTGGTGGCCCCGATGGTCTCGGCCGCGGTCGGGCCGCTGCTGGTGCCCGAGCTGGCCCCCGGCCAGGCGCGGGAGGCGCTCCTGCTGGCCTGCTACGCGATGTTCGGGCTGTCCCTGCTGGCTACCCTGGTGGTCCTTCCCCTGGTCTTCGCGCGACTGGTCCACCAGGGCCCGCCCGCGCTCGCCCTGACACCGACGCTGTTCCTGGTGCTCGGGCCGCTCGGCCAGTCCACGACCGCCGTCAACCAGCTGGCCGATGTCGCGCCGGGCGCGATCGCCGCGCCGTACGCCTCGGCCTTCGGCGCGTTCGCGGTCCTGTACGGGGTGCCCGTCATGGGGTTCGCCCTGCTGTGGCTGGCCCTGTCCGTCGCGCTGGTGGTGCGCGCGATGCGGCGCGGCATGGGCTTCACGATGACGTGGTGGGGGTTCACCTTCCCGGTCGGCACGTGTGTCACCGGCGCGGCGGGGCTGGCCCGGCACACCGGGCTGGACGCGTTCACCTGGCTCTCCGTGGCGCTCTACGTGCTGCTGGTGACCGCGTGGGCGGTCGCCGGCGCCCGGACGCTGGGCGGGCTGTTCAGCGGAGCGCTGCTCGCAGCGCCCCGGCCGGTGACGGTCCCTGCCACGTGATGTGACGCCCGTCGGGCGTACGACCGGCACCCGAGGTGTGCAGCGACGGCGGTGGCGGCGACGCCCCCGGTGCGTGACGGGACCGGGAACGACGCGCGCCCGTCCCACCCGGTCAGCGGCGCGAGTCGTACGTCGCGTCGATGTGCTCGGCGACCGAGACGACCAGCAGCCGGGTGCCCGGCACGGTCGCCCGCCACCGGTGCCGCACCCCGCCGGAGAGGAAGAGGGTGTCGCCCCGGCCCAGCCGGTGGGCCCGGCCCTCGGCCTCGACGTCGACGGCGCCCTCCACCACGTACATCACCTCGTCGTTACGGTGCTGGAACTCGCGCCCGAGGTCCTGCTCGCCGATGAACTCCAGCGCGCTGAGCTGGTGCCTTCCGCGCACCAGCCTGCGTACGCCGTCCTCGTCGTCCGCCCGTACGACGTCCACGGCGCGTGCCGAGTCCGCCGCGGCCCGCAGCCGCTCGGTCGTGGTCTCCAGCGCCTCCGCCACCCGGTTCAGGGAGCGGGGGCTGGGTCTGGCCCGTTCGTTCTCGATCTGGCTGAGGAACGGTACGGACAGGCCGCTGCGCCCGGCCACCGCGGCCAGGGTGAGTCCGAGGCTCCTGCGGCGTCGGCGGACCGCCGCGCCCACTCGAAGGGCTTCCTTGTCGTCCATGTCCGGCTCCCTCCCCGGATCGCCATCCTCCCGGTTGCCAGCACCCTACGCATGTCGTTTGCGCGACGAAGTGGGGACCGACGGCCAGGGAACCCCGGGAACCCCCTCCGACCAGCCTGAAGGGGACGGCCCCGGTTCGCGACCGGGACCGTCCCCTTCAGGGTGGCGCGTGTGTGTTCCGGCGGATCAGCTACCGACGGGCGCCAGCTTCTCCACGACGTCCGGGTTGGCGTCCATCCAGCGGCGGGCGGACTCCTTCTCCTTGCCGGCGCCGCCCTTCTGGAGCTCCACCTCGAGCGAGGCGAGCTGCGCCTCGCTGAGCTTGAAGTCCTTCAGCCAGCCGGTCAGCTCCGGGAAGTCCTTGGCGAAGTCCTTCTTGGCGACCGTGTGGATCTGCTCGCCCTTGCCCCAGGCACCCTTCGGGTCCTTGAGCTTCTTGAGGTCGTGCTTGCCGTAGGCCCAGTGCGGGGACCACAGGGTCACCACGACCGGCTCCTTCTTCTTGATCGACCGGTTCAGCTCGGCCAGCATCGACGAGGTGCTGGAGGAGACCACCTCGTACTCGCCCTCCAGGCCGTACTCCTTGAGCACCTTCTTGTTCAGCGTGCCCATCATCCCGGCGCTCGACTCGATGCCGATGATCTTGCCGTTGAACTTCTTGCCCTGGCCCTTGAGGTCATCGAGCGAGTCGATGCCCTTGACGTACGACGGAACCGTCAGCTCCAGCGAGGTCGGCCCGTACCAGGAGCCGAGATCGACGAGGTTCTCCTTGTACCGGTCCCAGTAGTCCTTGTGCGTCGTGGGCAGCCAGGAGTCGAACTGGACGTCGAGCTGGCCCTGTGCGAGACCGGTGTAGAGCGGTCCCGGGTCGAGCTGCTTGACCGTGGTCTTGTATCCCCGGTCCTCCAGCATGTTCTGCCAGAGGTAGGTGGAGGCGATGGCCTCGTCCCACGGGAAGTACCCCATGTTGACGGTCTTGCCCGCGTCCTTGCCCTGCTGCGAGCCGCCGCCCGGGACCGGGGCCAGCTCGTCGACCAGGCCGGGGTTCTTCTTCAGCCAGGCGCGGACGCCGTCCTGCTCCTTGCCCTGGCCGGCGGTCTGGATCTCGTTCTCCAGGCTCGTGAGCTGCTTCTCGGTGAGCTTGAAGTCCTTGAGCCACTTGGAGACGGCGGGAGCCTTCTTCGCGAAGCCCTTGTGCGCGACGGTGTGGACCTCTTCGCCCTTGCCCCAGGCACCCTTCGGGTCCTTGAGCTTCTTGAGGTCGTGCTTGCCGTAGGCCCAGTGCGGGGACCACAGGGTCACCACGACCGGCTCCTTCTTCTTGATGGAGGCGTTCAGCTCGGCCAGCATCGAGGAGGTGCTGGAGGAGACCACCTCGTACTCACCCTCCAGGCCGTACTCCTTGAGCACCTTCTTGTTGAGCGTGCCCATCATCCCGGCGCTGGCCTCGATGCCGATGATCTTGCCGTCGAACTTCTTGCCCTGGCCCTTGAGGTCATCGAGCGAGTCGATGCCCTTGACGTACGACGGAACCGTCAGCTCCAGCGAGGTCGGCCCGTACCAGGAGCCCAGGTCGTCCAGCTTGTCGCTGTACTTGTCCCAGTAGTCCTTGTGCGTGGTCGGCAGCCAGGAGTCCGTCTGGAAGTCGATGTCGCCGCGGGCGACGCCGGAGTAGAGCGGGCCGGCGTCGAGCTGGGTGATCCCGGTCTCGTAACCGCGCTGCTCCAGGATCTCCTTCCACAGGAAGGTGGAGGCGATGCCCTCGTCCCAGGGGATGTACCCCATGTTGATCTTCTGGCCCTGGCCGACGTTCCCGCTGCCGGCCTGATCGGCCTTCGAGTCGCTGGAACCGGCGATGTTGAGGCCGCCCGCGACCAGCGCGAGGACGACGACACCGGTCATGGCGACGGCCGTTCCCGGCTTGTAGTGCGTGAACTTGAGCCGCCGCGCACCGGCGGCGACCTTGGCGGCGGCACGGCGGCCGAGCGGGGAGACCCGCTCGTTGAGCGCGCCGGTCATCCGGTCCAGGTACATGGCGAGGATGACGACGGCGATCCCGCTCTCGGCGGCGAGGCCGACCTGGAGCTGGGTGATGGCCGCGTACACCTTCTCGCCGAGGCCGCCCGCGCCTGCCATGCCGCCGATGACGACCATCGACAGGGACAGCATGATGACCTGGTTGATCCCGGCCATGATCGTCGGGAGGGCGAGCGGCAGCTGCACCCGGGTGAGGGTGTGCTTCGGCGTGGTGCCGAAGGCCGCGGCGGCCTCGACCAGCTCGCCGTCGACCTGACGGATGCCGAGCTCGGTCATCCGGACGCCGGGCGGCATCGCGAAGACGATGGTGGCGATCACGCCGGGGGTGACGCCGACGCCGAAGAACATGACGCCGGGGATCAGGTAGACGAAGGCGGGCATCGTCTGCATGACGTCGAGCACCGGCCGCAGCGTCGCGCTGACCCGGTTGTTGCGCGCCGCCCAGATGCCCATGGGCACCGCGATGACGATCGTGATGACCGCTGCCACGACGACCAGCGAGAGGGTGGCCATCGCCTCGTCCCAGAGGGCGAGGGAGTCGATGAGCGCGAAGCCCACGAAGGTGAGCACGGCGGGTACGACCCCGCGCAGCCAGAACGCGAGGACGGCGAAGATCCCGGCCATCAGCAGCGGCTCACCGCCGCTGAGCACGGCGTTGACGCCGTCGTACATCCCGCCGAGGACGGTCTTGATGGCGTCGAAGATCCAGGTGAGGTTCGACTGGAGCCAGTCGACCACGTCCTCGACCCACGCCCCGAAGGTGAACCTAGGCACCGGCGATCACCTTCTTGACCTCCCGCGGGGCCGGAACCTGGCCGTCGGCCCGGTTGTCGACCTGCGGCTCCTCGCCGAGCGCGGCGAGCAGCCTGGCGCGCGGGACCATGCCCACGACCTTGCCGTCCTCACCGGTGACGGCGACGGCCGCCCCACTGGTGGAGCAGGGGGTGAACAGCTCGGCGATGGGCGTCTCCGCGGACACCGTCGCGGGTGCCTCGGCCTTCAGCTCGGCGTCGGAGCGGCCCGCTGCGGGCGCCTCCATGATCGAGCCGGCGGTGAGCACCCGGGAGCGGTCGACGTCCTGGATGAAGGACGCGACGTAGTCGTTGGACGGCCGGACGAGGATGTCCTCGGCGGTGCCCTGCTGGACGATCTCGCCGTCCCGCATCACGGCGATGCGGTCGCCGAGGCGCATGGCCTCGTTGAGGTCGTGGGTGATGAAGACGATGGTCTTCTTCAGACGCTTCTGCAGTTCGAGGAGCTGGTCCTGCATGTCGCGCCGGATCAGCGGGTCGAGCGCGCTGAAGGACTCGTCCATCAGGAGCAGGTCGGCGTCGGTGGCGAGCGCGCGGGCCAGACCCACGCGCTGCTGCATGCCGCCGGACAGCTCGTCGGGCCAGGACTTCTCCCAGCCGGCGAGACCGGTCATCTCCAGCGCCTCGGCGGCGCGCGCCTCGCGCTCGGCACGCGGGACGCCCTGGACCTCCAGGCCGTACGCGGCGTTGTCGAGCACGCTCCTGTGGGGGAAGAGCGCGAAGTGCTGGAAGACCATGCTGATCTTCCGGGAGCGGACGGTGCGCAGGTCACGGGCGCTCAGGGCGGTCAGGTCCTGCCCGTCGAACAGCACACGGCCGGCGGTCGGCTCCAGCAGACCGTTGAGCATCCGCAGCAATGTGGACTTCCCTGAACCGGAGAGTCCCATGACGACGAAGATCTGGCCAGGTTCCACGGTGAACGAGGCGTCGATCACCGCTGCGGTCGTTCCGTCGGCGCGCAGCTCGTCGCGGTGTGTACCGCCCTCGAGCTTCTGCACGGCTTGATCGGGTCGTCTGCCGAACACTTTGTACAAGTGCTCAGCTTGCAGCCTTGACACATACACCTCACGCGTTGAACCGAAAACGGTCTGCCACCCCCTTCGGCAGACCGTGGAGCGGTGCGGATTCGGTCCGCAGAGCACGCGCATTCGTTGAAAAATGGACGTGGTCCGCTCCGATGCCGCGCCTGCCCCCGCTTACGCAACCCAAACACGTGTGTGATTCAGATCACTGACAAGAAATCGCCGTCACGGGAACCGCGCGCCGCACCTGCGACCGCTGTCGGTGGGGTGCGGCATCATCGGGGTGTGACGCGACGCCTGATGCTCCTCGACACCGCCTCCCTCTACTTCCGCGCCTATTTCGGCGTCCCGGACTCGGTGCGCGCACCGGACGGGACCCCGGTCAACGCCGTGCGCGGACTGCTCGACTTCATCGCCAGGCTGGTCCAGGACCACCGGCCGGACGACCTGGTCGCCTGCATGGACGCGGACTGGCGCCCGCAGTGGAGGGTCGACCTGATCCCGACCTACAAGGCGCACCGGGTGGCCGTCGAGACCACCGAGGGCGTCCCCGACGAGGAGGAGGTCCCCGACACCCTCTCCCCGCAGGTCCCGGTGATCGAGGCCGTGCTGGACGCGCTCGGGATCGCCCGGGTGGGTGTCGCGCCGTACGAGGCGGACGACGTGATCGGGACCCTGGCCGGGCGGGCCACCGGCCCCGTGGACATCGTGACCGGGGACCGCGACCTCTATCAGCTGGTCGACGACGCCCGCCGGGTGCGGGTCCTCTACCCGCTGAAGGGCGTGGGGACGCTCCAGGTGACGGACGAGGCCTGGCTGCGCGAAAAGTACGGCGTGGACGGCAGTGGTTACGTCGACCTGGCCCTGCTGCGCGGCGATCCGAGCGACGGGCTGCCCGGGGTCCCCGGTATCGGCGAGAAGACGGCGGCGAAGCTGCTGGACGCCTTCGGCGACCTGGCCGGCATCATGGCCGCGGTGGACGATCCCGCGGCCCGGCTGACCCCGTCGCAGCGCAAGCGGCTCGACGAGGCCCGGGACTACGTGGCGGTCGCCCCGAAGGTCGTCCGCGTCGCCGACGACGTGCCGCTGCCCGCTTTCACCCCCGCGCTCCCCCGCGAACCGCGCGATCCCGCGGCCCTGGAGGCCCTCGCGACCCGGTGGGGCCTGGGGAACGCACTGCAGCGCCTGCTCCTCACACTCCAGGCGTGAAGGTGTTAGCTTAGGTAAGCCTAAGTGAGCAGGGCCCCATGTACGTCCAGAGCAGGGAGAACCTCGTGGCAGAGCGGCCGCAACGCCGGACACCGAAGGCGCAGGGGGCGCAGGTCCTGCGCACCGAGCAGATCACCCCGCACATGGTGCGCGTGATCCTCGGCGGCGACGGCCTGGCCGGCTTCACCCTCGCCGGGTACACCGACCACTACATCAAGCTGTGCTTCGCCCCCGAGGGCGCGGACTACAGCCATCCCTTCGACATGGCCGCCATCCGCGAGGAGTACCCACGCGAGCTGTGGCCCACCACCCGGACGTACACCGTGCGCTCCTGGGACGCCGAAGCCCGTGAGCTCGCCGTCGATTTCGTCGTGCACGGCGACGAGGGCCTGGCGGGCCCCTGGGCGGCACGCGCCCGGCGCGGCGACCAGGTGACGTTCCTGGGCCCCGGCGGCGGTTACGCCCCGGATGCCTCGGCCGACTGGCACCTGCTGGTGGGCGACGAGAGTGCCCTGCCCGCGATCGCCGCGTCCCTGGAACACCTGCCCGAGGGCGCGGTGGCGCACGCCTTCGTGGAGGTGCCCGACGCCTCGGAGGAGCAGAAGCTCGTGGAGCCGGACGGCGTCTCGGTGACCTGGCTGCACCGCGGCGACCGCCCGGTCGGCGAGGCCCTCGTCGCCGCGGTGAGGGAGCTGGCGTTCCCCGAGGGCGAGGTGCAGGCCTTCGTCCACGGCGAGGCGGGCTTCGTGAAGGAGATCCGGCGCCACCTCCGCCTGGAGCGCGGCATCCCGCTCCAGCAGCTGTCGATCTCGGGCTACTGGCGCCTCGGGCAGAACGACGACGCGTGGCGCGAGGTCAAGCGCGAGTGGAACGAGCAGGTGGAGCGCGAGCAGGAGAGCGCCGCGTAATCAGCCCCGCTCCTCCCGGAACCCGGTCGCCGTCCTGGACGGCGACCGGGTTGCGCATGCTCTCATTCCCCGGCCTCCCGCTGCGCTCCGCCCTCGTAGGCCCGGGCTGAGGCGTCCACATGGGCGAGCCGCCTGAGGGCGCCGAACATGGCCTCTCCGAGCACGGTGCCCACCACCACGCTCTCCACCAGGTCCTCGCGCGCCACCCGTCGCCGGACGTAGTCGAGGTCCGCGTGGGCGATGGGCTCGGCCGCGTCCGCGTAGACGTCGAGCAGCTCGACGAATCCGCCGTGTCCCGCCCGGTGCAGAGCCGCCAGCACGCCCGCCAGCGACCGTCCCGCCGGGCTGTCCGCGCGCACGAACCAGCCGCGCCGCGCCAGCAGCGCGGCGACCTCCTGGCGGGCCGCAGCCGACTCGGGCCCTTCCTCCTCGGACTCCTCCGACTCCTCGGGTCCCTCGGAACCCTCGGGTGTGAGGTGCCCGGCCGCCGCGCCGAGGACCTTGTGCACGGGCTGTCCTGGGTCGTCGACGGCCTCCAGGACCTCCGCGATGGCGGAGAGCGACAGCCCTCCGACGTCCAGGAGGGCGCGGATCAGCCGTAGCCTGCGCTCGTGTCCGTCGTCGTAGCGCGCCTGGTTGGGGCTGGTCAGAACGCCGGCGGGCAGCAGCCCTTCACGGACGTAGTACTTGATCGTCGGCACCGGGACCCCGGACCTGCGACTCAGTTCACCGATGCGCACTGCGCGTCCACCCTCCAGGAGGTTGCCGATCCGGCCTCCATCATAGATAGCGCCCCTATCGGATAGCGGCTTGTGCCACTACCGGCGAAATCGTGCCTTCACCGTCCGGGCCGTGGACCTCCTCGTCCTCGCCGTCCGCGCGACGGGGCGGACCCGGCCGCGGGCGACCGGACGTGCGTACGAGAAGGTGGGCGGACCGGCCGATTCCTGAAGCGTCCGACCAATCCTCCGGGCCGCCGGCTCCGAACCACCCAGGAAACCGTTGCGTGCTCCGGGAGGACCGTCCGCGTGAGAGAAGCCGTACACATCAGTGGGGTCCCTTCGTCGGGCCCCGGCCTGCAGGAGCTGCTCGGCCAGGTCGCCCGTGGCGACCAGGCCGCCTTCACCCAGGTGTACGACCAGGTCAGCGGGCCGGTCCTCGGCCTGGTGCGGAGCGTGCTCCGCGACCCGGCCCAGTCGGAGGAGGTGGCCCAGGAGGTCCTGGTCGAGGTGTGGCGCACCGCTCCCCGCTACCAGGCGGCCCGCGGCAGCGCCATGAACTGGGTGCTGACGCTCGCCCACCACCGCGCGGTGGACCGGGTCAGGTCGGCCGAGGCGACCGCCGCACGGGAGCACAAGGCGGCGCTGCTCGACCGCACCCCGGACTTCGACGAGGTGTCCGAGCAGGTCGAGAGCCGGCTGGAGAGGGAGCAGGTCCGGCGCTGCCTGCGGACGCTCTCCGAGCTCCAGCGGGAGTCGGTGACGCTGGCGTACTACCGCGGACTGACCTATCGCGAGGTCGGCGAGCTGCTGTCCGTACCACTGGGAACCATCAAGACACGACTGCGCGACGGGCTCATCCGGCTGCGCGACTGCCTGGGGGTGAACGCATGAGCACGGCCGAGCTGCACACACTGACCGGGGCCTATGCCCTGCACGCACTGCCGGACGAGGAGCGCGTCGCGTTCGAACGGCACCTGGGTGCCTGCGAGGCGTGCGCCCAGGAGGTACGGGAGCTGTCCGCGACGGCCGCCCGGCTGGGGCTCGCGGTGTCCGCCACCCCGCCCCCGGGCCTCCGGGACCGGGTGCTGCGCGACATCACGACCGTACGGCAGGAGCCGCCGCCCCGGGGCCGGAGTGCCGGCTCCGGGGTTTCCGCCGGCCGGGCCCGCCGCTGGTCGACGTACGCGCTCGCCGCCTGCGTCGCCGCCGCTGCCGCCCTCGGCGGGGCCGCGGTGTGGCAGAACCAGCTCGCTCAGGACGCGCGGCGGGAGACCGCCCGGGCCGAACAGCACAACGAGCAGGTGGCACGGGTGCTGACCGCACCGGACGCCACGACCAGCGCCGCCGATCTCGGGAACGGGGCCCGGGGCACGGTGGTGGTCTCGCAGAGCGTGAACCGGGCGGTGTTCCTCGCGTCGGACCTGGCACGCCCACCGGGCGGCAAGGTGTACCAGCTGTGGTTCGACGACGGCGGCACCATGCGTGCGGCCGGTCTGATGAACCCCTCCGCCACGGATGACGCCGTTCTGCTGGACGGTCCGGTGGACCGCGCGTCCGGCATGGGCATCACCGTCGAACCGGCGGGCGGATCCGAACAGCCGACCTCCGACCCGGTGGCCCTGATGGAGTTCCGGGACGCGTGAGCCCCTGTGGGCGCGCCCCCTTCGCGACGAGGGGCGCGCCCGGTTCCCGTGTCAGGGCCGGCGGGGCGGGCGCGGGAAGAAGCCGCTGGTGCGGGCCCGGTACTCCGCGTACCCCGGGCGTCCGGCCATGTGCCGCTCCAGCAGGGCCTTTCCGCTGCCTCTGGGTTCGTCGAAGAGCCGTAGGAGATGCGGGTAGGTCCGCCGGTTGTGCACGATGAACCCCGAGTCGACGCGGTGTGTACGGCCGTCCGACGAGCTCAGCTCATGGGTGTGGGCGTGCCCGCCGACGCGCTCGTCCGCCTCCAGGAGCGTCACGTCGTGCGCCCTCCCCAGGACGTGCGCGGCGGTCAGCCCCGCCACCCCGCTGCCCACTACGGCTGTGCGCCGCCGCTCCCCTGCCATTCGGGTTCCCTCCGGTGTCTCATGTCTGGCCGGAGTGCTGTCCCAGCGCCCCTCAGAGGTCATTCGGGGCAGCGGGCACCACGGATTGGCCGATGATCGGAATTACTTCGATCGGGTGAACGACCAATCCGCCGGGCGGTCCGCACCGAACCCCTGGTGTGAGAACAGACCGAGATGATTCGCAGAAGCAGGGGGCCTCAGGGTCCCGGCGGTCCCGCTGGGCGCGCGCCGCGTTCGCCGCGCTCAGCGGTCTGATCGCCGGGTTCACCGCCCTGTGCGTCGCCGAACTCGTCGCCGCTGCCGTGCGTCCTGAGGCGGGTCCGGTCACGGCCGTGGGCGGGGCGGTCATCGATCGCACTCCCCCGGCCGTCAAGGACTTCGCCGTACGGAACTTCGGCACCGACGACAAGCTGGTGCTGCAGCTCGGGATCCTCGTCCTCCTGGCGGTCTTCGCCATGGCGGTGGGGGTCCTCGCGCTGCGGCACCGGTGGACCGGCGCTGCGGCCGTCCTGGTCTTCGGCGTGGTCGGGGCGGTGTCCGCGGCCGGCCGGCCGGAGGGCCGGCCGTCCGACGCACTGCCCTCGGTCGTGGGCGCGCTGGTGGCCGCAGGAGTGCTGTATCTCCTGGCCGGACGGCTGCGCGTCCCGGAAGCCGTGCCGTCTCCCGCGGCTGGGGAGACGGACGGCGGGACGCACGGCGCCTTCGACCGCCGCGGATTCGTGATCGCGGCGACCGCCGCCGCGGCGGCCTCGGCCGGTGCGGGGCTCCTGGGCCGACAGCTCCAGGCGTCCCAGCTGGCCGGGGTCTCCGCCTCACGCGGCGACATCGCCCTCCCGGCACCTGCCTCGGCGGCGCCCCCGATACCCGAGGGAGCCGATCTCGGCATCCGGGGCCTGAGCTCCTTCACCACCCCGAACAAGGACTTCTACCGGGTGGACACCGCTCTGGTGGTTCCGCGCGTCGACGCCGGCGCGTGGCGGCTGCGGATCCACGGCAAGGGGGTGGCGCGACCCGTCACCCTGAGCTTCCAGGACCTTCTGGGCCGCGAGCTCGTGGAACGGGACATCACGCTGACCTGCGTCTCCAACCAGGTGGGCGGTCCCTATGTGGGCACGGCCCGGTGGATCGGCGTGCGCCTGGCCGACCTGCTGCGCGAGGCCGGGGTGAAGCCCCCGTCGAAGGGCGGGCCCGCGGACCAGATCGTGGCCCGCTCCGTGGACGGGATGACGATCGGGACTCCGGTCGAGGAGGTCATGGACGGCCGCGACGCACTGCTCGCGGTCGGCATGAACGGCGAACCGCTGCCGTTCGACCACGGCTTCCCCGTCCGGATGGTCGTCCCCGGCCTCTACGGCTACGTCTCGGCGTGCAAGTGGATCCAGGACATCGAGCTCACGACGTTCGACGCGTACGACGCCTACTGGGTCAAGCGCGAATGGTCCCGCGAGGCTCCCGTCAAGACCCAGTCCCGCATCGACACTCCGCGCCCCTTCGCCGCACCCAAGGCGGGGGCCGTGCCGGTCGCCGGTGTCGCCTGGGCCCAGCACCGGGGCATCGCCCGGGTCGAGGTCCGGGTCGACGGCGGGGAGTGGCACACCGCGCGGCTGGCGGCGGAGGCCGGCCGTGACACCTGGCGCCAGTGGGTGTGGGAGTGGCCCGCCACGACCGGCCACCACACCCTCGAGGTCCGCGCGACGGACCGCACCGGCGCCACTCAGACCGACAAGCGGGTCGGCACCGTGCCCGACGGTGCGACCGGGTGGCACTCGGTGGTGGTCGATGTGACCTGACGACCGAACACGTCCCCTCTTTCCCCCTTTGATCAACGATTCACCAAGGAGAGCACCATGAACAACCGTCACCTTCGCCGCATCGCCGTCACCGTCTCCGCCGCTGCCATGCTGCCGCTCGCGCTGACCGCCTGCTCCGGCGACGACTCCTCCTCGTCCGACTCCGCTGCGGACAAGGCCGCGTCGAGCGCGCCGGCCAAGGAGACCAAGCCCCTGGACGAGCCGTTCGGTCCGGGCTGTGCGACGGTCCCGAAGGAGGGCGCGGGCTCGTTCGACGGCATGGCGCAGGACCCGGTCGCCACGGCCGCGTCGAACAACCCGGCGCTGTCCACCCTGGTGACGGCGGTCAAGCAGGCCGGTCTCGTCGACACCCTGAACAGCGCCGAGAACATCACGGTGTTCGCCCCGACCAACGACGCCTTCGCCAAGATCCCGAAGGCGGACCTGGACAAGCTGCTCGCGGACAAGGCCGGGCTGACCAAGGTGCTCACCTCGCACGTGGTCGGCGAGAAGCTGACGCCGAAGCAGCTGGAGAAGGGCTCCTTCGACACCCTGGCGAAGACGAAGCTCACCACGTCGGGCTCGGAGATGTCCTACACGGTGAACGACTCCTCGAAGGTCGTCTGCGGCAACGTCCCGACCGCCAACGCGACGGTCTACATCGTGGACACCGTCCTGATGCCGGCCAGCTGACCCGACGGACCGTCAGTACGCTGACGGCATGACACAGAGCCCCGAGGCCCGCGCCGTCCGCCCCGACCGGAGCGGCGCGGGCCGCGGGGCTCGCGCCGTCGGGGCCGTGGTGGGCTCGGCGGTGGGTGACGCCCTGGGAGCCCCCTTCGAGTTCGGCCTCCCAGGTGTGTACTCCGCCCGGTTTCCGGACGGGGTCGGTGTGATGTGCGGGGGCGGCGGCTGGGACCCGGGGGAGGCTACGGACGATACGCAGATGGCCGTGCTCGTCGGTGAATCACTGCTGGAGAACGGGGGCCTGGACCTCCCCGACATCTTCGGCCGGTTCCGTCGGTGGGCGGCCGGTGAGCCGAAGGACATCGGCCTGCAGACGGAGGACGTCCTCACGAGCGGTGATCCGTGGGACCTGGCCGCCGCGCTCCATTTCCAGGTCAACGCGCGTGCTGCGGGCAACGGTTCACTGATGCGCGCCACCACCTCGGCTGTGCGCTTCGCCCGGGCGGGGCGGACCGCCACCATGGACGCCGCCCGGCGGATCGCCGCCCTGACCCACGGCGACAGGGCGGCGTGGGAAGGCACCGCGGTCTTCCATGAACTCGTACGGGTGGCGTTGGAGGGCGGCGACCCGCTCGCGGCTGTGGAGGACACGCTTGCCCTGGTCCACGCCGGTCACCGGGCCCGCTGGGCGACCGTTCTGGCCCCGGACTGGCATCCGGACGACGCCACCGAATTCAACGGCGCGGTCTGGCCCTGCCTCGGGACGGCGCTCTGGGCCCTGCGCACCACCGACGACTTCGAGCGCGCCCTGGGAGCGGCCGTCGACGTGGGCGGGGACACCGACACGGTGGCCGCGGTCACGGGCGGCCTGGCCGGCGCGATGTACGGGATCGACGCCGTCCCGGAACGCTGGACCCGCCCCCTGCACGTACCGCTGCCGGGATACGGGGCCCGTGTGCTGCGGACGGCGGACCTGGTGTCACTGGCACTCGGCCTCGACGGAACCGCAGAATTCGACCGCCAGGAAAACTACACATAAGGGGCATATAAGAGCACACTGGGTCTGGAAGGCTGATGACCGCACCCTCGGACCGCGGTCGCTCCAGCAAGTGCGAAGGAGACCATCCTCATGAGTAACATCTCGCACACCGGAAGGGATGTTTCCGGGCAGACCCGAGACACTTCCGGACACACCGGAAGGGATATCTCCGGGCACCCCGACGCCGAAGAAATGCGGGCGCGCCACGACCGGGTGATGGGCGGCGGCGCCCGTCGGACCACGGCCGGTGCGGACGCACCGGTGTTCCTGCTCGGTCTGTACTGCGCCGTCTCGCCGTGGGTGCTTCACTTCACCGCGAACCAGCCCTCCCTGGTGACGCACAACCTCGTCATCGGTATCGCGATAGCCGTGCTGGCACTCTGCTTCACCGCCATGCCGGAGCGGATGACAGGGATGAGCATCGCCATCGTCGCGCTGGGCGCCTGGCTCATCGTGTCGACCTGGGTCGTGGGCCAGAGCCCTGACATGGGGGTCGTCCTCAACAACGTGATCGTCGGTGGTCTGGCGATTGTGCTGGGGGCAGCCTGCGCGGGACTCTCGATGAAGAACAGGAAGAAGACCTGACGGGAGAACGCACAGGAGTGGCCACAGGCGTGCACAACCGCCTGTGGCCACTCGTCCGCCCGCGGGGTTCCGCTCACCCCACCGAGCTGTACGCCACCACACCCCGCAGCACCGCGTCGACGGCCTTGTGGGCGTTCTTCGCGACCGAACTGCCGTCCCGGGGTGCGGCGGCCGCGATCTGGCCGAGCACGTCGATGACCTGCTTGCACCACCGTACGAAGTCACCGGCAGGCATCTCCGCCTCGCGGAGGACCTCGTCCAGCGTCCGCCCGGAGGCCCACATGTAGACCGACCAGGCGAAGCCGAGATCGGGTTCGCGCTGGCCGACCCCTTCCGTCTGGCTGATCCTGAAGTCCTCCTCCAGGGCGTCGAGCCGGCCCCAGATACGGATCATCTCGCCCATCGCGGCCTTCGCGGGTCCCGAGGGCAGCTTGGGTGCGACAGCGTCGTCCGCCTGGCGTGCCTCGTAGACGAGCGCCGAGACGCAGGCGGCGAGCTCGGCGGGGTTGAGCCCCTCCCAGACACCGTCCCGCAGGCATTCGCTGGCCAGCAGGTCGAGCTCTCCGTACAGCCGGGCCAGCCGTCGGCCGTTGTCGGTGACCTCGTTGCCCCGCAGATAGTCCAGCTCGGTCAGGAGCGCCACGATGCGGTCGAAGGTCCGGGCGATGGTGTTCGTCCGGCCCTCGATGCGGTGTTCCAGCTGGCGGGTGTCCCGCTGCAGCCGGTGGTACCGCTCGGCCCAGCGCGCGTGGTCCTCACGCTCGTCGCACCCGTGGCAGGGGTGCGCACGCAGTTCCGTGCGCAGCCGGGCGATCTCGTGGTCGTCGGCCGCGGCGGCCCGCTGCTTGCGGTGCCGGCCCGGGTCGATGTGGCCCGCCTTGCTCCTCAGCGCGGACGCCAGGTCGCGGCGGGACTGCGGTGAGCGCGGGTTGAACGACTTGGGCACCCGCATCCGCTCCAGCGCCTCGACCGGCACCGGGAAGTCGATGTGGGCCAGCCGCTTGACCTGCCGCTCGGCGGTCAGCACCAGGGGACGCGGCCCGTCGTGGTACTCGAGCCCGCGATGGCCGTTGGTCCGCCCGGCGGGCAGGCCCGGGTCGAGGACCAGGGCGAGTCCGGCGAACTTGCCGGTGGGGACGTGGATGACGTCGCCGGGCTTCAGCTTCTCCAGGGACGACGCGGCCGCCGCCCGCCGCTGGACCGCGCCCTGTCTGGCGAGCTCCGTCTCGCGGTCCTTGAGGTCGCGGCGCAGCCGCGCGTACTCCTCGAAGTCCCCGAGGTGGCAGGTCATGCCCTCCTTGTAGCCCGCGAGTCCCTCCTCGTTGCGCTGGACCTGCCGGGAGATCCCCACGACGGACCGGTCGGCCTGGAACTGCGCGAAGGAGGTCTCGAGCAGCTCACGCGAGCGGTGCCGCCCGAACTGCTGCACGAGGTTGACGGCCATGTTGTACGAGGGCCGGAAGCTGGAGCGCAGCGGATACGTACGCGTCCCCGCCAGTCCGGCGAGCGCCCCCGGGTCCATCCCCCGCTGCCAGAGGACGACCGCGTGGCCCTCGACGTCGATGCCACGGCGCCCGGCCCGCCCGGTCAGCTGGGTGTACTCGCCGGGCGTGATGTCGGCGTGCTGCTCGCCGTTCCACTTGACGAGCTTCTCCAGCACCACGGAACGCGCGGGCATGTTGATGCCGAGCGCGAGCGTCTCGGTGGCGAAGACCGCCTTGACCAGGCCACGGACGAACAGCTCCTCCACGACCTCCTTGAAGGTCGGCAGCATCCCGGCGTGGTGCGCCGCGATGCCGCGCTCCAGGCCTTCGAGGAACTCGTAGTACCCGAGGACATGGAGGTCCTCGGGGGGGATGGAGGCCGTCCGCTCCTCCACGATCTCCCGCACCAGCCCGCGCTTGCTCTCGTCGTTCAGCCGGAGACCGGCTTGCAGGCACTGCTGGACGGCCGCCTGGCAGCCGGCCCGGCTGAAGATGAAGGTGATGGCGGGCAGCAGACCCTCGGCGTCGAGCCGGTCGATGACCTCGGGCCTGGACGGGGTCCAGATCCGGCTGCGCTGACGCCGCTCACGCTCGCGGTCCGCCTCGCGCACCATCTTCCCGCGCCTGCGGTCGCGCGGGTTGTACCCGCGCTGGTTCTCCATGCGGGCGAGCCGGACGAGGTCGGGACTGACCTCGCGGCGGCCGGTGCCCCGGCCGCCGTGGTCGGTCTCCTCCTCGAAGAGGTCGTACATCCGGCGCCCGGCCATGACGTGCTGCCACAGCGGCACGGGCCGGTGCTCGGAGACGATGACCTGGGTGTCTCCGCGGACGGTGTCCAGCCAGTCGCCGAACTCCTCGGCGTTGGAGACGGTCGCCGACAGCGACACCAGGGTCACGGACTCCGGGAGGTGGATGATCACTTCCTCCCACACCGCGCCGCGGAAACGGTCGGAGAGGTAGTGGACCTCGTCCATGACCACGTAACCGAGGCCGGTGAGGGCCTGGGAGCCCGCGTACAGCATGTTGCGCAGGACCTCGGTCGTCATGACGACCACGGGTGCGTCCGCGTTGACGCTGTTGTCACCGGTCAGCAGACCGACCTTGTCCGCGCCGTAGCGCCGGACGAGATCGGAGAACTTCTGGTTGGACAGCGCCTTGATGGGCGTGGTGTAGAAGCACTTGCGGCCCTGCTGCAGGGCCAGGTGCACGGCGAATTCACCGACGATCGTCTTGCCCGACCCGGTCGGGGCCGCGACCAGTACCCCCTTGCCGGCCTCAAGGGCCTGGCAGGCCTCGATCTGGAACGGGTCCAGTCCGAATTCGTACATCTCGCGGAAGGGCCCGAGGGCGGTGGCCTGCTCGGCCGCACGGACCCGGGACGCCTGGTATCGCTCAGCTGGTGAGAGGTCCTCTGTCATCTTGATACGAGCCTACCCGCCCCGTATGACAGTCAGCCCGATCTTTGTTTTCACGGTGCGAGGACCCGGACAGCACCGGGCACACACCTGGCGCTGAGCGGCAGCGCGCCCAGCGGCTCACCGTCCGCGTACGCCGTGACACCACCCGCGGCCAGCTCTATCGAGGACACCCGGTGCACGGTGACCTTCGGATGTCCGAGGTGAGTGCCCCGGTAGACCCTCGGGAAGACCTTGAGCAGGGTGGTCCGGCTGCAGTCACCCACCACGGTCACATCGAAGAGCCCGTCGTCCATGACCGCGTCAGCACAGATCCGCATGCCCCCGCCGTACGTCGTCCCGTTGCCCACGGCGATCAGCGTCGCCTCGATCTCGGTCACCGGTCCGCCGTCCAGCCTGACGCGGTACGGGATCGGCCTGAGGGAGGCCAGCTCGGCCAGGATCGCCAGGTCGTACTTGAAGCGCCCGCCGACCCGGCGCATCCGGTTCCCCCGGTCGTTGACCCGCGAGTCGAAGCCCGAGGCCAGCACGGAGCCGAACCACCGCTCCCCCACCCGCCCCAGGTCGATCGCGCGCGCCGTCCCGGCCTTGAGCATCCCGGCGGCCAGCCGTCCGGCGGCGGCGGGCGCCCGGACCGGCAGCCCCAGGGCGCGGGCGAAGTCGTTCCCGGTGCCCACGGCCACGGCGCCGAGCGGTGTCGAGGTGCCGGCGACGGCCTGCAGGGCGAGGGACATCATGCCGTCCCCGCCCACGGCTATCAGTGCCCCGGTCCCGTGCGCCACCGCCTCGCGGGCCCGTCGCAGGGCGTCGTCGGCGTCCTCGCCGAGAACGGTCCGTACGGAGAAACCGGCGTCCCGCAGCGCGGAAGCGGCCGGCTGCGCGGCACGCGCGCCCCGGCCGCTCCCCGCGGTGGGATTGACGAAGAGGGTGATCTCGCTGGTCACCCGCGGGACCCTACAAGGTCAGGTGATGTCGTCGTAACCGTTGAGCCGGGTCGACCGGCCGCCGTCCGCCTCGCCGCCCGCCTGCTCGGGCAGGGCAGGCCGGGTGGAGACCGGTTCGACGGCGCCGACCGCCTGGGGGGTGAGGTCCAGGCTCGACGCCTCGTCGTCGTCCAGCTCTGCGTCGGGGTCGGCCCGCCTTCTGCGCTTGTCGTTGAGCAGCGAGAAGCCGACGGCGATGAAGTAGAGCACCGCGAGCGGACCGGCGAGCAGCAGCATCGAGACGGGCTCGCCGCCCGGCGTGGCGATGGCCGCGAACGCGGTCAGCCCGACGAGCATGGCCCGCCACCAGCTCAGCATGCGGGCGCCGGTCAGCACACCGGTCATGTTGAGCAGGATGAGCAGCAGCGGCAGCTCGAAGGCCAGCCCGAAGACGATCACCATGCGGGTGATCAGGTCCAGGAAGTCGTCCAGCGGCAGCAGGTTCTTCACGTTGTCGGGTGTGAAGCCCAGCATGATCTCCGCGGTCTGCGGCAGGATCGCGTACGCCAGGTAGGCTCCGCCGGCGAAGAGCGGGACGCCTGCCGCGGCGAAGGCGACCGAGTAACGCTTCTCCTGCTTGTGCAGGCCGGGGGCGACGAACGCCCACAGCTGGTACAGCCACACCGGGGTGGCCACCAGGACGCCTGCCATCAGGGACACCTTCAGCGCGATGGTGAACGGCGACAGCAGACCGTTGGTGGTCATCTCCGCGCACGGCCGACCGTTGATCATGGTCACGGCGCCGTTCTTGCAGCCGACCGAGTCCAGGATCGGCTTCATCAGGAACTCGAAGATTTCCTTCTGGAAGAACGCTGCCACGATCACGGCGACGATGATCGCGAGGACCGACTTCAGCAGTCGGTTGCGCAGCTCACGCAGGTGATCGAGGAGGGGCATCCGCCCCTCGTCGTCCTTCTCCTGCTTGCGGGCAGACTTGAGCAACCCACTTCCCTCGTCTCGTGCGGCAGCTTCAGATGGTGCGGATCAGCTGTCAGCTCTGGGTGGTGGGCTTGGCCTCGCTGACCGGGCGGGAGCTGGTGACATCTCCCGGAGCGGCCTGGATCGTGCGCGCGGTGGCCGCGGGCGGGGTGGTGTCCGCGACGTTCTCCGTGGTGGGCGCCGCGGGCTCCGCGTCGTCCTTCTTCATGGCCTTGGCCTCGCTCTTGAGGATGCGGGCCGACTTGCCGAGCGAACGCGCCATGTCGGGGAGCTTCTTGGCACCGAAGAGCAGCAGGACGACAGCGATGATCAGAACGATCTCGAGGGGCTTCAGATTGCCGATCATGTGCGACTTCCTTCTCACTGAGGCGTCTGGAGGGTGGGCTCGCTACCCGTTCTCGACCGGACAGTTGTCCGACCTTCGCGCTGGCAGCGATCGTAACCCGCAGGGGTAAACGCGAGGCAATGCCTGTGCGTACTCCTGCTTGCGGCCCACACCTCCCTGCCTGGGCCGCTCCAGCAGCGTACCCCCCGAACCGGTGAATCAGGAGGCCGCGCACTGCTATCGCAGGGCCTCTCCCGTGTCGGCGAGGGTGGTGGCCGCTCGTTCGAGATCCTCGGCCGCTCGGTTGATCCGCCGCGTCGTCTCGGCGACCTGCCCGGCGAGCCGCTGTGCCTCGACGAAGACCTTGACGGCCAGGACGCCGAGCACGGCAAGGCCGGCGAATCCCAGAGCGATGGCGAGCATGGGCCAGAACATGGGCGGATCCTCGGTGTTTCTCGTTACCGCAGGGCGGTGTGCAGGCGCAGTGTCCGTACCCCGCCGCCGCTGAGGAGTTCGATGATGCGCTCCCCTGCCGGCTTGCGGACCGCGGACCCGCAGGCGGGACACGTGAAGGAGTAGAAGGTCGTACGGCGGCTGGCGCCTATGGCCAGCCGCAGTGCACCCGCAGCGAGTTCGAACCGCTCGCGGCAGTCGGGGCAGGCCGCCCGGAAGCGCACGGTGTCGGGCACCGTGACCGGAACCGGTCCGGCCTGTGTGCTCGATATGGCGGTCATGTGGCCTTTGTCTCCTCGGTGCACCGCCGGCCGCCTCTCAGAGCGCGCCGTCGTAGGCGGCCAGTGCCTCACGCGCCGCCAGCCGGGCGCTTTCGGCCAGCTCCGGGGGTGATGTGATGCGTCCCTCACCGCCCAGCCGCAGGGCGAGTCTGCGCAGGGAGGCCGGGTCGGGCGTACGGAGCGTGATCCGCAGACCGCCGTCGGGCAGTTCCTCCGCGCTGTCGTGGGGGTAGTACTCGGCGACCCACCGGCCGCCGGGGCCGACCTCGATCACGACCTCCGGGTCCTCGGCGGCGGGCTGCACCAGGCCCTCGGAGAGATCGCGCAGTTCCAGCTCGGGCGGGGCGGACGGGGCGTCGAGGAGCCTGATCTCGGCGACCCGGTCGAGCCGGAACGTACGCCGCGCCTCGGAGAGACGGCACCAGCCCTCCATATAGGTGTGGCCGACGGCGAACAGCCGGATCGGGTCCACCTCGCGCTCGGTCAGCTCGTCGCGCGCGGGTGAGTAGTAGCGCAGCCAGAGGCGGCGCCGCTCGGAGATCGCCCGGTCGACGTCGGCGAAGACACCTCCCTCGGACTCGAAGGTGACCGAGAGCCGCGAGCTGGCGGCCCCCACCTCACCGGCCGCCGTCTCCAGCTTCGCGGTCGCCCGCACCAGCGCCTGCCGGTCGCTCTCCCGCAGACCGGGGAGTGTGGCGACGGCACGGGCGGCGACGAGCAGGGCCGTCGCCTCGTCGGCGGCCAGCCGCAGCGGCTCCGCGACGTCGTCGGGGTTGTGCCACCAGATCCGGTCGCCGTCGGTGTCGATGTCCAGCAGGTCACCACCGCGGAAGCTGGTCCCGCACATGGGCAGCACATCGAGGTCGGAGATCAGCTCGTCCTCGGTGATCCCGAAGGCCCGGGCCACGTCCTGGACGTGCGCGCCGGGGCGCTCACGCAGATACGTGACGAGGGAGAGCATCCGCCGGGTCTGGTCGATCGCGTTCGTGGCCACGAGTACGGGTCCCCCTCAGTCCTTGGCCACGGCGCGCAGCCGGTCCATCACGTCGGCCCGCAGATCGGCGGGTTCGCTCACGATCACGTCGGGCCCGAACTCCACGAGCCAGGCGTCCAGCCCGTGCCCGTACGGGATCTCCAACTCGTCCCAGCCGTCGCCCAGTTCCCGTACGGATATGGCGCGGGAGCGCAGCGGGTAGCCGGAGCCGGTACGCAGCCTGATGCGGGCGGTCCTGGTCGCGGTCTCCCCCGCCCAGCTCTCCACCGTCTCCCGGACGGTGACGGCGTCGGGCACGGAGGCCGTGAAGGCTCCCGCCCGGGAGCGGACCCGGCCGGAGATCCGGGAGAGCCGGAAGACCCGCTCGGCACCCCGCTCGCGGTCCCAGCCGGCCAGGTACCAGTGGCCGCGCCAGCACTCCAGCGTCCACGGCTCCACCTGGCGCTGCTCAGGGCGGGCGGCGTTGCCCTTGCGGTAGTCGAAGGTGACCGGGCGGCGGTCCCGGCAGGCGAGCATCAGCGGCTCGAACGCTGCCTCGTGGACCGGGATACGGGGTTCGAGGGCGCTGTGCACCTCGTAGGCGTCCTCGGCCTCCGGCATGCCGGCGGCCCGGAGCTTCTGCAGGGCGCCGCTGGCGGCGCCGGCGAGCCGGGCCTGCTGCCAGACCTTCGCGGCGAGGCCGAGGGCCGCGGCCTCCTCGGCGTCCAGGGTGATGGGGGGCAGCCGGTTGCTGTCGCGGCGCGCGAGGTATCCGGTGTCGCCGTCCAGATTCTCCACGGTCTCGATGATCAGGCCGAGTTCACGCAGGTCGTCCTTGTCGCGCTCGAACATCCGGTTGAAGGATTCGTCGGAGCCCGCCTCCAGGTAGGCCTCGATGGACCCACGGAGCTCACGCTTGCTGAGCGGACGCCGGGTACCCAGCAGACACAGTGCCAGGTTCATCAGCCGTTCGGCCTTGGCAATCGCCATCGACGCCCTTTCTCGACGTGCTCTCCGACCGTCGACCGTACCGCCCCGGGGTGTCCGGACCAAAGCGAGGGCCCGTGCCTTGCGGCACGGGCCCTGGCTGCTGTAGACGGACGGATCAGACGCCGACGAGGTCGCAGACGAAGATCAGCGTCTCGCCGGGGGCGATCGCGCCGCCGCCCGCGCCACGGTCACCGTAGGCGAGGTGCGCGGGGATGGTCAGCTGGCGACGGCCGCCGACCTTCATGCCCTGGACACCCTTGTCCCAGCCGGCGATGACCTGGCCCGCACCGAGCTGGAACTGCAGCGGGGTGCCACGGTTCCAGGAGGCGTCGAACTCCTCGCCGGTGGAGAAGGCCACACCGACGTAGTGCACGGAGACGGTCTGACCCGCCTGGGCCACCGGTCCGTCGCCCTCCCAGATTTCCTTGATCTCCAGGTCGGCCGGCGGCTCGCCACCCGGGAAGTCGATCTCGGGCTTGTCGATGCTCACTGAACTGCTCCTCTTACTGATGAACTGGGCAACCGGGACAGTCTTACATCTTTGTCAGGATGTCCACGGCGAAGACGAGCGTGGACTTCCCGGGGATGGACTGCTGCGCCTCGTCGCCGAAGCCCTGGTCCGGCGGAACGACGAGCAGCACACGGCTGCCGACCTTCTTGCCGACCAGACCGTTCTTGAGACCCTTGAGGGTGACCTGGGCGAGCGGGAATGTCTGCGTCTTCCCGGTCTGGTAGGTGCTGTCGAAGGTCTTGCTGCCCTTCCAGATCAGACCCACGTAGTTCACGACGACGCTGTCGGTCTCCTTGATGACGTCGCCCTCGGACTCCAGCACGTAGTTGGAGACCAGCTTCTTCGGCGGGTCGCTCTTGGGGATCGTGACCGTCGGCGCCTTGCCGTCGGTCTTGGTCCCGACCTTGGGCAGGTCGATGTTGTCCTGGGCCACCGCCGTGCCCTCGGCGGACTTCGGGATCTGCGTGGCCTTCACGATGTCGACGACGAAGACGAGGGTGGCGTTGGGCTTGATGTCGCCCTGGCCCTGCTCGCCGTAGCCGAGACTCGGCGGGATGACCAACTCGACGCGGCTTCCGACCTTCTGGCCGACGAGTCCCTTGTCCCAGCCCTGGATGACCATGCCCGCGCCGAGCGTCAGGTCGAAGGGCTGCTTGCGGTCGAAGCTGTTGTCGAACGGCTTGGTGGAGTCCCACGCCTGCCCGAGGTAGTTGACCTGGATCGCGTCGCCGTTCTTGAGCTTCGCGCCGTCACCCTCACTGATGACGTCGGTCTTCAGGTCCTTGGGAGGATCCCCCTCACCCTTCGCCAGGGTGGGCTTCTCGCCGAACTTCGCGCCCGCGGTGATCGCGGGAACGCCCTTCTCGGTCGAGGCGGAGTCGGAAGCCTTGTCGTCGCCGCATGCCGCCGTGGACAGCAGCAGTAGGGGGACGACGAGAAGGCCGGCAAGTCGGCGCACTGGTTCCTCAGATCTCAGACGGCACGTGAATGGTCCCCCGACACTCTAGGCGGACGGAAGGGCCCCGTACGAGGAACGTACGGGGCCCGGTCGCTCACGGGGCGGGACTCTCCGGTCCGGGTCACATGCCCGCGATCAGCTTCTCCACCCGGTCGTCGACGGAACGGAAGGGGTCCTTGCACAGCACGGTGCGCTGCGCCTGGTCGTTGAGCTTGAGGTGGACCCAGTCGACGGTGAAGTCCCGCCGCTGCTCCTGGGCCCGCCGGATGAAGTCGCCGCGCAGCCGCGCCCTGGTCGTCTGCGGGGGCACCGACTTGCCCTCGAAGATCTTCAGGTCGTTGCAGATGCGGGCGGCCTGGCCCTTGCGCTCCAGGAGGTAGTAGAGCCCGCGGCGCCGGTGGATGTCGTGGTAGGCGAGGTCTATCTGGGCGACCCGCGGGTTCGACATGGTCATGTTGTGCTTGGCCCGGTACCGCTCGAGGAGCTTGTACTTCATGACCCAGTCGATCTCGGTGCCGATCCGGTCGAGGTCCTCGGCCTCGATGGCGTCCAGCGTGCGGCCCCACAGCTCGAGGACCTGGTCGACGGTGCCGGTGCGGATGCCACGGCGTTCGACGAAGTCGACGGCCTTCTCGTAGTACTCGCGCTGGACCTCGATGGCGGACGCCTCCCGGCCGCTGGCCAGGCGCACCTTGCGCTGTCCCGTGATGTCGTGGCTGACCTCACGGATGGCCCGGATCGGGTTCTCCAGGGTCAGGTCGCGCATCACGGTGCCCGCCTCGATCATGCGCAGCACGAGATCGGTGGCGCCGACCTTGAGCAGCATGGTCGTCTCGGACATGTTGGAGTCACCGACGATGACGTGGAGGCGGCGGTACCGCTCCGCGTCGGCGTGCGGTTCGTCCCGGGTGTTGATGATGGGACGGGAGCGCGTCGTCGCGGAGCTGACGCCCTCCCAGATGTGCTCGGCCCGCTGGCTCACGCAGTAGACGGCTCCGCGCGGCGTCTGCAGCACCTTGCCAGCACCACAGATCAGCTGACGGGTGACGAGGAACGGAATGAGGATGTCCGCGAGCCGGGAGAATTCTCCGTGCCGGGCCACGAGGTAGTTCTCGTGACACCCGTAGGAGTTTCCAGCCGAGTCGGTGTTGTTCTTGAAGAGATAGACGTCGCCCGCGATTCCCTCCTCGTGCAGGCGGCGTTCGGCGTCGACGAGCAGGCCTTCGAGAATGCGCTCGCCCGCCTTGTCGTGCGTGACCAGTTCGGTCACGTTGTCGCATTCGGGTGTCGCGTATTCCGGATGCGATCCCACGTCGAGGTACAGGCGGGCGCCGTTCCGCAGGAAGACATTGCTGCTGCGGCCCCATGACACAACACGGCGGAAGAGGTAGCGCGCCACTTCGTCAGGTGACAGTCGGCGCTGTCCCCTGAACGTGCACGTGACGCCGTACTCGTTCTCCAGCCCGAAAATGCGGCGGTCCATGACTGAACATTACGCCTTATGGCCTGAGCTGAAACCGGGTTCGGCAGCACCGTTTCGATCATTTTCCGAACCGGCCACGACCGCGGGCGTACGCCCGGGAGCTGCGAGGACCCTTCCGGTGGCCAGGAGGACCAGCAGCGCCGCCACTCCACCGGCCCCTGCGACGGCGAAACTCCACGCCGTCCCGCCGAGCTCGACGGCCGGGCCCGCCACCGCCGTTCCGGCCGCCGCGCCCACGCCGAAGGTCGTCACGAGCCAGGAGAACGCCTCGGTCACCGTGCCCTGCGGCGCGTGCCGGTCCACGACGATGAACGAGCACGCGATCGCCGGGGCGAGGAACACTCCGGCGAGCGCCGCCAGTGCCGTCATGGCGGGCACGCCGGGCGTCAGCGTCAGCGGCAGATAGCCCAGCGCCAGCAGCGCGACGATCACGCGCAGCCTGCGCTCGGGCGCCCCGGCCCACTGCCGGGCCCCGTAGACCGCTCCGCCGATCAGCGCGCCGAGACCGAGCGCGGCCATCAGCCAGCCGTACACGGACTCCCGGCCGTGGTCGTCGGCGTAGGCGACACCGGCCACCGTGATGGAGCCGAGCGCGAGCCCGACGAAGAAGAAGGCGCCGAGCAGGGCGAGCAGTCCCGGCGAGCGCAGAGCACCGAGCCAGTGCGCCTCGCGGGGCGCCGAGCGCCACGTCCTGGAGGGCTCGGACAGGACGACGGACAGCGCACCCAGTACGCCGATGGCGTTGATGACCAGGAGTGCGGCGGCGGGCGACCAGAGCGACACCAGGACCGTCACGAGGAGCGGCCCCACGGTGAACATGATCTCCTGGGCCACCGCGTCCATGGCGTACGCACGGTGCACCCGGTCCTCCCGGCCCAGGACCGTCGGCCACAGGGCGCGCAGGCCGCCCTCCAGCGGGGGCGTGAACAAGCCGGCCACGACGACCGCCGCATAGGCGGCCGGGAGCGGGCCGAGGCCGGTCAGGGCGAGCACGGCCATGCCGAGCGCGGAGACGACCGCCGCGGGCAGCTGGACACGCGGCTGGCCGTAGAGGTCCACGGCCCGGCCCAGCAGGGGCTGGCCCACCGCGGTGGCGAGTCCGTACGCCGCCGCGAGTGCGCCGGCCAGCGTGTAGCTGCCGCCCTCCGCACGGGTGAAGAGGACGATCGCGATGTGGGCGGTGCCGTTCGGCAGCCGGCCCACCAGTGTTCCCGTCAGCAGCCGGGCGGCGTGCCGCGCCCGGAGGATGTCCATGTACCCCGCGGCCATGTCCCGCCCCTCTCCCCCACCGGTGCCGCACACCCTGGGGTTTTACGTATAACGTCGATGCCCATACGTACCATGTGGGCACCCGGGAGTCCATCCCGCCACGATCCGACCGGTCCAGCACGGAGGCACGAGTGAGCAGCACCCAGCAGCCCTCCCCACCACGGCCCACCAGCCGTGACGTGGCACGGGCGGCGGGCGTCTCGCAGGCGACGGTCTCGCTCGTACTCGGCGACAAATGGCGGGGCCGGGTGTCCGCCGCGACGGCCGAACGGGTCCGGGACAGCGCCAGGGACCTCGGCTACCGGCCGAATCTCGCTGCCCGCAGCCTCCGGCTGGGCCGCACCCGCACCGCTCTCCTCGTCGTCCCGGCGCTCACCAACGAGTTCTTCGCCCGGGTGTACACGGGGGCCGCCGCCGTCGCCGCCGAGCACGACTTCGGCGTGGTCCTCTACCCGTCCCCCGACGGCACCGGTCCCGCCAGGGACCCGTTCGCCTCGGCCCGCGCGGCACTCGACGGGGTGATCGCCTCGTCGATGGCGGCGGACGCCCTGGGGGCGCTGCGGGGCGCGGACCTGCCGCTGGTGATGCTGGACAGCGACCCCTCCGACCATGGCGCCGCGGCGCGCGTGAACCTCGACATCGCGGACGGCATGCGCCAGGTGACGGGCCATCTGCTGGGCCTCGGTCACCGGCGGATCACGCACCTCGCCTCCGCCGTGGACACCTGGACCTTCGCGGTGCGTGCCCGGGCACTGCGGGAGGCCGTGCGTGACGTCCCCGGGGCCGTGCTGCGTACCGTCACCGCCCCGCTGGACGTACGGTCCGGGCGCGAGGCCACCGAGGCGGTCCTGGCCTCCCCCGGCCCGCTGCCGACGGCCATCGTCTGTGACGACGACATCCTGGCCGCCGGCGCCTGCAAGGCGGTGCGCCGACGGGGGCTGCGGGTGCCCGACGACATCTCGGTGACCGGTTTCGACGACCTGGCGCTCGCCACGGCGGTGGAACCGGAGCTCACCACCGTGCGCCTCCCGGCCGAGCAGGTGGGTGAGCGCGGCATGACGGCTCTGCTGGCCGTCCTGGAGGGCCGCCCCGCGGTCCACCACGACCTCCCCGTCCATCTGGTGGTACGGGGCTCCACCGCGCCCCCGGCCACCGCGTGACGGAGCCCCCGGCCACCGCGTACGGCGGCCGGGGGCTCCGTCCGGAGATCTTCCGTGACCGGCTACTCCTTCGGGGCCTCGCCCGTGCCCTTCTCGGGGCCGTCGGCACCCTTCCCGGGAGCGTCCGTCCCGGCAGCCGGGGTGGAGCCGCCCTCGGGCTCCTCCGTGTCGGACGGGGCGTCCGTCGGGGTCGCCCCCGCGCCGTCCGCGTCCAGCAGCCTGGTCAGCTGCCGGCCGACGATCCGCTTGAACTTGCGCTGCTGCGGCCTCGTGCGGTCCAGGACCGCGACCTCGAGCCGCTCTGCGGGGATCTCCCGCTCGTTGCCGTTGGCCTCGCGGGACAGCGCCTGCACGGCCAGCTTCAGCGCCTCGGCGAGCGACATCCCGTCGCGGTGGCGCTGGTCCAGGAAGGTGCTGATCTGCTCGGCGTTCCCGCCGACCGCGACGGAACCGTGCTCGTCCACGATCGAGCCGTCGTGGGGCAGCCGGTAGATCTGGTCGCCCTCGGGGCCTGAGCCGACCTCGGCGACCACCAGCTCCACCTCGTACGGCTTCTCGGCGGCGCTGGAGAAGATGGTGCCGAGCGTCTGCGCGTAGACGTTGGCCAGCCCACGGGCCGTCACGTCGTCACGGTCGTAGGTGTATCCCCGCAGATCGGCGTAGCGCACCCCGCCGATGCGGAGGTTCTCGTACTCGTTGTACTTGCCGGCGGCCGCGAAGCCGATCCGGTCGTAGATCTCGCTGAACTTGTGCAGCGCGCGGGACGGGTTCTCGCCGACGAACACAATGCCGTCGGCGTACTGCAGCACAACCAGGCTGCGACCACGGGCGATGCCCTTCCGGGCGTATTCCGCCCGGTCGGCCATGGCCTGCTGAGGTGAGACATAGAACGGCGTCGACACCGGCTATCCGTCCCTTTCTGTCAGTGACGAGTGCATCGGAGAAGCATCGGGCCGGTCAGAGCAGCGCGGCGCGCGGGCCGTCGGGCTGTTCGAGACGGCGCTCCAGGATCGCGCGCGCGATCTCCGAGGATTCCGCGTCGTCCAGCCTGCGGAAGCCCTCGTCGGTGATGACGGTGACGATCGGATAGATCCGGCGGGCCACGTCCGGGCCACCGGTCGCCGAGTCGTCGTCGGCCGCGTCGTACAGCGCCTGCACGACCAGGGTGAGTGTCTGCTCCTCCGTCAGGTCGTCGCGGAACAGCTTCTTCATCGACCCGCGGGCGAAGACGGAGCCGGAGCCGGTGGCCGCGTAGCCGCGCTCCTCGGAACGGCCGCCGGTGACGTCGTACGAGAAGATCCGGCCCTTCTCGCGGTCGACGTCGTATCCGGCGAACAACGGGACGACCGCCAGGCCCTGCATGGCCATCGCGAGATTGCTGCGGATCATCGTGGAGAGCCGGTTGGCCTTGCCCTCCAGGGAGAGCGTGGCGCCCTCGACCTTCTCGAAGTGTTCCAGCTCCAGCTGGAACAGCTTGACCATCTCCACGGCGAGACCCGCCGTGCCGGCGATCCCCACCGCGGAATACTCGTCGGCCGGGAACACCTTCTCGATGTCGCGCTGCGCGATCATGTTCCCCATGGTCGCCCGCCGGTCACCGGCCAGGACCACGCCGCCGGGGAACGAGGCCGCGACGATGGTCGTGCCGTGGGGCGCCTCGATCGCGCCCTGCAACGGCGGCAGGCTGCGGTTGCCGGGAAGGATCTCGGGTGAGTGGTCGGACAGGAAATCCATGAACGAGGACGAACCCGGCGTCAGGAAGGCAGCTGGTAGACGCCCGGTGCTACGAGTGTTGGCTTCCACGCGTTTCCCTCCAGGTATGCGATGGCCCTGCGCAAGGAGTCAGGATCATCCCCAACTTGCCGATGGCCGAATTGCAGTTGAAGCAGTACGCCACGGACCCTACCCGTCCTGTGACGGTGATCAACATGATCCCGGGTGCGGAAGCACTTCCGTGGGATGCCCCGGTGGCGCCCGGTGCGGGCGAGGGCATCCCACGGAAAACGCCTGCCGGCGGCGCGAGCCCGCCGTCGAGCGGTCCGGCTGTTACTGACCGCCCTTTTGGACGAACGATCGAACGAAATCCTCGGCATTGGACTCGAGTACGTCGTCGATCTCGTCCAGGACGTCGTCCACGTCCTCGCTGAGCTTCTCCTGTCGCTCCGCAAGGTCCTCGGACGCCTGCGCGTCCTGCGCCTGCTCCTCGGTCTCCTCGGTGGAACGTGTCGCCTTCTGCTGTCCGCCGCCGGTGTCCTTGGTCGCCATGTAGCTCACCCCGCTCGGTTCGAAGCACTTGATCAGACCCTACCTACGGGGTCCGACATTGGCCCGGTACTTTCCTCAACGTCCGGAGGTCATCTGATTGATTCCCAGCCGGGACGCCTTTCAGCCCCCCGTCAGCGTCCGGACCAGCTCGTCCGCCGTACGGCAGCGGTCCAGGAGCTCCTTGACGTGGGCGCGTGTACCCCGCAGCGGCTCCATGGTGGGAACCCGCTGCAGCGAGTCACGGTCGGGCAGGTCGAAGATGACCGAGTCCCAGGAGGCCGCCGCGACGTCGTCCGCGTACTGCTCCAGACAGCGCCCCCGGAAATAGGCCCTGGTGTCCTCGGGCGGCTTCGTGCGGGCCCTCTCGACGTCGCTCTCGTCGAGGAGCCGCTTGATCTTCCCCCGGGCCGCCAGGCGGTTGTACAGGCCCTTGTCGGCCCGCACGTCGGCGTACTGGAGGTCCACCAGGTGCAGGCGCGGGGCGTCCCAGTCCAGGCTGTCACGGCGCCGGTAGCCCTCCATGAGCTCACGCTTGGCGATCCAGTCCAGCTCGCCCGAGAGACTCATCGGGTCGTTCTCCAGCCGGTTCAGGGTGTCCTCCCAGCGGGCCAGGACATCCTTGGTCTGCTCGTCCGCGTCCGCGCCGTACCGCTCCTCGACGTACTTGCGGCCCAGCTCGAAGTACTCCATCTGCAGCTGCACCGCGGTGAGCGTCCGGCCGCTACGGAGCGTGACCAGCTGCTTCAGTGTCGGGTCGTGCGAGACCTGGTGCAGCGTGCGGACCGGCTGGTCCACCGCCAGGTCGACATTGATGAAGCCGTCCTCGATCATGGCCAGCACCAGCGAGGTGGTGCCGAGCTTCAGATAGGTCGAGATCTCGGAGAGGTTCGCGTCGCCGATGATCACGTGGAGCCTGCGGTACTTCTCGGCGTCGGAGTGCGGTTCGTCGCGGGTGTTGATGATGGGGCGCTTGAGCGTCGTCTCCAGGCCGACCTCGACCTCGAAGTAGTCGGCGCGCTGGCTGATCTGGAATCCGTGCTCATGGCCGTCCTGGCCGATGCCGACCCGGCCCGCACCGGTGACGACCTGGCGGGAGACGAAGAACGGGGTCAGATGGCGCACGATGTCCGAGAAGGGGGTCTCCCTCTTCATCAGGTAGTTCTCGTGCGTGCCGTAGGACGCGCCCTTGTTGTCGGTGTTGTTCTTGTACAGATGGATCGGCTGGGCGCCCGGGATCGCGGCCGCCCGTTCGGCCGCCTCCGCCATCACCCGCTCGCCGGCCTTGTCCCAGAGCACCGCGTCCAGCGGATTGGTGATCTCGGGTGAGCTGTATTCGGGGTGCGCGTGGTCGACGTACAGCCGCGCACCGTTGGTGAGGATGACATTGGCCAGGCCGATGTCCTCGTCGGTGAGCTGGCTGGAGTCCGCGGTCTCACGGGCGAGGTCGAAGCCTCGCGCGTCACGCAGCGGGTTCTCCTCCTCGAAGTCCCAGCGGGCGCGGCGCGCCCGGTGCATCGCCGCCGCGTAGGCGTTGACGATCTGGGACGAGGTGAGCATGGCATTGGCGTTGGGTTGACCGGGGACGGAGATCCCGTACTCCGTCTCGATGCCCATCACTCGCCGTACGGTCATGCGGCCCTCCTTGCCCGGCGTCGCTCCCGTCCGGGAGCGGCGCTCAAGTACCGCTGCTGGTCCGCGGTGCCCGTCCCCGCACTGCGCGACTCGGCGGTACGGCAGAGCCTAGAGCGCCTCTGCGCCGGTGGGGAGATCAATTGCGTCTTTGTTCGGGTGTGGCCGGAGCTGCCGGGAAAACGGCCGGCTGCGGATGCCCTGCCGGGCATCCGCAGCCGGTCTGCGTTTTACAGGTACTGTCCGGTATTTGCCACCGTGTCGATGGAGCGACCGGTGTCTGCGCCCTGCTTTCCGGTGACGAGTGTGCGGATGAACACGATCCGCTCGCCCTTCTTTCCGGAAATCCTGGCCCAGTCGTCCGGGTTGGTCGTGTTGGGCAGGTCCTCGTTCTCCTTGAACTCGTCCACGCATGCCTGGAGGAGATGGGAGACGCGCAGGCCCTTCTGGCCCTGCTCGAGGAATGCCTTGATGGCCATTTTCTTTGCCCGGTCCACGATGTTCTGAATCATCGCTCCGGAGTTGAAGTCCTTGAAGTACAGGACTTCCTTGTCGCCGTTGGCGTAGGTGACCTCGAGGAAGCGGTTCTCCTCGGATTCCGTGTACATCCGCTCCACGACGGACTGGATCATCGCGTGGGCGGCGGCCTCCCGCGAGCCGGTGTGCTCGGCCAGGTCGTCCGAGTGCAGCGGCAGCGAGGGGGTGAGGTACTTCGCGAAGATGTCCTTCGCCGCCTCCGCGTCCGGACGCTCGATCTTGATCTTCACATCGAGCCGGCCGGGCCGCAGGATCGCGGGGTCGATCATGTCCTCGCGGTTGGAGGCACCGATGACGATGACGTTCTCCAGGCCCTCCACACCGTCGATCTCGGCGAGCAGCTGGGGGACGATGGTGTTCTCCACGTCCGAGCTGACACCGGAACCACGGGTGCGGAAGAGGGATTCCATCTCGTCGAAGAAGACGATGACGGGGGTGCCCTCGCTCGCCTTCTCCCGGGCACGCTGGAAGACGAGGCGGATGTGCCGCTCGGTCTCACCGACGTACTTGTTGAGGAGCTCGGGGCCCTTGATATTGAGGAAGTAGCTCTTCCCCGCGGGCTGTCCCGTGACCTCCGCGACCTTCTTGGCCAGCGAGTTGGCGACGGCCTTGGCGATGAGTGTCTTGCCGCAGCCAGGAGGGCCGTAGAGCAGGATGCCCTTCGGCGGGCGGAGCTCGTGCTCCTTGAAGAGGTCCGGGTGGAGGTACGGGAGCTCGACCGCGTCGCGGATCAGTTCGATCTGGTCGCCCAGACCGCCGATCTTGTTGTAGTCGATGTCCGGGACCTCTTCGAGAACGAGCTCCTCGACCTCGCTCTTGGGGACCACCTCGTAGACGTAGCCGGACCTGGGTTCGAGCAGGAGGGCGTCGCCGGGGCGGATGGTGATGTCCAGCAGAGGCTCGGCGAGCCTCACCACCCGTTCCTCGTCGGTGTGCCCGATGACCAGGGCGCGCTCGCCGTCCTCGAGGATCTCCTTGAGGGTGACGATGTCCCCGGCCCGCTCGAATTCCATGGCCTCGACCACGTTGAGCGCCTCGTTGAGCATGACTTCCTGGCCTCGCCGGAGGCCCTCGAGCTCGACGCTGGGACTGACGTTCACCCGGAGCTTGCGGCCCCCGGTGAAGATGTCGCAGGTGTCGTCCTCGTTGGCCTGCAGGAAGACACCGAAGCCGGCCGGCGGCTGCGCGAGCCGGTCGACCTCCTCCTTGAGGGCCACGATCTGGTCGCGGGCCTCCCGGAGCGTGTTGGCGAGCCGCTCGTTCTGCGCGGACACGCCTGCCAGGTTGGTCTGCAACTCGACGATCCGCTCTTCGAGAATCCTCGTATGACGCGGAGAGTCGGCGAGCTTACGTCGCAGGACGGCGATTTCCTGCTCGAGATAGGCGACCTGGCCGGCTGGGTCCTCTGACCCTCGCCCGGGCCGGTTGCCGCGGTTGATGTCGTCGTCGTGGGCTGCCACGGTCCTCACCTCCTCCAAGGGGAGCTGGACGCTTCCTGACCCTACCTGGGTGGGTGATGATTGAAACCCCTAGATCACAAAGACCCGGGAGTCTGTCCGATCTTCACCCTTGCGCTCTCCCTCACGCCAAGGGAATACCCACCCTTCGGCACCGGAAAGCAGCCGGTTGTATCGTCGAAGCGTTCAACACCCGTCAGGGCTGGCTTCAATTGGTGCAGATACGCAGGGAACGGCAGGACACATGACCGTGCAGCAGGACGCTCCGGGCGACAGCGACACGCAGGATCTCGAGGTCTGGATCGACCAGGATCTCTGTACGGGCGACGGCATCTGCGTGCAGTACGCACCCGAGGTGTTCGAGCTGGACATCGACGGTCTGGCGTACGTCAAGAGCGACGAGGACGAGCTCCTCCAGGACAAGGGCGCCACCACTCCGGTGCCGCTGCCCCTCCTCCAGGACGTCGTGGACTCGGCCAAGGAATGCCCGGGCGACTGTATTCACGTACGTCGCGTTTCGGACAACGTAGAGGTCTTCGGGCCCGACGCGGAGTAGCGGTTCAGACGCCTCGCGCGGTGGAGCCCGCGGGGCCGGCGGACTTGATGAACGCGTTGCCCTTCCACTGCCAGGAGGCGCTCTCCAGCTCGTCGGGGCAGCAGCGGGGCACGTCGGCCGAGGAGTAGCCGAGCAGGGTCGCCGACACCCGGCCGTCACGGACGGTGAAGTCGGTGACGTTGAGTTTCTGAGCGGGGTCCACCAGGGTCGCCACGACCCGGGGTGCGGCCCCGCTCGGCTGGGTCACGACGTAGATGCCGCTGGGCGGGGTGCCCGACCCCGCGGCGCAGCGCACGACGGCCACGGTCTCGGGCCCGCCGTCCCCGTCGAGGTCCCCGGGGGCGCTTTCGGCCACGGTGTGTCCGGCGGAGCCGCAGTCGAGCGGGAAGGTGACCCGGGCCGGGTCGGGCGCCTTCGCGGCGGGCGCGCTCCCGTGCTGCGTGGTGACGCGGTGCTCGGACGCGGACGCCGTCGCGGTGGCCGCGTCCGGCTGGAGCAGGCCCGCGCCGGCGACGACCGCGGCCATCGCGGTCGCCGTGGCGAGCCAGTGCACCGGCTTGGCGTCGGTGTGCGCGAGGTCCGGGAGCGCGGAGGTCTGCACGCGGTATGTCTCCTGTGGTTCCTGGTGCCTGGATAGGCGGTGCCGAACGGATGTCGGCGGGCGGGGGTGGCCAGCATCGTGCCACACCTCACACCCGAGGGGAACGGCGGGGTCGGCGCGACCGACGGAGAAGGCGCCGCCGCCGGGCTCCCGGGTCGGTCCGGGAACTCGGCGGCGGCGCCTTCGCGTCGTCCGGGTCAGTCGCTGGAGTCGGCGGAGCCGCTGCGGCTGCCGGGACCCTTGTAGTCCTCGCCGTAGGCGCCCTTCGACGGCCGGCGGCGGCGCACCGGCGGCTCGACGCCGTCCGCGAGACGGCGGGCGGTGACGAGGAAGCCGGTGTGGCCGATCATCCGGTGGTCGGGGCGGACGGCCAGTCCTTCGACGTGCCAGTTGCGGATCATCGACTCCCAGGGCTGCGGTTCCGCGAAGCAGCCGATCTCACGGATGGACTCGACGGTCCGCGAGAGCTGGGTGGTGGTCGCGACGTACGCGCAGAGGATGCCGCCGGGGACCAGGGCCTTGGAGACGGCCTCGAGGCACTCCCACGGGGCGAGCATGTCGAGGACGACACGGTCGACGTCGGTGTCCGAGAGGTTGTCCTGGAGGTCGCCGACGGTGAGCTGCCAGGCGGGGTGCGGCGAGCCGAAGTAGCGCTCGACGTTCTGCTGGGCGATCTCGGCGAAGTCCTCGCGGCGCTCGTAGGAGTGCAGCATGCCCTGCTCGCCGATGGCGCGCAGCAGGAAGGTGCTCAGCGCACCCGAGCCGACGCCGGCTTCGACGACTCGCGCGCCGGGGAAGATGTCACCGAAGGCGAGGATCTGGCCCGCGTCCTTCGGGTAGACCACGGCGGCTCCGCGGGGCATGGACAGGACGTAGTCGGGGAGCAGGGGACGCAGCGCGAGATAGGCGACGTTTCCCGTGGTACGGACAACACTGCCCTCGGGAGCACCGATCAGCTCGTCGTGCGGGAAAGAACCCTTGTGGGTGTGGAAGTTCTTTCCGGCCTCGAGCGTGAAGGTGTAGTGGCGTCCCTTGGGGTCGGTGAGCTGGACCTGGTCCCCGACTTTGAATGGGCCGCGACGGCGGGCGGCACCGGTCGGTTCGGACATGTGACCAGCCTACCGGTATTTCGGGGGCCGCTTCCCGGGGTGTCAGGCCGACGGACGGGCCATGGCCTTGATGAAGGCGCGCTCGACGTCGGCGGTGGAGAGGACGCCGTAGATCTCGCCGGTCTCCTCCACCACCAGGTACTCGGTGGCGGGTGTGGCCTTCAGCCGGTCCAGCAGGGCCTCGCCCGCGAGTTCGGCCGGGACCTTCATGCCGTCGGTGAGGTCCTGGGCGAGGCCGCTGACGGCCACCCAGGGCCGGCGGTGTTCGGGGACGCCGGCGATGGCCGCCTCCCGGACGACGCCCTTGGGGCTCCCCTGCCCGTCGACGACGACCAGGGCGCGGGCGCCCGCTTCGTTGGCGCGGCGGAGTGCCTCGGAGAGCGGGGTCGCGGACTCCACGGGCACGGCGCGCCGGGTGAGGGTACGGGCGCGGAGTTCGGGGAGGTGTTCACGGAGCCGTGCCGTCCGCAGGCTGTTCCCGGCGCCTGTCCAGATGATCGCCGCGAGGATCGCCGCGAGGAGGGCGTCGGTGACGGTCTCGAACCCGCTGATCTCACCGGTGGCGTTGCCGAGGGCGCCTGTGTGGGTGAGCAGCGGGAGGCCGACGAAGACGGTGATGGCCAGGCCCCGGCCGACCCACGCGGCGGCGATGGTGCCGCTCATCGGCTTGCCCGTGATCTTCCAGACGACGGCGCGGAGCATGCGCCCGCCGTCCAGAGGAAGGCCGGGCAGCAGGTTGAAGGCGGCGACGATGAGGTTGGAGACCATCAGCCCGGCGAGGAGCACGCCGGGAACGGTGCCCGCTTCGACGAACTGGAGCGGGATGTAGAAGACACCGCCGAGGACGAGGGAGAGCAGCGGGCCCACGAAGGCGAGGACGAACTCGCGGCCGGGGGTCTCGGTCTCCTTCTCGATCTCGGAGACGCCGCCGAAGAACTGGAGCTGGATGCGGCGCACCGGCAGCTTGTAGCGCAGGGCGGCGACGGTGTGGGCGAGCTCGTGGACGAGCACGGACGCGTAGAAGGCGATCGCGAAGAAGAGCGCGACGAGGTAGCGGGCACCGCCGAGTTCCGGCAGGACGCGGTCGAGCTGTCCGCCGAAGACCCAGGTGATCAGAGCCGCGACGACGAACCAGCTGGGTGCGACGTACACGGGCACGCCGAAGGGGCGCCCCATGAGGAGGCCGCCTCCCGGGTCTGCCGGGCGTCGCGGTTTGCCCTTCTCCGGTCCGGAGCCGGGGTCCTTGTCCCCTGCGCCGGGCTGCGGGCGCCCGCTGTCGCCGCTCTCGTCCACGGGGTCCCTTCGGTCGGTGGCTTCTGCCACGATCATGCTGTGTGCGAGCTCTGTCGTCGATGGTATGCCGCTGGGTGTCAGTGGCGGGCCGTAGGGTCTGCGACATGACGTCCGTACCGCGCCCGCCTCAGCCACCCTCGTCCCTGTCGCCGTCGCGCGCGAACGATTTCATGCAGTGCCCCCTGCTGTACCGCTTCCGGGTCATCGACAAGCTCCCGGAGAAGCCCAGTGAGGCTGCTACCCGGGGCACGCTGGTGCATGCGGTGCTTGAGCGCCTGTTCGACGCTCCGGCGGCGGACCGTACGGCGCCGAGGGCCAAGGCGCTGATCCCGGGCCAGTGGGACCGGCTGCTGGAGTCGAAGCCCGAGCTGACGGAGCTTTTCGAGGGGGATCCGGGGGGAGAGCGGCTCGCGGGGTGGCTGGGCGAGGCGGAGCGGCTCGTGGAGCGGTGGTTCTCGCTGGAGGACCCGACGCGCCTGGAGCCGGCCGAGCGGGAGCTGTTCGTCGAGACGGAGCTGGATTCGGGACTGAAGCTGCGCGGCGTGATCGACCGCGTGGACGTGACCCCGACGGGTGACGTCCGCATCGTGGACTACAAGACGGGCAAGGCCCCGCGGCCGGAGTACGCGGAGGGGGCGCTGTTCCAGATGAAGTTCTACGCCCTGGTGGTGTGGCGTCTGAAGAACGTGGTCCCGCGCCGGCTCCAGCTGGTCTATCTCGGCAGCGGTGACGTGCTGACGTACGACCCCGTTCCGGCGGACCTCGAGCGGGTGGAGCGCAAGCTGCTGGCGCTGTGGGAGGCGATCCGGCTGGCCACCGAGACGGGTGAGTGGCGGCCGAGGCCGACGAAGCTGTGCGGCTGGTGCGACCACCGGGCGGTCTGCCCGGAATTCGGCGGGACTCCCCCGGTCTATCCGCTGTCCGTGCGCCCGCCCGAACCGGTGGAGGCTGTGCAGGGCAGAATGGAGCCGGTCCGGTCCGAGGCCGGCCGCCCCGTGGCCCTCGAAGGCCCTTAAGGAGATTACGTGGCTATCCGCGTCCTGCTCGTCGATGATCAACCACTGCTGCGCACCGGTTTCCGGATGATCCTGGAGGCGGAGGGCGATCTGGCGGTGGTCGGTGAGGCCGGGGACGGCCTGCAGGCCATCGACCAGGTGCGGGCACTGCAGCCCGATGTCGTGCTCATGGACATCCGGATGCCGCGGATGGACGGGGTGGAGGCGACCCGTCAGATCACGGGCCCCGGGCGGGACGGCCCGGCGAAGGTCCTGGTGCTGACCACGTTCGATCTCGACGAGTACGTGGTGGAGGCGCTGCGCGCGGGCGCCAGCGGTTTCCTGCTGAAGGACGCCCCGGCCGACGAACTGGTGCAGGCCATCAGGGTGGTGGCCGCGGGCGAGGCGATGCTGGCCCCGAGCATCACGCGCCGGCTGCTCGACAAGTACGCCGACCATCTGCCCTCGGGCGAGGACCCCGTCCCGGACGCCCTGCACACCCTGACCGATCGCGAGGTCGAGGTGCTGAAGCTGGTGGCGCGCGGGCTGTCCAACGCGGAGATCGCGGCGGACCTGTTCGTGAGTGAGACGACGGTCAAGACGCATGTGGGCCATGTGCTGACGAAGCTGGGCCTGCGCGACCGTGTGCAGGCCGCCGTGTACGCCTACGAGAGCGGTCTGGTGCGTCCCGGCGCCCAGTGACGGGACGCCGACGCCGACGGGCGCGGTCCGGAGTCGGTGACTCCGGACCGCGCCCGTCCGTGTGAGCGGATGCCGCGTCAGGACTCCCCGCGGCCCAGCTCCCAGAGCTGGAGGTCGGCCGAGGAGTTGACGGCCCACTCCACGCCGGTCAGCTCGTCGAGCGAGGCGACGTACTGCTTGCCCTGCCAGACCGGCAGGATGGGGACGTCGTTGGCAACGATGTCCTGGAGCTTCTCGAAGGCCGGGCCCGCGGCGCTGCGGTCGGCCTCGCGGCGGGACTGAGGGATCAGTTCCTTCTGCGCCTCGGTGGACTTGTACGGCGAGTTGAGGAAGTTGTTCTCGTCGAGGAACGGCGCGATGTAGGTGTCCGGGTCCGGGAAGTCGGGGAACCAGCCCATGCCGTAGACCGCGTACTCGCCCTTCTTCTGGGCGGGGCGGTACTTGTCCCAGGGCGTGCCCTTGACGTCGACCTCGAACAGCTGGGTGTCGTTGAGCTGCTTCGCCAGCGCCTCGAACTCCGCCTTGGTGGCGGGCCCGTAGTAGTCCGTCGTGTAGTGCAGCGTGAACTTCACCGGTGTGCTGACGCCGGCCTTGTCCAGGAGCTCGGCGGCCGCCTCCACATCGGGCTCACCGTATTTGGTGTAGAAGGAGTTGGTGTGGCTGGTGATGCCGGAAGGGATCAGCGAGTAGAGCGGCTCGGCGGTGCTGCCGTACACCTTGCTGGCGATGGACCCGCGGTCGATGACCTGGGCCATTGCCTGGCGTACGGCCTTGTTCGACACCGCGGGGTCCTCGGTGTCGAACGCGAGGTAGCGGATGGCGAAGCCGGGCATCTCGGTGAGCTTCACGCCCTCCTTCGGCTCCTCCAGCATCTCCTGGGCCTGCTCGGGCGACATGGTGCGCGTCATCATGTCGATCTTCTCGTCGTCGAGCGCCTTGCCCATCGCAGCGGCGTCGGGGAAGAGGTCCAGCTCGACCTTCTCGTTCCTGATCTTCAGGTCACCCTTGTACTTCGGGTTCCTGGTGAAGACCACCTTGACGACCTTGCTGCCCTCGACCTCGGGCTTCATCGTGTACGGGCCGGATCCGTCGACCTGGAAGCCCTCACGGGCCGACTTCGCCGGGTACTTGTCCTTCTGCACGATGCCGGTGGTCGGCGTGGCGAGCTTGTAGGGGAAGGTGGCGTCCGACGTCTTCAGGTGAAAGACGATCTCCTTCTCACCCTTGGTCTCGATCGCGTCGATGTTGTCGAGGAGGCCGACCGGGCCGCTCTCGTACTTGATGTCGATCACGCGCTGGAGGGAGTACTTCACGTCCTCCGGGGTGACGGGGGTGCCGTCCGCGAACGTCAGTCCGTCGCGCAGCGTGCAGCGGTAGCTCTCGTTGGCCGTGTCCGTGAAGGTGCAGCTCTTCGCCGCCTCGGGCACCGGCTCGCCGCCGCCGCGGGGTATGTGGGTCAGGGTCTGCACGGTCTGGCGCAGCACGTTCCACACGCCCGCTTCGTAGCCGATGGCGGGGTCGAGGGGGGCCGGGTTGTCCTTCGAGGCGATGAACTGGTCCGTTGTCCCGACAACGATGGCATCGCCCCCGTCGTCCGACCCGCCACAGGCGGCGAGCACGGGTGCGAGCAGGCCCACTACGGCCGGCAGCACCAGCGTCTTGCGGTTCATCTGGACGTTCTCCCTCATTCCGGCATGTGAGAAAACCGAGATTAGTAGGCGCCGCAGGGGGACTTGACCGGTGCGGATCGGGCGCGTATTCACTCGGTGATCGCCGATGACGGGTTGTCCATGTCACGCTCGGGAATGTTTCGTACACGCCTTCATCAATACGGACGTATGGGGGCCCCGAATCGGACAGCCTGGCTGATCCGCAGGCCCCACGAACATTACGCCGAGTGACGAACGTCACGCTCCCGCACCACCGACCGTATTGACATGGACCTGATTTAAGCGGTGCACGAAAGCGGGGAACGAACAGATTTCCGGGCTGCATTCTTGTCGCCTGTGCACGAATCACCCTCGGTGCACCGGCTCTCACTCGTCGGCGATCAGCTCCCGCAGGAAGGCGAGGTCCACCTGCTCCAGGGAGGGCACGACCACCCGGCCGGGGGCTGGGGCGATCGGCGCCACGGACGGGACGGCGACGACCCGGCAGCCCGCCGCCTCGGCCGCCGCGACCCCGGTGGCGGTGTCCTCGATGACCGCGCAGCGCCAGGGATCGGCCCCGAAACCCGCCGCCGCGGCGAGATAGGGGTCGGGGTGGGGCTTCGTACGGGACACCTCGTCGCCCGCGACCGTGAGCGCGAAGTGGTGCCGGCCCACCGAGTCCAGGACCCGGTCGATGATGCGCCGGTGCGAGGCCGAGACCAGGGCGGTGGGCACCTCGTGCGCGGCGAGCTCGGCGAGCAGCCGTGCGGCACCCGGCATCAGCGGGACACCGCGTCCGATGCGCTTCTCGAAGCGGTCGTTGAGCAGCACGGTGAGTTCCTCGATGGCGATACCGGCCCCGGTGACCTCGATGAGGTAGCCGGCGCTGCGGGTCATGGGCCCGCCGACCACCACCTCCCGCCAGGCCGGCTCGAGCCGGTGACCGAGGTCGGCGAAGACCTCGACCTCCACGTCCCACCAGAAGCCTTCGGTGTCGACCAGTGTGCCGTCCATGTCGAGAAGGACGGCTTGCAGCGCCGACCCTTCGGCCGTACGGGTCAGGGACGCGGGGACCGTACTGGTCATCCGGCACACCTCCATGAGGGACGAGAAGGCCGGCCGCCTTCCCGGTGGGAACGGCGACCGGCCTGCACTGGACCGACCAGTCTACGACTCGCGCACGCCCGGCGCGCGGAGCAGCACCTTACCGCGCGTCGAACAGTGGCTTACCGCGCGTTGAAGTACTTCGCCTCCGGGTGGTGGATGACGATCGCGTCGGTGGACTGCTCGGGGTGGAGCTGGAACTCCTCGGAGAGCTTCACACCGATCCGCTCGGGCTCCAGGAGCTCGGCGATCTTCGCCCGGTCCTCCAGGTCGGGGCAGGCCCCGTAGCCCAGGGAGAAGCGGGCACCGCGGTACTTCAGCGCGAACATGTCCTCGACGTCGGAGGGGTCCTCACCGGCGAAGCCCAGCTCGCTGCGGACCCGTGCGTGCCAGTACTCGGCGAGCGCCTCGGCCAGCTGCACGGACAGCCCGTGGAGCTCCAGGTAGTCGCGGTAGGAGTTCGACTCGAAGAGTTCGGCCGTGGCCCCGCCGATCTTCGAGCCGACGGTGACGACCTGGAGGCCGATCACGTCCGTCTCCCCCGACTCCTCGGGGCGGAAGAAGTCCGCCAGGCAGAGACGGCGGCCGCGGCGCTGGCGCGGGAAGGTGAAGCGGGTGCGCTCCGAGCCGTCCTCGTGCAGCAGGATCAGGTCGTCGCCCTTGGAGACGCAGGGGAAGTAGCCGTAGACGACGGCGGCTTCCAGCAGGTTCTCGGTGTGCAGCTTGTCGAGCCAGCCGCGCAGGTGCGGCCGGCCCTCGCGCTCCACGAGCTCCTCGTACGTCGGCCCGTCACCGGCGCGGGCCTGCTTGAGTCCCCACTGGCCCTTGAAGAGCGCGCCCTCGTCCAGCCAGGAGGCGTACTCCTTGAGCTGGATGCCCTTGACGACCCTGGTGCCCCAGAACGGCGGCTCGGGGACCGGGTTGGTGACGGAGACGTCGGACCGTACACCCTCCTCGGGCTCCACGACCTCGGCCACGGGGGTGTCCCGCTTGGGCACCCTGCGCTGCTTCAGCTCGGGGAGGCTGGCGCCGGGCACACCGCGCTTGACCGCGATGAGGGCGTCCATGAGGCGCAGGCCCTCGAAGGCGTCGCGGGCGTAGCGGACCTCGCCCTCGTAGATCTCGTGCAGGTCCTGTTCGACGTAGGCCCTGGTCAGGGCGGCGCCACCGAGGATGACCGGGTAGTCGGCGGCCATCTTGCGCTGGTTCAGCTCCTCCAGGTTCTCCTTCATGATCACGGTGGACTTCACCAGGAGGCCCGACATTCCGATGACGTCGGCGCGGTGCTCCTCGGCGGCGTCCAGGATCGCGGAGACGGGCTGCTTGATGCCCAGGTTGACCACGTTGAAGCCGTTGTTGGACAGGATGATGTCGACGAGGTTCTTGCCGATGTCGTGGACGTCGCCCCGGACGGTGGCCAGCACGATGGTGCCCTTGCCGTCGTCGTCGGTCTTCTCCATGTGCGGTTCGAGGTGGGCGACCGCGCTCTTCATGACCTCGGCGGACTGGAGCACGAAGGGCAGCTGCATCTGGCCGGAGCCGAAGAGCTCACCCACGACCTTCATGCCGGCCAGCAGGGTGTCGTTGACGATCTCGAGCGCGGGCCGGGTCTGCAGCGCCTCGTCGAGGTCGGCCTCCAGACCGTTCTTCTCGCCGTCGATGATGCGACGCTGGAGCCGCTCGTCCAGCGGCAGGGCGAGGAGCTCCTCGGCCTTGCCCTGCTTCATCGACTTCATGTTGACGCCCTCGAAGAGCTCCATGAGCCGCTGCAGCGGGTCGTAGCCCTCCTCCCGGCGGTCGTGGATCAGGTCGAGGGCGACCTTGACCTGCTCCTCCTCCAGCCGGGCGATCGGCAGGATCTTGGAGGCGTGCACGATCGCGGAGTCCAGACCCGCCTTCACGCACTCGTCCAGGAAGACGGAGTTCAGGACGACGCGTGCGGCCGGGTTCAGACCGAAGGAGATGTTGGACAGGCCCAGCGTGGTCTGCACGTCGGGGTGGCGGCGCTTCAGCTCGCGGATGGCGCCGATCGTGGCGATCCCGTCCTTGCGGGACTCCTCCTGGCCCGTGCAGATGGTGAAGGTCAGGCAGTCGATGAGGATGTCCGACTCGTGGATGCCCCAGTTGGTGGTGAGGTCCTCGATGAGCCGCTCGGCGATGGCGACCTTGTGCTCGACGGTGCGGGCCTGGCCCTCCTCGTCGATGGTCAGCGCGATCAGCGCGGCGCCGTGCTCGGCGGCGAGCGCGCTGACCTTGGCAAAGCGGGACTCGGGACCGTCGCCGTCCTCGTAGTTGACGGAGTTCAGCACGGCCCGGCCGCCCAGCTTCTCCAGTCCGGCGCGCAGGACGGGCACCTCGGTGGAGTCGAGCACGATCGGCAGGGTGGAGGCGGTGGCGAACCGGCCGGCCAGCTCCTCCATGTCGGCGACCCCGTCGCGTCCCACGTAGTCGACGCAGAGGTCGAGCATGTGGGCACCCTCGCGGATCTGGTCGCGCGCCATCTCCACGCAGTCGTCCCAGCGGGCGTCGAGCATGGCCTCGCGGAACTTCTTGGATCCGTTGGCGTTCGTACGCTCGCCGATCGCGAGGTACGAGGTGTCCTGGCGGAACGGGACGGTCTGGTAGAGCGAGGCCGCGCCGGGCTCGGGGCGCGGGGCGCGGGCGGTGAGCCCGGAGCCGCGGACGCGGTCCACGAGCTTGCGCAGGTGCTCCGGGGTCGTGCCGCAGCAGCCGCCGACGAGCGAGAGACCGTACTCCTGGACGAAGGTCTCCTGGGCGTCGGCCAGGCCGTCGGGGTCGAGCGGGAAGTGGGCCCCGTCCTTGGTGAGGACCGGCAGCCCGGCGTTCGGCATGCAGAGCAGCGGGATGCGGGAGTGGCGGGTGAGGTAGCGCAGGTGCTCGCTCATCTCCGCGGGGCCGGTCGAGCAGTTCAGGCCGATCATGTCGACGCCGAGCGGTTCGAGCGCGGTCAGCGCGGCGCCGATCTCGGAGCCGAGCAGCATGGTGCCGGTGGTCTCGAAGGCCAGTGAGCACAGCACCAGGAGGTCGCTGCCCATCGCCTCCAGGGCGCGCCGGGCACCGAGCACGGCGGCCTTGGTCTGCAGGAGGTCCTGCGTGGTCTCGATGATGAGCGCGTCGGCTCCGCCGGCGATCAGCCCTTCGGCGTTCTGCTGGAAGCCGTCGCGCAGGACCGTGTAGGGCGCGTGGCCCAGGGTCGGCAGCTTGGTGCCGGGGCCGATGGAGCCGAGCACCCAGCGCTGCTGTCCGGTGGACTCGGTGAACCGGTCGGCGACCTCGCGGGCGATGGCCGCGCCGGACTCGGAGAGCTCGTGGATCCGGCCGGGGATGTCGTACTCGCCCAGGGCGGAGGCGTTGGCCCCGAAGGTGTTCGTCTCGACACAGTCCACGCCGACCGCGAAGTACTCCTCGTGGACCGAACGGACGATGTCGGGGCGGGTGACGTTCAGGATCTCGTTGCAGCCTTCGAGGTTCTCGAAGTCCTCGAGGGTGGGGTCCTGGGCCTGGAGCATGGTGCCCATGGCACCGTCGGCCACCACGACCCGGGTGGCGAGCGCCTCACGGAGCGCTGCGGCTCGGGTCCGGCTGTCAGCTGCGGGGGTCGGCAACGAGGCCATGGATGTTCTCCCTGGGATGCGACGGCTGTCGGCTTTGCGCCCTTCTGCCGAAGGGGCACGCGGCCAGCGTAGCGGGGAGGCGCCCGGGGCGGGCATCGCGTCCCACGGGACGGACTGCATGCTGTCCCGTGACGGGCCCGCTCACGGGGTGACGCATAATCTTCGCGCCACCGGACAGAGGTCGGCATCGACCGATAGTGTTCAGCATTGTCGAACCGAGGTGGAGGAGTACGGCGCGATGGCGAAGAACATCCAGTCGCTCGAGCGGGCAGCCGCGATGCTGCGTCTGCTGGCGGGCGGCGAGCGTCGGCTCGGCCTGTCCGACATCTCGTCGTCCCTGGGTCTGGCCAAGGGCACCGCGCACGGCATCCTGCGTACCCTCCAGCACGAGGGCTTCGTCGAGCAGGACGCCGCGTCGGGCCGCTACCAGCTGGGCGCCGAGCTGCTGCGCCTGGGCAACAGCTATCTCGACGTGCACGAGCTGCGCGCCCGCGCGCTGGTGTGGACCGACGACCTGGCCCGCTCCAGCGGCGAGAGCGTCCACCTGGGCGTGCTGCACCAGCACGGGGTGCTGATCGTCCACCACGTCTTCCGGCCCGACGACAGCCGTCAGGTGCTCGAGGTCGGCGCCATGCAGCCGCTGCACTCCACCGCCCTGGGCAAGGTCCTGGCCGCCTACGACCCGGTCGCGCACAGCGAGGCCACGGAGGTGGAGCGGCGGTCCTTCACACCGCGCACCGTCACGGGCGACGAGGAGTTCGAGTCGCTGCTCGACCTGATCCGGGCGCAGGGCTGGGCGGCCGACGTCGAGGAGACCTGGGAGGGGGTGGCGGCAGCGGCAGCCCCCATCCACGACCGCCGCAGGATGCCGGTAGGCGCCGTGGCCGTGACCGGGGCGGTGGAGCGCGTCTGCACCGGCGGCGAGCTGCGGCCCGAGCTCGTCGCGGCCGTACGGGACTGCGCCCGTGCCGTGTCCCGGGATCTGGGCGCCGGGCGCTTCTGAGCCCCCCGCGCGAGGTCGGTAACGATCGAGTCGCGCGTCACACACCTCTTGACGCACCCTCCATCGGGGAGAAACATTGCCGTTCACCGGTCGGCATTGTCGAACGCTTAACGGCAATACGCGTTAGAGTGTGACAGTGCCGAGGGCCGGTCAAGCCCTACAGGTGAAGTGCCCGTCCCCGACGAGTACCCACCTGGGGGTGCGATCCACCGGAGGGACCCGGTGTTTCGCCTTCCCCTGGACGAAGGACAAAGGAGTCACGGGTGTCCAGCTCCGACATCTTCATCGGCGAGACCATCGGTACCGCCGTACTCGTACTGCTCGGCGGCGGTGTCTGTGCCGCCGTCACGCTCAAGCGCTCCAAGGCGCAGAACGCCGGCTGGCTGGCCGTCACCTTCGGGTGGGGCTTCGCCGTGCTGACCGGCGCCTACATAGCCTCGGGCGTGTCAGGCGCCCACCTCAACCCGGCGGTCACGATCGGTCTCGCGATCCAGGGCGGCACCGCGTGGAGCGACGTGCCCCTGTACCTCGCCTCCGAGCTGCTCGGCGCGATCATCGGCGCCGTGCTCGTCTGGGCCGTGTACTACGGCCAGTTCCACGCGCACCTCACGGACCCCGAGATCGTGAAGGCCCAGCCGGCCGAGGAAGGCATGGTCGACCAGGCGTCGGCCCCCAAGGCGGGCCCCGTGCTCGGCATCTTCACCACGGGTCCGGAGATCCGGAACGCGGTGCAGAACGTCGTCACGGAGATCATCGCCACCTTCGTACTGATCCTGGCGATCCTCACCCAGGGCCTCAACGACGAGGGCAACGGCCTGGGCGCGCTCGGCGCCCTGATCACCGCCCTGGTGGTCGTCGGTATCGGTCTGTCGCTCGGCGGCCCGACCGGTTACGCGATCAACCCGGTGCGTGACCTCGGCCCGCGCATCGTGCACGCGCTGCTGCCGCTGCCCAACAAGGGCGGGTCGGACTGGGGCTACGCCTGGGTACCGGTGGTAGGACCGCTCATCGGGGGCGCACTCGCCGGAGGGCTCTACAACATCGCCTTCGCCTGAGCCCTCATCTCCACACCACACAGACTTCCGGGAGCCAACCGTGACCGACGCACACACCACCGGCCCGTTCATCGCGGCCATCGACCAGGGCACCACGTCCAGCCGCTGCATCGTCTTCGACAAGGACGGCCGGATCGTCTCGGTCGACCAGAAGGAGCACGAGCAGATCTTCCCCAAGCCGGGCTGGGTCGAACACGACGCGAAAGAGATCTGGGAGAACGTCCAGGAAGTCGTCGCCGGGGCGGTCGTCAAGGCGGGCATCACCTCCGCCGACGTGAAGGCGATCGGCATCACCAACCAGCGCGAGACCACCCTGCTCTGGGACAAGAACACCGGTGAGCCCGTCCACAACGCCCTCGTCTGGCAGGACACCCGCACCGACGCGCTCTGCAAGGAGCTCGGCCGCAATGTCGGCCAGGACCGCTTCCGCCGTGAGACGGGTCTGCCGCTCGCCTCGTACTTCGCCGGCCCGAAGGTGCGCTGGCTGCTCGACAACGTCGAGGGGCTGCGCGAGCGCGCCGAGCGGGGCGACATCCTCTTCGGGACGATGGACTCCTGGGTCATCTGGAACCTGACCGGGGGCACGGACGGCGGCGTCCACGTCACCGACGTGACCAACGCCTCGCGCACCCTGCTGATGAACCTCCACACGATGCAGTGGGACGACAAGATCGTCACGTCGCTGGACATCCCCGCCGCCGTACTGCCGGAGATCCGGTCCTCCGCCGAGGTGTACGGAAACGCCAAGGGCGGCGTCCTCGACGGCGTCCCGGTGGCCTCCGCGCTGGGCGACCAGCAGGCCGCGCTGTTCGGCCAGACGTGCTTCGCCCAGGGCGAGGCCAAGTCCACGTACGGCACCGGCACCTTCATGCTGATGAACACCGGCCACACCCCGGTGAACTCGTACAACGGACTGCTGACGACCGTCGGATACAGGATCGGCGACCAGAAGCCGGTCTACGCCCTCGAAGGGTCCATCGCCGTCACCGGTTCGCTGGTGCAGTGGATGCGCGACCAGATGGGCCTGATCAAGTCCGCGGCCGAGATCGAGACGCTGGCCTCCTCCGTCGAGGACAACGGCGGCGCGTACTTCGTGCCCGCGTTCTCCGGTCTGTTCGCCCCCTACTGGCGCCCCGACGCCCGCGGCGTCATCGCGGGTCTCACCCGCTACGTGACCAAGGCGCACATCGCCCGCGCCGTGCTCGAGGCCACCGCCTGGCAGACCCGCGAGATCAGCGACGCCATGACCAAGGACTCCGGCGTCGAGCTGACCGCGCTCAAGGTCGACGGCGGCATGACCTCCAACAACCTGCTGATGCAGACGCTCTCCGACTTCCTGGACGCGCCCGTGGTGCGCCCCATGGTCGCCGAGACCACCTGCCTCGGCGCCGCCTATGCCGCCGGCCTGGCCGTCGGCTTCTGGCCGGACACCGACGCACTGCGCGCCAACTGGCGCCGTGCCGCCGAGTGGACACCCCGCATGGACGCGGCCACCCGTGACCGCGAGTACAAGAGCTGGCTCAAGGCCGTCGAACGGACCATGAGCTGGATCGAGGACGAAGAGAGCTGAGGAGCAATCGACATGACCACCCTGCAGAGCGTCCCCGCCCTCGGGACGCATCCGGCCTCCGGCTCCCTCCCGAGCCGTGCCGAGACCCGGGAGCAGCTTTCCAAGGCGACGTACGACCTCCTGGTGATCGGCGGCGGCATCCTGGGCATCTCCACCGCCTGGCATGCCGCGCAGTCCGGACTGCGGGTGGCCCTGGTGGACGCCGGCGACTTCGCCGGCGCCACCTCCTCGGCCTCCTCCAAGCTGCTCCACGGCGGTCTGCGCTACCTCCAGACCGGCGCGGTGAAGCTGGTCGCCGAGAACCACTTCGAGCGGCGCGCGGTGTCCCGTCAGGTCGCCCCGCACCTGGCCAACCCGCTCACCTTCTACCTGCCCGTCTACAAGGGCGGGCCGCACGGCGCGGCCAAGCTCGGCGCCGGTGTCTTCGCCTACTCGGCGCTGTCCGCGTTCGGTGACGGCGTCGGCCATGTGATCAGCCCGTCCCGGGCCGCTCGCGACGTGCCGGAGCTGCGTACGGACAACCTGAGGGCCGTCGCGGTCTACGGCGACGACCAGATGAACGACGCCCGGATGGCGCTGATGACGGTCCGCGCGGCCGTCGACGCGGGCGCCGTCGTCCTCAACCACGCCGCGGTGACCGGGCTCCGCTTCACCAGGGGCCGCGTCACGGGGGCCGAGCTGGAGGACCGGCAGGACGGCTCGGAGTTCGGCGTGAACGCCCGGCTGGTGCTGAACGCCACCGGCCCGTGGGTCGACCACCTGCGGAAGCTGGAGGACCCGGCCTCCGCGCCGTCCATCCGTCTGTCCAAGGGCGCCCACCTCGTCCTCAAGCGCACCCGCCCGTGGAAGGCGGCGCTGGCGACGCCGATCGACAAGTACCGCATCACGTTCGCCCTGCCGTGGGAGGACATGCTGCTGCTCGGTACGACCGACGAGGAGTACGAGGGCGACCCGGCCGATGTCGCGGTCACCGAGAAGGACACGGCGCAGATCCTCGACGAGGCGGCGTTCTCCGTCCGGGACCAGCAGTTGTCCCGCGATCTGATCACGTACTCCTTCGCGGGGCTGCGGGTCCTGCCCGGCGGTCCGGGCGACACGTCCAAGGCCAAGCGCGAGACGGTCGTGACGGAGGGCCGCGGCGGAATGCTGTCGGTCGCGGGAGGCAAGTGGACGACGTTCCGCCACATCGGCCGTACGGTGATGAACAAGCTGGCCGAGCTGCCGGGTCACCCCCTGGGCGAGGACATGGAGCCGATGGCACGGCTGCCGAAGAAGGTCCCGCTGCCCGGTATCGCCAACCCGAACGCGGTCGCGCACCGGCTGCTTGTCGACGGCGGAACGCCCGGTCCGCGGATGCCCGCCGACACGGCCCGGCACCTGGCGACCCACTACGGCTCGCTCTCCTTCGACATCGCACGGCTCGCGAACGAGAACCCGGCCCTGGCCGAGCGCATCCACCCCGACGCCCCGGAGATCTGGGCGCAGGTGGCGTACGCGCGCGACCGCGAGTGGGCCGAGACGGCGGACGACGTGCTGCGCCGCCGGACGACGCTGACGATCCGGGGCCTGGCGACGGACGGCATCCGGGCCAAGGTCGAGGACATGCTGGCCGACGGGCGCTGACCGGCGCCGGCACGCAGGAGCAGGGGCGGTCTCCCGGTCTGGGAGGCCGCCCCTGCGGTCTCCCCGACCGGGTGCGGGACACCGCGACCCCCCGGGGCCGCATAATGAGTCCATACATCGGATGTCTTGTGCGCGAGGAGGCCTGGATGGCCGTCACCGACGAAGCGATCGAGAAGATCAAGGCAATGATCGTCTCGGGCGCGCTGGCCCCGGGGGACCGTCTCCCCAAGGAGAGCGAACTCGCGGCCGAGCTGGGCCTGTCGCGCAACTCGCTGCGGGAGGCGGTGCGCGCGCTGTCGCTGATCCGGATCCTCGACGTCCGGCAGGGGGACGGCACCTACGTCACCAGCCTGGACCCGCAACTGCTCCTGGAGGCGCTCAGCTTCGTGGTGGACTTCCACCGCGACGACACGGTGCTGGAGTTCTTCGCGGTCCGCCGGATCCTGGAGCCGGCGGCCACGGCGATGGCGGCCCTGCGCATGACCGAGGACCAACTGGACGCGCTCGGTGACCAGTTGGACGCGCTGGGCCCGGAGCCCTCGGTGGAGGCGCTGGTCGCCGGCGACCTGGAGTTCCACCGCTCCATCGTCCAGCACTCCGGCAATTCGGTGCTGTGCTCCCTGCTGGACGGCCTGTCCGGCCCGACCACCCGGGCCAGGGTGTGGCGCGGGCTGACCCAGGAGGACGCGGTCGGCCGCACGCTGCGCGAACACCGGGCGATCCTGGCAGCGCTGCGGGACCGGGACGCCGAGGCGGCCCGGTCCTGGGCGACGGTGCATGTGGCGAGCGTGGAGCAGTGGCTGCGGTCAACCCTGTGAGGGGGCGGCGGGACGCAGCCGCAGCCCCTGCATCCCCCCGTCGACGGCGAGCGCGGTGCCGGTGACGGACGCCGCCGCCGGACTCGCCAGGTAGACGATGGCCGCGGCCACCTCGTCGGCGGAGACCAGCCGCCCCAGAGGCTGGCGGGCGGCGAGCGCGGCGCGCTCGGCCGCCGGGTCCTCGGCCTGGTCGAGCAGCCGCCCGATCCAGGGGGTGTCCGCGGTCCCCGGATTGACGCAGTTGACCCTGATCCCCTCGCGGACGTGGTCGGCGGCCATCGCGAGGGTGAGGGAGAGCACGGCTCCCTTGCCGGCGCTGTAGAGCGCGCGCTGCGGCAGACCGGCGGTCGCGGCGATGGAGCAGGTCTGGGTGATCGACACGGCCCCGGGCCGCCCTGCGGCGGCACGGCGCAGATGGGGCAGCGCGTGGCGGGCCGTGCGGACCATGCCGAGCACGTTGACGTCCAGTACGTGGGTCCATTCCGCGTCCGTGTTGTCCTCGACGGTGCCGATCGAGCCGATCCCGGCGTTGGACACCAGGGTGTGCAGCCCGTCCAGCTCCGCGGCGGCCCGGTCGACGGCATGGCGTACGGCGTCGTCGTCGGTGACGTCGGCCTCCAGGGCGAGTGCCCCCTCGGGAGCGCTTCCGGGATCGCGGTCGAGCACCGCGACCCGCGCCCCACGGGCGAGCAGCAGCGTCGCCACCGCGGCCCCGATGCCGGACGCGCCCCCCGTCACCAGGGCGGACAGTCCGTCGAAATCCTGCGTACCGGTCATCGGTGGGTCTCCTCGGGTATGCGAGGTGCCTGCCACGCGAGGCCCCCCGGGTATCGGTGTGCGGCGACGGAGGCGGGGAGCATCCGGGCCGAGAAGCCCGGCCGGCGCGGGGTGACGTAGCGGCCGTTCTCGACGACGGCCGGATCGGCGAAGTGTTCGTGGAGGTGGTCGACGTACTCGATCACGCGGTCCTCCTGGCTGCCCGACACCGCGACGTAGTCGAACATCGAGAGGTGCTGGACGAGTTCGCACAGTCCGACGCCTCCGGCGTGGGGACAGACCGGGACGCCGAACTTGGCGGCGAGCAGCAGGACCGCGAGGTTCTCGTTGACCCCGGCCACGCGTGCGGCGTCGATCTGGACGAAGTCGACCGCGCCGGCCTGGAGCAGCTGCTTGAACACGACCCGGTTGGCGATGTGCTCGCCGGTGGCGACCTTGACGGGCTGCCCGGCGCGCACGGCGGCGTGGCCGAGCACGTCGTCGGGGCTGGTCGGCTCCTCGATCCAGTACGGGTCGTACGGGGCGAGCGCGTTCATCCACTCCAGCGCCTCGGGGACGTCCCAGCGCTGGTTGGCGTCGACGGCGATCCGGATGCCGGGGCCGACGGCCCGGCGGGCGAGCGCGAGTCTGCGGATGTCGTCGTCCAGATCGGCGCCGACCTTCAGCTTGATCTGGGTGAAACCGTCCGCGACGGCCTCCTCGGCCAGCCGTACGAGCTTGGCGTCGTCGTATCCCAGCCAGCCGGGCGACGTGGTGTACGCCGGATAGCCCTCGGCCAGCAGGCGCTCGGTGCGCCCGGCTCGGCCCGGCTCGGCGGCGCGGAGGATGCCGAGCGCCTCCTGCGGGGTGAGGGCGTCGCTGAGGTAGCGGAAGTCGACGAGGGAGACGAGCTCCTCCGGGGTCATCTCCGCGAGGAACCGCCAGACGGGCTTTTTGGCCAGCCGCGCCGCGAGGTCCCAGGCCGCGTTGACGACGGCACCGGCCGCCATGTGCATCACGCCCTTCTCGGGGCCGAGCCAGCGCAGCTGGGAGTCGTGCGTGAGCCCCCGGTACAGGGCGGCGAGGTCCGCGGCCGTCCGGGGGGCGGGGCGTCCCACCACATGGGGGCGGAGCGCCTCGATGGCCGCGGCCATGACATCGTTGCCGCGGCCGATGGTGAAGCAGAAGCCGTGCCCCTCCGCGCCCTCGCCGTCCGTGCGCAGGACGACATAGGCGGCGGAGTAGTCGGGGTCGGGGTTCATGGCGTCCGAGCCGTCCAGCTGCCGCGAGGTGGGAAAGCGGATGTCGTCGACCTCGAAGTCCATGACGGTCAGACTCATGTGCGCCCCCAGGGGAATAACATCGGATCTCTCAGTGGTCATCCGATGTATAACCCTTTACAGCCCTCCCGGTCCAGGGTCCTCACCAAGTTTGATCAGTTTCCCTCGGCACAGCTCGGATGAATCAAGAGGTGGCACGCTTCACCGCCGCGTGCAAACGGCTGCGGCGGAACAGGGCGGAAGCCGTAAGGTTGGTCCGTACACAAGGGAACTTCGGAAGGAGGCCTGGGTGATCGAGCTCGAGGGGGTACCCGAGCTGATCGACCCGGTCATGGTGGCCGCGTTCGAGGGCTGGAACGACGCCGGTGACGCCGCCTCCACAGCGGTCGGGCATCTGGACCGGGAGTGGAAGGGCGAGGTCTTCGCGGCGCTCGACGCCGAGGACTACTACGACTTCCAGGTCAACCGGCCCACGGTGTTCCTGGAGGGTGGCACACGCAAGATCACGTGGCCCACCACCCGGCTCTCCGTGGTGCGGGTCGGTGGTGAGAAGCCCCGTGACCTGGTGCTGATCCGCGGCATCGAACCGTCCATGCGCTGGCGTTCGTACTGCAACGAGATCCTGGGCTTCGCCCACGAGCTCGGTGTCGAGATGGTCGTCATCCTGGGGGCGCTGCTCGGCGACACCCCGCACACCAGGCCGGTGCCCGTCAGCGGGGTCACCTCGGATCCGGACCTGGCGAGGACCATGGACCTGGAGGAGACCCGGTACGAGGGGCCCACCGGCATCGTGGGCATCCTCCAGGAGGCGTGCGCGCACGCGGGAGTGCCCGCGGTGAGCCTGTGGGCGGCGGTGCCGCACTATGTGTCGCAGCCGCCGAACCCGAAGGCGACACTGGCGCTCCTGAACCGCCTGGAGGATCTGCTCGGGCTGCGGATCCCACTGGGCGAGCTGCCCGAGGACGCGCGCGCCTGGCAGCTCGGGGTCGACCAGCTGGCCGCCGAGGACAGCGAGGTCGCGGAGTACGTGCAGACGCTGGAGGAGGCGCGGGACACCGCCGAGCTGCCCGAGGCGTCGGGAGAGGCCATCGCCCGCGAGTTCGAGCGCTATCTGCGGCGCAGGGACATCGGCGGCCCCGGCCAGGCGCCGGGCGGTCACGCCACGGAGAGCGGCGACGTGCCCTACCTGCGGGACACCTCCGGCGGTCGTACGAGGCCGCCGAAGCCGCAGCGCCCGGAGCGGCCTGAGCGTTCTGAGCGTCCTGAGAAGGACAAGGGCCGGCCGGAGGACTCCGACGGGGGCACAACGCCCGAGGATCCGCCGCCCGCAGGGCCGGGCGAGGACGCCTCGGACGACTGACCACCCGCCTCCCGCAAGGGAACGGCCCCGGACCTCGACGATCTCTCGCGAAGTCCGGGGCCGTTCGGCGGTCTGCGTCAGGTCAGAGCGCGACGCCCAGCAGGGCGTCGACGGTGCGTGAGACGAGCCCGGGCGCGCCCTCGTCCGTGCCTCCGCCGGAGCTCTGCTCCGCGGCCCAGCGGTCCACGGCGGCGAGGGCGGCGGGGGCGTCCAGGTCGTCGGCCAGTGCCTCCCGCACCTCCTCGACCAGCGCGTCGGCGGGGAGTCCGTCGGGCCGGGAGACGGCGGCACGCCACCTGGCGAGACGCTCGACCGCGTCGGCGAGTACCTGGTCGGTCCACTCCCAGTCGGCCCTGTAGTGGTGAGCGAGCAGGGCGAGCCTGATCGCCGCGGGGTCCACGTCGTCCCGGCGCAGCGCCGACACGAAGACGAGGTTGCCCTTGGACTTGGACATCTTCTCGCCGTTCAGGGCGACCATGCCGGCGTGCACGTAGGCGCGGGCGAAGGGGTGCTCGCCCGTCAGCACCTGGGCGTGCGAGGCGCCCATCTCGTGGTGCGGGAAGGCGAGGTCGGAGCCGCCCCCCTGTACGTCGAAGCTCATCCCGAGGTGGTCGAGCGCGATGGCGACGCACTCGATGTGCCAGCCGGGCCTGCCGCGGCCGAGGGAGCCGCCGTCCCAGCTCGGCTCGCCCTCACGGGCGGCCATCCAGAGCATCGGGTCGAGCGGGTTCTTCTTGCCGGGGCGCTCCGGGTCACCGCCGCGCTCGGCGGAGAGCAGCCGCATGGCCTCGGCGTCCAGGCCGGAGACCTCGCCGAAGTGCGGGTCGCACTCGACGGAGAAGTACACGTCGCCGTCGAGTTCGTAGGCGGCGCCCGCGTCACGGAGGCGTTCCACGAGCGGGACGATGCCGGGTATCGCCTCGACGGCCCCGATGTAGTGCTTCGGGGGGAGCATGCGCAGGGCGGTCATGTCCTCCCGGAAGAGAGCCGTCTCGCGCTCGGCGAGCTCGGTCCAGTCCTCGCCGTCGCGCACGGCCCGCTCCAGCAGCGGATCATCCACGTCCGTCACGTTCTGGACGTAGTGAACCTGCCGCTTGGTGTCGAGCCACACGCGCTGAACGAGGTCGAACGCGTTGTAGGTCGCCGCATGACCCATATGGGTCGCGTCGTACGGCGTGATGCCGCAGACGTAGATGCGGGCGACGGGACCGGGGTCAAGGGTGATCCGTCCGCCGGTCGCGGTGTCGTGGATCCGAAGGTCGCGGCCCTTGCCAGGCAGGGCGGGGACCTCAGAAGCGGGCCAGGCATGCATGTCATGAGCGTAACCGGATGATGCTTCCGGATACGAACCGGATGGCAGATCGAGGCCGAAGAGGCGCTCTTGCGGGCGGGGAGGTTCTCCCCTAAGCACCGGGGCCCGGAGCGACTCACCGCTCCGGGCCCCGACGGGGCGGTGTCACACGGGCGGCCAGGGGATCGGCGGCCAGTCACCGCTCGGCAGGGGGTGGCGGCCGGACTTGCGGAGGCTCTCCACCCGGCCGCGCAGGGCCTCGGTCTCCGCCGCGGTGATGAGTTCCCCCAACCGGGTGGCGAGCGCCGTGCCCGGTTCCAGGCCGGCCGAGAGCCGGTCGAGCACCTCGGCCGCCTCCGCCGTCAGCGGTTCGCCGGCCCACCCCCAGAGGAGCGTGCGCAGCTTGTCGTCGGCGTGGAAGGTGACGCCGTGGTCGATGCCGTACAGCCGCCCGCCGGGAGCGGACAGCAGGTGCCCTCCCTTGCGGTCACCGTTGTTGATCACAGCGTCCAGGATCGCGAGCCTGCGCAGCCGGGGATCGTCGGCGTGCACCAGCAGGGCGGTCCTCCCCTCCCCCACCTCGGCGAAGCCGACCGCCTTCCAGCCGTCCTCCGGCTCCTCGCCCTCGACGAGCGCGAGCAGGGGCGGCAGCCCGTGCGAGGACGCCGGGGCGCCCTCGCCGCCGGCCTCCGCCTCGATCCACAGCTGGCACATCCCCTCGCCGTAGGGACCCTCCCGCAGCACCGTGGGCGGGACGAGTCCCCAGCCGGTGGCCTCGGAGATCTCGTACGCGGCCACCTCGCGCCGGGCGAGCGTGCCGTCGGGGAAGTCCCACAGCGGCTGCTCGCCGGCGACCGGCTTGTAGACGCAGAGGCGTTCCTCGCCCTCGTACGCGACCGTGCAGTGGAGCACCGCGTTGGACGCGCCCCTGACCCGGCCGAGGACCGTGAGCTCCCCCTCGGCGAGGAGAGTGCGCAGCCCCTCCTCCGTCAGGCCCCGCGACGGTATCCGTTCTGGCGCGGGCATACGTGTCCTTCCGGGTCGAGGGGGAGGCTGCAGAGCGGGCAGGGCGGGCGCCCCGCGTTCACGACGTCCAGCGCGCGCTTGGCGAACGCCCGCGCCTGGGCGCCGCTCAGCCGGACGCGCAGCATCGGCGGGCCGTTCTCCTCGTCCTGCAGAAGCCTTTCCTCGGCCTCGGCGAGGTCGTCCTCGGAGTCGGCGTCCAGTTCGACGAGGGCCTGCGCCTCGACGATCATGCGCTGCTCCTCGCCGTCCCAGGCGAGTGCCATCGTGCCGACCCTGAACTCCTCCTCGACGGGGGCGTCGAGGGGAGCGCTGTCGGTGACGTCCATGGGTGCCACGGCGGGCACCGGTGAGTTGCCGCCGGTCCGCCGCACGACCTCGTCGAGGAGTTCGTCGATCCGTTCGGCCAACGCGGCGACCTGCGTCTTCTCCAGGGCCACGCTGGTGACCCGTCCGCGCGAGGATGCCTGAAGGAAAAACGTACGGCGGCCAGGCAGCCCGACCGTACCGGCCACGAAACGGTCCGGAGGGTCGTAGAGGAACACCTGACGGGACACGTCCTGTCTCCCTTGAGAATGTGATGGCGGATAGGGGCGGCCCCGGGGCCTGCGAGATGTCCCGCAGGGCCTCTACGGCGCGTCCACCCTACTGCGCGGAGCGATCACGGTGCCCCAGCGCCGCCCCCGACGGCCGCATCCGTTGCCTCCTCCCCCGCCGCGTCGGCCCCGATGGCCTGTTCACGTGGTGCCAGGGACGCGAAGTCGCCGGTGTCGCCGAGGCGGAGGAGGAAGGGGCGCAGCGAGGTGTAGCGGATCGCGGTGACGGAGCACGGGTCGGCGTGCAGGCGCTGGAAGAGGTCGAGATGCATGCCGAGCGCGTCGGCGACGAGTGCCTTGATGATGTCGCCGTGCGAGCACATCACGTACGTGGCGTCCTCGCCGTGCTCCGCCTCCACGCGGGAGTTCCAGTCCCGCACGGCGTCGACGGCACGGGCCTGCATCGCCCTCATCGACTCACCGCCGGGGAAGGCGGCGGCCGAGGGGTGCTGCTGGACGACCCTCATCAGCGGTTCGTCGGAGAGTTCGGCGAGTTTGCGCCCCGACCAGTCCCCGTAGTCGCACTCGCTGATCCGGTCCTCGGTGTGCAGCGGGAGGTCCGGGCGGGCGTCGAGCAGCGGCTGGAGCGTCTGGCGGCAGCGCTGCAGCGGGCTGCTGACGGCCGCGACGAGGGTGAGGGCGGCCAGGCGGCCGGGCAGCGCGGCGGCCTGTTCCTCACCGCGTCCGTCGAGGGAGACGCCGGGGGTCCGGCCGGCGAGCACTCCGGATGTGTTGGCGGTCGAGCGTCCGTGGCGTACAAGGATGAGCGTGGGCATACCTGCCAGCGTAGAGGTGCGTGAACCCTCCGCGGCAGGGAAGAATGCGCGGGTGATCGTCGACTGCGGAATTTACCGGGACGGGCGCAGGACCGAAGGTCCCGCCGACTTCTCCGATGCCCTCGACGAGGCACGCGCCACCGGTGACGCCTTCGTCTGGATCGGGCTGCACGAGCCGACGGAGAAGGAGTTCGACCTGGTCAGCAGCGAGTTCGCGCTGCATCCGCTGGCGGTGGAGGACGCCCTGCGCGCCCATCAGCGGCCGAAGCTGGAGATCTACGACGACTCCCTGTTCGTCGTCATCAAGCCGGTGGTCTACGAGCCGAAGAGCGACACCGTGAGCGCCGGTGAGCTGATGCTCTTCATAGGGGACTCCTTCGTGGTGACGGTGCGCCACGGCGAGGGTGCGCCCCTCGCGGCCGTACGACGCCGGCTGGAGGCCGAACCCGAGGTCCTGAGGCACGGGCCCACGTCGGTGCTCTACGCGGTCAGCGACGCGGTGGTGGACCACTACATCGAGGTCGCGGCCGAGCTCCAGGTCGACCTGGAGGAGCTGGAGGCCGAGGTCTTCGCCCCCTCCGGGACCGGGGACTCCAAGAACACGGCGGCGGGCATCTACACCTTCAAGCGGCAGGTGCTCGAATTCCGCCGGGCGACCAATCCGCTGAGCGCGCCGATGGCACGCCTGTCGAGCGCGGGAGTACCGTTCGTCGACGCGGACTCGCAGCCGTTCTTCCGGGACGTGAACGACCACCTGACGCGCGCCGTCGAGCACGTGGAAGGGCTCGACCGGCTGCTCTCGGACATTCTGTCGGCGCATCTGGCGCAGGTGGGTGTCCGGCAGAACGACGACATGCGGAAGATCTCGGCGTGGGCCGCCATGGCCGCCGTACCCACCATGGTGGCCGGGATCTACGGCATGAACTTCGAGCACATGCCCGAACTCGGCTGGGTCTGGACCTACCCGGCCGTGATCGTGCTGATGGCCGTCGCGGTCGCCGGGCTGTACCGCCTGTTCAAACGCCGCGGCTGGCTGTAGGACCTCTCAGGCGTACTCGTTCTCGGGAACGGCAGGGCCGCTCAGGGCGTCACGCAGGGCGGGCTGTTCGAGGCTCACCATGCGCCGCCAGCCCACCAGCCGCTCGTAGGCGTGCATCGCGTGGATCCCCGCGGCGAGTACGGCCGACTTGGCGCGGGGCCAGCCCAGCACGGCGCCCATGTGGCTCATCACGGCCAGGCTGACGTCGCGGTACACGCGGATCTCGGCCTGGGCGCACTGCCGCAGGACGGACTGGATCGTCCGTCCGTGTCCGGCCCGGGCGAAGCGGAGGAGTTCCTCGTGGCAGTACGCGAGATGGCTGTCCTCGTCCCGCGAGATCATCTTCACCGCGCGGCCGAGGACGGGGTGCCCGGCGAAGTGTCTGAGCAGGAGCCGCATCTGCTCGGACGCCCGCTGCTCGGTGACCCTGCTGTGGGCGAGGTAGACGATGATGTCCCGTTCGGTGAGCGGCTCCTCACGGCTGAGCCGGTCGTGCGCCAGGCCGATGCCCCGGCGCTCCAGCAGGAGGGTGTAGTCGGTCTCGTACGGCACCGTCACCGGCTGGAGTCCGCGCTGCTTCAGCAGGGCGTTGAAGATCCGGCCGTGCTTGTCCTCGTCGGCACCGTGCCGGGCGACCTTGGGCGCCAGCTCGTGCAGTCCAGGGGGGACGAGTGCGGCGATACGACCGTTCTCCCAGCCGCCCTGGGTCTCCCCGCCGGCGGCGATCGAGCAGAACAGACGGAACGACTCGTCGTTGTCGAGGATCTCCTGGAACAGACTCTTTGCCGACAGCATCACTGCCACCTTTCGCACCGGTGTCCGCAGAGACACAGTCAAATTCGGTACGCGTCGGTAGGCAACACGGGGCGGGCCCGGCAGGGCCGAACGGGCGCGCGGCGGCGGCCGGACCTGCCCGGGCGTCCCGGGAGGAGTACGGGGCGTAACCCGGGAGCCCTGCGGGGCGTTGTTCCGTGTGACGGCCGTGGCGGGGAGGACCCCCGAGCCCCCACCACGGCCGTAGTGCTGCGCCGGTGCCTACGCGGCGAGCCCGGAGCGCTCCAGGGCGTCGGTTCCGGCGCGCAGGGCCGCGAGCCGCTCGTCGAGCGTGAAGCCCGCCGGGGCGAGGGTCAGCGTCGTCACACCGGCGGCCGCGTAGGCCTGCATCCGGTCGGCGATCCGGTCCACCGAGCCGAGCAGCGTGGTCTGGTCGATCAGCTGGTGCGGTACGGCTGCCGCCGCGCCGGCCTTGTCGCCGGAGAGGTACTTGTCCTGGATCTCGGCGGCTTCCTTCTCGTAGCCCATGCGCTGGGCGAGCTGGTTGTAGAAGTTCTGCTTGCGGCTGCCCATGCCGCCGACGTAGAGCGCGGTGTACGGGCGGAACATGTCGGCGAGACCGTTGACGTCGTCGCCGACGGCGAGCGGCACGGTGGGACAGACGTCGAAGCCGTCCATCGTCTTCCCGGCCTTCTCGCGCCCGGCCCGCAGGTGCTTCACCGCGGTCTCCTCCAGGTGGTCGGCGGAGGGGAAGATCAGCAGGGCGCCGTCGGCGATCTCGCCGGTCTGCTCGAGGTTCTTCGGGCCGATCGCGGCGATGTAGAGCGGGATGTGCTCGCGCTGCGGGTGGACGGTCAGCTTGATGGGCTTGCCCGGGCCGTCGGGCAGCGGCAGCGTCCAGTGCTCGCCCTCGTAGGACAGGCGCTCCCGGGACATCGCCCTGCGCACGATCTCGACGTACTCGCGGGTGCGGGCCAGCGGCTTGTCGAACTTGACGCCGTACCAGCCCTCGGAGACCTGCGGTCCGGAGACGCCGAGGCCGAGGCGGAAACGGCCCCCGGAGAGCGAGTCGAGGGTGGCCGCGGTCATGGCCGTCATGGCGGGCTGGCGGGCCGGGATCTGCATGATGGCGGAGCCCACGTCGATGGACTCGGTGCGGGCGGCGACCCAGGCGAGCACCGTGGGCACGTCGGAGCCGTACGCCTCGGCCGCCCAGCAGACGTCGTAGCCGAGCCGGTCGGCCTCCTGGGCGACGGCGAGGTTGTCGCCGTCCATCCCCGCACCCCAGTAACCGAGATTGATGCCGAGCCGCATACCCACGCTCCCTCTACTGATCAGTAACGTTCCTGTGTCCCGGACTCTAGCGCGGGGCACGGGAATCCGGCAGGCTCGCCCGGGGACGACGGTCGTCCACAGGCCTCCACCCCGTGGGGCCTCGGCCAGTAATCTCAGCGCCCATGGAGCAGAGGCATCTCGGCCGTACCGGCCTTCGTGTGTCCCGGATCGGGCTGGGCACCCTCACCTGGGGCCGGGACACCGACGAACACGACGCCGCGGACCAGCTCAAGGCCTTCTGGGACGCGGGCGGCACCCTCGTCGACACCGCCGACGTCTACGGCGGCGGGGAGGCCGAGCACCTGCTGGGCCGCCTTCTGGACAGTCTGGTGCCACGGCAGGACCTGGTCGTCGCGACCAAGGCGGGCAGCGTGCCCGACCCCTACCGCCGCTTCGACGGATCGCGCGGCCATCTCCTCGCCGCGCTCGACGCGTCCCTGCGGCGGCTCGGGACGGACTACGTCGACCTGTGGCAGATCCACGCCTTCGACCCCGTGACTCCGCTGGACGAGACCTTGCAGGCACTGGACCTGGCGGTGTCCTCGGGGCGCGTCCGGTACGCCGGGGTGTCCAACTTCAGCGGCTGGCAGCTGGCCAAGGCGGCGACCTGGCAGCTCGCCGCGCCGGGGCTGCGCACCCGGCTGGCGTGTACGCAGATGGAGTACTCGCTGCTCCAACGGGGCGTGGAGCGGGAGGTGCTGCCCGCGGCGCTGGACCTCGGGGTGGGGCTGCTGCCGTCGTCCCCGCTGGGCCGGGGCGTGCTGACCGGCAAGTACCGCACCGGCACGCCGTCCGGCTCGCGCGGGGCCTCCGAGCAGCTGGCCCCCTTCGTCGAGCCGTATCTCGACGAGGCGGCGGGCAGGATCGTGGACGCGGTGGCCACGGCCGCCGACGGCCTCGCCACGACGCCTCTCCAGGTCGCGCTCGCCTGGGTCCGGGACCGCCCGGGGGTGGTGGCTCCCGTCGTCGGCGCGCGCAACGCGCAGCAGCTGACCGAGGCGTTGTCAGTGGAGGCGCTTAGTCTTCCTGACGAGATCTGCCAGGCGCTCGACGATGTGTCGGCGCCCGTGCACCGCTATCCCGACCAGGACTGGAGCACGCTGTGACTGCGCATCCCCGGGGAGAATCCCCGGACCCCGCGGCCGAGGACCACGAGGCCGTCGAGGACGCCGTTACCCAGGCCGCCGACGCGCCCGGCACGCCCGACGCGCGCGGCGCCGGGAGCGCGGAGGTGGCGGACGACGGCACTGACGGCGCGGACGGCACGGAGGGCGCACAGGACCTGGAGCAGGCTCCCGAGGCGTCCGCTTCCCCCGCGCCCGCCCTCTCGGAGGCGGAGGCGGAGCTGGCCGCACAGCGCGAGCTGCGCGAACGGATCGAGCGGCGCAAGGCCGAGAAGGAGGCGCCGATCACGGCGGGCGCCAAGCTGAGCGGGCCGGCGGCGGATCTGCTCGCCGCGGTGCGCGCGGTGGAGAGCGGCGAGAAGCCGGGCACCGCCTTCTTCGACTCACCCGCGTCGGCGCCCGCACCCCGCCGGGCGGCCCCCGCCCCGGCCGCGCCCGTACGGCCCTCCCCCGCCCCGGAGCGGCAGGCTCACCGGGCCGCGTCCCCCGAGGCCGCCGCCTCGGTCGGTGAGGTGCTCGCCGAGGGCGGGGCCCCCGGGGCCCTGGCAGGGCCTGCCGCCGCCACGCTCGGCGAAGGGGCCGCGGGTCACCTCCGCGAGGACCCGTGGCAGCTGCTCTCCGTGCCCGGCGTGCGGCCCGAGCAGGCGGACGGCTTCGCGCGGGCGCTTCTGGGTGCCGGGTGCGGGCCCGACGACGAGCGGCGCACGGCGGCCCTGGTGGGCTGGCTGCTGGAGCGGGCGGCACTGCGGGGCCACACCGCGATGGACGCCGACGAGGTGCGGACGGCGCTCGCCGGATTCGCGGTGACCGATCCGGCGGAGGCCGTCCAGCGGGCCGCCGCCGAGGGCGTCGTGCTGGTCTTCCAGGACGGCGAGGCCGACGACGAGGCCACGGAGCCCACGGACACCGAGGAGACCGGGGAGACACCCGGGGACGGAGCGCCGGAGGACGGGGAGCCGGTCAGGGTGCTGCTGGGCCTCGACCGGTACGCCCTGGCCGAGGAGAGCCTCGCCGACGGGCTGGCACGGCTCGTCAACACCTGTGAGAAGGGCGCCGACTGGGCGGATGCCGCTGCCGCCGCCCCGTCCCCTTCGGCGGGCGAGCTGATCCGGGCCGCCGCGACCGCCGGACTGGTCGCCCACAGCGGGGGCGAGACCGCCCGGGCCGAGCCCGCCGCCCTCCTCGCCGCCGCGCACGGCCTGGGGCTGCGGGCCCTGGGCACCACCCACAGCGAGGACGGCAGGCGCAGGCTGGCGGCCGCGGCCGGTGACCCGGGCTCCGCCGTCACACTCTCCTCGCTGCTCTCCGGCGAGGGCGGGCCCGGCCGGGACGCGGACGGCGCGTTCGCCCTCGACGTGCTGGTGGTGCTGGACGCCCCTCAGCTCGACGTGGAGACGGCCGCGATGCTGGTGGAGTCCCTCGCCGACGGAACGCGGCTGATCCTGAGCGGCGACCCGGGCGTGCTCGGGTCGGCCGGTGCGGGCCGGGTCTTCGCCGATGTCATCGCGGCCCGGGCCTGTCCGCTCGTGGTCTCGCGCACGCCCGACCCCGGGCCGATCGGCGAGCTGGTCTCCGGCATCGGGGCCGGGGAGCTCGCCGCGGTCGAGGCGCCCGGCAAGGAAGTGGTGATCGTTCCCGTGCGGGACGCGGGCGAGGCCGTCCACCGCACGGTGCAGCTGGTGGCCGACTCGGTGCCGCGCGCCATCGGCGTGCCCTCCTCCGACACCCAGGTGATCACCGTGGGACACGGCGGCTCGGCGGGCACGACCGCACTGAACGCCGCGCTCAAGCAGCGGCTGAACCCCGGGCCCGGCCGGTTCGGCGGCTTCGACCCCGGCGACCGCGTGGTCCACGTCCCTTCGCCCGGCAGGGCGGTGCCCGGCTCGGTCGTCTCGGCCGACGCCGAGGGCCTGCACCTGGACTGCGGGGGTACGCCCGTCGTCGTGCCGCAGGGCCGGGTGGAGACGTCCGTACGCCACGGCTGGGCGCTCAGCGCCCACCAGGCGGCCGGGATGCGCTGGCCCGCCGCTGTCGTCGTTCTGCCCGGCGACGCAGCGAAGGGGCTCAGCAGGCCCTGGGTGTACACGGCGTTCAGCCGTGGGGAGCGGCACCTGTCCGTGGTGCACGGCGTGGACCAGGCCCTGCCGCGCGCGGTGGCCGAGGTGCCCGCCCAGGAGCGGACGACCCGGCTGCGGCCCCTGCTGGAGGCACTGCCCACTCCGGACGCCTCGTAGGCCCGTCCCCGGGCCCCGGGACGGTCTGCGCGGTTTTCCCGGACGCCACGCAGTGCGCCCGGCCGCCGGCCCCGGTGCGCTGCGCGCCGGGGCCGGCGGTGGGTGAGGTCAGGCGCGGTCCGGGACGATGTCGTCCGGGTCCCCGTCCAGCTCGTCCTCCTCGTCGAAGACCGAGCTGACGTCGAAGCGGCAGACCACCATCGCGGGATCGGCCTCGTCGAAGGGCGCCCCGAGCCACTCCCCCGGCTCGGAAAGCTCCTCCACGGCGGAGACCCAGAGGGTGGAGTCCCCCTCTTCCAGGCCGAACTCCTTGTGCCGGGAGGCGATTTCGTCCGCCTCGTACTCGCCGAACACCACTCCCAGCGCGGCATGCACACCGGCGCCGGCGGCCGCCACGGCGTCGGCGCCCCCGTCCTGTCCCTCCGGATCGAGGTCGGCGAGCCGCTGGGCCTGGGCGAGCAGCCGCGCGGGCTCCGCCACCGCGTAGTCGCGCCTGATCAGCACGCTGACGGCGTGCGGCTCCTCCGGGCCCGCATAGGGCGGGAGGGAGTCCTGCGCGGCGGGGATCTCGAAGGGGGTGACCTCGTCGTGGCGGTCGTAGAGCAGTTCGTCGTAGACCTCGGCCGCGGCGGCCAGTGCGTTGAACGCGTCGTAGACGGCGGGGTCGTCGTCCCCGGTACGGCGTTCGACTGCCTGGAGGTGGCGGTCGAGCGCGGTTTTGACGGCATCGGCGGCGGCGCGTACCTCGGCAGCGGTGGGCTGCGCAGCATCAGACATAGGACAGACGCTATCCGTACCGGGGGTCTGCCCGCACAATAGATGCGATGCCGGAATACGAATTCATCGACGTGTACGTGCCGCGCGGGGTCTCCCGCAAGGAGGCGGCCCGACTGCTGACCGACCATGCCGAGTACGGGCACTGGGAATTGGACCGGCTGACGCTGCGCCGTGACGGCAGCCGACGGGTGCGGCTGCGCCGCCGCATCATCCGCCAGCTCCGGCCCACCTGGTAGGACGGAGCGGGTCCCGCGTGCGCGGAACCCGCTCGTCGGACCGCTGTCTCGCTACCGCTGCGCGGCACCGCGCGAACGCCGGTACAGGACCGTGCCCGCACCTGCGAGCAGCATGCCCGCGCTCGCCGGGATGAGCAGGTCGAGCCCGCCCCCGCCGGTCTGTGCGAGCTGCTCGCCCGCCACCAGCTGGGTCTCGGGGGCCGGAGGGGCGTCCGGCGTGACCGGCTTCTCCGGGGTGTGCGGAGTCTGCGGCACGACGGGAGGCGGGACCGTCTCCGTGTCGTTCTCGCAGCCGTTGCCGAAGACCGGGTTGAGCAGTCCGCCGACGGTGACGCTGTTGCCGCAGACGTTCAGCGGGATCTCCACCGGGGCCTGCACCTGGTTGCCGGAGAGGATCCCGGGGGATCCCTCCGTCACCGCCTCGGCAGAGGTGCCGGAGGCCCGGTGCCTGCCCGTCCCCGCCCCGCTGTCGCTCGCCTCTTCGTGCCCGGACGCCCGGCTCCCGGAGCCGTGACCGGACGAGGCACCGTCCTCGGAGGTGTGCGCGTGGCCGGACCGGGACGTCCCGTTTCCACAGTCGTTTCCGCTCGTGGGATTGAGCAGACCGCCGACGTCCACGGAGTTTCCGCACACGTTGACGGGTACATCGATCGGGACCTGGATCGAGTTCCCCGAGAGCACTCCCGGTGAATTCGACGCGGCGCCGGCCGCTCCCGCGTCGGCGTGCGCGTAACCGCCGCCGAGCGCGAGCACTCCGCCCGCCGCTGCCATGGTGATCAGGCCTTTACGTGTGACCTGTCGCATAGGTTGTCTTCCTGCCTTCTGCCTACCGAAATGCCCCGACACAGCCGTGCTGGGGGCCGAATGCCCAGCGGCCCCGGAGTGCATGGCACGCACCCCGAGGCCGACCGGACTCACACCCTTACGGGTTGACGCGCATCGTCACGCGTTGACGCAGGTGTTGCCGAAGGCGGGGTTCAGCAGCCCGATCACGTTGATCGTGTTGCCGCACACGTTCACCGGAACGTGGACCGGCACCTGAACGACGTTGCCCGAGAGCACGCCGGGGCTGCCGATGGCGGCAGCCTGGGCGCCGGCGTCGGCGGAAGCCATACCCGCACCCGCGAGCACGAGACCACCGGTAGCAGCCGCGATTGCGACGACCTTCTTGATCATTATTCCTCCTGATTGACAAGTGCGGTCCCAGCCGCGGACCGCATCACTTGTAACGAGGAGGAAGTGAGGGGGCTACGAGCACACGAACCCTTTCACCCTTTCCGGTGAGGTGCGTACAGGCAGGCGAATTCAGTCGTCCGGCGGGTTCAGGAGTGGTCGATGAAGCGGTCGAGCACCCGCGCGCCGAACTTCAGGCCGTCCACGGGCACCCGCTCGTCCACCCCGTGGAACATGCCGGCGAAGTCCAGCTCCGGCGGCAGCTTCAACGGGGCGAAGCCGAAGCAGCGGATGCCGAGGTCGTCGAAGGACTTCGCGTCGGTGCCGCCGGACAGCATGTAGGGCACGGCACGGGCGATCGGGTCCTCGGCCTTGAGGGCGAGCTGGATCGCGTCCACCAGGGACCCGTCGAAGCTCGTCTCCAGCGCCTTGTCGCCGTGCACGTCCTCGCGCCTGACCCGGGGCCCGAGGATCCGGTCGAGGTCGGCCAGGAACTCCTCCTCGTAACCGGGCAGGAAGCGGCCGTCCACATGGGCGGTGGCCTGTCCGGGGATCACGTTCACCTTGTAGCCGGCGCCGAGCATGGTGGGGGCCGCCGAGTTCCGCAGGGTGGCGCCGACCATCTTGGCGATCCCGCCGAGCTTGGCCAGCGTCGCCTCCATGTCCTCCGGGTCGAGCGGGGTGCCCAGCGCGTCGGACAGCTCGTCGAGGAAGGACCGTACGGTCTTGGTCACCCGGACCGGCCACTTGTGCCGGCCCAAGCGGCCCACGGCCTCGCAGAGCTCGGTGATGGCGTTGTCGTCGTTGGTCATGGAGCCGTGGCCGGCGGTGCCGTCCACGGTGAGCCGCATCCAGTGCATGCCCTTCTGCGCCGTCTCCACCAGATAGAGGCGCAGGTTCTCGTTGACGGTGAAGGAGAAGCCGCCGACCTCACCGATCGCCTCGGTGACGCCGTCGAAGAGGTCCCGGTGGTTGTCGACGAGATGGCGCGCCCCGTACGTGCCGCCCGCCTCCTCGTCGGCCAGGAAGGCCAGCACGATGTCGCGCGGGGGCTTGCGCCCGCTGCGCATGCGGTCGCGCACGACCGCGAGGGTCATCGCGTCCATGTCCTTCATGTCGACCGCACCGCGTCCCCACACGCAGCCGTCCGCGATCTCACCGGAGAACGGGTCGTGCGTCCAGTCCGCCGCGTTGGCCGGCACGACGTCGGTGTGCCCGTGGATCAGCAGTGCCGGCCTGGACGGGTCCTCGCCCTCGATCCGGGCCACGGTGGAGGCACGGCCCTTGTGGGACTCGAAGATCTTCGGCTCCAGCCCGACCTCGGCGAGCTTCTCGGCGACGTACTCGGCGGCCAGCCGTTCTCCGGGGCCCGAATGGTCGCCGTAATTGCTGGTGTCGATCCGGATCAGGTCACGACAGAGGTCCACGACCTCGTTCTCGGCCCTCTCGCCGATGCCGGCCCGGGCCGTGTTGGTCTCGCTCACGCTGCTTCCTTCCACTGTCGCGGTGGTGCTCCCCCTCATCCTCGCGCGCCTGCCCCGCCTGCCCAAGACCACCCCGCCCCCGTCATGCGCCTTTCACAGGACAGGGGCGTGATCGAGCACCCTCGAATGTTTGCTATGGTTTTCCACGTCGGAACGGGCCGGGAGCCCGCGAGACAGACACCTTGTCCGGGTGGCGGAATGGCAGACGCGCTAGCTTGAGGTGCTAGTGCCCTTTATCGGGCGTGGGGGTTCAAGTCCCCCCTCGGACACCAGCGGAAAACCCCCAGGTCATCCTGGGGGTTTTCGCTTTTCCCGCCCTACTCCCTGATACGCAGGAAGGTCACGGAATGCGCCGGGAAGGTGTGGGTGAGTACACGTCCGTCGACCCGCAGGGCCGATTTCCGTGGAGCCACCTGCCGGTCGTCGGCGGTGTTCACCGCGTCCGGGGCGGCCTGGAGCGTGGTGAGCCGGGCGGTCCGTGAGGCCGGCTCCGCCCCCAGGTCGATCCGGGTCCTTGCATCCGCCGCCTGGGCGTTGACCACCTTGACCACGAGCTCGCCGGTGGCGTCGTCGCGGGTGACCACCTGCCGGAAGGGCTCGGCGGGCTTGTCGTCGGTGAAGGTGCCCCACTGCTCGCCGTCGAGGAAGAGGGTGACCTGCCGGCCGCGGACCTGGATGCGGATGTCGTACGCACGCCCCGTCTCGATCGTGGTGCTGTCCTCGGTCATCGTCTGTCTGGCGCCGTCCACCGCCTTCTCCACGGCGGATCGGGTGTTGCCCCAGCCGCCGAGGTTCCACCAGTAGGTGTTGCCGGTGTCCTTGACCCCGAAGGCGACGAGGAAGCCCTCCTTGCCGGACTTTTTGGTGGCCCTGACCTTCATGTCGTAGTTCTGCCAACCGGTGTCCCCCGCCGTGACCAGGGTGTCCTCGGCGCTCTCGTCGGACTGGACGTACGCCCCGTCCTCGACGGCCCAGGAGCCGCGTCCGGCGGACTTCGTCCACTGGGTGTCGCCGTCGGAGAAGTCGTCACCCATCAGCCGGGTGCCGTCCTCCGCGGTGACCTCGACGTCGTCGTACGCGGCGCTGGTGGCCCAGGTCGACAGGCCGACGGCGCCGGTGATCGGTTCCGTGGTGGCGGGTGTCGAGGAGGCGGTGCTCGGCACGACGCGGTCACCGACGTTGTTCATGAAGAGCTTCTGCACCTCGTAGTTGGCCGACCCCCACGACTTCTCGTTGTCGAACCAGATCATGTCGGGCCGCCACTGCGCGTCGTCCGTGTCGGCGAGCAGCGGAGCGTAGGAGGCGAGCTCCACGACGTCGGCGTTGCGTTCCAGGCCCGTCATGTAGGCCGCCTCGGCGAGGGCGTTGGAGAAGCGGTTGTCGAGGGAGGCGTACTCGCCGAGGAACACCTTCGGCCCCTGGCGGTCGTAGGTGTCGTAACGCGCGTTGTTCTCGAGGAACCACTGCGGGCTGTTGTAGTAGTGCTCGTCGACCATGGCGACGTCCGCGTCCCGGTTGAGCTGCCATGCCCGGTCGAAGGTTGCGCCGCTGTCGTCGGGGCCGGAGTTGCTGATCACGGTGATGTCGGGGTACCTGGCCTCGATCGCCTCACGGAACTGGGTGAAGCGGGCGAAGAACTCGTCGGGCAGGTTCTCCTCGTTGCCGACCTCGAGGTGGGTGAGGCCGAACGGCGCGGGGTGGCCCATCGCGGCACGCTTGGCGCCCCAGGTGGAGCGCGCCGGGCCGTTGGCGAACTCGATCAGGTCGAGGGTGTCCTGGATGTGCCGTTCCAGCAGTTCGGGGTCGTCGGTCGCCTTGTTCTGGCCACAGCCGGTGACGAGGGCGGGCACGACGGGCAGAGCCATCGCCCCGATGTCCTCGGCGAACTGGAAGTACTCGTAGTACCCCAGGCCGTAGGTCTGGTTGTAGCCCCAGAAGTTGGCGTTGACGGGGCGCTGCTCGACCGGGCCGATGGTCTCCTTCCACTGGTAGGAGCGCTTGCGCTCCCAGCCGGGCGCCTCGTAGGCCTGGTGGCTCCCGGTGTTGACGAGGCAGCCTCCGGGGAAGCGCAGGAAGCCGGGGTCCAGCGCGGCGGTCTTCTCCGCGAGGTCCTTGCGCAGGCCGTTCGCCCGGCCCTTGTAGGTGTCGCGGGGGAAGAGCGAGATCATGTCGAGCCGTACGGTGCCGCTGCCGCCCGCCGTGACGGTGAGCCTGCCGTCCGCCGCGGAGGTGCGGGCGGTGAGGGTCCCGGTGTATTTCGTCCAGCGGTCACCGCGCGCCGTGATGCGCAGGGGCGAGGCGAGGGCGGTGCCGTCCGCCGTGGTCGCCCCGATCGTCAGGGAGGTGCCCTTCGGACGGTCGGTGCGGGCCCACAGGGAGAAGTCGTAACGCTCCCCCTCGCGCAGGGTCAGGCCCTGGTTGTAGCCGGAGTTGGTGACTCCGAAGCCTGCTCCGCGGCCTCCCGCGCCGTCCAGGTCGAGACGGAGATAGCGCCGGTTGCGTTCGTCGAGCCGCCCGCCGTCGTCCGCGGTCGTGGCGGTTCCCGTGCCGCCGGCGACCGAGGTCTCGCTCCACGCGGTCATGGGTGAGTACGCGGCGTTGTCGGCCCGGTCGTACTCGAAGGACCGGTTCTGGACGAGTTCGGCGTAGAGACCGCCGTCCGCCGCGTGGTTGATGTCCTCGTAGAAGACGCCGTACATCGACTCGCTGATGGCGGGGCCGGTGCGGTCGGGGTGGACGGTCAGGGAGTAGTCGGTCGCCACCGCCCGGGACGGACCGTCGTCGGCGCGGGCCGGTGCTGCCACCAGCGTGCCGAGCAGGAGGGCGATGACCGGGACGGTGAGTCTCGGCCACAGGTGCGGGTGCGGCATGGACGCTCCAGGGATCATGTTCGAGATATCGGACATTGACCAGAACTTCGAACGCAAGATAGGCAGAGCGCAGCAGTGGGTCAACGCCTCCGCCCGAACTGGCCGGTACGCACCCTCACGACCGCACGGGGACCCCGAAGTCCGGGGTGCCGTCCGCACGCCAGCCGAAGCGCTGGACACGGGTGTGCCGGTTGGGGTCGTGCAGCGGGTCTCCGGTGATCTCCCTGTACGGCCGGGCGTGGTAGACGAGCACGTCCGTGCGGCCGTCCTCGGCGACGGTGAAGGAGTTGTGGCCGGGCCCGTACTGGCCCGTCTCCTCGTTGCTCGCGAAGACAGGCTCCGGGGACTTGACCCAGGACGCCGGGTCCATCAGGTCACTGCGGGCGTCCGCGGTGAGCAGTCCCATGCAGTAGTTCGCGTCCGTCGCGCTCGCGGAGTACGTCATGAAGACGCGGCCGTTGCGCTTGATGACCGCGGCCCCTTCGTTGACCTTGAAGCCGACGCACTCCCAGTCGTACTCGGGGGTGCTGAGCCGGATCTGAGGCCCATTCAGCGTCCACGGGTCGGCCATCCGTGAGAGGAAGAGCCCGGTGTTGTTGTCCAGTCCGGGCTCGTGCTGGGCCCAGGCGAGGTAGCGGTCGCCGCGGTGGGTGAAGGTGTGGGCGTCGAGGGAGAAGGTGTCCCAGGCGGTGGTGAGCTGACCCTTCTCGGTCCATGTGCCGCGGGACGGGTCGGGGTTCGCGTTCTCCAGCACCCAGATCCGTATCTTCCACACGTCGTCGGCCGGGGCCGCGGCGAAGTAGACGTACCACTTGCCGTCGATGCGGTGGAGCTCCGGCGCCCAGATGTGGGCGGCCATGTCCCCGGTGGTGTGCTTCGTCCAGATCACCGACTCCTCGGCGGTGCTGAGACCACGCAGCGTCCGGGAGGAGCGCAGGATGATCCGGTCGTACTCGGGGGCGCTGGCCGTGAAGTGGTAACGGCCGTCGGTGTGCCGCGTGATGTGCGGGTCGGCGCGCTGCTCGACCAGCGGATTGCGGTACGGGGCGCGCGCTTCGGCGGCGTGTGCGACGCCGGGCGCGGCAGTGAGGGCCCCCGCTGCGAGGGCTCCCCGCAGCACGGCCCTGCGGCTGGGTACTTCGGCTCGGCTCATGACTGTCACCTCTCGTGTGGGGACCGGTTCACCGGATCGTGTGCGGCGGGAGCAGCTTCTGCGCCCGCAGTTCGCCGAGGACGAGCTCGGCGTACTCGGTGGCTCCGCGCACCGAGGTATGGGTGTTGTCGCGCTTCTCGTCGTAGAGGTAGAGGGCCTTGGATCCCTCGGGGCCGAGTTCCTCGACCCGCGCCTTGGTGAGGGCGGTGAGGTCGACGAGCGGGGTGCCCTGCTCGGCGGCGAGGGCCCGCACCTCGGCGGGCAGGTCGACGCCCAGACCGTTGACGAGCAGGGCGGTGCCGTTGTCGAGGGTGCCGTCGGTGTTGAACCAGCGGCGGACGACCGGAGTGACGAGCACGGGCCGGCCTCCCTCGGCGCGCACGTCCTCGACCATGGCGGCGAGGTTGGCCCGGTAGGTCTCGCGGTCGGTCTGTTTGTCGTTGTGGGCGAGCTGGATGAGGACCAGGTCGCCGTGGTGGATACGGGCCCGGAGGGCGGGGAAGAGCGCCGGGTTGTCCCGGAAGGACTGCGAACCCTCGCCGGAGTCAGCGTAGTTGGCGACGGTCATCCGCTCGGTGAGGTACTGCGGGAGCTGCTGCCCCCAGCCCGTGTAGGGCGCTTCGTCCTGGTCGCAGACGGTGGAGTCGCCCGCGAGCAGGAGCTGCGGCGTCCGGACGCGTTCGACGTGGAGCGAGGCGAGCTGCGGCGCCGCGCCGCCGAAGATGAGGTCGAGCCCCGGGCTGCCCGTGGCGCCGGTGGGCTCGCCCTCGGGGTCGCGCACGTCCACGGTGAAGGTGCGGCGGACGGTCTCACCGGGGGCGTTCGGGGTCTCGGCGAGCACGGATCTGCGGGACTCCGCCGTGACCGCCGTGGAGCCGGCCTCCGCACCGCCCCCGAGGACGGCCCGGACGCGGTAGGTGCCGGGGGCGACGTCGAAGTGGCAGACGACGGGGGCGGTACCGGTGCAGTGGTCACGACCGGCCGCGCCGCGGTCCTCGGCTCCGGCGGGAGCGGCTGCCAGGGTGGTCAGGGCCGCGGCGGCCGTGCAGGCGGCCAGCAGTACGGATCCGGATCGGCGCATGGCGGTCTCCTGGGTTGAATGGATTCAGCGGGGCCAGACCATACGCGGTCCCACAAGCGCTTTCTACGGTGCGAACAGCTTTCCCCGCACCCCTTGACGGGGGCCGTCGACGGCCCTAGCGTCGGTCCGATTTCACGAACGCTAACCGGTATTTCGAACGAGCCGTCGGGAGAGTCATGCGTCCGCACCTCACCGGAAGAGCCTTCGGCCCCCTCCTGCCCGTCCTGTCCCTCGTCGTCGGCCTGCTCGCGCTCCCCGCCGGAGCGGCTCAGGCAGGGCCCGCCCCGACGGGCGACCGGGCCGCCACCGCGCGGGCCGCCGCCTCGCTCACGGTCCACGGGCTCGGCGACGTGCGCGGCAATCTGACGCTGCCCGTCGCCGGCGCGCACGGCACCACCGTCAGCTGGCGGTCCCACAAGCCCCGCGTCATCGACGCGACGGGGATCGTGCACCGTCCGGCACCCGGCGCGGGGCCGGAGCGGGTGAAGCTCACCGCGGTCGTCACACGCGGGAGGGCCGCCGCGCGCCGCACATTCACCGCCTCCGTGCCCGAACTACCCCGGAAGCAGGCGTACACCGGCTACGCCATGAGCTACTTCACCGGTGAGGGCACCGCCGACGGCGAGCAGATACGCATGGCGCTCAGCCGGGGCGACGACGCCCTGCACTGGCAGGAGCTCAACGGCGGCGAACCGGTGCTCACCTCGGATCTCGGCACCGAGGGGCTCCGCGACCCGTTCATCATCCGCTCCCCGGAGGGCGACACGTTCTACCAGATCGCCACCGACCTCCGGATGTACGGGGGCACCGGCGGCAGCTGGGACCAGGTGCAGCGCAGCGGCAGCAGGTCGATCATGGTCTGGGAGTCCGAGGACCTGGTGAACTGGACGGACCGACGGCTGGTCGAGGTGGCGCCGGAGACCGCGGGCAACACCTGGGCACCCGAGGCCTATTACGACGAGGAGCTCGGCTCGTACGTCGTCTTCTGGGCCTCGAAGATCTACGCGGCGGACGACCCGGAACACACCGGCAGCACCTACAACAGGATGATGTACGCGACGACGCGGGACTTCCGCACCTTCAGCGAGCCCGCCGTATGGCACGACCCCGGGTACTCGGTGATCGACTCGACGGTGGTCCGCCACGACGGCGGCTACTACCGCTTCACCAAGGACGAGCGGAACCCGTCGTCGGACACCCCCTGCTCCAAGTTCATCACCGTGGAGAAGTCCCGGGAGCTGACCTCCGGCGCCTACGATTTCGTCGCTGACTGCGTCGGCAAGGGTGCGGTCGAGCGCGGCGAGGGCCCTGCCGTCTTCAAGTCCAACACCGAGGAGAAGTGGTACCTCCTCATCGACGAATTCGGCGGCCGGGGCTACGTCCCGTTCGAGAGCACCGATCTCGATTCGGGGCGCTGGTCGGTGTCCACCGGCTACGCCCTTCCGGCGGGTGCCCGGCACGGCACTGTGCTGCCGGTCACGCAGGAGGAGTACGAGCGTCTGCTGGGGGCCTACGCGGTGGGATGATGGAGGGCCCTGCCCGTCCTTTCCGGGCCCCTCCGGCGACAAGGACCGACGCGATGAGAGGACGGGCGAAGCCTCCCGCCGCCCCGCTCCCCCAGCGCGCGGGCGTCGACCCGGTGCGGGTACGGCTCCCGGTGGACCCTGAGGGGCTCTGGGCGACCGTCGGGGCCCACCTGCGGGACCGGTTCGCCGGGGCGGTCGGCGCCGGGCGGGTGGACACCATGCTGGCGGAGGGCAGGTTCGTCGGGGCGGACGGCGGTGCGGTGCGGGCGGACGAGCCGTACACGGCCGGGCGCCACCTATGGTTCCACCGGGATTTCGCACCGGAGGAGCCGGTGCCGTTCCCGGTCGGGGTGGTGCACCGGGACGAACACCTCGTGATCGCGGACAAGCCGCACTTCCTCGCCACGACGCCGCGCGGCCGGCATGTCACCGAGACCCTGACCGCCCGGCTGCGCAGGGAACTGGGCCTGCCGGAGCTGCAGCCCGCGCACCGGCTGGACCGGCTGACGGCGGGTCTGGTGGTCTGTGTCGTGAGGGCCGGGGACCGGGGCGCGTACCAGACGCTGTTCCGGGACCGGCTGGTGCGCAAGGAGTACGAGGCGGTGGCTCCGTACGATCCGGAGCTCGCGCTCCCGCGCACCGTGCGGAGCCGGATCGTGAAGGAGCGCGGGGTCATCGCCGCGCGCGAGGAGCCGGGGCCCGCGAACAGCGAGAGCAGGATCGAACTCGTCGCGCACCGGGGCGCCTTCGGCCGCTACCGGCTGGTGCCGGCGACCGGCCGCACCCATCAGCTGCGGGTCCATATGAACGCGCTGCGGCTGCCGTTGGTGAATGATCCTGTCTATCCGGTGGTGGAGCCCGAGCCGGAGCACGCGGACTACACGCGTCCACTGCAACTGCTCGCGAAAGTCTTGGCGTTCACCGACCCGGTCACGGGTGAGCCGCACCGCTTCGAGAGCGGGCTGCGGCTCTCCGCGTGGCCGGACCGGTGAGCCCCGCCACGCTCAGTGGCCGCGGTTGATCCAGTCCTCCAGCTGCGGGGACTCCGCGCCGATGGTGGTGGAGTCCCCGTGTCCGGTGCGGACCGCGGTCTCCGCCGGGAGGGCGAACAGCCGGTCCCTGATCGAGTCGATGATCGTCGGGAAGTGCGAGAAGGACCGTCCGGTGGCGCCGGGTCCGCTCTGGAAGAGGGTGTCGCCGGTGAAGACGGTGCCCAGCTCCGGGGCGTACAGGCAGACCGCTCCCGGGGCGTGGCCCGGGGTGTGCAGGACCTTCAGGTGGGTCCCGGCGATCTCCAGCTCCTGGCCGTCGGTCAGTTCGGCGTCGGGGCTCCGGTCCGGGTGAGTCTGCCGCCACAGCTCGAGGTCGTCGGGGTGCAGCAGGATCGGCGCGCCGGTCGCGTCGGCGAGGGCGGGGGCCGCGTCGATGTGGTCGTTGTGCGCGTGGGTGCAGATGATCGCGCGCAGCGTACGGCCGCCGAGTGCCGCCTCGATCGCCGCGGCGTCGTGCGCCGCGTCGATGACGACGGCCTCGGTGTCGTCGCCGACGATCCAGACGTTGTTGTCGACGTCCCACTCGCCGCCGTCGAGGGCGAAGGTGCCGGAGGTGACCAGGTGGTCGATGCGGGCGGTCATCAGAACACCACCACCGAGCGCAGGACGTCTCCGTCGTGCATCCGGGCGAAGGCCTGCTCGATCTCGCCGAGCTGGATGGTCTCGGTGACGAAGGCGCCCAGGTCCAGGCGGCCCTGCTGGTGCAGGTCGATCAGCATGGGGAAGTCGCGCGAGGGCAGGCAGTCGCCGTACCAGGAGGACTTGAGCGAACCGCCGCGGCCGAACACGTCGAGGAGCGGGAGTTCGAGCTGCATCTCCGGCGTGGGCACGCCCACGAGGACGAGGGTGCCGGCGAGGTCGCGGGCGTAGAAGGCCTGCTTGTACGTCTCCGGGCGGCCGACCGCCTCGATCACGACGTCGGCGCCGTTGCCGCCGGTCAGTGCGCGGATGGCCTCGACGGGGTCGTCGGAGCGGGAGTTGACGGTGTGGGTGGCGCCCATCTTCTTGGCCGTCTCCAGCTTGCGGTCGTCGATGTCGACCGCGATGATCTTCGCCGCTCCCGCGAGACGGGCACCGGCGATCGCTGCGTCGCCGACGCCGCCGCAGCCGATGACGGCGACGGAGTCGCCTCGGCCGACCTGGCCGGTGTTGATGGCGGCGCCGATGCCCGCCATGACTCCGCAGCCGAGCAGTCCGGCGACGGCCGGGGAGACCTCGGGGTCGACCTTGGTGCACTGGCCTGCGGCGACGAGGGTCTTCTCCGCGAACGCGCCGATGCCGAGCGCGGGCGAGAGCTCGGTGCCGTCCAGGAGGGTCATCTTCTGCTTGGCGTTGTGGGTGTCGAAGCAGTACCAGGGGCGGCCGCGCAGACAGGCGCGGCACTGTCCGCAGACCGCACGCCAGTTGAGGACGACGAAGTCGCCCGGCTCGACGTCGGTGACGCCGTCACCGACGGACTCCACGACGCCCGCGGCCTCGTGGCCGAGCAGGAAGGGGAAGTCGTCGTTGATGCCGCCCTGCTTGTAGTGCAGGTCGGTGTGGCAGACGCCGCACGCCTGGATCTTGACCACGGCCTCGCCGGGGCCGGGGTCCGGCACCAGGATCGTCTCGACGCGCACCGGCTCGTTCTTCCCCGGTGCGACGACCCCTCGTACCTGCTGCGCCATGCCGTGGTCTCCCATCCCGACTGCCCCGTCATTCCGAAGATCGAACCCGCCCACCGTACCCGGGCGGGAGGCCGCTCACGGTGCCAGTACGTCCAGTTCGTGGAGTGCGCCGACCGCGATCTCCTTGGTCAGCCGTTCGGCGCCCTCGGCGTCACCCTCGCGTACGGCTTCGGCGAGCCGGACGTGGAGCGTAACGGCGGCGGGGTCCGGGTCCTCGAACATGACCTGGTGGTGGGTCCGGCCTGCCAGGACCTCGGCGACGACGTCGCCGAGCCGCGCGAACATCTCGTTGCCGGAGGCGTTGAGGATGATGCGGTGGAAGGCGGTGTCGTGCCGGAGGTAGCCCTCCAGCTGCTGACCGCGCGAGGTCGCGACCATGCCGAGGGCGCACTCCGTGAGCGCGGCGCACTGCTCGGCGGTGGCGTTACGGGCCGCCAGGCCCGCGGCGACGGGTTCGACGGCGGACCGCAGCACGGTGAGGGAGCGCAGCTGCCGGGGCCGGTCGGATCCGGCGAGCCGCCAGCGGATGACCTGGGGGTCGTAGACGTTCCACTCCTCGGTGGGCCGCACGGTCACCCCGACCCGGCGCCGGGACTCGACCAGGTGCATGGATTCCAGGACGCGGACCACTTCGCGGACGACCGTGCGTGACACGTCGAAGCGCCGGGCCAGCTCGTCGGTGCGCAGGACCTGGCCGGGCGGACAGTCCCCCGCCGCGATCTCCAGGCCCAGGGTGTCCAGCACATGCGTATGGAGCCCCTGGGCAGGTGTGGTCATGCCCACAACCCTACGGGGCGGCTTGGGGGAACAAAAAGTACGACGTTTATGTCACAGCCACTTGAATAAGTCGTATGTAATGGGTTTCAGTAGCGCGACGGACCGATGTCGCGGACCGATGTCGAAGAAGACAGCGAGGCACCAATGAGCACCCCCCACGTCGTTGTGGTGATGGGCGTAGCAGGGACCGGCAAGACCACGATCGGCCCCCTGCTCGCGGACGCACTGGGCGTTCCCTACGCCGAGGGCGACGACTTCCACCCGCCGGCCAACATCGCCAAGATGTCCGCCGGCACGCCCCTGGACGACGACGACCGCTGGCCGTGGCTGGACGCGATCGGGCAGTGGGCGCACAGCCGGGCGGAGCTCGGTGGCGTCGTCAGCAGCTCCGCGCTCAAGCGCTCCTACCGCGACCGGCTGCGGGCCGAGGCTCCCGGTGCGGTCTTCCTGCATCTGACCGGCGACCGGTCCCTCATCGAACACCGCATGGCGGACCGCAAGGGCCACTTCATGCCGACCGCGCTGCTCGACTCCCAGTTCGCCACCCTGCAGCCACTGCAGGAGGACGAGGCGGGCGTCGCCGTCGACGTGTCCGGCACCCCCGAGGAAATCACCGACCGGGCCGTCGCCGCGCTGCGCCGGCTCGCGAACTAAGGATCACCACCGTGACCAGTCTCAGCGTCGAGATGCTGGCAGCGGATGCCGTCGAACCGATCACTTCGGCCGGTAACGCACAGCTGGGCATTGCCGTACTGGCGGGCATCGCCGTCATCGTCCTGCTCATCACCAAGTTCAAGATGCACGCGTTCCTCGCGTTGACCATCGGCTCACTGGCGCTCGGCTCCTTCGCCGGGGCCAACCCCGCTAAGACCATCGCCAGCTTCACCGCGGGTCTCGGTTCGACCGTCGCGGGTGTCGGTGTCCTCATCGCCCTGGGCGCCATCCTGGGCAAGCTGCTCGCCGATTCGGGCGGCGCCGACCAGATCGTCGACACGATCCTCGCGAAGGCGAGCGGACGTGCGATGCCGTGGGCGATGGTGCTGATCGCCTCGATCATCGGGCTTCCGCTCTTCTTCGAGGTCGGAATCGTGCTGATGATTCCGGTGGTGCTCCTGGTCGCCAAGCGCGGCAACTACTCGCTGATGCGGATCGGTATCCCCGCGCTCGCCGGCCTCTCCGTGATGCACGGGCTGATCCCCCCGCACCCCGGCCCGCTGGTCGCGATCGACGCGCTGGGCGCCAACCTGGGCGTCACGCTGGCCCTCGGTGTGCTGGTGGCCATCCCCACCGTGATCATCGCGGGTCCGGTCTTCTCCCGCTACGCCGCCCGCTGGGTGGACATCGAGGCGCCGGAGAAGATGATCCCGCAGCGCCCGTCCGAGGACCTGGACCGTCGGCCCAGCTTCGGTGCGACGCTGGCGACGATCCTGCTGCCCGTCGTGCTGATGCTGATCAAGGCGCTCGTCGACATCGTGGTGGACGACCCGGAGAACCACGTCCAGCGGGTCACCGACGTCATCGGCTCGCCGCTGATCGCGCTGCTCGCCGCCGTGATCGTCGGCATGTTCACCCTGGGCCGTGCGGCCGGGTTCACCAAGGGCCGTCTGTCCAGCACGGTCGAGAAGTCGCTCGCCCCGATCGCCGGCATCCTGCTGATCGTGGGCGCCGGCGGTGGGTTCAAGCAGACCCTCATCGACGCCGGTGTGGGTCAGATGATCCTGGAGTTCTCCGAGAACTGGTCGATCCCCGCCCTGCTCCTCGGCTGGCTGATCGCCGTCGCGATCCGGCTGGCGACGGGCTCGGCGACCGTGGCCACGATCTCCGCGGCCGGTCTGGTCGCCCCCCTCGCAGCCGACCTGTCGACCTCGCACGTCGCGCTGCTCGTCCTCGCGGTCGGCGCGGGTTCGCTCTTCTTCAGCCACGTCAACGACGCGGGGTTCTGGCTGGTGAAGGAGTACTTCGGCATGGACGTGCCGCAGACGATCAAGACCTGGTCGGTGATGGAGACGATCATCTCCGTCGTCTCGCTGGGCTTCATCCTGCTGCTGTCGCTCGTGTTGTAGCCGGCCTCACTTCTCCGGTTCCCGCCACAGCGGGTGCTCGGAACGGGCCCAGAGGCGCTCGACCGACCCGGTGCGCATGCCACGGCGTGCCTCCGGGTCGGCGAGCGCCTTCGCCATGTGCCCGGCGAGGACGATGCCGGTCGCCAGGGCCAGCCAGTCGTGGACGAAGGTCGCGCCCGTACGCCACACCAGCGGGGCGAGGCCGGTGAACCACATCAGCAGCCCGGTGCCCAGCATCACGAGCACGGCGCCCGCGATCCACCCGGCGTAGAGCTTCTGGCCCGCGTTGAACTTCCCGGCCGGACGTGAGCCGGGGGTGCGGTCGCGGCGCAGGGCGGCCCGCAGCCACTGCCGGTCGTGCGGCCCGAACCGGTTGAGCCGGGAGAGGTCGGCGCGCAGCGCCCGGGAGACGAGCCCGGCCAGCAGCGGTACGGGCACGAGCAGCCCGGACCATTCGTGCACGGTGACCACGAGGTGACGGCGGCCGACGAGTTCGGCGAGCTGGGGGACGTACAGACAGGCGGCCGTGGCGACGCAGAGCAGGGTCAGCCAGGCCGTGGTGCGGTGCACCCAGCGCTCGGCGGGGGTGAAACGCCGGATCCTCGGGGCGGGTTCAGACGGTGGGCGCGTCGTCGCGGCCGTTGGACCGGCCGACCCAGGCGTCGACGTCATAGCCGAGCTCCTCCCAGTATCCGGGGCGTACGGAGTCGGTGACGGTGATCCCGGAAAGCCATTTCGCCGACTTGTAGAAGTACATCGGGGCCACGTAGAGCCGGACCGGTCCGCCGTGGGAGTGGGCCAGCGGCTTGTCCTGCATGCGCGTGGCGACCAGGACGTCCGGGCGGCGGGCCTGTCCGAGCGTGAGGCTCTCGCTGTAGGCGCCGTCGAAGCAGGTGAAGCGGATCGCCTTCGCCCCGGGCCGGACCCCTGCCGCGTCCAGCAGTGCCGAGAGCCTGACGCCCTCGAACGGGGTCTCGGGCACCCGCCAGCCGGTGACGCACTGGACGTCGCGGACCATGCGGGTCTGCGGCAGCTCCTTCAGGGTGTCCAGCGTGTACGTCGCCGGGCGGTCGACCATGCCGTCCACGGTGAGGCGGTAGTCGGCGGCGGTCTTCTCGGGCACGGAGGTGGCGACCGAGTAGTAGCGGAAGCCGCCGCCGTTGGGCAGCAGGCCGGTGAGGCCGGTGGGGTCCTTGTCGGCGACGGCGCCCAGCCCGTTCTCCAGCGTGCGCTGGAGGACCGGTGCGGCGACCACGCCGGCGGCGCCGAGGCCGAGCATCGTCAGGACCAGACGGCGGCCGACGGGCGTGCCGCCGTCGTCGCCGGGAGGGGGACTGTTCACCCGCCCATTCGAACACCCGCGGCCGCCTGTCACCAGGGGCCGCGGGTGTGCGTCACTCTTCCGTAAGGAGCGCGGGATCAGCGTGGGTCCGTACCCACCTCCGCCGCCTTCTCCAGCTGGAACGCCTCGTTGCCGAGACCGATCCTGGCGTGCACCTCGGGCCTGGTGCGACGCAGCACCGCGCCGTAGACCAGACCTCCGGCGAGGGCCAGGAGGATGACGCCGGGCAGCAGCCAGTTCAGCACCGAGCCGGGGCCGGAGCCGACCAGGACGTCGAAGTCCCGGACGGTGAAGACGGCGATGGCGAGCAGGGCGAGGCCCGCGAGTCCGGAGGCGACGAGCCGGGGCGCCTGGGCCCGGCCGGCGCCGCGCCGTACGAAGAACGCGATGACGGCGAAGGAGGCCGCGGCCATCAGCACGATGACGCCGAGGGCTCCGACGTTGCCCATCCAGGTGAACAGGTGCAGGACGGGCGCGGTGGGGTCGCCGGCCGGGTTGTCGTCGGTGAGGGCGAAGGCGAGCACGATCACGACGGAGAGCGCGGACTGGAGCATGGAGCCGGTGGCGGGCGCTCCGCTCGCCTTGTTGGTGCGGCCGAAGCCGGCCGGCAGCAGCCCCTCACGGCCCATGGCGAAGGCGTAGCGGGCCACCACGTTGTGGAAGCTGAGCAGCGCGGCGAACATGCCGGTGACGAACAGGACGTGCAGGACGTCGGTGAAGGTGGCGCCGAGCCGCTCCTCGGTGAGGCCGAAGAGCATCCCCGGGCCCTGCTCGAGGGACATGGCCCCGATGGACGAAGGGCCGGCGGCGACGGTCAGGGCCCAGGAGCTGACGGCGAGGAACAGGGCGGCGTAGCCGACGGCCAGGAACATCACGCGGGAGACGACGATCTGCGGGCGGCTGGTCTCCTCGGCGTACACCGGGGCCTGTTCGAAGCCGACGAACGCGGCGATGCAGAAGCAGAGCGCGGTGCCCAGGCCGGCGCCGGTGAGCGTCTCGGGGTCGAACGCGTGCAGGGACAGTCCCTCGGGGCCCGGCTCGGCGACTGCGGCGATGTCGAAGATCACCACGAGGGCGCACTCGATGACGAGCAGCACCCCGAGCACCTTGGCGTTCAGGTCGATCTTCAGCCAGCCCAGTACGCCGACGACGGCCACGGCCACCAGGGCGGGGATCCACCACCGGAGGTCGATGTCGAGGTACGTGGCGAAGAGGCCCGAGACCTCGAAGCCGAGGATTCCGTAGATGCCGACCTGCATGGCGCTGTAGGCGACCAGCGCGACGAGCGAGGCGCCGGCGCCGGCCGTGGGGCCGAGGCCCCGGGCGATGTACGCGTAGAAGGCGCCGGCGTTGTGGACGTGCCGGCTCATCTCCGCGTAGCCGACGCCGAACAGCATCAGGACGATGCCGAGGATGACGTAGAGCAAGGGCTGTCCGACGATGCCCATCACCCCGAAGACGGTGGGCATCACCCCGGCGACCACCATCAGGGGGGCGCTGGCGGCGAGGACGGACAGGAGGAGCCCGGGGGTGCCGAGCCGGTCGGCGCGCAGCGCGCGTTCCTCACCCTTGTAGGTGTTGATCCCGCCGGTGCCGGCGGTCCCGGTCGTGCCGGTCTCGCTCGTATCTGTTCTGCCCGTCGACATGGCGGGGGTGGTCCCTTCCTCGATAGCGGACGTGCGTGGCGGACGTGCCTCAGGGGGCACCGAGCGCGAGGGTGCGCGCGGCGACGAATGCGGGGTACGGGTCGCGGCCCCCGTACGACCAGGGAGCCTCGGTCGCGTGGAGGCCGATGCGGTGGAAGATCGCGGCGGCCTCGGCGGGGCGGCCCTCGCAGAGCTTGGCGTGGGCGAGGAAGTTGAGGTCGGCGGTGTGGCGGGGGTGGTCCTCGCGCTCCCATTCGAGCCACCAGTCGAAGGCGGCCTTCATCACCTGTCTGGCCCGGCGACCCGACCAGTGGCCCGAGGCCGCCGGGTCGCCGGCCACGGCGCCGGCCGCGGCCAGGACGCGGTAGCGCTCGGCATGGGCGACGACGGGGAGTACGGCGAGCGGCGAGTCGGCCGGGGCCTGTTCGGCGGCCCAGGCGGCGAAGTCGTACACCTCGTGGAGCGGGTCGCTCTCCGGGTGCGCCTCGGCGAGGCCCGCGGTCATGAGGTGGTGGGCGTGGTGGTGTTCGGGATGCCGGGCGCGGATCTCCTCGAAGTGCCGGGCGGCCGCACCGTGGGTGCCGTGGGTGCGCTCCAGCGTCATCAGGGCGAGCCAGGGGGTGGGGTCGGCCGGGTCCAGGGCGGCCGCGGCCAGGCACGCCTCGCGCGCCCGGGTCCCCTCACCGGCGCCGGCCTTGGGCCGCTGGGCACGGGCGACGGTGGCGCAGGCGAGGAGAGTCGTGGCGTCGCGGCTGTCCGGCTCGGCGAGCAGCCAGTCGCGCGCCCATCCGGCGGCGGACGGGACGGCGGCGAGGGCGAGGATCCGGTGGCCGCGGAGGTCCCAGTCGGTGCCGGTCGCGACGAGCAGCGAGCGGGCCCGGGTCCAGCGGCCCTGGGTGAACTGTCCTCGTACGTCGATGAGTGCACTGTCGTCGAGCGCGAGGTCGAAGGCGTGGTCCGGGCGTCCGCCCTTGCGGCGGGAGCGGCCCAGGGGCGGCGGAGGCGGAGACATCCGCAGATTTCCTTTTCCACTTCGACATGACGCGAGCACATATCGATGCTGTGTGCGAGCAAACGATCGCGGACAGCAAAGCGGTAGGCAATGCTCCTCGTCAAGGCCGACCCCGCTCCAACTGCTTGCATTACACAGGCAGTTGACCGCGCCATGAGGGTGGACTGGACCATTCGCGCAGTTCGCGAGCACGTGCGGAGGTGACGGGTGGGACGGGGGTGACGCGTGCCACACTGCCGCCATGGAGAACCGTGAACCGCTCAAGCCCTTCCTTCTCGCATTCCCCGGGCCGCTGCGCGATCGACTGGTCGCGGCCGTGCTCTCGGGCGAGAAGGTCTCCACCTCCGGGCTGCTCGCGGAGTACGAGGCGGAGCGGGAGGAGCTGCCACCGGTGGGCGAGCGGTCCGCGCTCATCGACTCCGCGGGGCGGGAGGTCGCCGTGGTCGAGCTGACGGAGGTGGAGGTGCTGCCGCTGGGGTCGGTCGGGCTGCGGCACGCGCTGGACGAGGGAGAGGGCTACACCTCGGTCGCCGGATGGCGGGCGGGGCACGAGGCGTTCTGGCACAGCGAGGAGATGCGGGAGGCGCTCGGGGACCCAAGGTTCACCGTGGACGACGACACGATGATCGTGGCGGAGCGCTTCCGGGTGGTGGAACTGCTGGAGTGACCGGCCGCCCCCGCCTCAGCCGGTCGCCCCCACCGCCTCAGCCGGTCGCCGCCGCCGCCGCGCGGCCCGCCGTCCGGCCCGAGAAGACGCAGCCGCCGAGGAAGGTGCCCTCCAGGGAGCGGTAGCCGTGCACCCCACCGCCGCCGAAGCCCGCCGCCTCCCCCGCCGCGTACACCCCGGGCAGCGGGGCGCCGCCCTCGGTCAGGACACGGGAGGACAGGTCCGTCTCCAGCCCTCCGAGGGACTTGCGGGTCAGGATGTTCAGCCGTACGGCGATCAGCGGGCCCGCGGCCGGGTCGAGGATGCGGTGCGGCTTCGCCGTGCGGATCAGCTTGTCGCCCAGGTAGGAGCGTGCGCCGTTGATCGCCGTGATCTGGAGGTCCTTGGTGAAGGGGTTGGCGATCTCACGGTCCCGGGCGGTGATCTCGCGGCGCAGGGCGTCCTCGTCGATGAGGGCTTCGCCGGTGAGCGCGTTCATCCCGCGTACGAGCGCGCCGAGGTCCTTCTCGACGACGAAGTCCACGCCCCTGTCCATGAACGCCTGCACGGGCCCGGGAACGTCGGCGCGCGCCCTGCCGATCACGTCGCGCACGGACTTCCCGGTCAGGTCCGGGTTCTGCTCGGAGCCGGAGAGCGCGAACTCCTTGCCGATGATCTTCCGGTCGAGGACGAACCAGGTGTAGCCGTGGCCGGACCGCATGATGTGTTCGAGGGTGCCCAGCGTGTCGAAGCCCGGGAAGAGCGGCACCGGCAGCCGCTTGCCGCGGGCGTCCAGCCAGAGGGAGGACGGGCCGGGCAGGATCCGGATGCCGTGCTTGTCCCAGATCGGGTTCCAGTTCTCGATGCCCTCGGTGTAGTGCCACATCCGGTCGCGGTTGATGTGGTGGGCGCCCGCCTTCTCGGTGATGCCGAGCATCAGTCCGTCGACGTGGGCGGGGACGCCGGAGAGCATCTTCTCCGGCGGGGTGCCGAGACGCTCGGGCCACTGGGAGCGCACCAGGTCGTGGTTGCCCCCGATGCCGCCGGAGGTGACGATCACGGCCTGGGCCCTGAGCTCGAAGGCACCCGTGACCTCGCGGCTGCTCGCGGTGCCCCGCTCGGCCGCGCTCTCCTCCAGGATCTCGCCGGTGACCGTGTCGACGGCTCCGGCCGAGCGCCCGAGGCCGGTCACCCGGTGGCGGAAGCACAGCTGGACGAGGCCCTTCGCGACGCCCTCGCGGACGCGCCGCTCGAAGGGGGCGACGACGCCGGGCCCGGTGCCCCAGGTGATGTGGAACCGGGGGACGGAGTTGCCGTGGCCGTTCGCGTCGTAGCCGCCGCGTTCGGCCCAGCCGACGACGGGGAAGAACCGCACCCCCTGGGCGTGCAGCCAGGACCGCTTCTCCCCGGCCGCGAAGTCGACGTACGCCTCGGCCCACTTCCGTGGCCAGTGGTCCTCGTCCCGGTCGAAGCCGGCCGTGCCGTACCAGTCCTGAAGGGCCAGGTCGTGGCTGTCCTTGATCCGCATCCGGCGCTGCTCGGGCGAGTCGACGAGGAAGAGCCCCCCGAAGGACCAGTGCGCCTGGCCGCCGACGGACTGCTCGGGCTCCTGGTCGAGCAGGATCACCGTGCGGCCCGCGTCGACCAGCTCGGCGGTGGCCGCCAGCCCTGCGAGTCCTGCCCCGATCACGATCACATCAGCGTCGTACGCCATGGGTTCCATCCTTCGGGGCGGTGCGGGGCAGCGGCGGGCGGGGCAGGCGAAGTTACTTGTGGGTCAGATCTTCGGTACCGGCCGCTCCCACGTCAACCGTCCGGTCGGCGGCGCCCTCACCGATCCGGTACGTCCACCGGGCTATCGTCGGACCGTGTCGGTGCTGGTACTCCTGCTGTCCGTGGGCGCCGCCTGCTGCCTGGGCTTCGGATATGTCCTCCAGCAGGACGCGGCCCGCCGTGCGCCCCTGAGCGATTTCCTCTCCCCCCGCCTGCTGTTCGACCTGATGCGGGTGCCGAGCTGGCTGGCCGGGCTCGGTCTGATGGTCTGCGGGATGGTCCTCGGGGCGCTGGCGCTCGGCCAGGGCGAGGTGTCGGTCGTGGAGCCGCTGCTGGCGACCAATCTGCTCTTCGCGATGGCCCTGTCGCGCCATCGCACGGGCCAGTCGCTGGGCCGCCAGGGCTGGGGAGGCCTCTGCCTGCTCGCGGGCGGCGTCACCGCGTTCCTGCTGGCCGGTGAGCCTCGCGGCGGTGAGGCGGTGACGGCTCCCCTGCGGCTCTGGCTGGTGATCGGGGGTGTGGCGGGACTCGCGGTGGTCCTGACCGCCTGTGCCCGGCATCCGCGGACCCGTGGGACCCCTGTCCTGCTGGGCCTGGCGGCGGGACTGCTCTACGGGCTTCAGGACGCGCTGACCAGGCTCAGCGGGGAGCGCCTGGCCGACGACGGGTGGACGGCACTGCTGACGGGCTGGCAGCCGTACACGGTGCTCGTGCTGGGGGTGACCGGGCTGCTCCTGGTCCAGAGCGCCTTCGAGGCGGGGCCGCTGCGGATGTCCCTCCCGGCGCTGACCGCCGCGCAGCCGCTGGCGGGAATCGTCTGCGGGATCGGGTTCCTCGGCGACCATGTCCGTACCGACACCGGCGCGCTGGCCTGGCAGGCCGTGGGGATGGCGGCGATCGTGGCCGGGATCGTGCTCCTGGGGCTGCACCCGGCGATGCCGGAGGGCAAGGACCGGCACGGATCCACGGCCGCCGACCGGTTGATGTTGGATGGACCCCATGAATCCGGCTGACGAGATCCTGGACATTGTCGACGAGAACGACGAGGTGGTCGGACAGGCGCCACGCGGCGAGGCCACCGCGCGCGGCCTGCGCCACCGCTGCGTCTTCATCGAGGCCCGGGACCCGGCGGGACGGCTGTTCGTGCACCGCAGGACGGCCACGAAGCTGGTCTTCCCCTCGCACTACGACATGTTCGTCGGCGGGGTCGTGGGCGCGGGCGAGTCGTACGAGGAGGCGGCGCTGCGGGAGGCCGGGGAGGAGTTGGGGGTGCCGGGTCTCCCCCGCCCCGCACCGCTCTTCAAGTACCTCTACGAGAGCCCTCGGCACAGCTGGTGGTCGTACGTGTACGAGGTGCGCTGCGAGCTGCCCGTGCGCCCGCAGGCGGAGGAGGTCGACTGGCACACCTTCCTGACCGACGCGGAGCTGGAGGCGCGTCTCGGCGAGTGGACGTGGGTGCCGGACGGGCTGGAGACGTACCACCGGCTGCGGGCCCACCGGGCGAGCGGTGCGGCGGGGGGCGCCGCGTGAGCGACTTCGTGCGCGGACTGCGGCTGTGGTTCGCCCCTGAGCGGATCCGCGCCGAGGGTGACACCCCGGACTACCGCTTCTCCCTGGCCAACGAGCGCACCTTCCTCGCCTGGATCCGGACGGCTCTCGCACTCATCGGCGGCGGTTTCGCCGTGGACCAGTTCCTCCCGGAACTGGCGTGGGGTGTCCGCGCCGGTCTGGCCCTGGGCCTGCTGGCGGCGGGGGTGCTCTGCGCGCTGCGCGCCGTCAACCACTGGGTGCGGTGCGAGCGTGCGATGCGGCGCGGGGAGGATCTTCCGGTGTCGCGCTTCCCCACGCTGCTCAGCCTCGTGGTCGCCGTGGTGGCGGTCGCGATGGTGGTGGTGGTCCTGTTCGGCTGGGAGGGCCGGTGACGTCGGCGGAGCGCGATCCCGGCCTCCAGCCCGAGCGGACGCGGCTCGCCTGGCGCCGCACCACCCTGTCGTGCACGGTGGTGGCCCTCCTCGCGTTCCGGCAGGCGCTGCACCACGGGGCGACCGCCGCCGGGGTGATCGCGTCGGCGCTGAGCCTGCTGGCCCTGCTGGGGTTCCTCGTGGTGGCGCACCGGCGGGTGACGGGCATGGGGGCCGCCGGGCCGCCCGCCGCGCTCCCGCCGCGCCATGCGCTGACGGCGGCCGCGTGCACGGTGGCGCTCGCGGTGTTCGCCGCGGTGTCGCTGTTCTGACCGGCCGTCCCTTCCCGGTACTGGTGTTCCCGGGCCGAGGTCAGTCCTCCCAGGCCACCGCGACGACGATCTTGCCCCGGGTGCGCCCCTCCTGGTTGAGCCGGTAGGCCTCGGCGGCCTGCTCCAGGGGGAAGACCCGGTCGACGTGGACGGAGACGATGCCCTGCTCGGCGAGTCCGGCGAGGTGGGCGAGGTCTGCGGCGTCGGGCCGGACGAAGGCGTAGCGCCCGCCGTAGGAGAAGACCTCCGCGTCGGCGATGGACGCGAGCCGGCCGTCGGGCGCCAGGGTCTCGGCGGAGATCCGGAGGGCTTCCCCGCCGACCGTGTCGAACGCCGCGTCGAATCCGTCGGGGACCAGGTCTCGGAGGCGGGCGGCCAGCCCGTCGCCGTACTCCACGGGCTCGCCGCCCAGTTGGCGTACGTAGTCGTGGTTGTGGGGCCCGGCCGTGCCGATCACCCGGCAGCCCGCGTGCCGGGCAAGCTGGACGGCGAGCGAACCGACGCCCCCGGCGGCCGCGTGGACGAGGACGGTGTCGCCCTCCTGGACCTTGAGCACACGGTGCAGCACCTGGTGTGCGGTGAGGCCGCACAGCGGCAGGCCGGCCGCCTCCTCGAAGCCGACGCTCAGGGGCTTGCGGGCGAGGGTGCGCACGGGTGCGGCGACGTACTCGGCGAAGGTGCCGCGCGAGAGGAAGTCCTCGCGCACATAGCCGATGACCTCGTCCCCCACCGCGAACTCGTCCACGGCGGCACCGGGCTGGACCACGACGCCGGAGACGTCCCAGCCGGGGATGACGGGGAACACGGCCTCAAGACCCGCCTGGAGGTAGCCCTCGCGGGCCTTCCAGTCGACGGGGTTGACGGCCGCCGCCCGCACCTTGACCAGGACCGAGTCGGGCCCGACCTTCGGATCGGGCCGCTCGCCGTACTCCAGTACGTCGGCCGAGCCGTACCTGCTGTAGCTGATCGCCTTCATCCTCCGACGATCGGCGTGGTCCCCGGTGCCCGCAACTCAGGCCGTGACCGCCTCGAAGGGCGGCAGCAGTGTCCGGGGGTCGTGTCCGGATCGCCGGAGCCCGATCAGGAACGACGTGGCCGTCTCCAGATAGGCGGCCCGGTCGGGCCCGCCCACCGGCAGGGGGTCCGGTGGTCCTGTACGCCTGGACGCGGGTCCGCGCCGTCCCCGTGAGCTCCGTACGGAGATCGGCGGCATCAGTGCCAAGGCGCTGACCGAGACACTGCGCAGGCTGGAGGCGTACGCGCTGGTGGAACGCCGGGCGTACGCCGAGGCGCCACCGCGGGTGGAGTACGCCCTGACCGCGCTCGGCCGGACGCTGCTGGAACCGATCGAGGCGCTGGGCCGCTGGTCCGCCACGCACGGGGACGCGTTCGTGGAGGCCCAGGGCTGGGACGACTGCCCCGGGCCGGGACGTGGAGCCGGAGATCACTCCGCGGATTCCGGGAGGACACTGGACGACATACCGACTGGTCGGCATCATGGTCCCGACCGTTCAACGTCCCGGAGGTGCGCCCCATGAGCCCAGTCCACCCGCCAGGTCTCGACCTCGACCTGCTGCGCGGCCATCTCGACCGTGAACGGCCGGGGCTGGTGAACGGACCGCTCGACGCCCGGGTCGTCGAGGGCGGCCGTTCGAACCTCACCTACATCGTCACCGACGGCACCGGGCAGTGGGTCGTGCGCAGACCTCCCCTGGGCCATGTGCTCGCCACCGCGCACGACATGAAGCGCGAGCACCGGGTGATCAGCGCCCTGCACTCCACTGCGGTCCCGGTGCCGAAAACCCTCCTGCTCTGCGAGGACGACGCGGTGATCGGCTCGCCGTTCTACGTCATGGAGTACGTCGAGGGGACCCCGTACCGCACCGCCGAGCAGCTGTCCCCGCTGGGCGCCGAGCGCACCCGGGCCGTCGTCCTGGGGCTCGTGGACACCCTCGTGGATCTGCACGCCGTCGATCCGGCGGCCGTCGGCCTCGGTGACTTCGGGCGTCCGGAGGGCTTCCTGGACCGGCAGCTGCGGCGCTGGGGCAAGCAGCTGGACGCGTCCCGCAACCGTGAGCTCGCCGGCATCGACGAGCTGCACGCCGCGCTCGGCCGGGAGCTGCCCGCCTCCCCCGCACCCACCGTCGTGCACGGTGACTACCGGCTGGACAACGTCCTCATCGGTCAGGACGACCGGATCAAGGCGGTCCTGGACTGGGAGATGTCCACGCTCGGCGACCCGCTCACGGACCTCGGCCTGCTCGTGATGTACAGCTCCGACCTGGGCCTGCCCGAGTCGCCCGTCTCGACCACCAGCGGCGCCCCGGGCCACCCCGGCCCCGCCGAGCTGATCGAGCGCTACGCCGCACGGTCCGGCCGCGACACCTCCGCCATCTCCTGGTACACGGCCTTCGCGTGGTTCAAGCTCGCCGTGATCCTCGAGGGCATCCACTACCGCTACACCCTGGGCCAGACCGTCGGCGCCGGCTTCGACCGCATCGGCGACCTGGTCCCGGTCTTCATCTCGCACGGCCTCACCACCCTCCAGGAAGGCTGATCACCCCGTGGACTTCGCATTCGACGCCCGTACCGAAGAGCTGCGCACCAGGCTGCTCACGTTCATGGACGAGCACGTCCACCCCGCCGAGGAGGTCGCCGAGGAGCAGCGCGCGCGGCTGGCGTCGCCCTGGGACACCCCGCAGGTCGTGGAGGACCTGAAGGCGGAGGCGCGCAGGCAGGGCCTGTGGAACCTCTTCCTCCCCGACGCGGAGTACGGCGCCGGGCTGACGAACCTCCAGTACGCCCCGCTGGCCGAGATCACCGGCCGCAGCCCGCACCTGGCACCGACGGCGCTGAACTGCGCGGCGCCGGACACCGGGAACATGGAGGTGCTCTTCCAGTTCGGCTCTCAGGCGCAGAAGAAGCAGTGGCTGGAGCCGCTGCTCGCCGGGGAGATCCGCTCGGCGTTCGCGATGACGGAGCCCGACGTGGCCTCGTCGGACGCGACGAACATCGAGACCCGGATCACTCGCGAGGGCGACGACTACGTCATCAACGGGCGCAAGTGGTACATCTCCGGGGCGATGAACCCGGACTGCGCGATCTTCATCGTGATGGGGAAGACGGACCCGGACAACGAGGACATCCGCCGCCAGCAGTCGATGATCCTGGTCCCGCGTGACACCCCTGGCCTGGAGGTGCGCCGTGCGATGCAGGTGTACGGCTACGAGGACCACTCGCACGGCGGCCACGCCGAGGTCGTGTTCACCGACGTACGCGTGCCCGCCGCCAGTCTGATCGGCGAGGAGGGCGGCGGCTTCGCCATCGCCCAGGCGCGGCTGGGGCCGGGCCGGATCCACCACTGCATGCGGCTGATCGGGATGGCCGAGCGGGCGATCGAGCTGATGTGCCGGCGGTCCGTGGCCCGTACGGCCTTCGGCAAGCCGCTGGCGCAGCAGGGTGTCGTCCAGAACTGGATCGCGGATGCCCGGGTGACGGTGGAGCAGCTGCGGCTGCTGGTGCTGAAGACGGCCTGGCTGATGGACACGGTGGGCAACCGCGGGGCGCACACCGAGATCCAGGCGATCAAGATCGCCACCCCGCGTGCGGTCTGCGACATCCTCGACCGGGCGGTGCAGCTGTACGGCGCCGGCGGCGTCAGCCAGGACTTCCCGCTGGCCGAACTCTGGTCGTCGGCACGGACGCTGCGGCTGGCGGACGGGCCGGACGAGGTGCACCAGCGGTCGCTGGCGCGGCGGGAGATCAAGAAGTACGTCTGAGCCCTGTGCGGGGAGGCGGCCGGCCGGCCGCCTCCCCGGCGGGTCAGAAGGTGAGCTGCCAGCTGTCGATGTAGCCGGTGTCCTGCGCGGCGACGTCCCGGACCTGGAGCTTCCAGGACCCGTTGGCCGCCTCGGCGGACGCGTTGACCGTGTACGTCGCGATCACGTTGTCGGCCGAGTCGCTGCCGCTGGAGTTCTTCAGCCGGTAAGCGGTCCCGTCGGGTGCGAGCAGGTCGACGACGAGGTCACCGCGGTAGGTGTGCTTGATGTCGACGGCCACCTTGAGGGCCGAAGGGGCGTTGCCCGTACGGCCGGTGACGGAGACCGGCGAGGTCACGGCGGCCCCGTTGTCGGGCACGGAGACGTTCGCGGCGTTGCTGAACACCGTGCCGGCCGGCGGGGTGACCGTGCCCGCCGACAGGGTCCAGACGGCGTGGGCGACCGCGTCGCTGTTGCGGTCGAGGGCCGTGTCGTCGATGTTGGCGGTCGTGTCGCACGAGGAGTGGTAGCAGCGGTCGAAGGACTGGCCCGCCGTGCCGCCCCACTTCTGGGCCTGGGCACTCGTCTTCGTGTAGTCCGCCCCGGAGAAGAGCCCGCCCACGGGGACGCCCGCGTTCTTGAACGGGGCGTGGTCGGAGCGGCCGTCGCCCTCGGTCTCGATCTCGGTGGGTATCGACAGACCCGCGTAGTAGTCCTTGAAGGTCTGCTCGATGACCGGGTCGTCGTCGTAGACGAAGTAGCCGGGGTTGGGCGATCCGATCATGTCGAAGTTGAGGTACCCGGCGAGCTTGGAACGCTCGGTGCCGGCCAGGTTGTTGACGTAGTACTTCGAGCCGACGAGTCCCAGCTCCTCGGCGCCCCACCAGGCGAAGCGCAGGTGTTTGTCCGGCGTGAGCTGAGCCCGGGAGACCGCGAGGGCGGTCTCCAGCACGGCGGCCGAGCCGGAGCCGTTGTCGTTGATGCCGGCGCCGGAGGTCACCGAGTCGAGGTGGGATCCGGCCATCAGGACCTGGTTCGGGTCGCCGCCCGGCCAGTCGGCGATCAGGTTGTACCCGGTGGCCCCGCCGGAGGTGAACTGCTGGAGCGCCGTGGTGTATCCGGCGGCGTCCAGCTTGGCCTTCACGTAGTCGACGGATGCCTTGTAACCGGCCCTCCCGTGGGCGCGGTTGCCGCCGTTGGCGGTGGCGATCGACTGGAGCTGGGTGAGGTGCGCCTTCACGCTGGCGAGCGGGATGTCGGGGGCCGCGGTGACGGCTCGGGGTGCGGCCTGGGCGGCCGGGGCGGCGGTGACCAGCAGGGCGGCGACCGCGAGCGCGGCGGCGGCGAGGGATCTGCGTCGGGCAGGTCTCATCAGGGGCTCCGGATTCCGTTCGGGGACTGACGGAACGTGCGGGGGGTCCCCGGGCGTGCACGACCGGGGCCTGGAGCGGTGGGGCTGGAAGCGCGCCCCCGATGCTCGGACAGATGACCGAGCACCGTCAAGAGTGGAATCCGGACAGGCGCGTTCGCTGAGCGGACACCGGAGAAGGGAGCCCGAAACCGCCCATCCTGCCGAGCGCGCGAGCCGGCATCCCCGGGCCGGCGCCCGCGTGTGCCGGATCGCAGGACCGCCGGCCCCGCGCCGGGGGCGCTCATTCCCTGCGTTCCTCCTGCTCAGCGCGCCTCACGCGCCGCCGTCCGGCCTCTTGGCGGGGTGGGCGGAGGCCCGCACACTCCGAGTGGGTCCCCGGCCGGGAGCCCCGCCCCTGGCGTCGCGTGAACCGAGAGGCCCTCCATGCACCCGCTCCGCCTGTCCGCCGCCGCCCTGTCCTCCGCCGCACTCCTGCTGACCGCCACCGCCGCCTCCGCTTCGGCCCATACGCACGACACCACGACACACACCACCGTCGTGGACTTCGACGGCGGATTCGAGACACCGGCCGTCCCGGCGCCGTCCCCCTTCACCACGTACCTCGGCGGACAGCCCCTCGGCCCCTGGACGGCCGGCGGTGGCAGCGTCGATCTGACGTCCGACCGCCTGTGGGACGCCGCCGAGGGCCACCAGTCGCTCGACCTCAACGGCAGCTCGACCGGCAGCGTCTCGCAGGAGATACGGGTCCTGCCCCTGACCTCGTACGTCGTCAGCTTCGAGCTGGCGGGCAACCCGGCCTGGGCTCCCGCCCTGAAGACAGGCGAACTCAGAGTCGACGGCACCCCGGTCAGGACGTTCAGCTTCGACGTCACCGGCCACGGGTTCCGCGACATGGGCTACACACGGCAGACCGCCGTGTTCACCAACCTGCTGAAGCACTCCGTCACCCTCACCTTCGCGAGCACCGGCCCCGGGGTCGGAGGCCCGGTCATCGACGACGTCCGGGTCCGGAGCTGCCTGCTGGTGCTCTGCCCGCCCGCCTCCTGACGCCGGGCGGCCGCACGGTGCTGTCATTGCCGTCCCGTACCTTCCGGAGCATGGGCATTCCGGTGGGACGCTGACGGTCCGGTCCACGGCCGACCTGCGCGGTCTCATGGAAGCGGCGGGCTTCGCCGAGGTCGAGGAGCCGGAGTCACCGGCGGAGGGCTGGCAGGTGTCGGGCTTCGCGGAATCAGGACCGCGGAGCCTGCCGGAGCTGGTCCGCAGCACCGGCGCCCCGGCGGTTCTGGTGTCCTTCCTGGACAGCGACGTCGGCTTCGTCGAGGCCGCCGGCCCCGGAGGCGGACAGTGGGAAGCCCTGCTCGACCGCGCCCTGGCCGACGACTACGGCATACCGCTGGACCGGTTCCCGGTGGAGCCCGCCGTGAAGGAGGCCCTGGCCTGGTCGGCCGCCGCCGGCCTGACGTCCGACGAAAATCTCCTCCGCCAGGCGCTCACCGGATCGGCGCCCTTCGCGGAGGAGCTCTCCTCGCTGCTGCTCGCCGCCCTCGGCGTACCGGGCGCGAGCTGACCGCCCCGGGTGACGTGCGTGCGGCGGCCGGTGCCGTGGCTCAGTAGCCCCCCGAGGGCTGGTGGTCCGTCAGAGCGAGTGCGCGGATGAACTTCCCGGCCCGCCGAAGCGGCCGGACCAGGATTCCGGTCAGCAGAGTTGTCATGTCCCCAGGTTCCGATGAGGCACATCGTTCGGTCCAACAGATGGTTTCGATGGCAGCCATCGCTATCGTGGATGCGTGGAAATACGCCAGCTCCGCCACTTCATGGCAGTGGTCGCGCACGGCAGCTTCACAGCGGCCGCCCGCGCCGAGCTGATCGTGCAGTCGGCCCTGAGCACATCCGTGAAGAACCTGGAACGCGAGCTGGGCGCCGAGCTGTTCGACCGCACGGGCCGGCGGGTCGTGCCCACCGAGGCCGGCCTGGCGCTGGTTCCGGCGGCCCGGGCGGTCCTGGCCGGCACGGAAGCGGCCCGGGACGCGGTGTCCTCCGTCTCCGGGCTGCACACCGGGCGGGTGCGCGTCGGCACCATACAGACGCTGACCTGCGTGGACCTGGCCGACGAACTCGCCGCGTTCCACCGGCTACGGCCGGGGGTACAGATCTCGCTGCGCGAGGCGACGACCCCCGACCTGATCGAGGCCGTCCGCGCGGGCGAACTGGACCTCGCCTACCTCGCGCCCGACGCCGCCGGACTGCCCGACGGCATCACCGCCTTCGCGACCTGGCACGAGGACCTCGTGCTGATCACCACGCCCGGCCACCCGCTGGCGAGCGCCGGCCGCACACTGATCAAGGATCTCGCCGACGAACCGTTCGTGGACTTCCGGGCGGGGACCGGCCTGGAGACCGCCGTGCGCCGACTGGCCGATCACTGCGGTCTGAAGCGCAGGATCACCTGTGACGTCACCCAGATCAGGCTGCTCGTCGATCTCGTCCGGGCCGGCATCGGGGTGGCGATCGTGCCCCGTCGCATCGGCGAGGACGCGGGGCTGCCGTGCATCACCATCCGCCAGCCGGATCCCGGCCGGACGGTGGTGCTGGTGGGCCGGGCCCCGGCACCGCGCAATCCGGCGGCCAGGGCACTCCTGGGCCAGCTGGCCGGCGGCGGCACCGTCAGGGGCGCAGTGCCCTCAGCAGCAGGTCGGCCAGGTGGTCCGCGACCTCCTGCCGGCTGAGCGGGCCGTCCGGGCTGTACCACGTGGACAGATGGTGGACCGAGCCGAAGTGGTAGTCGACGACCAGGTCGGCCGGGGTCGCGGCGGAGAAGACTCCGCTCTTCTGGCCCTCTTCGATCAGGGCGCGGAAGCGCTCGTGGTAGCGCCGCCGCTCCGTCCGGACCTGCTTGTTCTTCTCCGGGCTCAGATGGTGCATGGAGCGGAAGAAGATCGATGCGTCGTCGAGGTTGTCGATGGTGGTGACCACCACGTCGGCCGCCGCGTCACGCACCCGCTGCTCGATCGGCGCCTCGGCGTTCGCGTAGGCGTCGAGCCGCTCCTGCTGGAGCCGCAGCACCCGGGCGTAGACCTCCTGGAGGAGGTCCTCCTTGGAGCCGAAGTAGTGGTAGAGCGCCCCCTTGGTGACGCCCGCCGCCTCGACGATCTCCTGGACGGAGGTGCGGTCGTAGCCCTGTTCCGCGAAGAGCCGGGTGGCGGCGGCCAGCAGCCTCTGGGGGACGGGCGTACCGTTCCCCTCCGTCGCCTTGGCCATTGCCGCCACCTGTCCTCTCGTACCGTGCGTGAACTGTTCTAACGGGGGGAACGCAGTTCCCGCCTGAGGATCTTCCCACTCGCCGTCTTCGGGAGTTCGGTCAGGATCTCCACTTCGCGCGGGTACTTGTACGCGGCCAGCCGTTCCTTGCAGTACGCGCTGAGCTCGCCGGGCTCCGTCGCGGCGCCCGGCCGCAGGCTGACGTAGGCCCGGACGGTCTCCCCGCGATAGGCGTCGGGGACCCCCACGACGGCCGCCTCGCGGACCGCCGGGTGGGTGTAGAGGACGTCCTCGACCTCCCGGGGCCAGACCTTGAAGCCGGAGGCGTTGATCATGTCCTTCTTGCGGTCCACGACGTAGAGCCAGCCCGCCGTGTCCATGAAACCGATGTCCCCGGTGCGCAGCTCCCCGTCCGGGAAGGCGGCCTCGGTGGCCTCGGGCAGGTTCCAGTAGCCGGAGACGACCTGCGGCCCGCGTACGGCGATCTCGCCCTGTTCGCCGAAGGGGACGTCGTCGCCCTTCTCGTCGACGATCCTGACCACGGTGTCGGGCCCGGGGACACCGACGGACAGGGTCCCGGAGACGGGGTCGACGGGCGCCTCCCGCTCCGGTGGTACGGACGCGCAGGGCGCGGTGCACTCGGTGAGGCCGTAGCCGTTGCGGATGTACGGGCCGAAGCCGTCACGGAACTTCTCGACCAGGGCGGGTGGCAGCGGCGCGCCGCCCGAGGAGATCACCTTGAAGGAGGCGAAGTGCTCCCGGGTGACGTCCGGGTGCGCGGCGAGCGCCATGAAGGCGGTCGACGGGCCCACCGTGTAGGCGGGCCGGTGCTCGGCGAAGGCCTCCAGGACGACGCCCGCCTCGAAGCGGTACGCGAGGACCAGGGTGCCCGCGTTGGCGATGCACGCGGCGAGCTGGCAGACCATGCCGGTGATGTGGAAGAGCGGGGCGAGCGCGAAGTAGGACGAGCCCTCCTCGATGGGGTGGCCGGCCCGCTGGCGCTCCGCGTTGATCATGATGTTGCCCTGGGAGTTCATGGCCCCCTTGGGGGTGCCGCTCGTCCCGGAGGTGTAGCTGATCAGGGCGGTGTCCGAAGCGGTGAGCTCGCGGCCGTCGGGAGCCGCGAGACCGCGACGGGCCACCTCCACCAGATCGGAGGCCCGGTCGCCGGGGCCGGGCGCGGGGAGCCGCTCGAAGCCGAGCACCCGGGGGTCGTCGGCCGACTGGAGGTCGAGCTCGCAGGCCGTGAGGGCGATCGTCACGCTCGGTGCGGCCTCGGCGGTGGCCCGCAGATAGGAATCCCAGGCCCGGTCGGAGCAGATCAGCGCGGTCACCTCCGCGTCCTTCAGCACATGCCCGACCTCGCCGGACTTGTACATCGGGTTGAGCGGGACGACGGTGGCGCCGGCCTTCCAGGCCCCGAGCAGCGCGAGCACGAAGTGCGGGGTGTTCTGGAGCATGATCGCGACCCGGTCGCCCCGCCGCAGTCCCTCGGCCGCGAGGTGTCCCGCCACGGAGTCGGACAGCTCGTCCGTCTCGCGGTAGCTGAGCCGCCCGTCGAAGTAGGCGAGCGCGGTGTGGTCCGGGGCCCGGCCGACGGCCGCGCGGAAGGCGTGCACCATGGTCTCGGCGGGATGGACGGGGGCGAGCTGGGCCTCACTGAGCAGGGCGGTCCAGGGCTTCGCCGCGTAGATCGACTCGCTCATGCGCCGGCCTCCTCCCACTTCTGCTGCAGGTGGTTCATGTTGCCGATCCATTGGTCGGGGTCCTTGGCGCGGGCGCGGTAGTAGCCGGCCACCTCGGGGTGCGGCAGGACGAGGAAGCGGTCCTGCTCCATGGCGTCGAACAGGGCGTCGGCGACGGCCTCCGGCTCGATCGCGGTGGGCGCGAGCACGAGGTCGCCCGCGGATCCCGCGGCGGTGAGCATGTCCGTACGCACCCCCTGGGGGCAGATCGTGTGGACCTTGATCCCCCGGTGCCGGTAGGTCAGTGAGAGCCACTCGGCGAAGGCGACGGCGCCGTGCTTCGTCACGCTGTACGGGGCGGCGCCGATCATGGTCAGCAGGCCGGCCGCCGACGCGGTGGAGACGAAGCGGCCGCTGCCGCGCTCCAGCCACTGGGGCAGCAGTGCCTTGGCCGCGCGGACGTGCGCCATCACGTTGACGTCCCAGGCCCGGGCCCAGACGTCCTCCTCGGCGAAGGCGTCGCCGCCCGAGGCGAGGCCGGCGTTGGCGCAGTAGACGTCCACGGTGCCGCCGAGCGCGTCGCGCGCGGCGTCCACGATCCCGGAGGCGTCGCCGGCCACGACCGTGCCGCCGATCTCGTCGGCCAGCGCCTTGACCCGGTCTCCGTCGAGGTCGTTGACGACGACCCGCGCGCCCTCCGCCGCGAATCTCCGGGCGAGGGCGGCCCCGATGCCGCCCCCGGCTCCCGTCACCACTACGCCAGCGCCCTGCACCGTACTCATCGGTCCCGCCTCTCTCAGCCGTCTTCCCCGGCAGACTAACCAGTCGGTATGTGATCGGGGAAGGGGTTCGGGGCAGGACTGGGAATCTGCCCAGTCCGGGGCGTTCCGTGCGGCCCGCACCCGCGCTAGCGTGCGTGACCATGACAGTCGACGCGATCATGGAGGTAGCGGAATGACCCTGTCCAGGCGTGGTTTGCTGGCTGTCGGCGGTGCGATGGGAGCCCTCGCGACGACCGCCGCAGGGCCCGGGGCGGCCGTAGCGGCCGGCCGGGGGCACGGCGCCGGGGGTGCCGGGGTCCGTACCGGCTTCGAGCGGCTGGCCGCCGACGGTTACCGGCTGCTGGCCGGGCAGAAGGTGGGTGTCGTCACCAATCCCACCGGGATCACCGCCGACGTGCGCCACATCGTCGACGTGATGCACCCCGACGACCGGGTGGACCTGGCCGCCGTCTTCGGCCCCGAGCACGGCTTCCGGGGGACGGCTCAGGCGGGCGGCTCGGAGGGCCGGTACGACGACCCGGCGACCGGGCTGCCGGTCTACGACACGTATCTGAAGAGCGGGCAGGCGCTGGCCGACGTCTTCACCGCGTCGGGTGTCGACACGGTGGTCTTCGACATCCAGGACGCGGGCGCCCGCTTCTACACGTACATCTGGACCCTGTACGACTGCATGGAGGCGGCGGCGCTCGCGGGCAAGCGGTTCGTCGTCCTGGACCGGCCGAATCCGGTGACCGGCCGGGCGGCGCTCGGACCCGTGCTCGACCCGGCCTTCGCCACCTTCGTGGGACGCCGGGAGATCTCCCAGGCGCACGGGATGACGGTGGCGGAGCTCGCGCTGCTCTTCAACGCGGAGTTCCTGGCGGACCGTCCGGTGGAACTCGACGTGGTGAAGATGTCCGGATGGCGCCGCAAGGACTTCTTCGACACCACGGGCCTGCCGTGGGTGCCGCCGAGCCCCAACATGCCGACGCCGGAGACCGCGGTGGTCTACCCCGGGACATGCCTGTTCGAGGGGACGAACCTCTCCGAGGGCCGGGGGACGACACGGCCGTTCGAGCTGCTCGGCGCGGAGGGCATCGACCACCGGTGGGCGGCGGCGGCGAACGGCCTGGAGCTGCCCGGGGTCGCCTTCCGTGAGGCGTACTTCGCGCCGACGTTCTCCAAGTTCCAGGGGAAGACGGTGGGCGGGGTCCAGGTGCACGTCCAGGACCGGGACGCCTTCGACCCCGTACGCACGGGAATCGCCCTGCTGGTCACGGCGAAGCGCACCTGGAGCGGGTTCGCGTGGCGGGCGGACAACTGGATCGACAAGCTCACCGGCAACACCCGGGTCCGCACGATGATCGACGCGGGGGCGGACACCGACGAGGTGGTGGGTGCCTGGGCGGCCGACCTGGCCGCGTTCCGGAAGGTGCGGCGGGAACACCTGCTGTACCGGTGAACACGTCGGCGGGGTGGTACGGGCCCGGCCCGTACCACCCCGCCTCCGTCTCACCTCACTTGCGGAAGTAGCCGGTGATGTCCGCGATCAGGTCGAGGCTGCCCGACCGGTTGTAGAAACTCACCTTGCCGTTCACGACGGGCACGATCACCAGGTTCGGGGCCGTCTGCCCCTTCACCAGGTTCAGGTTCGAAGCGCTCGTGCGCGTCGTACCGTCCGGGTAGACCGACACGTAGCTCGTCGGCGCCGTGACGTTCGTCGCGGTCACGTTCAGCACGACCGCCGTGACTCCCTCGGCCGGCACGCCGTCGACGCCCGCCACCTGCAGCGTCACGACGCTGTCCGGGCCGACCGGCGCCTTGGCCACGCCCAGACCGGCACGGGTGTCCATCACACGCTTGGGGCCGAGGTTGATGTGGGACGCGCCTTCGTCACCGGAGGTGAAGTAGCCGGTGATGTCGGCGATCAGGTCCAGGGTCCCGGCACGGTTGTAGAAACTCACCTTGCCGTTCACCACGGGCACGATCACCAGGTTCGGAGCCGTCTGCCCCTTCACCAGGTTCAGATTCGACGCGGCCGTCCGCGTCGTACCGTCCGGGTAGACCGACACATAGCTGGTCGCCCCCGTGACGTTCGTCGCCGTCACGTTCAGCACGACCGCCGTGACACCCTCGGCCGGCACGCCGTCGACGCCCGCCACCTGCAGCGTCACGACACTGTCCGCGCCGACCGGCGCCTTCGCCACGCCCAGACCCTCGCGCGTGTCCATCACACGCTTCGGCCCGAGGTTGACGTGCGTGGAGCCCTCGCCGACGGAGGTGAAGTAGCCGGTGATGTCGGCGATCAGGTCCAGGGTCCCGGCACGGTTGTAGAAACTCACCTTGCCGTTCACCACGGGCACGATCACCAGGTTCGGAGCCGTCTGCCCCTTCACCAGGTTCAGATTCGACGCGGCCGTCCGCGTCGTGCCCTCCGGGTAGACCGACACATAGCTGGTCTCCCCCGTGACGTTCGTCGCCGTCACGTTCAGCACGACCGCGCCCACGCCGGTGGCCGGGACACCGTTCGTGCCGGTCACCTGGAGGTTGACCACACTGTCCGCGCCGACGGGCGCCTTGGGCGCACCCAGTCCCGTGCGCGTGTCCATCAGACGCTCAGGGGTGACGGGCACGAACTTCTTCGGGCTCGGCACGCTCACGTTCACCGCGGCGGTGGTCGTGGCCTTGCCAGACTGGTGGACGGCCTTTACCGCGACCTTGTGGCTGCCCGGGAGGAGCGTCGTGGAGGCGGTACGCGCCTTGCCCGCGACGGTGGTCACGCTCTTGCCGTCGACGAGGAGTTCGAACCCGCTGATCAGCGAGGACGGGGTGCTCGTCGACCAGTTCACCGAAACCGGGCCCGGCGTCTCGTAGCCGGAGTCCACGGCGAACGCCCCGCCGGCGACCGAGGTGACCTTGAGGCTCTGGACGGGGCCCGCGGCCAGCGTGCGGATGGTGGGGAGCTGCGGGTACAGCTTCATGCCGGGGCACTCGGTGTTGAAGCCGTCCCGGTGACCCGAGATCTGCTTGAACGAGTAGGACTGCCCGGCGACGAACTCCGTGCCGTGGTAGTTCTTCTGCGTGGCTCCGGCGACCAGCGTGGTGCTGCCGGCCGGGTCACCGCCGTACTGCCCGAGCTTGTACGCGGCCACCCGGGCGGTCGCCTCGAGAGCGACGTTCGAGGCACCGGCGTTCGTGTAGTCGCCGATGATCGCGACGCTGGTCGACTCGCTGTTGAAGCCGTACGTGTGTGCGCCCTGCACGGGCTGGTCGATGCCGCCCTGACGGCCCTCGAATATCTTCCCGCACTTGTCGACGAGGAAGTTGTAGCCGAGGTCGCGCCAGCCGTTCGTCTTCACGTGGAAGACGTGCAGGGCGCGCACGATCGCCGCGGATTCGGAGCAGTCGTAGCTGGCGTTGGTCGTGTGGTGCACGAAGGCGGCCTTGATGACGCCGCCTTCCAGGTAGATCGGGCCCTCGTCGTTGATGGATTCGTCGGCGCCCCACTCGGCGCGGCTGACGACCGGGGGCTGCGGAACCGTCGACGGCGGGCCCGGGTCGATCGCGGCGGACGTGAAGGCGGCGGCCTCGGCGTCCGTGGAGCCGCTCCGTGCCGCGCCGGATCCGGCGACCGGGTCGACCATGTCGAGCCGGAGGCCGGCCGGCAGGGTGCCGGCGGCGGCACCGTCGCTCACCCGCACCTCGGCACCGTCCGAGCGTCCCACCCAGACGGGCTCCGTGGAGCCGCGTTCCGTGGAGCGCTCGCCGTCGAGGCCGGGCAGATACGGCTCCAGCGTGATCCAGTCGGACCACGCGCCGGTCTCCGCGTCGCGGGTGCGGGCCTCGATCGTGCCCTCGACCTTCGCGTCGGCGTCGGGCCAGGAGACGCCCAGCATGCCGAACGGTTCGGTGGTACGCCGGGAGAGGGCGGCCTCGCCACGTCCCTCGGACTTCAGGGCGAGCTTGTGCACCTCGCTCCTGACCGGGCCGTCCTTCCCGGCCGCGGCACTGTAGGCCCCCGCCCCGGCGGCCGTGCGGCCCTCGTTCCGCGCGGCTCCCGCCTCGGCACCGCTCGCGGCGTTCTGGAACCCCAGAACGGCGACGACGCCGAGGGCGGCGGCCACAGCCGTACCGCGCACTCGTTTCGATCTCAAGTTGTCCCCACCCTTTTGTGAACATGCCATTGTTGAACGGCGAAATGCTACTGGGTGCCACTGACAGCCGACGGCCGGTACGGCCGAAACGCATGAGGCCGCCTCATGGAGAAGGCCTCCGCACCGCGAGTAACAGCGGTACGGAGGCCATCTTCTGAGTAGCTGTCAGCAATAATTGATGCAGCGTCAGCGGTGCGAGGGGAACTCCACGACCTGCTGGTAGGTCGGCCGGTTCTGCCAGTGGATCGACTTCTGCGAGATCCCGCCGAGCGGGCGGTGGACGATCGCGTCGGTGCACCACTGCTCACCGGCCTCGCAGCTGTCGTCACCCGGGTAGACCGTGGTCGCGGGTACGGCTGCCGCCTCCTTGAGGGTGCCGAGGAGGGCCGACCGGCAGGCGCTCAGATCACCGTTGCCGCAGTACGTCCTGGCCAGCGGGCCCTTGACGGGCTGTCCGAGGACCTGGCGCAGGTCCTTGTCGGCGAAGCCCCACCAGCCGTACTGGAAGGCGGAGCCGCTGTGCGCCCCGCTCGGCCCGTGGCTGGCCGCCGGGGACTCGTCCGTGGCCAGGTTCACGGTCAGTGCCGTGTAGAGGCCGTCGCCCAGCCCGGGACGGAACTCCGCCTCGATCAGTTTCGGCCACCACGCGTCCATGATCCGCACGGCGTCCGCGTGCGTGTACGTGTGCGAGCCCGGGCTGGTCTCCTTGCGCTGCGCCCCGGCCGCCCGCCAGGAATCCAGCTGCTGGACCACCGCGTCGAGCTCCGGGTCGGTGACCGGCTGGGAGCGGAGCACCTTCAGCAGCTCGGGCAGCAGCTGCTCGCCGCGCAGGTCGGTGAGCGCCGCTTCCTCCATGGCGCGGGTGAGGGAGGCGCGGGTCACCCCGCCCTCCTCGACCAGTGCGGACACCCGGTCGTCGAGCAGGTCACCGCGGTGCACGGCGCCGAAGCCGAACGCGGCGGTGGAGTAGTCCTCGGCCTGACGGTTGTTCCAGGAGATGTAGTAGTCCTGGCCGCTGGAGTGCGGGTGCTCGGCGAACGGCGTGTAGTCGGTGGTGTTGGCCGCCGGGTCGTAGCCCTGCCACTCGTACGCCTTCTCGGCCTTGACCGGCAGCGCCGCGTCCACTCCGGCCGCACGCACGGGGTTCATGCCGCTGTTGTAGTAGGCCGTGGTGCGGGAGTCCGCGTAGAACCAGTTGAAGGCGTAGTCGATATGGCTCGCCGCCTGCTGGAAGGAGGCGGCATCCGTCACGTACGCCGGGTCGTTGAGCAGCTGGAAGCCGATGATCGAGTCGGCCTCGTGGCGGTAGGTGGTGCGCAGCGAGGTGTACGCGACGGGCTTGCCGTCCACCGTGGCGCGGTGGGTGACGATGCCGTAGTCGCTGCGCCACACCTGCATGCGGTACGAGCCCTTGGCGGTTGAGTCGGCGACGGTGGGCTTCCAGGAGTTGGTTCGCTCCAGCTTCTCCATGGCCGTGCAGACGCCGTCGTTCCGGTAGTGCGTGGATTCCTTGGTGGGGGCGGAGCCGTCGGGTTCGCAGAGCTCGACGGCGTACGTGTCGGTGATGTCCTGGGCCGCCGAGGTGGCGCTCCAGGCGTAGTCCTGGCCACGGCCCATCTGGATGTACATGCCGACCCCCGCGAAGGAGACGCCGCGGGCGCTGATGCCGGGTCCCTGGAGCTCCTGGAGCATCATCAGCTGCGGGGCGAAGTAGCCGGTCTGCGGGCCCATGACGGCGATCGGGTTGCCGCTCGCGGTGTGCTCGCCCGATACCAGGAGGGCGTTGGACATGCCCCGCTTCTGGGCGGTGTCGCCGGAGCCGGGCAGCGAGCCCTCCGGGATGACGCCGTCGTCGTACATCCCCTGGGCCGGTGCGAGGCGGTCGGGCGCGTCGACGGGGTCCTTCCTGTCGGTGCCCGCCGAGCCGGTCCGGTCGTGGATCAGCGGTTCCGGGGTGACGGAGCCCGCGTCGGGAAGGGCGGTGCCCCGGGCCTTGTCGGGCTTGCCGGCGTACGGGAACGAGGTGCCGTCGTGGACGGTGAGCACCGCCTCGGGGTCGTTGCGCTGGCGGAAGGACTCCCAGACGCGGGTGCCCTCCTCGACGCCGTACTTCTGCTGGGCGGCGAGCAGCGAGAGCGCGGCCTGGACCTCACCGCCGCCCCCGCCGCCGAACTGTCCTCCGACGACCGAGGCGATCGAGATCAGGTCGGTCAGCTTGAACGGCTGGATCTCGCCGATGTTCGTGATGGCGTCGATCTTCCCGGTGAGGACGTACTCGCCCGGGAAGTAGCGGCCCTTCTTGGACTTCTCGCGGTAGGAGTTGATGCCGTCCACATAGGCCTGCGCGTCGGCCATCGCCTGCTCGCCGCGGGCGCCCTCGGTGGTCCGGATGCGTTGGACCTGCGCTTCGAGGTCCGCCTCGGTGTACGGGGCCTGCGGCCAGAACTGCTGCTCGAGGCCCTGGTTGGCGAGCGCTCCTCCGGCGAAGGACGTCAGCTGCCCGCGTCCGATGTGCCGGAACAGGTCCATCAGCCACAGCCGGTCCTGCCCGGCGGCGAACCCCGCGCCGAATTCGGTTCCGTAGCGGGTGGTGCCCTTGATGTGGGGCACTCCGCTCTTCTTGTCCCGTGTGATCGTGACGTCCTCGCGCGGCTTGGTCACGGACTCGACCTGGTCGGCGGCGACTCCGAAGGAGGCGTCGTTGAAGAAGTCGGTCAGCTTCCGGTCGGTGAGGCCCGTGTGCCCCTCGACCAGGCCGTTGTAGCGGTCGAGCTGGTCGTCGCTGTGCGCGGGGTGGGTGCCGAACGCCTTGTTGCCGAGGATCTCGACGAGCGTGGCGTTGCCGTTCTCGCCCGGCGGCAGGATGTCCGCGCACCGGTTGCCGCAGTGGTCGGTGACGGCGAGGGGTTCCGGCTCCGCCGCTCCGGCGCCGGGCGCCGAGGCGAGCAGGGACGTACCGAGAGCGAGGACGGCCGCGACTGTGGCGGCTCTGAGCGTGCGGGTGCGTGGGGGCATGCGTGCTCCTCCGGGTGGCCGATGCGCCGGAGGTTACTGGCGGTACGCCCCGCCGGTAAGATGAACATCAGTCACTTTTTCTGAATCGCCACACCCCCGCACCCGGCCTCACATGGACCGTCTCAGTCCGTGGACGCGTTTCACCTTTGGATGGAGCCGAATCGGGCAGTCGTACGTCCATCCCTTGACGCCGAAGTACGAGCGACGGAGGTGGCAGTGCCATGGCCGGTTTCCGGAGTCTTGCGAGACAGGTCCGCGATCCGCGGGGCGATCTGGCTTTGCGGCGGTACTCGCTGCGCAAATGCCTGGAGCGATTCGCCCCCTACGGTCACCGGGCGACCTGGGACCACCTGTGCGCCCGGCACGGGATGGAGCCCGAGGACCGGGCCCCCGACCCGGTGCGCCTGATCCGCGCGCTGGAGGAACTGGAGGAGGCGCGGGCCGTCTGGCTCGCGTACGAGGCGGGCTTCGCCGAGCGGCGGCGCCGCGAGAAGCACGACGGGCTGCGGCGGCCCGGCACGTTCGACGACTGGCACCGGCGGACCTGGGGCGGCAACGGGATCGCGCACTGCGAGGATCCGGGGGTCCACCCCGGCGCGCCTCTGGCCGAGGTCCTGGGGCGGCTGATCGCGGCCCTGGGCGCGAAGCCCGGGGCCGCGTGCCCGGTCTGCACGGGAACCGGCATCGTCTGGCGGCAGGACCTGGACCGCGAACCATGGGCCGGACCGGTCTGTACGGGCTGCGGCATCGTCGTACCCCGGCCCGTCCTCACGGCGAAGGCGCTGGCCGAGGCCAGGAGGGCGAGGAGCCGGGCCCTGGCGTCGGCGGCCTGACCACCGCGGTCACGGAGTGACCGGGCGCGCTCAGGAGCGGTCGGCCGAGCGCCGCTCGGGCATCAGCCGCGAGCCGGCGATCCGGTCACCGATCACGTCGTCGGGGTTGGACAGGACGCAGGTCTCCAGCGACAGGCACCCGCAGCCGATGCAGTCGGTGAGGTGGTCGCGCAGCCGGCCCAGCTGCTTGATGCGCTCGTCCAGCTCCGAGCGCCATGCCTGGGAGAGCCGGGCCCAGTCCTCCCGGTTCGGCGTGCGCTCCTCCGGCAGTTCGGCCAGCGCCTCCCTGATGGTGGCGAGCGGGATGCCCACCCGCTGCGCCGCCCGGACGAACGCCACCCGGCGCAGGGCGTCCCTGGTGTAGCGGCGCTGGTTGCCGCTGGTGCGACTGCTGCTGATCAGGCCCTTGGACTCGTAGAAGTGCAGGGCGGACACCGCGGCGCCGCTGCGCGCGGAGAGCTGACCGACGGTGAGTTCATGGAGTGAATGCGGGATCTGAGGCACTCCCCCAACCCTAGTGGCCGCCTTCCGGCCTGCGCGCCCGCCCGGAAAACCGCCCGTCCGTCGTTGACAGGACCGCACGGCCGAACCATGCTGAGCAAGCGCTTAGACACCGCCCCTGGAGGGCGACCGACAGCCGGAAGGCAGGGACCAGGAACATGGCAGAGCCGAAGATCTTCACGTCCGCACAGGAGCTGCGGGACGGGGTGGGCCAGGAACTCGGTCACAGCGATTGGCTGGAGATCGAGCAGAAGAGGATCGACCAGTTCGCCGAGGCCACGGGCGACCACCAGTGGATCCATGTGGACCCGGAACGCGCCGCGGCCGGGCCCTTCGGCACGACGATCGCGCACGGCTACCTGACGCTGTCGCTGCTGCCGGTGCTCGTCCCGCAGGTCCTGCGGGTCGAGGGCGCGAAGATGGGCATCAACTACGGGACCAACAAGGTCCGCTTCCCCTCGACCGTCCCGGTGGGCTCGCGGCTGCGTGCCACGGCTGTGCTCAAGGACGTCGAGGAGGCGGGCGGCGGCGTGCAGGTGACCGCCCTGGTCACCGTCGAGCGCGAGGGCGGCGACAAGCCGGCCTGCGTCGCGGAATCGGTCTCGCGCTACTACTTCTGATCCCGGGGCGGGCCCTCGGGAGCGCGCAGCCGTTTCCGGTCCGCACGGAGTGCGCCGGGCCCGCGGGGGGCGCCCGGCGTCACTTCTGGGCGCCCACCATGCGCAGGACGAGGTCCGCGTAGAGGGTGCCGACCTCCTCGGGCGTCCGGCTGCCCTGCGCGTTGAACCAGCGCGCCACGTCGATGCAGAGGGACAGCACGGCGAGCGTGGTGCCGGGGACGTCCGGTACGTCGAACTCGCCCGCCCGGACACCGTCGCCGATGATCCGGCGCACCACGGCGTCGGTCTGCCTGCGCAGGGCCACGATCTCGGTGCGGTGCTCCTCGCCCAGGGCCTCCAGCTCGTACTGCACGACCCGGGCCGTGGTGTGCCGCTCCGCGTGCCAGCTGACGAAGGACCGGACGGCCTCGGCGAGCCGCTCGGCCGCCGTGCCGTCCTTGCCGGCCGCGGTCTCCAGGAGGAGCAGGGCCCGGTCGTGGCCGATCCTGCTGATCCGGTGGAGCAGTTCTTCCTTGGTCTTGTAGTGGATGTAGAGCGCGGCCGGGCTCATGCCGGCCCGGCCGGCGATGTCACGGGTCGTGGTGGCGTGGTAGCCCCGCTCCGCGAAGGCCTCGACGGCGGCGACGAGCAGCCGCCGGGCCGCTTCGGGCGTCACCTCGCTCCACGGCGTGTCCTCGCCGTCGGTCTCCTCCGCCGTGCTCATCGCCACGTGCCCCTTTCCGCTGGCAGGACGAACACCATACCGCGAACCTGAGCAAGCGCTTAGAGCGCTCATGAGGTGAGACCGGTCAGAGCTTCTGGAAGGGGTCGTGCTCGGCGAGGATCTTCTCCAGCCTGGCCTGGTCGACCCGGCTGACGATCTGCCCCGCCTCCTGCCGGTCCCTGATGACCTTGGCGAGGGTGAAGCACGAGGTGACGAGATAGAGGACGCCGATGGCGAGGAAGGCCCGCACCCAGGCGTCGGCGTCGAGGAAGAAGATTCCGAGGGCCACAGCTCCCATGGCTACGCCGAAGGAGAGGACGGCCTGTCCGTAGAAGGCGGCGGTGCTCTGCTGCTTGACCGATGTTGTCTCACTCATGTGCACAGCATCCGGCCCGGTGGCACGCCCCGGTATCCGTCGGCGTACTCAGCCGGTACTCATGGTCAGCGGCGCGCGGGCCGGATCCAGCCGGAATCCGGCCGGACCCGGCCCCGGCCGGATTCCGGACCTCAGGAAGACATCGCGGCGCGGTCGGACGCGCTGCGCAGCACACAGAACTCGTTTCCCTCGGGGTCCGCGAGGACGGCCCAGCCCGCACCGCCGGGTTCCCGGCGATCGGCGACCAGGGTGGCGCCGAGGCCCAGCAGCCGCTCGATCTCCTCCTCGCGCGCGCTTTCGGGGCGCAGACACAGATGGATCCGGTTCTTGACCGTCTTCGGTTCCGGCACCTGGTTGAAGTACAGCGCCGGGCCCCCCGGCAGCGTCACCTGGACCTCGTGAGCGCCCGGCCCGTCCTCCGGGTCCGGCGCGCACCCGGTCACCTCGCCCCAGAACCGGGCCAGTTCATAGGCATCCGCACAGTCGATCGCCACGTTCTGCAGTACTGAGACCATGCGCGCAAGCCTGTCAGAAGGCCGACACCCCGGTCAGCGCCCGGCCGATGATCAGCTTCTGGATCTGGCTGGTGCCCTCGTACAGGGTCATCACACGGGCGTCCCTGACCAGTTTGCCGACGGGGTACTCGTCGATGTAGCCGTAGCCGCCGAACACCTGCAGGGCGTTGTTCGCCGCGCGGACCGCGGCTTCGGAGGCGAAGAGCTTCGCCGTGGACGCGGCGGTGGCGAACTCCTGGCCGCGGTCGATGAGGTCGGCGACCCGCCAGGTCAGCATGCGGGCGGCGTCGACGTCCACCGAGATGTCGCTGATGAGCTCCTGGACGAGCTGGTAGCTCGCGATGGACTTGCCGAACTGCTCACGCTCGCCCGCGTAGCGCACCGCGGCGTCCAGGGCGGCCTGTGCGATGCCGACACAGCCGGCCGCGACCGACATACGGCCCTTGGCCAGGGCGGACATGGCGATGGAGAAGCCCTTGCCCTCGGGACCGAGGAGCGTGGAGGCGGGCACCCGGACGTCCTCCAGCACCAGCTCGGCCGTGGCCTGGCCGCGCAGGCCGAGCTTGCCGTGTACGGTGCGCCGGGTCAGGCCGGGGCTGTCGGCCGGCACCAGGAAGGCGGAGACGCCCCGGTGGCCGGGGGTGTCGTTCGTACGCGCGAAGAGCAGGACGACATCGGCCCAGGTGCCGTTGGTGATGAACATCTTGGAGCCGTTGATCACATAGCTGTCGCCGTCGCGCACGGCCCTCGTGGTCAGGTTCCCCGCGTCGGAGCCGGTGCCCGGCTCGGTGAGGCCGAAGCAGCCGACGGCCTCGCCCGCGGTGAGCCCCGGCAGCCACTGCTGCTTCTGCTCCTCGCTGCCCCAGGACGCGATCGTCTTGGCGACCAGGCCGAGCGAGACGGAGACGATGCCGCGCACCGAGGAGTCACCGCGGCCGAGCTCCTCGGTCACCAGGCAGTACGCGAGGTGGTCGCCGCCCGAGCCGCCGTACTCCTCCGGGATCGTCAGCCCGAGGAAGCCGAGGGCTCCCAGCTTCTTCACGATCGACTTGTCGACACTCTCGGCGCGGTCCCACTCCACGACATGCGGGGCGATCTCCCGCGCGACGAAGTCCTCGGCGAGCTGCCGGACGGCATCCTGCTCCTCGCTCAGCTCCAGGTTCATCCTGCGACACCCCACTTTTAATTAGCACTGCTAGTTTTCTGCTTGCAGGCCCTACTATGTGCCGCATGGCCCGACCGCGCAAGCCCCTTCTCAGCAGAGACCGCATCGTCGAGGCGGCGAGCGCGCTCGTCGACGCCGAGGGACTGGACGCCGTCTCCACCCGCCGGCTCGCCGCGGAGCTCGGTGTGAGCGGGCCGTCGCTCTACAACCACTTCCGGAACAAGGACGAGATCCTCGACGCGGTCGCCGACGCCGTGTCCGCACAGGTCGACCTGTCGATGTTCGAGGAGGACGACCCGCGCGACTGGCCCGCCGCCCTGCACGACTGGGCCGTCTCCTACCGCGCGGCGCTCGCCGCGCACCCGCACATCGTCCCGGTGCTCGCCCAGGGACCGGGGCGCCGCCCGGCCGGTCTGCGGGTCGCGGACGCGGTCTTCGGGGCCATGGTCCGGGCCGGCTGGCCACCCGCCCAGGCCACCTACATCGGCGCGCTGATGCGCTACTTCATCACCGGGTCGGCGCTCGGCTCCTTCGCCCGTGGTTTCGTCGACGACGAGACGGCGTACGATCCCGCCGACTATCCGCACCTCGGCCAGGCCCATCTGCTGGCCGACCGCCGGCAGCAGGTCGACGAGGGCGCGTTCGAGACCGGGCTGCGCGCCCTGCTGGACGGTCTCGCGTTCCAGTACGAGCAGACCGCGCCCGGCCGCACGGTTCGGCCCGCGCCGAACGGTTCCTGACGCATCCTGGACCCATGGCCCGTACGACACCGCACGATCCGGCCGCGCCACGGCTCGCCGCACTGGCGGCCCTGCTCGCCGACGAGACCCGCGCCGCCTTCTGCCTGGCCCTGCTCGACGGCCGGGCCTGGACCGCCGGCGAGCTGGCCCGTGGCGCGGGCGTGGCCCCCTCGACGGCGAGTGAACACCTGTCCAGGCTGGTCGCGGGCGGGCTGCTGGCCGAGGAGCGCCAGGGCCGCCACCGCTATCTGCGGCTCGCCGACGGGCGGATCGCGCAGCTGGTCGAGGAGCTGGCCGCCCATGGCGCTCCCGGCCCCGCGACTCCCCCGCGCACCTTGCGCGAGGCGAGCCTCCAGCACGCGCTGGCCCGGGGCCGCACCTGTTACGACCATCTCGCCGGCCGGCTCGGCATCGGTATCACCGACGCGATGACCAGGCGCGGACTCCTGCGGCAGGACACCGGTTTCGCGCTGACCGAGGACGGCCTGGAATGGTTCGGCTCGCTCGGCATCCCCCTGGCCACCGCTTCGCGGAGGCCCCTGGCGCGGGGCTGCCTGGACTGGACCGAGCGGCGGCAGCACCTGGCGGGGACCGCGGGTGCCGCGCTGTGCCGCCATGTGCTGGACGCCGGGTGGTGCGAACGGGTGGGGACCGGACGGGCGGTCCGGGCGACGCCCGCCGGGCTGCGCGCCCTGTCGGAGCATCTGTCCGTCGAACCCGCGGCGATCGGGGCTGACTGACAATTCGGTGGGGCCCGAAGCGTTCCCGGCCTAACGTCGTGGCCATGAAGACGACACCGACAGCGCGCCCCGACGCCCCGGCCGCCTCCGGGCGCGACTGGCGGGCCCCGGCCGCCGCCTGCACCACGGTCATCCTCTGGGCCTCCGCGTTCGTCTCCATCCGCAGCGCGGGCGAGGCGTACTCACCGGGGGCACTGGCCCTGGGCCGGCTCCTCGCGGGCACGCTGACGCTCGGCGCGATCCTGCTGGTACGCCGCGAGGGGCTGCCGTCCCGGGCCGCCTGGCCGGGCGTCATCGGGTCCGGGCTGCTCTGGTTCGGCCTGTACATGGTGGTGCTCAACTGGGGTGAGCAGCAGGTCGACGCCGGCACGGCGGCCATGATCGTGAACGTAGGGCCCATCCTGATGGCCCTCCTGGGCGCCCGGCTGCTCGGGGAGGCGCTGCCGCGCCGGCTCCTCACGGGCATGGCGGTCTCGTTCGCGGGCGCCGTCGTCGTCGGCCTCTCCATGTCCGGCCACGGGAGCTCCTCCGTGCTCGGCGTACTCCTGTGCCTGCTGGCGGCGCTGTCGTACGCGGGAGGAGTGGTCATCCAGAAGCCCGCGCTGCGGCACGGATCGCCGCTCCAGATCACCACGTTCGGATGCCTCGTCGGGACGGTCGCCTGCCTGCCGTTCAGCGGCGTACTGGTCTCCGAGGCCGCCGGCGCCCCACTGTCCGCGACGCTGAACATGGTCTACCTCGGGGTGTTCCCGACGGCGCTGGCGTTCACGACCTGGGCCTACGCGCTGGCCCGGACCACCGCGGGCCGGATGGGCGCGACGACGTACGCGGTACCCGCCCTGGTGGTGCTGATGTCCTGGCTGCTGCTCGACGAGGTCCCCGCGCTGCTCACCGTGGCGGGCGGACTGCTCTGCCTGGCCGGGGTCGCGGTCTCGCGGACCCGTGGACGGGCCGGCCGCGCGGGAGCGGAGCCTGCGGTGCCGACGGAGACGTAGGGCCGGAGGTCCCGCCCGGGGGAAACCTAGGTCCCTTACACCGGCTCGTGTGACGTCGGACACTGGAGGACACGTACTGACCGGCCACCACCGCAGGAGGCGTGCCTCATGCAGTCCTTGCTCCGCTCCGCCCTCGACCTACCGGGGCAGGCCGCCGTCGCGGCAGCCGCGGCAGCGGCCCCTTCCGTGTTCAACACCCAGCCCTGGTCGTTCGCCGTGGGTCCGGAGGGACTCGACGTGTACGCGGAGCCGGGCCTGGCGTCGCTGCCGACGGCGTCGGCGGAGCGCGATGTCCATCTGTCGTGCGGGGCGGCGGTCCTCAACGCCCGGGCCGCACTCGCCCGCCTGGGTCACGGAGCACGGGTGTCGGTGCTGCCCGACGCCGGCGACCCGCTCCTGGTGGCGCGGATCTCGGTGACCGACGAGGCGCCGGACCACGTGCTGGGCCGGCTGTGCGGCTGGGTGCACCTGCGCCGCACCAACCGGTACCCGTTCGCCCCCGAGCCGCTTCCGTCGGAAGTGGTGGCACTCCTGCACGAGGCGGCGGGCCAGGAGGGGGCGAGCCTGCGGCTGCTGGACCGGGAGCCGGAGTACCAGCGCGTGCTGTCCCTGATCCGGCAGGCTACGTGCGACGAGGAGGCAGCCGTGCAGGAGGACAGGCTCGCCCGCCTCTCACCCGGCAGCGCCCCCTCCGTCATTCCGGTCGGCAGTCTCGGGCCCGTGCCGCACCGCGGCGGCTACGACGACCCGCCCGTACGGGACATGGCCGAGGGAGCCGACCTCCCCGGGCGTTCGCACGCGGACTTCGAACCGCACCCGGACCTGGCCGTCCTGGAGACCTCCGGTGACGACCCCGCCTCCTGGGTGGCGGCCGGTCAGGCCCTGCAGAGGCTGCTGCTCACAGCCGCGGAGCACGCGGTGGCCGCCTCCTTCGCCAACCAGCCGCTGGAGGACGCCGGCCTGCGTGACGACGTGTCGGCGAGTGCCGCGCACTACGGGCACCCGCAGATGGTGCTGCGCGTCGGCTATCCCCGGACGCAGCCGCCCCCCACCCCCCGCAGGCCGCTGACCGAGGCCCTCCGCCGCGCGGAGGGCTGACACCCGGCACCGACGGCGGGCCCGGGGGCGGAGTCGTGCGGCCGGCGTCTAGAAGACGACCAGCGCGCGGCCGCCCTTGCCGGCGATCATGTTGTCGAAGGCCGCCGGGATGCCGTCCAGCGAGATCCGCTCCGTCACCAGCATGGAGAGGTCGAACCGTCCGGCGCGGATGTGGTCGGCGAGCACCGGCAGGTCGCGCGCCGGGTCGCTGTTGCCGTAGACGCAGCCGGTGAGGGAGCGGCCCCAGTGGAAGATCTCCAGGGCGTTGAAGGTCACCTGCTGGTCCTTGCCGCCGATGCCGACGACCGTGGTGCGGCCTCCGCGCCGGGTCGACTCCCAGGCTCCGCGGATCGTGGCGGGCCGGCCCACGCACTCCACGGCGACGTCCGCGCCCTGGCCGCCGGTGAGCTTGCGGACGGCGCGCGGCGTGGTGTCGGACGCGACGACGTAGTCGGTGGCACCGGCCCTGCGGGCGAGTTCCTCCTTCTCCGGTGACACGTCCACGGCGATGATCTTCGACGCGCCGGCGATACGGGCGGCCTGGAGGACCGCGAGACCGACCCCGCCGATCCCGAGGACGACGACGCTCTCGCCCTCGCGCACCCGCGCCGAGTGGTGGACCGCTCCGTATCCGGTCAGGACCGCGCAGCCCAGCAGGGCGGCGTCGGTGAGCGGGATGCCGGCCGGGGCGGGCAGCACGCAGTTGCCGGCGACGACGGTCTCCTGGGCGAAGGCCGCGACGTTCAGGCCGGGGTGGAGCTCGGTGCCGTCGGCCGTACGGGCGTGGACATCGGCCGCGCCCTTGAGTGCGTCGGCGCAGAGCCAGACCTCGCCGATCCCGCAGTGGAAGCACGCCCCGCAGGACGGCGCCCAGTTGAGGACCACCGGGTCGCCCGCGGCGACGTGGGTGACGCCCTCGCCGACGGAGAGCACCGTCCCGGCGCCCTCGTGGCCGAGGACGGCGGGGACGGGCAGTCGCATGGTGCCGTTGGACAGGGACAGGTCGGAGTGGCAGACACCGGCGGCGGCGAGCGAGATGCTCACCTGGCCGGGGCCCGGCTCCGGGAGTTCGATGTCGGTGATCTCCAGGGGAGCTCCGACGGCGGGCAGTACAGCGGCGCGGACCACGAACAGACTCCTCGGTGGGTCGGAGAGGCTCAGAACTGGAGGGACTTGGTCTGGAGGTACTCGGAGAGGCCGTGCGGGCCGAGCTCGCGGCCGACGCCCGACTGCTTGTAACCCCCGAAGGGCGCGAGGGGGTTGAAGCGTCCGCCGTTGATGTCGACCTGCCCGGTGTCCATGCGGCGGGCGAAGGCCACGGCCTCGTCGTCGTCCGCGCCCCAGACGGCGCCGGCCAGCCCGTACACGGTGTCGTTGGCGATCCGCAGGGCGTCGTCCACGTCCTCGTACCGCAGGATCGAGAGGACCGGGCCGAAGATCTCCTCCTGCGCGATGGTCATCCCGGGCGTGACGTCGGCGAACACCGTGGGGCTGACGTAGTAGCCCTGGTCCTTCGGCGCCTCCGGGCCTCCCGCGACGAGGCGGGCGCCCTCCTCGATGCCCTTCTCGATGTAACCCCGCACCCGGGCCTGCTGCCTGGCGTTGACGACGGGCCCGACCCGCTCGCCGGGTACGTATTTGGCGACGGCCGTGGCAGCGAGGCTCACGGCCTCCTCGTACCGCTCGGAGTCGACGAGCATCCGGGTCCAGGCGCTGCACGTCTGACCGGAGTTGGACATCACGTTGGCCACGCCGACGTTGACGGCCTTCGCGAGGTCGGCGCCGGGCAGGATCACGTTGGCGGACTTGCCTCCGAGCTCCAGCGCGACCCGCTTGACGGCCGCGCCCGCGGTGGCGCCGATCTGCTTGCCGACGGCCGTGGACCCGGTGAACGAGACCAGGTCGACGTCCTCGTGCTCGGCGAGCGCCTGTCCGGCGACCGCCCCGATGCCGGTGACCAGGTTGAAGACGCCGGCCGGCAGGCCCGCCTCCTGAACGGCCTCGGCGAAGAGCTGCGCGGTGAGCGGGGTGTCCTCGGCGGGCTTCAGGACGACGGTGCAGCCCGCGGCGAGCGCCGGGGCGACCTTGGCGACGATCTGGTGGAGCGGGTAGTTCCAGGGCGTGATCGCGCCGACGACGCCGACGGGCTCCAGCAGGACGGTGGAGTTGCCGAGCTTCTCCTCGAAGGAGTACGTGGCGGCGAGTTCGGCGTACGAGCCGGCGACCAGCACCGGCACGCCCGCGTGCACCGTCTGTGACATCGGCAGCGGCGAGCCGAGCTCGGCGGTGACGGTCTCGGCGATCTCGTCCTTACGGGCGGCGAGCACGTCGCGCAGGGCACCGATCCTCGCGGCGCGCTCGGCGGGCGGGGTGGCCGCCCAGCCGGGGAACGCGGCGCGCGCGGCGCGTACCGCGGCGTCGACGTCCTCGGCGGTACCCGCCGGGACGTGTCCGATGACCTGCTCGTCCGCCGGGTTCACGACCGCGATCGTGTCCTGGCCCGAGGCGGGCCGCCACTCCCCGCCGATGTACATCCCGTCATGCGCCTTCATGGCTGTTCCTCCCGGGCTCGCTGTGCCTGCCGCCGAAGCCGTGCGTCGTACGGACGGATGCCGTCCCGGCCCCAAACTAGCGCTGTTAGTTTTTCGGCGCCAGGGAACGGCTGGAGACACAGGTCACGCACGGCCGACGGCCACACTCGCACGGCGGGCCCGGGGATGCCCCGGGGCCGGCGTGCCCCGGCCGGAGGAGGCAGCCCGTCAGGCCGGATCCCGCTCGGCGCGGGGGCGGCCGGTACGGGGAGCCGTGGCCGCTTCCGGGCCGGAGGGCGGGGCCCCGCCGCCCCGCAGCCCGAGCCCCGCCGCCCCGACGAGCAGGACGCCCAGCATCACGAACGGCGCGGCGGTGCCCGCGACCCCGGCGATCAGTCCGGCCGAGGCGGGGGTCGCGACCTGGCCGAGCCGGTTGCCGGTGAGTCTGAGGGCGAGCGCGGTGGAGCGGGCCGCCGCGGGGGCGGCCTGGACGACGGTGGTCATCGAGAGGGGCTGCCCGACCCCCAGGCAGAAGCCCAGGACGGCGAGCATCACGGCGAGGCCCCACACCGGGACGGGCAGGGCGACGGCGGCACAGAGGAGGCCGCCGAGCAGGCAGGTCGTGGAGAGCAGGGCGGTCCTGCCGACCCTGCGCAGCATGGGTGTCATGACGAGCCGGCAGGCGATGGTCGCGGCGGCCCGCAGGCTGAGCAGCAGGCCGACGGTGGCGGGCGCGATGCCACGGTGTTCGCCGACGACCGGCAGATAGGCGGTGAGGATGTCGGTGGCACTGAGCACGGCGAGGCTGATGAAGATGCCGGCCGGGACGCCCCTGGTACGCAGGATGCTGCCCACCGGCACCTTCTCGGCCGATCTCCGGGACGGTCCGGCGGCCCTTCGGTGCTCGATGCGCCACAGCGAGGTGAGGGAGACGGCGGCGACGGCCGCCGAGACCAGCAGGGCGAGGGCGCTCGTACGGGCCATCGCGCCGTCCCGCTCGGAGATGAGGTAGCCCGCGGCGATCGGTCCGACGAGCTGGCCGAGCGAGGCGCCGATGGTGAAGTGGCCGAAATTCCGGTCCTGGTCGGCGGGCGCCGACTGCCGGGCGACGAGCGACTGGGCGCCGATCACGAAGCAGAGGTGGCCGAGGCCCATGACCCCGCTCCAGGCGGCGAGCGCCGGGAGGGAGCCCGCGGTGCCGCTGAGGGCGCAGCCGCCGCCGATCAGGAGCACCCCGACGGGCAGCAGCGGGGCGCAGCGCCCGTGGTCGGTCCGCCGGCCGAGCGGTACGGCGGCGAAGAGCGGCAGGAGCGCGTACACACCGGCGATCACGCCGATCGCGCGCTCGTCGGCACCCAGCGAGAGGGCCCGGTAGGAGACGGCGGGCCGCGCCATCGACACCGCCCCCTGCGCGAAGGCGAAGGCGATGACGAGGCGCAGCAGCCAGCCCCTGCCGGGCCGTGGTTCCGGAGGCATCAGATGATCCCGAAGAGGATTCCCGCGCCGAGGACCACCAGCGAGGTGAGCACGGCCCACTTGACGGTGAAGCGGGTGTGGTCGCCGAACTCGACCTTGGCCATGCCGACCAGGACGTAGACGGCGGGCACGAGCGGGGACGACATGTGCAGCGGCTGTCCGACGATGGAGGCGCGGGCGACCTCCAGGGGGGAGACGCCGTGGGCGGCGCCGGCCTCGGCGAGCACGGGAAGAACTCCGAAGTAGAAGCCGTCGTTGGACATGAAGTAGGTGAGGGGGAGGCTCAGGGCACCGGTGACGATGGCCATGTGCGGGCCCATGCCGTCGGGGATCGCCCCGACGAGCCAGTCCGCCATGTGTTCGACCATACCGGTGCCGATCAGCACGCCGGTGAAGACGGCGGCGGCGAAGACCATGCCGGAGACGTTGAGCACGTTGTCGGCGTGGGCCGCGATCCTGGCCCGCTGGTCGGGCATGTGGGGGAAGTTGACGGTGAGGGCGAGGGCCGCGCCGAGCAGGAAGAGCACCGGGATCGGCATGAGTTCCAGGATCATCGCGGCCAGCAGGGCGACGGTGAGGCCGGCGTTGAACCAGTAGAGCTTGGGGCGCAGCGTGGACCTGTCGGGGTCGAGCCCCTTGAACTCCTCGTCCTCGTCGGCTTCTTCGGTGCCGCCCGCGGTGCCCGCACCGCCGCCGCCCGTCGGGGCCTTCGTGAGCCGGTCCCCGCCACCGCCCGCGCCGACGAGGACGGTCTCGGGCTCGGTCACCAGCGCCTCGTCGAGGGTGAGCATGCCGAGCCGCTTGCGCTCGCGACGGCCCAGGACACAGGCGAGGAGGATGACGGCGAGGAGACCGACGGCGAGGGCCGGGATCATCGGGACGAAGATGTCGGCCGCGTCCACCTTGAGCGCGGTGGCCGCGCGGGCGGTGGGACCGCCCCAGGGCAGGGTGTTCATGACCCCGTTCGCGGTGGCGGCGACGCCGGTCATCACGACCAGGCTCATCTTCAGCCGCTTGTAGAGCGGGTACATCGCCGAGACCGTGATCATGAAGGTGGTGGAGCCGTCGCCGTCCAGCGAGACGACCGCGGCGAGCAGGGCCGTCCCGATGACGATCCGCATCGGGTCGGCCTTGCAGAAGCGCAGGATGCCCCGGACGATCGGGTCGAAGAGACCGACGTCGATCATCACGCCGAAGTAGACGATGGCGAACATCAGCATCGCCGCGGTCGGCGCGAGGGTGCCGACCCCTTCGATGACGTAGTCACCGAGCTTCGCGCCCTGTCCGACGGCCACGCAGAACAGGGCGGGGATCAGGACCAGCGCCGCGATCGGCGACATCTTCTTCATCATGATCAGGACCAGGAAGGTCGCGATCATGGCAAAGCCGAGGATTGTCAACATATGGGATACCTAACGTTCACCTTTGAACTCTCACCGGTGCCGGCGGTCCGGATGACGTTAGGGGCCCTTAAGCAGCGTTAACAAGATGTTGACGTGTGAGCAATACGAGCAAAACCCCAGGTCAACGAGTTGGTGTTACGGAGACGGGGACGGCGTTGAGCACCGCGGTGCCGGACAGCGGGTCCAGGAGGGTGCCGTCCAGGAGCTGGTTCACATTGACGCCCGGATCCGCCCCGGCGACCGACATGCGGGTGCCCGGCCGGCCGTGGCCCCAGCCGTGCGGGAGGCTCACGACCCCGGCCCGCACCGAGTCGGTGATCTCGGCGGGCGCCTCGACCTCGCCGCCCGCCGCCGTGATCCGGGCGGTGTCGCCGTCCGCGAGTCCGATCCGGGCCGCGTCGTCCGGGTGGATCTGCAGGGTGCAGACGTTGGAGCCGCCGCGCAGGGCGGCGACGTTGTGCATCCAGCTGTTGTTGGACCGCAAATGGCGGCGGCCGACGAGGACGAGACCGGCGGGCCGCGCGCCGAGCGATGCGCGGAGCCGGGGCAGATCTGCGGCGATCGGCGCCGGGAACAGCTCGATGCGGCCACTGCGGGTCCTGAGGACCTGCGGCACGCGTGGCTCCAGCGGGCCCAGATCGATCCCGTGGGGCCGCGCGAGGAGCTGCTCCAGCGTGAGCCCGTACGGACCGAGGCGCAGCATCAGGTCGAGGCGCCGCTCGGCCCCGGTGGTGCCGGTCAGGTCGGCCGCGAGGGACTCGGGGAGCCCCGCCTTGGCGATCGTGGTGGCGATGACCAGGTCGTCGACGGTCTCGGGCGGCGCGCCGTGGTTGCCGCCGACGGCGAGGACGAGCCGCGCGAGGATCTCGCTCTCGTCCATCCGCCCCTCCTCCAGGGGCACGGCGGGGCCGCTGTAGCGGACCTGGTTGCGGACGGCCAGGGAGTTGAACGCGAAGTCGAAGTGGGCGCTCTGCGAGGGCGGCGGCGGGGGCAGCACGACATCCGCGTGGCGCGCGGTCTCGTTGAGGTACGGATCGACGCTGATCATGAAGTCGAGTCCGTCGGCGAGCGCCCGGTCCAGGCGGTCACCGTCCGGCGCGGAGAGCACCGGGTTGCCCGCGATGACGATCAGCGCCCGGATCCGGCCCTTTCCCGGTGTCTCGATCTCCTCGGCGAGTGCGGCCACGGGCAGTTCGCCCTTGGCCTCGGGGTGCCCGGAGACGCGGCTGCTCCAGCGGCCGAGGGCGAAGCCCTTCCCCGGCCCGGCGGCGCGCGGGGCGCGGCCGGTGGCGGAGAGCGGGAAGAGGGCGCCGCCGGGGCGGTCGAGGTTGCCGGTGAGGATGTTGAGCACGTCGACGAGCCAGCTGGCCAGGGTGCCGTGCTCGACTGTGCAGCTGCCGATGCGCCCGTAGACGGCCGCGGAGGGTGCGGCGGCCAGCTCGCGGGCGATCTCCCGGATGGTGTCCGCGTCCAGGCCGCAGGCCCCGGCCACCGCTTCGGGGGTGAAGTCCGCGACGGCTTCGGTCAGTTCGTCGTAACCGTCGAGGTGCTCGGCGAGCGCTCCGGGGTCGGCGAGCTTCTCCTCGACGACGACCTGGGTGAGCGCGGCGAGCAGCAGGGCGTCGGTGCCGGGCCTGATCGCGGCGTGCCGGTCGGCGAGGCGCGCGGTGCGGGTGCGGCGCGGGTCGATGACGGTGAGGGTGCCGCCGCGCTTGCGGAGCGCCTTGAGCTTGCCCGGGAAGTCGGGCGCCGTGCACAGACTGCCGTTGGACTCCAGCGGGTTGGCGCCGATCAGCAGCAGATGGGCGGTGCGGTCCAGGTCCGGTACGGGAATGGCGTTGGCGTCACCGAAGAGCAGTCCGCTGGAGACGTGCTTGGGCATCTGGTCCAGGGTGCTGGCGGTGAAGACGTTGCGGGTGCCGAGCGTGGACAGCAGCAGCGGCGGGTAGAGCCCGCCCGCCATCGTGTGCACGTTGGGGTTCCCGAGGAAGACTCCGACGGCCTGCTCGCCGTGCTCCCCGATCAGGGCCGGGACCTTCGCGGCGATCGCGTCGAAGGCCTCGTCCCAGGTCGCCTCGCGCAGGACGCCGTCCGTGCGGACGAGCGGGGTGCGCAGCCGGTCCGGGTCGGCGTCGAGCCCCCCGAAGGAGGCGCCCTTGGGGCAGATGAACCCCTTGCTGAACACGTCCTCACGGTCACCACGGGCACCGGTGACCTCGGTCCCCTCGATCGTGAGGGTGAGTCCGCAGGTCGCTTCGCAGAGCGGGCAGACACGCAGAGCGGTACGGGATTCGTGGGACATGGGCCCTCCCCGGGGCGGCGGCAGCGGTGCGCGCGGGCGTGATCCGGCATCCCGCGGCGCGCTCGGCGGGCGCGGGCTCCCGGCCCATCGAGCATACCGACCGGTACGGATGCTGGCGAGGTGTTGGAGCCGTCGGCTGTCCCGCCGCCCCTCCCCTATTCCAGTACGCCCGCGAGATAGGCCCGGAGCAGCGCACGCGTCTCCGCTATCAGGTCCGGGTCCCCCGCGGGGGCGGCGCGGAAGGCGAGTTGGAGCAACGCGTCGGCGGCCTGCACGCAGACCAGGACGGTGCGGAGCAGGCGGGTGTCGGAGGCGGCCCCGTCACGCTCCCGGCCGAGGTGCCCGGAGAGCAGCTCCGTCAGCCGCCCCGCGACGCGCTGGTTCACCTCCGCGTCGAGCGGTCCCGGGACGGGCACGGGAGGGCCGAAGTCGACGAGGGCGAAGCCGGCGACGGAGCGCTTCATCGCCAGGTACTCGTCGAGCACGGCGTCGATGGCCTCGCGCCACTCCCGCTCCGGGATCGCCTCCAGCCTGGCCACGACCCGGCCGGCGTAGACCTCCAGGTTCCGCTCGGCCAGGGCGTCGACCAGCGCCCTCTTGTTGGGGAAGAAGCGGTAGACGGAGCCGATGGGCACGCCGGCCCGGTCGGCGACCGCCCGGGTGGAGAACTGCTCGTAGCCGGTCTCGTCGAGCAGCGCGGCGCCGGCGTCGAGGATGCGGGCGAGGCGGTCGGCGCTGCGCTGCTGCACGGGGACGCGTCGGAGGTTCGTATGAGCGTGGGACACGGCTCCATGATGCCTGTATGCCGTTGACGGGCCACGTTTCGATTCCTACGGTGATCCATAGGATTCTTCGTCAGGGGATCCACGGGATTCCTCATCCAACGGGAGCGCATGATGAGCGGCATCGAGCAGGCGAGGAAAGCGGCGGAGAATCTCGGCCACCTGTCGGGCTTCGGCAACGAGCACAGTTCGGAGTCCGTCCCGGGCGCCCTGCCCCACGGCCGCAACTCGCCCCAGCGCGCTCCGCTCGGGCTGTACGCGGAACAGCTGAGCGGCTCGGCCTTCACCGAACCCCGCGCACGTAACCGCCGTTCCTGGCTCTACCGGATCCGCCCGTCGGCCGCCCACCCCGCCTTCGTCCGCATCGACAACGGCACCCTGCGCACCGCCCCCTTCACGGAGACGGTCCCCGACCCGAACCGGCTGCGCTGGGACCCGCTCCCCGATCCCGCGCCGGGCACGGACTTCCTGACCGGTCTGTGGACGCTGGGCGGCAACGGCGACGCCACGCAGCGCACCGGCATGGCCGTGCACCTCTACAGCGCGGACTCCTCCATGACGGACCGGGTGTTCAGCGACTCCGACGGGGAGCTCCTGATCGTCCCCGAGCGCGGCGGCCTGCTGCTCCGCACCGAACTGGGCCTGCTGCGGGCCGAGCCCGGTCATGTGGCGCTGATCCCGCGTGGCGTCCGCTTCCGTGTCGAGCTGCTGGACACGACCGCCCGGGGTTACGTCTGCGAGAACTACGGGCAGCCCTTCGTCCTGCCCGACCTGGGGCCCATCGGTGCCAACGGCCTGGCGAACGCCCGGGACTTCCTCGCGCCCGTCGCCGCGTTCGAGGACCGCGAGGGCCCGGTCGAGGTGATCAACAAGTTCTGCGGGAACCTCTGGTCGGCGACGTACGGCCACTCGCCGCTCGACGTCGTCGCCTGGCACGGCAACCACACTCCGTACGTCTACGACCTGCGCCGCTTCAATGTGATGGGCACGATCAGCTACGACCACCCGGATCCGTCGATCTTCACCGTGCTGACCTCGCCGTCCGACACCCCGGGGCTGGCCGGCGTCGACTTCGTGGTCTTCGCCCCGCGCTGGCTGGTCGGTGAGGACACCTTCCGTCCGCCGTACTTCCACCGCAACGTGATGAGCGAGTACATGGGCCTGATCGAGGGAGCGTACGACGCGAAGGCGGGCGGCTTCGTCCCGGGCGGTGGCTCGCTGCACAACATGATGTCCGCGCACGGCCCGGACCGGGAGACCTTCGACCGGGCGAGCGCGGCCGAGCTGAAGCCGCAGAAGATCGACGACGGCCTGGCGTTCATGTTCGAGACCCGCTGGCCGGTCACGGCGACCGCGCAGGCCGCGGGGACGGACCGTCTCCAGCGCGGGTACGACGACGTGTGGCAGGGTCTGAGCCGCAACTTCCGGCCGTGAGACCGCACCGCAGAGAGTTCGGGTGAACCAGATGGACCAGGTCAACGAGGCGAGCCCGCCCGGCTTCGCGCCCGACTCCCTGGTGCTGAACCGGAAGCTGCCCCTCTGGTACCAGGTCTCGCAGTCGCTGCGGGCCTCCATACTCGGCCGCCCCCAGGAGGCCTCGACGCGGCTGCCCACCGAGGAGCAGCTCGCCCTGCACTACGGCGTCAGCGTCCTCACCATGCGCCAGGCCCTCAAGGAGCTGGAGACCGAGGGGCTGATCAGCAGGCACCGGCGGCGCGGCACGTTCATCGAGCCGCGCGCCCGGCGGGTGTCGCCGGTCCGGCTGATGGGTTCGATCGACGCGATCGTGGCCCAGCAGTCGGGTGAGCGCACGACCGTGCTCGGCCACGGCCGGGCACCCGTCCCCGGCGATCTCGCCGAGTTCTTCCCGGACTGCTCCGAGGTGGTCAGCTACCGGCGGCTCCGCTGCGACGACGCGACGGGTGAGCCCACCAACTGGGCGGAGAACGCGGTGCGCCCGGAGATCGCCGGCCGGCTCGACGTGGCCGATCTGGAGCGGTGGCCGATGACGAAGGTGCTGCGCGACTCCCTCGGCGTACGCATCGCGCGGATCACGGACACCGTAGAGGCGCGCCTCGCCGATCCCGTCACGGCCGAGCTGCTCGGGGTCCCGCTGCTCAGCCCGATCCTGCACTACACGGGCGTGACGTACGACGAGGACGGCACGGTGGTGGACGTGGCTCGCATCCGCTACCGGGGCGACCGCTTCTCCTTCTCCGTGACCGTCGAGGCCCACTGACGGCGGGCCGCGCCCGGCGGTCGTCACGCGGCGGGCCGTTACGATGCCGGGGGCGGCGGACGTGGCGAGGGGGAGGACGACACGGTGGCAGCACGGGTGGCGGCCGGAGCCGGCGGGAGCGAGGCGCTCCCGCTGCTGGACGACCTCATGCCGTGGTCGGTGCGCCCCCTGAGACCGGGACGCCCCTGGGTGACGGCCCCCGACGCCTCCTCGCTCCGGGCCCGCTGGGACCTGCTGGCGCGGGCGGAGGGCGCCGAGCAGGAACGGCTGTTCCGCCCCAGCCGCTCCCGTACGCCGCTGACGCCGGCCGCGGCGCTGCCGGGCAGGTCCACCGGCACGAGCGCGTTCGCCCGGGACCCGGGACCGTATCCCGAACCCGTACGGATCGCGCACGGGCCCTTCGACGAACAGTGGCTGATCCCCGACCACCGGCTTCTCGACGCGGCCCGCCCCGAGCTGTGGCGGGTAGCCGACGCGCACCAGCTCTTCGCCGTCGAGCACGGATACGTGCCCCAGGACGGCGGCCCCGCCCTCTCCGCGACCGCGCTCCTGCCCGACGGGCACTCCCCCGCGGGGAGGCCCGGCCGGATACGGCCGCTCTACCGGCGGCCGGGCGGCCTGGAGCCCAATCTCGCGCCCGGCCTGACCGCCGAGCTGACCGCACGCCACGGGGTGCCGGTCACCGCCGGATCGTTCCTCGCCTGGGCCCTCGCCGCCGCCCGCCCCTCCCCCGCCGGGCCGCTCGTCCCGCTGCCCGTGGACGCCGCACTGTGGGAGCGGGGCGTGGAGCTCGGCCAGGAGCTGCTGCGGCTCCAGCTGCGCGGGGCACGCGGCGGTGGACGTCCGCGGCTGCCCGGCGGCCGGCGCCCGTACGTGCGGGCCGCGATCCCGCCCCGGCCCGAGGGGCTGCGCTACGACGCCGGGGAGGAGACGCTCGTCGTCGGCGAGGGACGCGTCTCCCCCGTTCCGGCCGGCGCCTGGGAGTTCCGGGTCAGCGGGGTACGGATGCTGGAGCTGTGGTTCGAGCGCCGTACGGCGGCGGGTGAGGGCCTGGCGGCGGTGGGGCCGAGCGGCTGGCCGCAGGAGCGGACCTCGGAGCTGCTGGAGCTGATCACCGTCCTGGCGCTGCTCGCCGGGCTGCGGCCCCGGCAACAGGCACTGCGGGAGCGGCTGGAGGAGGCGGAGGTCCTCACCAGGGACGGGCTGCGCACGGCCGGGGTGCTCCCCGTCCCGGCGTCGGCCCGGCTTCCCGCGTCCGTGCTGGACCACCAGGAGGAGGGCCCCGAGGGGCAGTTCGCACTGTTGTGAGAGAGCGGGAGCGGTCACCGCTCTCGGCCCGCCTCGGGCACGCTGTCGGCTTGGCGCGCCACGCTGCGGGGGCGCCGGCGGGGTGCCGTACCGGCGCGGGTGGAACACACCGACGCAACGCTGCCGGCCCTGGGGATGACGGGCGGGCGGAGCAGCACTGCGCCGGGACGGAGTGATCGTTGACGCGGCCCTGAGCGGAGGGCCGCACCGGTCGCGAAGCCGTCGGTCAGCGGCGGCTGCCGAAGAGCGAGCGCCGCAGTCGCCGCAGCGGGGCGAAGAGCGAGACACGCGCGCTCCTGCTCCTGCGGCTGTGCGCGGCGTCGCGCGAGGTGAGTTCGAGCATCAGCAGCGTCGCCTCCGCCGATTCCCGCTGCGGGACGACGGGGCCGCCCAGCACTGCGAGATGGCGGTCGAGGCGCGAACTGGTCGCACCGCTCCCACATGTGATGGCAGGCACACGCGGCCTGCTGCGCACCGTTATCTGTTCCATGTCACTCCCCACCCGTACGAGGGCACCCGGCCCGGGCAGGTTAACCCTATCGTCCCGCGGTGACACTCGTGTATCCCGGCCGCAGGATTGCACACCCGTACACGGGGGTTGACGGGCCGTTACCGGATCCTGTCGGTTCCGGGACGGGTTGCGTTAGCTTGGAGGGGATTCGTCCGTACCGCACACAGCTGCTGATGGAGGGTCACCGATGAGCGAAGTCCCGGGCACCGGACGCGTGATCGCGGATCGATACCGTCTTCTGGACCCGCTGGGCGAGGGCGGAGCGGGCGTCGTGTGGCGCGCCCGTGACGAGGTGCTGGGGCGCGAGGTGGCCGTGAAGGAGGTACGGGCCCCGGCGGCCCTGTCGGCCGGGGGCGCCGAGCTGCTGCACGACCGTCTGGAGCGGGAGGCCAGGGAGGCGGCGCGGGTCACGCACCGCAACGCGGTCGCCGTGCACGACGTCGTGAGGCAGGACTCCCGGCCCTGGATCGTGATGGAGCTGGTCCGGGGGCTCGCGCTCTCCGACGTGCTGGACGCCGACGGCCCGCTGTCCCCCCGGCGGGCGGCCCGGGTCGGCGCGGAGGTGCTCGCGGCCCTGCGCGGTGCCCATGAGGCCGGCGTGCTGCACCGCGACGTGAAGCCCGGCAACGTGCTGCTGGCCAACGACGGGCGGGTGATGGTGAAGGACTTCGGCATCACCCCGGCGGACGGCTCGTCCGGCCTCACGGGTGAGCCCATCGGCTCACCGGAATACCTCGCGCCCGAGCGCGCGCAGGGGCGCACGCCGGGGCCCGAATCCGACCTCTGGTCGCTCGGAGTGCTTCTGTACACCGCCACCGAGGGGCGGTCGCCGTTCGGCCGGGACGCCCCGCCGGACACCCTGCGCGCGGTCGGCGAGGAGGAGCCGCCTCCGCTGCGGCGGGCGGGCGCGCTCGCCCCTGTCATCGAGGGGCTGCTGCGCAAGGATCCGGCCGAGCGGCTCACGGCCGGGGAAGCGGAGCACCGGCTGCGGATCCTGGCCGCGGGCGGGACCGGAACTCCCGGCGGCGGGGCGGCCGGGCCGCCGCTTACGCCGCCGGCGGGCGGAACGGCCGTGACGTCAGGAGACCCGGGGGCCGCCACGGGCACACCGGAGCCCGGGGGCCTGACGAGGCGCACGGGCGTTCTGGTGGCCGTGGGGGCGGTTGTCGCGCTGCTCGTCGCCGGGGGCCTCGTCTGGGCGCTGGCGGGCGACGACGACACGGACGAGAGGGGTGGTGGGAGGGCCGCGGCGCTTTCCCGGACGGCTTCGGCGGAGGCCCTGGGAGACTGCGGGCCGTGGGGCTGTCCGTGACGAGCGGGAAGGAGACTCCGCTTGGCGGAGTCCCCTCCTCGGCGGACGGCTGAGCCGGCACGCTGCGCCGCGGTGGTGCGGTCAGGCCTTCGAGCTGAGGACGGGCAGATAGCCGCCCGACTGCCCGGCGGCTGTGGGGTGGTAGGACTCACCGATGTTGAGCCAGTTCACGCTGTGCAGCCAGGCGCTGCCCGAGCAGATCTCGTGCCCGGTGAAGGTCGAGGTGACGTCGCCGAAGGTGAAGCCGTGGTCCGCCGCCCGCTTCGCGGTGGCGGCGTTGAGGTGGTCTGCGGCGCCGTTGATGGCGGAGCGTTCCTTCTCGCTCAGGCCGGCGACGCAACTGCCGCCGAGCTTGTAGAAGCGGGGGTAGCCGAGGACGACCACGTGCGCCGCGGGCGCCTTGGCGCTGATCGCCGCGTACACGGAGTCCAGTTTGCCGGGGAGGGTCGAGTCGACGTAGGCACGGGCGGTGGCGATCCTGCTCAGGCAGGTGGCCTCGGACTGCAGCACACAGGTGGTCATGACGTCGGCGAAGCCCGCGTCGTTGCCGCCGACAGAGATCGAGACGAGGTCGGTCGCGGAGGTCAGGGGCCCGAGCTGACCGGCTGTCACGTCGCCCGTCCTGGCCCCTGAGCACGCGGTGAAGGCGAACGAGGCGGGGTCGTTGGCCGCCTCCCAGAGGACGGGGTACGCGCGGCTGCTGCGCTTGCAGCCGCCGCTCGCGCTGTCGTAGGCACCGGCTCCGACACCTGATGAGTACGAGTCACCCAGGGCCACGTAGTCGACGGACTGTGCGGATCCCTGGGCCTGGGCGACGCTCGCACCGGTCAGAGCAAGAACGGTGCCGAGCAGGAGAGAGGACGAGAACGCCACGAGTCTGGACATTTTCATGGAACCTCCTTGGGCAGGATCTCTGCCTACTCCGTGGTAGCAGCACCGCCCCGAATTCCGGAAGTGTCCATGCCAAGAAGCTTCGACAACGTCTTCTTGACGCCCCCCTGGCGGTACGTCACATTGAAATCCGGCATCCGGCGCACTGGGGGGCAAAGTCGCCAATGCGGATCATCAGCGATGAGACAGGGACAGCCGGGGCAGCTGTCCATCCGTGCCGACGGGCGGGGCGGGTGCGGAGGGCGGGGCGGGCGCCCCGTCGGCACCCGCCGACGGCAATTCACCACCGCGCCCCCTTGCGCGCCCTTTCACCTCTTCGCCACCCCGGCCGCGCACTTCACGCCCGGCCGCCGGGAAATGGGAAGCGTCAATTCCACGGCCATATGTGACAGTTCTGTCAAAGTCTGAAAAGTGCGAGACGCCCTTGCGTGTCTTGCCATACAGTTCCAATCGTTAATACCGTCGTAGATCAACCCGTAACGGCCCATCACACAAAGCGGCTCCAGGGGAGGGCTCAGGAAGCCGCGATGGATACCGGAGCGGGGCACGGTAGGGGGGTGCCGTGCCGGCGTCCGCACTCGACGAGTCGGTCGCCGCACGGCCAGTTGTGCCACCTCATCACGCCAGCTCGGAGCGCCGTACCGTCATGGCCGGGGTGAGAACCCCCCTTTCGAACCGGACCTTATCCGGACTGCCCGGGGGCGGGCCGTCCACCGGACGAGAGGGAAAAGAATCATGAGTTCAGTTCTGCCTTCCTCGATCAGACCTGCCGTCGAAGAGACCGAGACCGCTCGAATGGAGAGCGAATACCGTCCGATCTCTTCGCACCTCGCGATAGCGCCGCCGGTAAGTGTCGTGATACCCGCCATGAATGAGGCGGAGAATCTTCCCCATGTGTTCAAGACGCTGCCCGACTGGATTCATGAAGTCGTGCTCGTGGACGGGAATTCGACCGACGACACCGTCCGGGTCGCCCGTGAACTCCGGCCGGACGTCGTGGTCGTCAAACAGGTCGGCAAGGGCAAGGGCGACGCCCTGATCAGCGGCTTCGCCGCCTGCACGGGCGAGATCATCGTGATGGTCGACGCGGACGGCTCGGCGGACGGTGAGGAGATCGTCAGCTACGTCTCCGCCCTGGTCGGCGGCGCCGACTTCGCCAAGGGCTCCCGCTTCGCCAACGGCGGCGGCACGGACGACATGACACCCGTGCGCAAGCTCGGCAACCGGGCGCTGTGCACGGTGGTCAACCGCAAGTTCGGGGCCCGCTACACGGACCTCTGCTACGGCTACAACGCCTTCTGGAAGCACTGCCTGGACAGGATCACCCTGGACTGCACCGGCTTCGAGATAGAGACCCTGATGAACATCCGGGTGGTCAAGGCCGGCCTCAGAGTCCAGGAGGTGCCCAGCCACGAGTACAACCGCATCCACGGCGTCAGCAACCTCAGCGCCGTACGGGACGGGCTCCGGGTGCTCAGGGTGATCCTCAGGGAGAAGGGCGTCCGCCGCGGCGGGCGCCGGACGGCGGCCGCCCCCGCCGTGATCGGCCGGGGACAGACGCTGTGAGCCCACGCGACTTCTCCGTCGTCGTCTGCGTCTACACCGAGGAACGTTGGGAGGACATCCTCGAGGCCGTCGCGTCCGTCCGCGCGCAGTCCCTGCCGGCGCGGGAGATCCTCCTGGTGGTCGACCACAACCCGGCGCTGCTGCGCCGCCTCACCGGTGAGTACGGGGATCGCCACGAGGTGCGGGTGCTCGCGAACGCGGGCCCCCGCGGTCTCTCGGCGGGCCGGAACACCGGCATCGCCGCGGCCCGTGGCGCGATCGTCGCCTTCCTCGACGACGACGCGGTGGCCGGGCCGGACTGGCTGCGCCACTTAGACAAGGGCTACGACGATCCGCGGGTGATGGCCGTCGGCGGCCGGACCCTGCCGTCGTGGGCCTCGGGCCGCAGACCGCTGTGGTTCCCCGAGGAGTTCGACTGGGTCGTCGGGTGCACCTACCTGGGTCTGCCGCCCGGCAGGGTCCGGGTCCGCAACGTCCTCGGTGGCAACGCGTCGTTCCGCCGTACGGCCTTCGACGCGGCGGGCGGCTTCGCCACCGGCATCGGCCGGGACGGGGACAAACGGCCGCTGGGCGGTGAGGAGACCGAGCTGTGCATCCGGCTGGCCCGCGCACTCCCCCACGCCGTCCTGATCGTCGACGACCGCGCCGTGATCCGCCACAAGGTCCCCCGGGCGAGGGAGAGCTTCGGCTACTTCCGTACGCGTACGTACGCCGAGGGGCTCTCCAAGGCGCTCGTCGCCCGGAGCGTCGGTGCGGACAAGGGGCTGGAGTCCGAGCGCCGCTACACCACCCGGGTGCTCCCGGCCGGGGTGCTGCGGGGCGCCCGGGACTTCCTGCTCGGCCGTCCCGGCGGAGCGGGCCGCGCCGGGGCGGTCGTCGCGGGGGTGCTGACGGCGGCGGCCGGCTACGCGGTGGGGAGCGTGCGTGTCCGGCGCGACGGCGCGTCCTTCGACGTACCGGCGATCGCACGGGCGGACGCAGCCGTCGAGGAGGTGCGGTGAGCGGGGCGGCCGGCGGGGGCGGGGCCGTGCCGATCCTGATGTACCACGCCGTCGGTGACCGCCCGGCCGACGGCGTGTACGGCCTCTCGGTGTCGCCCGGCGCCTTCCGTACGCAGATGGAGATCCTGGCCCGGCGCGACGTCTCCCCGCTCACCACAGCCGCGCTGGCCGAGCACTGGCGCACGGGGAGGCCCCTGCCGCCCAGACCGGTGTTGATCACGTTCGACGACGGTTACGAAGGGGTGCACCGGCACGCCCTGCCGGTCCTCGCCGAGCACGGTTTCGCGGCCACCGTCTTCGTCACCACCGGCTGGCTTCGCGGGGCGTACGACGAGGGCGGCGCCCTGGACACCATGCTCGACTGGGACCAGGTGCGCGAACTCGCCGGGACGGGTGTGGAGATCGGCGGCCACAGCCACACCCATCCGCAGCTGGACCAGCTCGGCGGGACGGCGCTGCGGGAGGAGACCGTGCGGTGCCGGGAGATCGTCACCGCCGAACTCGGCGCTCCTCCGGCTTCCTTCGCCTACCCCTACGGCTACTCCACCCGCCGGGTGCGGCGGTCGGTGCGGGCGGCGGGCTTCGCCCAGGCCCTCGCCGTGGGCAACGGCCTGGCCCGCCGCCGCCAGGGGCCGTACGCCCTGGAGCGGGTGACCGTCCGCCGCGGCACGGGCGCCGCCGAGTTCGCCCGGCTGGTCGAAGGCCGGGCCGTCACGCGGACGTTCGCCGTGGACCGGGTGCTCACCAAGGGGTTCGCCGTGGTGCGCGGCACGCGCCGGGCGGGCCGCGCGTTCCGGGGCTCCGGGCCGGCCGGCGCTCCGGGCTGAGCTCCCCTCGGGGTCTTCCGTCCGGTTCCGGCGGGAGACCTCGGGGCAGCTCCTGAAACCTGGGTGCGCGGGGCCCCGCCTTACCGGATCATGGGCGCCATGTCTGCCAACCCCGAGTCCGCCCTGCCGATCCGGCTCAACGTCGACGACAGCGACTCGCCGTCCGACGTCGTGGACGCGCTGTTCCTGGGCCGCTTCGCGACGGGCGAGCAGCCGTACTCCCACAGCTCCTCCCTCGACCGCGTCAGGCCGGGGGCGACCCTGCTGCCCGCCGCCGCCGAGGTGCTGAGGTCGGCCCGTGACGACGACCGCAGCGCGACGCTCGCCGAGGGCGACGGATGGACGCTGCTGATCTCACGGTGGAACCGGGGCGCCGACGTCACGGTCACCGCCACCACCGCCGAGCTGGCCCAGAAGGTCCTGTCCGAGGCGACCGAGGGCGCCCAGGACGAGCCGGAGCCGCAGCCCGAGAACGTGCCCATGGGCTTCTGGTACGTGTCCCCGCGCCGCGGCCCGCACCGCACCACCCGGCAGATCGCCGCCGGTACGTGGGACGAGGTCCGGTCCAACTACACGGCCCCGGTGGCCGATGCGATGGACCGGCTGATGAAGGTCACCCCGGACGACATCTCCGGCCGGCTGCTCCTGCTGCACGGCCCTCCGGGCACCGGCAAGACCTCGGCGCTGCGCACCCTCGCCCGGTCCTGGCGCGACTGGTGCCAGGTCGACTGCGTCCTGGATCCGGAGCGGCTGTTCAACGACGTCGGCTATCTGATGGACATCGCCATCGGGGAGGACGACGGTTCGGCGAAGGGCCGTTGGCGGCTGCTGCTGCTGGAGGACTGCGACGAGCTGATCCGCGGCGAGGCGAAGCACACGGCGGGTCAGGCGCTGTCCCGGCTGCTGAACCTCACGGACGGCCTGCTGGGGCAGGGCCGCAACGTGCTGGTGGGGGTGACGACCAATGAGGACCTGGAGCGCCTGCACCCCGCCGTCGTACGGCCGGGCCGCTGCCTCGCCCGTATCGAGGTGGGTTCGCTGACCCGCGCGGAGTCGGTCTCCTGGCTGGGTACGGAGGAAGGACTCGGCCGCGAGGGCGCCACGCTCGCCGAGCTGTACGCCCTGCGGCGGGGCAGCGGTCCCGCGTCCGTACCGGCGCAGGACGCGGGGTCCGACGCGGGGCTGTACCTGTGAGCGGGCGTCAGCGCGTGTAGGCCGCCCGTACGGCGTCCTCGGCGAGGGCCAGCGCGTCGGCCCTGGAGAGGCCGAGGCGCCGGGCCTGCTCGGCGTACTCCTGCGCCGCCGTCGCCGCGTGGCGGGCCGCCGCGTCTCCCGCGGCGGCGATGAACGTCCCGTTGCGCCCCCGTGTCTCGATCACCCCGTCGCCCTCCAGCGCGCGGTAGGCCTTCGCCACGGTGTTGGCGGCGAGGCCCAGCTCCCCGGCGAGACCGCGCACGGTCGGGAGGCGGTAGCCGACGGGGAGGGCACCGGAGCGGGCCTGTTCGGACAGCTGGGCGCGCAGCTGTTCGTACGGGGCGGTGGCGGAGTCCGGGTCAACGGCGATCTTCAGGGTCACGCGCCGATTCTCCCCCACCGCCGGAAAATCGGAGGCGGACGGGCGGGGCGGCCGCGTACCGTCCGGCGCATGACGGTGATGGTGCGTGACTTCCGGCCCTCCGACGCGGAGGCCTGGGTACAGGTGCGGCGTGCCGCGCTGCCCTACATGGTGACGACTCCGGAGCAGGTCCTGAGCGACCTGGCCCAAGCCCACCCCGGCCGGCACTACCGGCTGCTGGTCGCCGAGGAGGACGGCGAGGTGATCGGGACGGCGCAGGTGGGCATCTCGCACGAGAGCCCGGAACCGGGCCAGGGGTTCTGCAATCCGTATGTGCGTCCGGACCGGAGGGGCCGGGGCGCGGGGGCGCTCCTGACGCGGGCCGGCGAGGAGCATCTGACGGACGTGGGCGCGAGCGCCGTCTACACCTGGGTGCTCGACGAACCGGGCAACCGCGCGTTCGCGGAGAGGCGCGGCTACGCGGCGCGCAGGCCGGCGCACTTCCTCCGTCTCGGTCTGGCGGAGGGCACCCTGCCCCCGCTCCCGGAGCTCCCCGCCGGGGTGGAGCTGCTCACGGCCGCCGACTTCGAGGACGATCCGCGTCCGATGTTCGAGGCCGACGCGGAGACGACCGCGGACGAGCCGAGTGACGTCCCGGTGGAGTTCTCCGACTACGAGGACTGGCTGGCCACGACCTGGCGGCGGCCCGGCTTCGACCACGCGCTCACCACCGTCGTGACGGTGGAGGGGCAGGTCGCGGCGTTCAGCGCGGCGATGACCGACGGTCTCACCCGCTACTCGTCGGCCATGACCGGCACCCTGCGCGCCTTCCGGGGCAGGGGGCTGGCGAAGCTCGCCAAGAGCGACTCGCTGCACCGGGCGCGGGCCGCCGGATACACGGACGCCTACACGGGCAACGACGCCGACAACGGTCCGATGCTGGCGGTCAACCGCTGGTTCGGCTACGAGATCTGCGCCACGGAGGTACGCCATGTCCGCCGTCTCCCCTGAGCACATCCTGTCCGTCCACCTGGTCAAGGCGGGCAGCACCAAGATCTGCTATCCGGCGGGCCTCGTCACCGACGACGGCACCCGCGTCACCGTCCGGGCCCCCTGGGCGGCGCCGCACGCCCGTGACTTCGGCTTCGTACGGTTCGAGCCGGGCGATGTCCTCACCGAGCACTACTGGCGTGACCGGTGGTACGCCGTGAAGGAGGTCCGCACCGGGGGCGGGCTGCTGAAGGGCTGGTACTGCGACATCACCCGGCCCGCCGTGCTGCGGGGCGCCGAGCTCCTGGTCGAGGACCTGGACCTGGACCTCTGGGTGTCGGCGGACGGCTCCTCCGTACTGCGCCTGGACGAGGACGAGTTCGAGGAGAGCGGCCTGGCCGCCGACGACCCGCCCGCGGCGGAGGCCGCTGTCCGGGCCCTGGACGAGCTGGAACACCTGGCCCGCACGGAGGGGCTCGCGGGACTGCTCGCCTGAGGCCGGAGCACCCAGCCGCAATGTGCGTCATACACACAATGCGCCGAGGCCAACCCGGAGCAGTACAGGATCTCCGCCGCCAAGGTTCCGCTCGGCCGCTTCGGTGACCTGATGAAGGACGTCGCGCCGGTCGTCGCATTCCTGGCGAGCGACGACGCCCGGTACATCACGGGCCGGACCCTGATGGCAGACGGCGGGGCGATCAAGCTCCGCTGAGCCGGCCGGGCGGCACCTCAGGGCGCTATCAGCTCCACCTCGTGCCCCGCCGTGTCCAGCAGGCCGGCCGCGTAGGGGCCGCTCCCGTCGGCGTACGGAGGGAGGCCGCTCGACAGCGGCCGCCAGCCGTGTCCCGGAGCCTCTGCGACCAGGGCGTCCAGCGTGGCGCGGTCCCGGACGTGGAACGCCAGGCGGCCGACGCAGGGGCGCTCCGTGTCGTGTCCACCGCCGGTCAGGCCGGGGGTGTGCCTGACCACCACGTAACTGTCACCACGCCGCCAGCTCCGGCCGTACGCCCAGCGCTGGTACGGGACATGGCCGAGGCGTCCGAGCAGCCAGCCCCACTCCGCGTCGGCCTCGGCCGGGTCGGGCACCCACAGCTCGACGTGGTGCAGCCGGCCGGTGGGGGCCGCCGCGACCGGCAGCGGGACGGCGCGCCGGGTGCCCAGCGGGGCGTACGCGACGGTGTCGTCGTCCTCGTGCCAGTGGATCAGGAAGCGCTGCTCCGCGCGGTACCCGTCGAGGCCCGCGCGGCAGTACGCCACCATGTCGTCGGGCAGCGCGTCCAGGGGGAACCAGTCCAGCTCGGAGCACTTGTCCGGCTCCGCGTTGCGGGGCGGGCGCGCGGGGTCGTGGTCCGCCTCGAAGAACCAGCCCATCCTGGGGTTGCCGCCCGGTCCCCTGTGCTGCATGACCAGGGCCACCCGGAGTTCGTCCGGGTCCAGCTCGACGCCGATCTCCTCCGCCGCCTCCCGGACCATCGCCGCCCGGACGTCCTCCCCGTCCTCCGCGTGACCTGAGGGGGCGTGCAGCAGCCCGTCGGCGTAGCCCGTGCCGGCCCGCCGGGCGAGCAGTACCTCGGAGCCCCTGCGCAGGATGAGGTGGACGTCGACGACCTCGGTGTGACGGTGCGGGGGCTCGGCGCGGGCCACCAGGGCGTACCTGTCGTCGTAGACCTCCTTCCCCCAGAGCCGGGAGTCCCCGGACAGCGGCTCGTGGTGGACTCGCTCCGTGTGCTCGGCGAGGAGCGCGGTGAGATCGGCCGCGGAGATCCCGGTGCCGTCCCACACGCCCTCGATCAGCACCAGCCGGCCGCCGGGCCGCAGCAGCGAGAACCAGTGCCGCAGGACGGCCGCCGGGTCGGGCAGCAGCCACACGATGTGCCGGGCGAGGACCACGTCGAACCGCTGCTTGCCGACCGGGGGGTGCGCCGCGTCGCCGACGAACACCTCGGTGCCCGTCCCGGCCAGCTTGGCCCGCGCCCGCTCCACCATCCGGACCGAGCGGTCGACGGCGGTGACGCGGTGCCCCTGGCCGGCGGCGAGCAGGGCCAGGCTGCCCGTACCGCATCCGAGGTCGAGGACCGCGGAGCGTGCGGTGGGCAGCCAGGTCTCCATCCGTCGCGCCCAGGCACTGCGGACCACCGGGTCGTGGAGGCCGTGGTCGGGTTCGTCGTCGAAGGAGTCGGCGGCGTCGTCCCAGTCGATCGTGGTCATGCCCCCGATCCTCTCAGCCGCCACCGACATTCCCTCAGCCCCGGTTCCGCCCCAGTGCCTTCCTCACCAGCGGCCAGGCCAGGATCAGCGCGACGACGACGTAGACCGTCACGGAGAACGGGGTGTTGACGAGTCCGGTCACGCTGCCGTCGCTGATCTGGAGGGCGCGCCGCAGCTGCTGTTCGGCGGACGGGCCGAGGATGACCGCAATGATCGCGGGCAGGACCGGCAGTCCGTACCGCCGCATCCCGAAGCCGATCAGCCCGATCACCAGCAGGATCACCAGGTCGACGGCCTCCCCGCCGACCGCGTACGCCCCGACCGCGGCGAAGAACAGGATGCCCGCGTAGAGGTAGGGGCGCGGGATCCGCAGCAGCTTCGCCCAGATCGGCGCGAGGGGCAGGTTCAGCGCGAGCAGCAGCACCATGCCGACGAAGAGGGAGGCGATCAGGCCCCAGACCAGGTCGGGTTCGCGTTCGAACAGGAGCGGGCCGGGCTGGATGCCGTACTGCTGGAAGGCGGCCAGCATGACGGCGGCGACGGCCGTGGTGGGCAGGCCGAGCGTGAGCATGGAGACCAGGGTGCCCGCGGCGGAGGCGGAGGCCGCCGCCTCCGGTCCGGCGACACCTTCGATGGCGCCCTTGCCGAATTCGTCGCGGTGCTTGGAGAGCCGCTTCTCGGTGACGTACGAGAGGAAGGTGGGGATCTCCGCGCCGCCCGCCGGGATCGCGCCGAACGGGAAGCCGATGAGGGGACCGCGCAGCCACGACTTCCAGGTGCGCCGGACGTCGGACTTCCCGAGCCAGGGGCGGCCGACCGGGATCGGCTTCCCGCTGGTGCGGCGCAGGTGGGCGGCGACCCAGAGGGCCTCCCCGATGGCGAAGAGTCCGACGGCCACGATCACCACGTCGATGCCGTCGGCCAGTTGGAGCGAGCCGAAGGTGAGGCGCTGCTGGCCCGTCATCTGGTCCAGGCCGACGAGGCCGATGGTGAGGCCGATGAGGAGCGACGCGAGACCGCGGATCCGGGAGGAGCCGAGGACGGAGGTGACGGCGATGAAGGCCAGCACCATGATGGCGAAGTAGTCGGGGGCGCCGATGTCGACGGCGAGCGAGGCGACGGTCGGGGCGAGGACGACCAGCAGGATCGTGCCGATCATGCCGCCGGCGAAGTGACCGATGGCCGCGGCGGCGAGCGCCTGTGCGCCTCGGCCGGCCTTCGCCATCGGGTTGCCCTCGATCGCGGCGACCACGGCCGCGCTCTCCCCCGGGGTGTTGAGGAGGATCGAGGTGGTGGAGCCGCCGAACATCGCGCCGTAGTAGATCCCGGCGAACATGATGAAGGCGCCGGTCGGTTCGAGTCCGTACGTCACCGGCAGCAGCAGTGCCACGGCCATGGCGGGGCCGATGCCGGGGAGCACCCCGATGGCCGTGCCGAGGAGGACGCCGAGCGCGGCCCAGAGCAGGTTGACCGGCGTGAGCGCCGTGCCGAAGCCGTCGATGAGGGAGTTGAGGGAATCCATCGGTCAGAGCACCCCCATCAGCGGGCCGCCCGGGAGGGGCACCCCGAGCAGGTTGTCGAAGACGAAGTAGGTCACCAGGGAGAGTCCGGCCGCGATGAGCGGATCGCGGTCGAAGTGGCGGCTGCCCAGTGCGTAGGCCGAGCCCCAGAAGAGCAGGGCGCCGGAGACGGGGAAGCCGAGCGGGCCGATGAGGACGGCGAAGGCGAGGAAGACGCCGGTGAGCAGGGCGACGGTGCGCCGGTCGGCGGGCTCGTCGAGGTCGACGTCCTCGCCGGCCTCCGCCTCACCGCGACCGCCGCGCAGGACGTCGACGGCCAGCAGGACGGCGACGGCCAGCAGCCCGATGCCGACGGCGACCGGGACGGTCCTTGGACCGACGGGTCCGCGCTGGGTGATGTCGACGCTCATCGTCAGGGCGTCGGTCAGGACCAGGACGCCGAGCACGAGCAGCAGGACGCAGACGCCGAGTTCGGAGTGTTCGCGCAGCCAGGCGCGCGCGGTGGCGGGGCGGGCGGGGGTGTTCTCGTCGCTCACAGTCCCAGCTCCTTGAGGACGGTGGCGACGCGGCGGTCCTGGGCGTCCAGGAAGTCGCCGAAGGCGTCACCGGTGAGGAAGGCGTCGTCCCAGCCGTTCTTCTTCATGGAGTCCCGCCACTGCTTCGAGTCATGCAGCTCGCTGACGAGCCCGATGAGCTTGTCGCGCTCGGCCTCGGAGAGTCCGGGCGGGGCGACGACGCCGCGCCAGTTGGTGAAGTCGGTGTCGAGACCGGCCTCGCGGAGGGTGGGCGCGTCGAGGCCCGGGACCCGCTTCGGGCCGGTGACGGCGAGCAGCCGCAGCTCACCGGCCTCGATCTGGTCCAGGTACTCGCCGACTCCGGAGACACCGAAGCCGACCTTGTTGCCGAGGATCGAGGCGAGCAGTTCGCCGCCGCCGTCGAACGGGATGTAGTTGACCTGCTTCGGGGCGATCCCGGCGGCCTTCGCCATCAGCATCGGCGCCAGGTGGTCGGGTCCGCCGGGTGAGGAGCCGCCGCCGACGGGGATCTTCCCCGGGTCCTTCTTCCAGGCGGTGAGCAGCTGGCCGATCGTCCTGTACGGGGAGTCCTTGGCGACGACGACGATGTCCTGCTCCTCGGTGAGCCGGGCGATCGGAGTCGTGTCACCCAGGGTCTTGGGCGACTTGTTGGTGTGCACGGCGCCCACGACACCGAGGCCCATGGACATGGCGAGCTTGCCGTTGCCGTGCTCGGCGGCGAGCCGGGTCACGCCGACGGTGCCGCCCGCGCCGGGCAGGTTGAACACCTCGATGCCGTGGGTGAGCCCCGCGTCCTCGGCGTTCTTCGCCGCGGTGCGCGCCGTGATGTCGTAACCGCCGCCGGGTGTGTTGGGGACCATGAAGCGCAGTCCGGGGATCTGCGTGCCGGTGTCGGAACCGCTGCCGGTGGACAGCAGCGGCGGCCCGACGAGCACCAGCAGCGCTGCCCCGAACAGGGCGAGTGGAGTGCGCAGTCGCACCGGATGCCGCCTTTCGAGCCGTACGTGCAAGCGTGTGAGGTGGCCCACATGTTGCCTGCGCGTTAACGACCTGTCGCCTTTCCGGAACCAATGGACGTTGTGGTCGTTGTGGTCGCGCCCTACCGTGGCCGCGTGACGAAAGTGCTGGTGGTGGACGACGACTTCATGGTCGCGAAGCTGCACAGCCGGTATGTGTCCGCATTGGACGGTTTTACGGTCGTCGGCGTGGCCCACACGGGCGCCGAGGCCCTGCGGACGGCCCGCAGAACACGCCCTGACCTGGTCCTGCTCGACGTCTACCTGCCCGACATGGACGGGATACAGGTCCTGCGGGAGCTGCGCGCGGCGGAGGAGCGGGACGGCGACGCCCACAGCGCGGACGCCCTCTTCATCACCGCCGCCCGCGATGCCGGAGTGGTCAGGGCGGCCCTGCGGGCGGGCGCCCTGCACTACCTGATCAAGCCGTTCCACCGCTCCGCCCTCCAGGAGCAGCTGCAGCACGTGGCCTCGCTGCGCAACCGCCTGGACGCGCTGGACGAGGCCCGCCAGGAAGCCCGCCAGGAGGATGTGGACCGTATCTTCGGCACCCGTCCGCCGGGCTCCCGCGAGCTCCCCAAGGGCCTGGCGGCCCACACCGCGGACCTGGTCGAACGTGTCCTGCGTGAGCATCCGGGCGGACTGTCCGCCTCGGAGTGCGCCGAGGCGGGCGCCCTCTCCCGGGTCAGCGCGCGACGCTACCTGGAGTACTTCGCGGAGACCGGCCGGGCCGAGGTGTCACTGCGCTACGGCGGGACGGGCCGGCCGGAGCGCCGCTACCGCGCGGTGTCCTGAGCCGCTCCCCTCCGAGGTGTTTCGCTGCCCTGTTCACGTAACGCTCGGCCCCCGGCCATTCGCTGCGTGTGAACATGACATCAATTCCCGGCAGCGTGTCCGAGGTTGGCGCAGATCAACCGAGGAGGGCGTAACCCGTGGTCGCGAATTCCGTGTCCCGCAGGCAGATGTTCGGATTCGGCGGGGCGGCAGCCGCCGCGCTGATGCTCGGGACGGGGGCGTGGGAGGCTCAGTCCGCGTTCGCCGCGCCCGCCCTGAAGGGTGACCCGTTCACCCTGGGTGTCGCCTCGGGCGATCCCACGTCGGACGGCGTCGTGCTCTGGACCCGCCTGGCTCCCGAACCCTTCGCCCAGGACGGCCTCGGCGGCATGCCGGCGAAGCCGGTCCGCGTGCACTACGAGGTGTCGCTCGACGAGCGGTTCCGCCGGGTCGTCCGCCGGGGCAGCGTCGTCGCGAGTCCCGAACTGGCGCACTCCGTCCACCCGGAGGTGCACGGCCTCGCCCCCGACCGCACGTACTGGTTCCGCTTCAAGGTCGGCTCGGCCATCTCCCCCGTGGGCCGCACACGCACCACTCCGGCTCCGGGGGACTCCCCCCGGCAGCTGAAGTTCGCCTTCGCCTCCTGCCAGGCCTGGCAGGACGGTTACTTCACGGCGTACCGCCACATGGCGCAGGAGGACCTCGACCTGGTGGTGCACCTCGGCGACTACCTCTACGAGTACGGCGTGAAGACGAACAAGCGCGGCGTGACGACCGATCCGAAGTTCCACACGGAGACCCTCGACCTCGCCCGCTACCGCCTCCAGTACGGCCTCTACAAGTCCGAGGCCCCGCTGCGCGAGGCGCACGCCGGCTTCCCGTGGATCATGACGTTCGACGACCACGAGGTGGAGAACAACTGGGCGGACGAGACCTCCGAGAACGACGAGGACCCGAAGACGTTCCTGCAGCGCAGGACCGACGCCTTCCAGGCCCTGTACGAGCACGCACCGCTGCGCCGGCCCCAGCTGCCCAAGGGCCCCGACGTACAGATGTACCGCAGGCTCCCGTACGGCCGGCTGGCCGACTTCACCATGCTCGACACCCGCCAGTACCGCGACGACCAGGCGTGCGGCGACGGTTCGTCGGCCGACTGCGTCGACCGCTTCGACACGGACCGGACCCTGCTCGGGGCCCGGCAGCGGGACTGGGTGCTCAAGGGCTTCAGCCGCTCGCAGGCGCGCTGGCAGATCCTCGGCAACCAGGCACCGATGGGCCAGACCGACCAGGACCCGGGTGAGGCGACGAACGTCTTCATGGACCCGTGGGACGGTTACGTCGCCGAGCGCAACCGGCTCCTCGCGGAGGCGGACACCCGCGGGGTGCGCAACCTGGTCGTGATCACGGGTGACCGCCACCAGAACTACGCCTGGGACCTCAAGCGCGACTACGCCGACCCGGAGTCGGCGACCGTCGGCTCGGAGTTCGTGGGCACCTCGATCACCAGCGGTGGTGACGGCGCGGACATGACGGCTCAGGGCGAGACCTTCCTCGCGGCGAACCCGCACATGAAGTTCTTCAACAGCCAGCGCGGCTACGTCCGCGTCACCGTGGACCGGAACCGCTGGACGAGCGACTTCCGCGTCCTCCCCTTCGTGACGAAGCCCGACGCCCCCATCACCACCCGCGCCAGCGTGGTGGTGGAGGACGGCACTCCGGGCGTCCAGGTCTGACCCAGGCCGGTGGGAAGTTACGGACGGCCTTGCGGGCGGAATGCCCGAATTCGGCGTCCGCACCTTCCCACCGACCTGTTTCCCTTATTAGGGGGAGGTTAAGGGGGGCATAAGGGGGAGGTGGGTGGGGCTTTTGTCCTTTTGGTGGCGGCTAGGTTGCTGAGCTCCAGCCAGTGCTGCCGAAGGGGAACCAACCACCATGGCCGTCATCACCACCGCCCGCCGTCGGACGAAGAGGGTCGCCGGAGCCGTCGTCGCGCTCGGCGTCGCACCGCTCGCGCTGACCGGTCTGTCCGCCGCCCCGGCCGCCGCCCACGGGTCGCTGAGCGATCCGGTCAGCCGGGTCTCGGCCTGTTTCGCGGAAGGGCCGGAGAACCCGCGGTCGGCGGCCTGCCAGGCGGCCGTCGCGGCGGGCGGGACCCAGGCGCTGTACGACTGGAACGGCGTGAACATCGCCAACGCGGCGGGCAAGCACCGTGAACTGATCCCGGACGGCAAGCTGTGCAGCGCGGGCAACGACAAGTTCAAGGGGCTCGACCTGCCGCGCGCCGACTGGCCGTCCACGCCCATGGAGGCGGGCAGCCACACCTTCCGGTTCCGTGCGACGGCTCCGCACAAGGGCTCGTTCGAGCTGTACCTGACCAAGGCGGGTTACGACCCGGCTCGGCCCCTGAAGTGGTCGGACCTGGAGGAGAAGCCGTTCGCCCAGGCCACCGACCCGAAGCTGGTGGACGGTTCGTACGTCTTCGACGGCACCGTGCCGGAGGCGTCCGGGCGCCAGTTGATCTACACGGTCTGGCAGCGGTCGGACTCCCCCGAGGCCTTCTACGCCTGCTCCGACGTGGTCTTCGGCGGCGAGGGGTCCGGCAGCGGTTCCGTCGCGGCCGTGCCGGCACCGGCCGCGTCCGCCCCGTCCGAGCAGGAGATCGAGAAGGGCGCGGAGCAGTCGTCCGTCGAGCACGGCGGTCATGGGGACGACGACGCCTCGACCGGCGCGGAGGTCACCGAGGCGGCCCCGGCCGGGGACACCGGGGCGAACGTGCCCGAGAGCACCGGGGCCAACGCGCCCGAGCCGAACAGCGTCGCCGCCTTCCCCGCGGCCACGGCCCCGGCGGACGAGGCCCTCGCCGAGACGGGTGGCAGCAGCAGCACCTCGTACCTGGCGATGGGCGGAGCCGCCGCGCTGGCCCTCGGGGCGAGCGCCCTGTTCGTCTCGGTCCGCCGCCGGTCCTCGGGCGGCGCGCACCGCGCCTGACCGGTGGTGACGGCGGGGCCTGCGGACCTCCGGGGCCCCGTCTCACGTCTCGCGTCTCAGCCGACGACCGAGGCGCAGGTGGTCGGGGTGGCGTGCGCCGGGTCGAGGGCGTTCACCACCTCGTGGAAGGCGATCCTGTCGATGGTCCCGATCGCGACGTGCTCGGACAGGTCGACCGGGCACAGGTCCTGGAGCAGGACGTTGCGCACGTTCGGCCCGTCCAGGTACTGCGTGCGGTACGGGGTCACGACTTCGTCGTACCGGGTCGCGATGACGGTGTAGCGGACCCCGGGCACGGTGTCGCCGCCCGCGTTGAGCTTCGTGATGAAGGCGGAGCCGGCGATCTGGTCGGCGAGGCCCGGGGTGTTCGCCGTGAGGAGGTCCTCGGCGCCCGGGAAGTACGGCAACAGCCGGGTGAGGCCGAGAAGGGTGGTGCCGTGGTTGTCGGGGGCGATCCCGACGAGGGCGTTCACCTTGTCGGCCCCGCCGAGGAACTTCAGGTAGTAGTTGGGCATCATGCCGCCCTGGGAGTGGCCGACGAGGTCGGCCTCGGGCGCGCCGGTGGCGCCGAGCACCTTGTCGACGAACACGTCGAGCTGCCCTGCCGACTTGTCGATCGGGCCGAGGCCGTTGAAGAACGGCACGCCCGGGAGCTGTCCGTAGTCCAGCGAGAAGACGCAGTAGCCCCGGTTGACGAGGTACGGCGCGAGGACCAGCCAGTTGTCGACCGAGTTCCCGAAGGTCCCGTGGACGAGGACGACCGGCCGGGGATGGGCCGCGGAGGGCTTGCAGGAGTAGTCGTTCCATCCACGGGACGGAGCGGCGGCCTCCGCCGCGGTCGCGGTCGCCGCGGGGGCGACGAGCGCGGCGACGGTGAGGAGCAGGGCGGCGAGGGTGCGGCGTGCGCGTGGGGAGCGCCGGGCACGGGTCCAGGGCAGCATCGGGTGGTCTCCTTGCGGCTCAAGGGAGTTGCGATGTCGGTGCGCCCTGCGGTCCGGACCACAGCGAATGACGTCTTTTCAACGTGCTCATGCCAAGTTACGCACGGGTAAGGTCATGGGGGAAGTTACGCGTCGGTAAAAGATTCCGGTGCCCTGGAGTCAGGCCGCGAGCCGCCCCGGTTTCACGGCCCCCGGACCGAACTTGGCCCGCAGCCTGTCGGACACCGCCTCGATCCGCCGCGCCCGCTCGTCCACCGGGTCGAAGGTGAGCTGGTGGGCGGCGCGTTCCGCGTCGTGGAGCCCTTCCGCCCGCAGCCCGATCCCCCGCACCCGCGCCCGCTGCAGGGCGAACGAGTCCTGGATCCGGTACGCGAGCGAGGTGAGCGCCGCCGAGTGGGCGGTGGGCTCCTGGAGCGTACGGCTGCGGGTCAGCGTCGCGTAACCGGTCCGGTCGGCGTAGCGCACGGAGACCGCGAGCGAGCGGCACACCTGGCCGTCGCCGCGCAGCCTGGCGCCCAGCTCCTCGGTGAGCGAGAGGAGCGCGCGGCGGTGCTGCTCCGGGTCCAGTTCGTCGCGGGGGAAGGAGCGTTCGGCGGCGATCGACCGGGCGGCGGCGTTCGGCACGACCCGCGTACGGTCGATGCCGTTGGCCCGCTCCCACAGCTCGCGCCCGGTCCGTACGCCGGTGATCCGCTGCAGGGTGGCGAGCGGTGCGGCGGCTATCCGGCCGATGGAGTCGAGCCCGTATCCGCACAGGGTGCGCGCGGTCGCCGCCCCGACGCCGTCCAGTGCGGCGGCGGGCCTGGACGCGAGGAAGCCGGCGTGCTCCCCGGGGGGCACCACGAAGGTCGTGCCGGGCGCCGCCTGCCGTGCGGCCATCCTGGCCAGCATGGGGTTGGCGGCCGCCCCGATCGCGCAGTCCACGCCGTGCAGGGCGAGGGCCCGCACCCGGATCACGGAGGCCAGGCCCGCCGCGTCCTGCCCGAAGTAGCGCAGCGCGCCGCTGACATCGGCGAGCGCGGCGCCGGGCGGGGCCGCCTCGACGACCGGGGTGAACGCCCCGAGGAGGGCGAGCAGTCCCTCGTAACCCGCGCTGTCCGGCAGTCCGCCGCCGATCCGGCGGAACCGCAGGCACAGGACGGCCGGCTGGTCGTTCATCCCGCGCTCCCCTGGCTCCGGTGCCACAGTTTCCTTCCGGTGGGCGTCCCTTCGCCGGCGGGCTGGAGATCGGACCACGGGTTCATCTCGTAGCCGGTCGGCAGCTGGATGCGGCGGCCGTCGTCGGGTGCTTCTTCCTCGCCGGAGGCGGGCTCCTCCGCCAGCCGTGCCGCGACCGCGTCGAGGCCGCCGGTGCGGCGGAGTTCGGCCAGCTCCGCCAGGTTCCAGGCCGCCGAGCCGACCACGCTCATGCTGCGCGCGCCGCGCCGCTGGACCACCCCGCGCACGAGCAGCAGCCAGGAGTGGAAGACGGTGTGCGCGCAGGCGGCGTGGCTGTCGTCGAAGAAGGCCAGGTCGACCAGGCCCGTCCCGTCGTCCAGGGTGGTGAAGATGACCCGGCGGCCGGAGCGGACCGGCGGAGTCTGGGTGGCGACCTTGGCCCCCGCGACCAGCACGGTCTCCCCGTGCCCCGCCTCCCGCAGCCGCTGGGCGGAGACCGCGCCGAGCTCCTTCAGGAAGGCGTGGTGATCGCCCATCAGATGGCGCGACACGTCCATGCTGAGGACGCCGAGCTCGGCGCTGAGACGTTCGGCGTCGTTGAGGTCCGGCAGTCCGACGGTGCCGGTCCGGTGCCCGCCGCCGAGCGGGAGCTGGGCGCCCGCCGTGCCGGACCCGGAGCTCCGCTGGGCGCGGTGGAGCTCGGACAGATGCAGCAGCAGGTCCCGGCGGTTGGCGCCGAAGGCGTCCAGCGCGCCGACCTGGGCCAGCCGTTCGGCGGCCGGTTTCCCGGGCCTGGCCCGCTGCCAGAAGTCCAGCAGCGAGGTGTAGGGCTGCCCGGCCTCGATCCGGGCGACCTCGGCCTCGCTGATGCCGTGGACGTCCGAGAGCGCCAGACGCAATCCCCATTTATCACCGTTGTCGCCAGACACCAGTTCGATCCTATGGGCGGCCGCCGACCGGTTCACGTCCAGCGGCAGCACCGGCACCCCGCGCCGCCGCGCGTCCGCGAGCAGCAGCCGCTTCGGGTACATCCCCGGATCGTGCGTGAGCAGCCCGGCGTAGAAGGCCGCCGGGTGGTGCGCCTTGAGCCAGGCCGACTGGTACGTCGGCACGGCGAAGGCGACCGCGTGCGCCTTGCAGAAGCCGTAGCTCCCGAACGCCTCGATGATCTCCCAGGCACGGGCGATCACCTCGGCGTCGTACTTCCTGCGCGCCGCCCGCTGTGCGAACCAGACCCTGATCCGGGCCTGCGACTCGGGGTCGGAGAGCCCGCGCCGCACCCGGTCGGCCTCGCCGCGTCCGCAGCCGGTCATGATGTTCACCATCTCGATGATCTGCTCGTGGAAGACGACCACCCCGTAGGTGTCGCGCAGCGCCTCCTCCAGGTCGGGGTGCGGATACCGGACGGGCGCGCGGCCGTGCCTGGCCTCGATGAACGGCCGCACCATGTCGGCGGCGACCGGCCCCGGCCGGAACAGCGATATGTCGACCACCAGGTCGTGGAAGGTGGCGGGCTGGAGCCGGCCGACCAGGTCGCGCTGGCCCGGCGACTCGATCTGGAAGCAGCCGAGCGTCTCGGCGCTCCTGATCAGCCGGTACGTCTCCGGGTCGCCCTGCTCCACGGCGTCCAGGTCGACCTCCTGTCCCGAGGCCCTCTTCACCTCGGTCACCGCGTGCGCCATCGCCGACTGCATCCGCACGCCGAGCACGTCGAGCTTGAGCAGCCCGAGGTGCTCCACGTCGTCCTTGTCGAACTGGGACATCGGGAAACCTTCGCCGCTGGTGGGCATGACCGGCGTACGCCGCAGCAGCGCGCCGTCCGAGAGCAGCACGCCGCACGGGTGCATGGCGATGCCGCGCGGCAGTGCGTCCAGTGATTCCACCAGATCCCAGAGCCGGCCGTACTTCTCCTTCCGCCCGGCCACGGCGCGCAGTTCGGGCAGCTCCTCCATCGCGGCGCGGGCGTCCCTGGCGCGGATGTGCGGGAATGCCTTGGCGAGCCGGTCGGTCTCGGCCGGGTCCATGGAGAGCGCAGCACCGACGTCGCGGATGGCGTGGCGCACCCGGTAGGTCTCGGGCATGGAGACGGTCGCGACCCGCTCGGCACCGAAGCGCCCGATGATCGCGCGGTAGACGTCCAGGCGGCGGGCCGACTCGACGTCGATGTCGATGTCGGGCAGCACGAAGCGCCGCTTGGACAGGAAGCGCTCCATGAGCAGCCCGTGTTCGACCGGGTCGGCGTGGGCGATCCCGAGCAGGTGGTTGACCAGGGAGCCGGCCCCGGAGCCGCGTGCGGCGACCCGTATGCCCATCCCCTTCACGTCGTCGACGACCTGGGAGACCGTCAGGAAGTAGGAGGCGAAACCGTGGTGGGCGATGATGTCCAGCTCGTGGTGCATCCGGTCCCAGTAGTCGCGCCTGCGGTCGTAGCCGTGCCGCACCATGCCGGCGGCGGCGCGGGAGGCCAGCACCCGCTGGGCGGTGCGCCGGCCGGCGCCGACGAGGTGCGGTTCGGGGAAGTGGACGCTGCCGAGACCCAGGTCGTCCGCCGGGTCGACGAGGCAGGCGTCGGCGGTGCGCCGGGTCTCCGCGAGCAGCCGCTGTCCCGCGTCCCGTCCGAGCCCCGCGGCGGAGGCGATCCGCTCGGCGGTCTCCCGCATCGCGCCGGCGTCCTTGAGCCAGCGCTCCCCGCTGTCGAGAGGGGAACGGCGCGGGTCGACGGGGACGAGCCGGCGGGCCGAGTCGAGCACGTCGGCGACGGGACCCTGCCCGGCGTCGGCGTACCGGACGGCGTTGGTCAGGACGGCCCGCACCCCCTGCTCGGCGGCGAAGCCGACGGTGCGCGCGGCGAGCCGCAGCGATCCCGGGCCGGTGCCCTCGCGGCCGTGGTGGACGGCTTCGAGGCGCAGGGCGTCGCCGTAGATCTCCCGCCAGGGGGCGAGCAGCGCGGCGGCCCGGTCGGGCCGGCCCGCGGCCAGCGCGGCGCCCACCTCGGAGGCGGGGCCGAGCAGCACGGTGAGCCCTTCGGCGGGCAGCGCGTCCCGGCCGACCAGGGGCTGCCCGGCGTCCGGGTCCCCTGCACCGGGGGCGTGGGCGGCGGTGACCAGCCGGCACAGCTCGGCCCAGCCTCGGGCGCCGTCCCGGGCGAGGAAGGTGACCCGGGGTGCGGATTCATCGACGAAGGCGCCTCCGCGGACCGGCGTGCGCGGTCGGTGCGTACGCCCTCCTCCGCCGGTCTGCGGCGCCACCGCGAGCTCCGCCCCGAAGAGCGGACGTATCCCGGCCTTCTCGCAGGCCCTGGCGAAGCGGACCGCACCCGCGAGACTGTCGCGGTCGGTCAGAGCGAGAGCGTCCATCCCCCGCTCGACGGCGCGCTCGGCCAGCCGCTCCGGGTGCGACGCCCCGTACCGCAGGGAGAACCCGGAAACGGTATGCAGATGCGTGAACCCGGGCATCCGCACCTCCTGGACCGATCCGTACTCACCACCCCCTCGCTCTCCACCATAGACCAAGTTTCGAACGTTCGTACGATAACCGGGCGCGGGGCCACCTCTCCGCCATTCGGCCCGCCCCCGCCTGCGCGAACGCCGGACTCCCAGGACCGTGGGGGCATGACTTTCACTGACGAGGTGAAGAGCGCCGTCACCGCACGGGCCGCGCTACTGGTTGTCGGTGTCCTGGCACTGCAGCTGCTGTTCATCGCCTCGTACGTCGGCGCGCTGCACCGGCCCGCCCCGACGGATGTCCCCTTCGGGGTCGTCGCACCGCAGCAGGTGTCCGGGCAGCTCGTCACCCAGCTGGGTGATCTGCCGGGCGGGCCACTCGATCCGCGCGCGGTCGCCGACGAGGGCGAGGCCCGCCGGCAGATCCAGAACCGCGAGATCGACGGCGCCCTGATCGTCAGCCCGGCCGGGACGACGGACACCGTGCTCGTCGCGTCCGGGGGCGGCACCGTGCTGGCCACCTCACTCACCAAGATCATCAAGGAGGCGGAGGCGCCCCGGCAGCGCACCGTACGGGCCGAGGACGTGGCACCCGCCTCCCCGGACGACTTCGACGGCCTCTCGTCGTTCTACCTGGTCGTGGGCTGGTGCGTGGGCGGTTACCTCTGCGCCTCGATCCTGGCGATCAGCGCGGGCACCAAGCCGGCCAACCGGCAGCGCGCGGTGATCCGCACCGCGGTCATGGCGCTGTACTCGATCGCGGGCGGCATCGGCGGCGCGGTGATCATCGGCCCGGTCCTCGGCGCGCTCCCGGGCAGCGTGTGGGCCCTGGCCGGTCTGGGCGCCCTGACCGTCTTCGCGGTCGGCACGATCACGCTCGCCCTGGAGGCGCTCACCGGCATCGTCGGCATCGGCCTGGCCGTCCTGCTCGTCGTGATCGCGGGCAACCCTAGCGCCGGCGGCGCCTTCCCCCTGCCGATGCTGCCGGACTTCTGGCGGGCGATCGGCCCCGCCCTGCCACCGGGAGCGGGCACCTGGGTGGCCCGCTCGATCGCGTACTTCAAGGGCAACGCGGTCACCGGCCCCCTGCTGGTGCTCTCCGCCTGGGCGGTCGTCGGCACGGCCCTGACCCTGCTGCTGTCGATGCGCGGCCGGGCCACGGACGGGACGCGGGCGTCGGCGGACGCCGCAGGCGGCTCGCACCCCGGCTGACCCCTGGGACGGCCGGCAGCGGCTGGACACCCTGCCGGCGCCGGTCACCACCGCATGGGTCAGCACACGCTCGCGCCGCCAGGAGTTCGACTCCAGCAGCGCTCCGAACGGACCAAGCGGCACATCGACGAACGCCCAGGCGAACCTGGAGCGCCGACGGGACATCTACGTCGCCCTCAACTCGGGTGCACGACGGTATCGGTTCCGGATGATCCCGCTCCGGACAGGCCGACACCTGACAAACGTCATCTCTTCCCGTGTACAAGGTCGTTCCCAGGGAGGATGGATGACCGGTGTGACGCGCAGAGGATGAGGAGCCCTGCCACGCACACCTGACGAGACGGGATCCGACCATGCCTGACGCCCGACCGCACTTCCGCCCCGGCCGCCGAGGACCGCGTCTGGCCGCCGTGGCATCGGCGGCGCTGCTGTCGCTCGCGGTCGGTGCGCTTCCGGCCGGGGCGGCTCCCCCACCGCAGGCCGCTGCCACCGGGTCCGCCCCGGTCGCGTCCGCCCTCGACCGGCAGGCACTCCGCGCCTCCCTGGAGGCGTTCCACCAGGCGGGGATGTACGGGGCCTACTCATCGGTCAGGGACGGCTCCGAGCAGTGGCGCGGAGCAGCGGGCGTCGCCGACATCGACAGCGGGCGGCCGATGCGCCCGGACTACGAGCACCGCATCGGCAGCATCACCAAGACCTTCACCTCGGTGGCCGTCCTCCAGCAGGTGGCCGAGGGCCGAATAGACCTGGACGCCCCGGTCGGCGACTACCTCCCGGAACTGGTGCCGGGCGAGCGGGGCCGGGAGGTGACGGTGCGGATGCTGCTCAACCACACGAGCGGCATCGCGGACTACATACTGCCCGCCTTCCCCAAGCTGGTGACGGACCCGGGACAGGCCCTGGAAGAAGGCCGGTTCCGCAGGATGGACCCCGAGGAGCTGGCCCGCCTCGGGCTGGCGGCCGAGCCGCAGGCGCCGCGTGGCACCCACTCGTACGCGAACACCAACTACATCATCGCCGGTCTGCTGCTGGAGAAGGTCACGGGCCAGGACGCGGAGTCGTACATCACCAGGAACGTCATCCGCAAGGCCGGGCTGCGGCACACGTACTTCCCGCGCTCCGCCCGCATTTCGGGGCCGCACGCCAAGATGTACGAGTCGTTCTACGGAACCATCGAGCCGGCACGGGACTACAGCGTCTACGACATGTCCTGGGCCGGGACGGCCGGCGCGATGGTCTCCACGATGAGCGACCTCAACGACTTCTACCGCCGGCTCCTGAGCGGGAAGCTGCTCGGCGCGGCGGAGCTGCGGGAGATGAAGACGACGGTTCCCGGCTACGAGCCGGCTCCCGGACAGGAGGCGGCGATGCGGTACGGCCTCGGCCTGTACGCGCTCAAGATGCCGAGCGGCGGCTGGTACTGGGGCCACGACGGTGGCGTGTTCGGGGCCGGGACCTGGGCGCTGTCCACGGAGGACGGACGCCACCAGGCCGCGATCGGCTACAACCTGATGAAGTACGAGCGGTTCGGCGAGGACGGCACGCCGTTGCCGGACCCGATCGGCGAGGCCCTGCTCGGATACATGGACGGTGCGCTGAGCGGCGCCCCCGCCGACCGGGCTCCCGGCGCGTCCCCTGTGCCCCCGCGTCTGGTCGCCCCCGAGCAGCTGCGGTCGGTGAGGTAGCGCCTCACCGCCTTCGAACGGGCGAGCCCGCCCCCTCGCGCGAGGGGGCGGGGGCGCCCGGTGAACCGGGCCCGAGGGTGGGGCGGGCGGAGGC
>NZ_JBFBLO010000003.1:457656-491574 GCF_040686735.1 Streptomyces sp. NPDC079167 | reverse complement strand
TATCCGGTATTAGACCCCGTTTCCAGGGCTTGTCCCAGAGTGAAGGGCAGATTGCCCACGTGTTACTCACCCGTTCGCCACTAATCCACCCCGAAGGGCTTCATCGTTCGACTTGCATGTGTTAAGCACGCCGCCAGCGTTCGTCCTGAGCCAGGATCAAACTCTCCGTGAATGTTTTCCCGTAATCGGGATCACAACACGAGAGCGGAACGACCAGGTCGGAATAAGACCGGTCGTTCACAGCGTCCTCGCTGTTGTTGCCCACCGGACCCGAAGGACCAGCAGGACTTTTCAAAGGAACCACCAACCTGCCGAAGCAGGCCGGGGTATCAACATATCTGGCGTTGACTTTTGGCACGCTGTTGAGTTCTCAAGGAACGGACGCTTCCTTCGGTCCCGTTTCACCGGGGCCCTCCGGGCGCTTCCCTTCGTTCTTGCGTTTCCGACTCTATCAGACTCTTTCGTGTCCGATTCCCGGCCGAAGCGGGTTCCTGCTCAATCGCTTTCCAGTTCTTCGCTTTCGCGTTTCCCTTTCCGGCGAGTCCGACTCTATCAGATCCTTTCGGACCTGATTCCCAGTCAGCGGGGTTTGTCTTCCGGGCTGTTGGGCCGTTCCGACGCTCAAACTCTAGCGGATTTTCCCGGCGGCTCATAATCGAGCCTGCGCATTGAATTCCGGGCATGCCGAAATTCTCCCCGCTGGGAGACCGTGCTGAGTTTGGTTGCCGCATTCGCGGCGGGATCGGCTGCCGCAGAACCGTACCGGCTCCGTGACAACTCGAAGAACCTTACGGAAGCGAGGGAGGCCTGTCAAGCCCCCCTCCCCGCCCCGGCTGACCGTCAGTCAAGGTCGGTCAGCCGGCCACCGGCGTCCGGCTGTTCGTGTTCCACACGGCGCAGGAGCCGGATCAGGATCTCGCCCAGCGCTCCGCGCTCGGTGCCCGAGAGGTCCTGGAGAAGGTCCTCCTCGAAGGTGGTGGCCATCCGCATCGCCTCGAGCCACTTCGTACGGCCCTCGTCGGTGAGCTCCACGATGACGCGCACCCGGTTGTTCTCGTCCCTGTCCCGCGTGACGAGGCCCTCGCCTGCCATGCGGTCGATGCGGTGGGTCATCGCGGCGGGGGTGAGGCCGAGACGCTTGGCGAGCTCGCCCGGCCCCAGCCGGTACGGGGTGCCGGAGAGGACCAGGGTCTTCAGCACCTCCCACTCGGCGTTACTGATGCCGAGGGCGGCGACCTGTCTGCCGTACGCGACATTCATCCGGCGGTTCAGCCTCCCCAGCGCGGAGACGATCTGCTCGACCTGCGGGTCGAGGTCCCGGAACTCGCGCTGGTAGGCGGCGATCTGCTCGTCGAGGCTCGGCTCCTGGAGCTCGGGCTGCTCGGTGGTGTCAGACATGGCGGGCAGTATCGCACGCTCTCCATCGCCTTCGAAGTCCTTCGAGGTGAAGAGTTCAGAGTCTAACTTTAGTGTTAAAGTCTACGAGTCCGTGTTCTGGAAAGTCGTGTTTTGAGGTAGGTGAGTGTGACCAGGGAGATGGGTGCAGCGCTGCGGCGGATCCAGGTGGGGAGCGCGCTGAGCGCGTTCGGCCTCGGGTTCACCGTCCCGTATCTGTACGTCTACGTGGCGCAGGTGCGGGATCTCGGTGCCGGTACGGCAGGTGTCGTGCTGGCCGTCTTCGCCATGGCGGCGCTGGCTGTGCTGCCGTTCACCGGGCGGGCCATCGACCGGCGCGGCCCCCTGCCGGTGCTGATCGTGGCCGCCGGTGCGGCCGCTGTGGGCGCATGCGCGCTGGGCATCTCGGACGGCGTGACCTCCGCCGTGCTCTCCGCGGCGGTCCTCGGCGCCGGCACCGCCGTCATGCAGCCGGCCCTCGCGACGATGCTGGTGTGGTGCTCGAGCGCATCGACCCGTACCCGTGCCTTCGCGATGCAGTTCTTCCTGCAGAACCTCGGCCTCGGCATCGGTGGCCTGGTGGGCGGGCAGCTCGTGGACGTCGACCGCCCGTCGAGCTTCACCCTGCTGTTCCTCATCGAGGCCGCGATGTTCGTGGTGCTCGGTGTCGTCGCGGCCACGGTGCGCATGCCGCGTTCCCCCTCCCTCGCGGAAGCGACGCCCGCCGACGGCACGGCGCCCAAGGCGGGGCTGCGGGTGCTGCTCTCGCACAGGGCCATGGTGCAGCTGTGCGTGCTGGGCTTCGTGATCTTCTTCGCCTGCTACGGGCAGTTCGAGTCCGGTCTCGCCGCCTACGGCACCGAGGCCGCCGGGATCGCCCCGTCCACGCTGGGTATCGCGCTGGCCGCCAACACCGCGGTCATCGTCGTCGCGCAGTTCGTCGTGCTCCGTCTCGTGGAACGGCGCCGGCGCAGCAGGATCATCGCGTGGGTCGGTCTGATCTGGGCCTTCGCCTGGATCGTGGCGGGGTACGCGGGCCTCGGCCACGGCAGCCAGACCATGGCGACGGCCGCGATGATCTCGACGTACGCCCTGTTCGGGCTGGGTGAGTCGATGCTGTCGCCGACGGTGGCGCCGCTCGTCGCGGATCTGGCGCCGGAGGCCATGGTCGGTCAGTACAACTCGGCTTTCGCCCTGGTGAAGCAGCTGGCCCTGGCCGTCGGGCCCGCCGTGGGCGGTCCCATGGGGGCGGCGCTGCACGGGCCGTACATCGTGACCTTCGTGCTGTTCTCCCTGGGCATCACCGTGCTGGCCCTCAAGCTGGGCCGTCAGCTCACTCCCGTACAGGACAAGCCGTCGCTCACGGCGGTGCCGTCCCGGGTGGTCGCCGTGTCGCTGCCGGAGAGCGAGCCGGTCACCGCACCCACCGTCGTGCGCTGAGGCGGGGTCAGTCCGGGAGCGCGAATTCGCACCAGACGGCCTTGCCGCCACCGGGGGTGCGACGGCTGCCCCAGGACGTGGCGATGGTCGCCACGATGGAGATGCCGCGTCCCGCCTCGTCGGCCGGTTCGGCGCGGCGGCGGCGCGGCAGGTGGTCGTCCCCGTCCGTCACCTCGATGATCAGGCGGCGGTCGGTCCGGCGCAGGCCGAGGCGCATGGGCGGGGTGCCGTGCTGGAGGGAGTTGGCCACGAGCTCACTCGCAGCGAGGACCCCCAGGTCGCAGAGGGCCACGGGAAAACGCCAGGACGCCAGGACCCCTGTCGCGAAGGCGCGGGCCCTGGGAGTGGCCTCGATGCCGCCGTGCAGTTCGAGTGAGGCGTTGTGGAAGAGCTCCGCGCTCGCTCCCGCACGAGCGGGGTGCTGGACGACGAGGACCGCCACGTCGTCGTCGTGCTCCGCGGTGACGCCCAGGGACCGGATGAGCCGGTCGCAGACCACCTGGGGCGATCCCTTGGCGCCCGACAGGGCGCGTTCCAGGGCGGCCACGCCCTCGTCGATGTCCTCGCCACGGCGTTCGACCAGGCCGTCCGTGTAGAGCACCGCCGTGGAGCCGGGCGGCAGAGGGATCGTTCCCGACGTGTGGACCCAGCCTCCGGTGCCGAGCGGGGGTCCTGTCGGGTCCTCGGCACGGTGGACCGTGCCGTCCTCGTCGCACACGAGGATCGGGAGGTGCCCGGCGGAGGCGTGGACGAGGTGACCCTCGTTGGGGTCGTGGACGGCGTAGGCGCAGGTGGCGATCTGGCTGGCGTCGATCTCGGCGGCGAGCACGTCGAGGAGTTGGAGGACCTCGTGCGGCGGAAGGTCGAGGCGCGCGTAGGCGCGGACGGCGGTGCGCAGCTGGCCCATGACGGCGGCGGCCCGCACGCCGCGTCCCATCACGTCGCCGATGACGAGCGCGGTCCGTCCTGCGCCCAGGGTGATGACGTCGTACCAGTCACCGCCGACGGCCGCGTCCGTGCCGCCCGGCTGGTAGGTGGCCGCGATGCGCAGGTCGTCCGGCTGTTCGAGGTCCTGCGGGAGCAGGGAGCGCTGGAGGGTGACGGCGGTTTCACGGTGGCGGCGCTCGCTGGCGCGGAGTCTCTCCGCCGCCTCGGCGTGGTCGGTGACATCGGTGGCGTAGACGAGGACGCCCGCCTCCCCGTCGGGTCCGTCCGGGTCGCCGAGGGCCACGGGGGTGCAGGTCACCGTGTACGAGCTGCCTGCCAGGACCTTGCGGGACTTGACCGTACGCGGAGTGCCGCTGCGCAGGACCTGGTCCATGAGGGGCAGCACGCTGAGCTCGTCCAGCTCGGGCATGGCCTCGGCCGCGGGTGCGCCGCAGGGGCGTGGGCCGAAGGCCGAGGTGTAGGCGGGGTTGACGTAGGTGATCCGGTGCTCGGGCCCGTGGAGCAGCGCGACGGGGGCCGGGAGCCGGCCGAGGAGCTCGCGTGCCGGCAGGGCTTCCAGCGAGGGGCCCGGGGCGGGGGCAGGGGGTTCCGAGGTGTCCTCCGGCGGGGTGACCGCGGCCTTCGGCCTTACGGACTCGGCGCGGGCGGCGGGTACGGAACTGTGGTCGTCCCGCGCGGCGGCTCGACGCTGCGTTCCGGGAAGGCGGGCGCTCCAGCGCGTGAAGTTCACGGAATTTCTGGCCTCGTGTGTCGGTCTGGTCCGCTCGGGCGAGCTGCTTCTTCTGCTGGTCCTGTGGCCGGTGGTCCCCTGTCGGCCCGCATGCCGGGCCGGGGTGCCGGGGCCTGGCTTCCGGGAACGCGCGGCCGGGCCTCTTCGTGGTGGTGGTCTTCGCTGCCGGTCACTGTAGGTGACTGCCTGCTGGGTAACTCTGTGCAGGTGTGAGCCCACCTATGGTCACACGCCCAGTGTGACCGACCGTACTGACAGTTGCCGTACGGCAGTCGGTCCATCCGCTGAATTACGTTCCTCCCCGGGGCGTTCCGGTGCGCGGGGATCCGCGGATCAGCCGGACGTGTCCGGTGGCCTGCTGTTCTTCGGCGGGGTGTCTCCGGGAGGTCCCGGGTGCGCGTGTCCCCGGGCGGCGAGGGCGAACTCCGCGCGCGGGTGTTCGAGCGACCCGAGGGAGACGATCTCTCGTTTGAAGAGTCCGGCCAGGGTCCACTCGGCAAGGACGCGCGCCTTCCGGTTGAACGTGGGTACGCGACTGAGGTGGTAGACGCGGTGCATCAGCCAGGCCGGGTAGCCCTTGAGCTTGCGCCCGTAGACGTGGGCGACGCCTTTGTGCAGTCCGAGCGAGGCGACGGATCCGGCGTAGGAGTGCCGGTAGTCCTCGGCCGGCCGGCCGGCGAGCGTCGCCAGGATGTTGTCCGCGAGGACCTTGGCCTGGCGCACCGCGTGCTGGGCGTTCGGCGCGGTGTCCGTGCCGGGCTCGGAAGAGGTGAGGTCCGGGACGGCCGCCGCGTCACCGGCGGCCCAGGCGTGTTCGGCGCCGTCGACCGAGAGCGTGGCCGTGCAGCGGATCCGGCCGCGCTCCGTGAGCGGGAGGTCGGTGGCGGCGAGGATCGGGGCGGGTTTGACGCCCGCGGTCCACACCAGGGTGCGGGTCGGGAAGCGTGAGCCGTCGCTGAGGACGGCGACCCGGCCTTCGCAGCTGTCCAGGCGGGTGTCGAGCCGTACGTCGATATTGCGGCCCCGCAGCTCCCTGACGGCGTACTTGCCCATCGCCTCGCCGACCTCGGGCAGGATCCGCCCGGTCGCCTCGACCAGGATCCAGCGCAGGTCCGAGGGCTTGATGTTGTGGTAGTACCGCGAGGTGTAGCGGGCCATGTCCTCGAGCTCAGCGAGCGCCTCCACACCGGCGTACCCGCCGCCGACGAAGACGAAGGTGAGCGCGGCGTCGCGGATGGCGGGGTCGCGGGTGGCGGAGGCGATGTCCATCTGTTCGATGACGTGGTTCCGGAGTCCGATGGCCTCCTCGACGGTCTTGAAGCCGATGCCGAAGTCGGCGAGGCCGGGGACCGGAAGGGTGCGTGACACGGATCCGGGCGCGAGGACGATCTCGTCGTACGGGATCTCGAGGGCGCCGGTGCCGTCCTCGCCGGTGGCGAGCGTCGTGACCGTCACGGTGCGCTTGGCGTGGTCGACGCGTTCCGCCTCACCGATGACGATCGTGCAGTTCTTCAGGACCCGGCGCAGGGGGACGACGACATGGCGCGGGGAGATCGAACCGGCGGCGGCCTCCGGCAGGAAGGGCTGATACGTCATATAGGGCTCGGGCGTGACCACCACGATCTCGGCCTCGCCGCTCTTCAGTCTCTGTCGCAGCTTCCGCTGGAGACGCAGCGCGGTGTACATCCCTACGTAGCCGCCGCCGACGACGAGAATGCGCACGCTCGGCCGGGTGCCGGGGGGTGCCCCTCGGGAATCTGGTGCCATCACCTTCCCATGACGCAACGGAGTCCGGTGTTTGTCCACAGGCCCGGCAAATTGTGTGACCGGAGCTCTTCGATCACCGGGCGGCGCCGTGCCCCTGCCCGTTTGCGGAGTTGCGCAGGTCAGGTGCGGCGGCGGGGCGGGTCCTCGGGGGGCGAATCAGGGTCCAACCGGTCCTTGCTCCGATCGGGGGGCGCTCCGTGCGGAACTACCCCCTTCTGAATTGACCCGGGCTCAACTATGTTCGTACCCCGTCGGGGTGTCGGATTCGGACGAAGGTCCACACGCCGGCTGATACGGCGGGGAAGTCTCCGGGGGGAGACGTCATAACCGGGGGAAGTTATGCACATTCAGGATTTGCATGGGCCGAGCGCTGTCACCTCTTCGAGCCCTGTCACCTCTTCTGCCGAGGACCAGGGGCGGCTGAGCCCCGTGGCAGCGGTCGGTGCGGTCGCCGGGACAGGAGCGACGGGTGGCACGTCCCGTTCCGCGCCGCTCCGCGTGGACGCACAGCGCAATCTCGAACACGTCCTGCGCGCCGCGCGTGAGGTGTTCGGCGAGCTGGGTTACGGCGCCCCGATGGAGGACGTGGCACGCCGCGCACGGGTCGGCGTCGGCACGGTCTACCGACGCTTTCCGAGCAAGGACGTCCTGGTGCGCCGGATAGCCGAGGAGGAGACCGCTCGGCTGACCGATCAGGCGCGCTCGGCCCTGGGCCAGGAGGACGAGCCGTGGTCGGCGCTCTCCCGCTTCCTGCGCACCTCGGTGGCGTCGGGCGCGGGACGGCTGCTGCCGCCGCAGGTGCTGCGTGTCGGGGCGGAACACGATGAGGCCGCGATACCGGGCCCCGGTGCGGCCGACAGCGAGACGCGCGTCCCGCATCAGCGGCAGGGAGTGGGACAGCCCGGCTTCCAGATGGCCGGCGGGCACTCCGACGAGGAGGGGATCGGTGACGACCCCGGGGCGGCGGAGCTGCTCGAGGTCGTGGGCAGGCTGGTGGACCGGGCCCGTGAGTCGGGTGAGCTGCGGGGCGATGTGACGGTGGGCGATGTCCTGCTGGTCATCGCCACGGCGGCTCCGGCTCTGCCGGACCCCGCTCACCAGGCCGCCGCTTCGGCCCGGCTGCTGGACATCCTCCTGGAGGGGCTCCGCTCCCGCCCGGCGTAGACGCTCCTGCACGCGGGGACGCCGCGCGTCCGGGGCAGGCCCTCCTACGCGGGCGCGCCACGCGTCCGCGCAGGCCTTCCTACGCAGGCGCCGTGCGGCCACCCGGGCGGACGTCTGGGTGGCCGCGGGCGGGGCGTTGCTCCTTCCCCGTCGGGTCCATGTCACCCCCGGGCCAGGGGAAGACACCTCGGACGAGTGGTTGCTCCCGCTCCGGGCCTCGTCGTCGCGTGGCTCTGTGGCACTGTTGCCCCGGTATTCGGGTCCGCAGGTGTATTACGGGGGCTTCCGCGATGAGCGGTGAAGCGCAGCAGGAAGAACCGTCCGACGGTATCGGCGCGGTGGGCAAGGAGGGCGGCGGCACGGTGCTGCCCGGCCCGTGGCCGCCGGCCTCCGCCGATGACGGGGCGCCGTCGGAGACCGCCGCGGAGACCGATGCCGCGTACGCGGTCCCTCTGCAGCGCGAGGGGCGCACCGGGTCGGCCGATCTCGGCCCCTCCGACGCGCAGTTGGTCCAGGGCATGCGGGCCGGCGACGACGAGGCGTACGAGGAGCTCTTCCGCCGCCACTCCGGTGCGGTGCGCCGCTACGCCCGCACGTGCTGCCGGGACGCGCACACCGCCGACGACCTGACGGCCGAGGTCTTCGCCAGGACGCTGCAGGCGGTGCGCGGCGGCAAGGGGCCGCGGGAAGCCGTCCGGGCCTACCTCATGACGGCTGTCCGTCATGTCGCCGCCGCGTGGACCAGGAGCGCGAAGCGCGAACATCTCGTCGACGACTTCGCGGTGTTCGCCGCCCAGGCCACCCGTTCCGCCGAGCTGTCGGAGGCCGACACCCTCGATCTCGGCGCCGATGTGCTGGCCATGCTCGAGGCGGACCGGTCGATGGCCATGCAGGCGTTCCGCAGCCTGCCGGAGCGCTGGCAGGCCGTGTTGTGGCACACCACCGTGGAGGAGGAGTCGCCGAGCGAGGTCGCCCCCCTCTTCGGCCTGACGGCCAATGCGACCGCGGTGCTGGCCGTCCGGGCCCGCGAAGGGCTCAAGCAGGCCTATCTGCAGGCCCATGTGAGCCAGTCACTGACAGCCGGCGGTGACTGCGCCCGGTACGCCGACCGGCTGGGCGCCCATGCCCGGGGCGGTCTCAGGACCCGGGCGGAGCGCGGGCTGCGCAAGCATCTGGACGAGTGCGCGAAGTGCCGGCTCGCCGCCGGTGAGCTGGACCGTGTCAACGCGGGCATCCCGGCGCTGCTTCCCGTCGCCGTCATCGGCTGGTTCGCCGCCGGCTACTCGCTCAAGGCGGCCGGCATCGTGGCGGGCGGCGCGGCCGGGGCGGCCGGCGCAGGGGCCGCTGCCGCTGCCACGGGCGGTGCGTCCTCCGGTGGAGGAACGGCGGGCGGGGCCGCCGCCTCGGAAGGGATCGGGGCTCCGCTGAAGGCGGGGATCGCGGCCGCCGTGGCCGCGGTGGCGGCCGCCGGCCTCGTATGGGCCCTGGCCGGCGAGGACCGGCCCGCGCCGGAGGAGAAGCCGGTGGCCAAGCCGCCGGTCGCGGCACCCGCCGCCCCCACTCCTCCGCCGGAGCCGACACCGAGCCCCGAGCCACCGGCCCCGCCCGCCGCACCGGCGCCCGAGACACCTCCCGTCCCGGAGCCGACCCCGACGCCGACCCCCACACCGACACCGACGCCGACGCCTTCGGAGAAGCCGGCACCGCCTCCCCCGCCCACCCCGGCCCCGACCCCCTCCGCCCCGGAGGAACCACCGCCGCCGGCGCCGGAGGTCTACCAGGTCAACCAGCTGGCGTACTCCCTCACCGGCGATCACACGGGCCCGGAGATCCTGCTCGGCCGGAGCAGCGGTGTGTTCTGGCAGCGCGACGGGCTGTCGATCGCCTCCACGACGTACGCCCACGGGGTGACCGCCCCCTCCACCTCCTCGGTCGCGGTGCAGCTCAACCGGGCGTGCACCCGCTACGAAGCGATGGTGGGGGTCGACGATCTGACCCTGGGGATCGGCGCCGTGCGTTTCTCGGTGCGTGACGACGACGGAACGCCGCTGTGGCGGTCCCCGGTGCTGCGGGGCGGTGAGCCCGCCGTTCCGGTGAGTGTCGGCATCGCGGGGCGCCGGACCATCCGGCTCGCCGTGGAGCCGTCGGGGCCGCTCGGCGGGGTGGCGCTGGCCGACTGGGCGCAGTCGCGCATCAGCTGCGGCTGAGCCCTTCGGCGGCCTCGGGGTGCGCAGCCGCGCGCCGCCGTGCTCGTCGCGCGCCTCGGTGATGCCCAGGATCAGATGCCGCACCTGGTCATTGTGTCCCCGGCGGGCACGGGCGAAGTGCGCTCAGGGCTGCAGGGTGCGGCGGGCCGGGACGACTCCGCCCGCCACCGCTCGCTGCCGCGGGGCCGCCGTGCCGGTCCAGCAGGTGCCCCGGCGGGTGACCAGGCGGCGGAGCCAGAGTTCCGTGGACGCCAGCTCGGCCAGGCCGTCCAGGGGCAGTGGTTCACCCTCGGAGGCCGCGCGCAGTGCCTTGCGTACGACGCGTGCCTCGATCAGTCCCGCGTCGGCCAGCAGCGGGGCGTCGAAGAGGGCGATCAGATCCGGGAGGGCGGCGCGCAGGCCGATGCGTCCGGCGGCGTTCGAGGTGGCCTGTGACGGCGTGCCCCAACCGGGCGGCAGGTCGTGGATACCGGCGCCCGCCAGGACCCGGCGCAGGATCGCGGCGCGGGCGCCCGGCTGGACCCGCAGCGATTCCGGGAGGGCGCGGGCGGCCCGTACGACCTGGTTGTCGAGGTAGGGGGCGTGCAGCCGCTGGCTGCGGATCTCCGCGGCCTGTTCCAGGATCCGCTGGTCGGCCGCGTGCCGGGCCAGCGCCGCGCGGGCCCTGGCCTCCCCGGGGCGCTGGACCGAGGCGGGCCGGACGGCCGCCTCCTGGAGGCGAACCGATACTTCCGCGAGCGCCTCCCCGGTGAGCCAGCGCGCGGCCGGCCCCGGCCGGGACCAGGCGAGGGAGGCGAGCGAGGCGTCGGCCGGGGTGTCGAGGTCGGGGGCGTCACGGTTGGCGTCGGGCAGCAGGGACGCCGCAGTCTCGAGCCCGGTGCGGTACGACGTACGGGCCAGCCTGCGGGCGGCCCGGTACACGGCCAGCGGCACGAACAGGGAGTGTGTGGAGGGCCCCTCGGCCCTGGCGAGCGCGGCGACGGGCCGCAGCAGGTGGCGTCTGCGCCGGTCCATGAGCAGGTCGGCGAGCCGCGCCGGGTGGGCGTCCAGGACCTGACGGGCGCCGTGGCCCACGAAGTGGTCCGCGCTGCCCGCGGCCAGCCGGCGGCGGTGGCGTTCGGCGACGACGAGGGACGGGGCGGGCTCGTCCGTGAGCGGGCCGCTCTCAAGGGAGGCGTACGGCAGGGCCTCCTCGCCCGCCGCCACGACCACGTGGTGCAGACGGGGGTTGGCGGCGATGACCCGGGCTCGCTCCAGCTCGTCCTCGCGGCCCTGCGTGGACAGGTCGTTGAAGGTGACGGCGAGGAGCCGTTCACCCGCCCCCGTGCCATGGCCCAGCACGGTGCCCGGCAGCCCGGGCAGTCCCGCGGCCAGCAGGGCGAGCGTGGCGGAGGCGCTGCCGCCGGAGAGGTCGGCGCCGATGCCCGGTACGGGCGCTCCTCGGGCCGCGCGGCGTTCGGCGGGCCCCATGCCGGGGACGGGCCCGGGGTCGGGCGGCATGGTCTCCGGGGCGTGGCGGGGGGCCGTGAGCCGTGCCCGTACGGCGTCGACGAGCGCGTCCCGTACGCCTTCGACGGCGCTCACCGGGTCGGTCTCGGCGGCCGCCACGGCGAGCGAGGCCACCGCCTCGTAACCGGTGATCTCGCGCGAGCCCTCGCGGAGGATCAGCGCGTGGCCGGGCGGGATCCGCTTCACGCCCGCGTACGGTGTGCCGTCGCCCAGAGCCTCCGGGGTCTCGGGGCAGGCCAGCAGCGCGGCGAGGTGGCCGATGTCCAGCTGTGCCTCGATGAGGTCGGCGAGCGGGAGGGCGGCGGTGGCGTACGCGGTGCCGTTGGCCCAGGGCGTGTGGAAGACGGGGCGGGCTCCGGCGAGGTCTCCGGCGACGGTGATGCGGCGGCCGATCTGCACGACGGCCGTGTAACTGCCGGACCAGGCCGTGAGATGGCGCAGCGCCCCGCCGCGGGCGGCCAGCAGCCCGACGCGGAGCTGCTCGTCGGTGGCCCCGCAGCAGCCGAGGACGGCGAGGCGGGTGGTGGGTGCTCCCTCGGGAGTGGCGACCGTGATGACGCGGATCTCGTCAGGGCGCCAGTCGCCCACCGCCCAGAGCGGATCCGGGTCCCCCCACAGGAGTTGGGAGCCCACCGGCTGAACGGTGCGCTCCTCCCCGGCGTGGCCGACCGCACCCACGGTGCCGAAGCTCGCGGCGATACTGCTCCACCCCACCAACCAACGCATCGCCGCCTCCACAGGCTGTGGACGAACCGGCGCACCAGGACACGGGAACGCCGTTGCGGGACATGCTGCCACGACAACGGCGCCCTGGAGGGGGTACGGGCGGCGCACACCGGATGCGCATGCGCCCCTGGCAAGGGCCTGGCCACGGCTCCGCCCGCCCCCTCCACAACGGAAGTGGGTCTTCCGGGAGTTGCGGCATCCGGCCCCGGACGCGGCCCCCGCCTCGGCCGGGGTGCGGAACAGACGGAATCCGGCCATAGTCGGTCGGCTTCGGCACGGTCCGCCCGACCGGCGCTATTCGGCCATTCTCGGATCGCGGTGGAACCGGGTGTTTCGCTCGGGGCAGCGGGCCGCTGGCACCCGCCTCACGCCCCTCCCGAGGCCGTACGCGGGCCTCCCGGGCGTCCACGGCTCCACCCCTGGGTGCCGCCCGAGGTGCGGCGGCGTGCGGGCCGGCGCATCCCCCCGGTGCGCCGGTCCGCACGACCGCTTCTCCGTACCCCGCCCGTGCGGCGCACAGTCCGGGAGGTGTTCGTCACCTCCCGGACCGGTTCGCCGCCCGCGGGGATTGGGGCGGCGGTCTCCCCCAGCCCGCCGAGTCCAGTTCAGCGGGCCGACCCACGCAGGATCCATCGAAGCGCTTGCGCCACGGCCGGACCAGAGCGCACGGCCGGGCGCACGGCCACACATCAGGAGCACGGCACCCACGCCCCGCACCGCACGGACAACATTCCCGCCATACGGAGGTCTGCCCCTTAACGGTGGGGATGCGGCGAACTACGCTGGGTTTACCGATGTTCTCAGCAGGGGGGCATATTCCACGGGGCTCGGCCAAATGCGTGTGCGGCCGGAGTGCCCGGGACCGTACCTGGGGAGAACACGGTACGAATGCCGCGCGCCTGACGGTGACGCGGCGGCCGTCTGTGTGTCGAGGGGTGGCGCATGTCCAGGGAGCAACGCGGGCCGAACGAGAAGCTCGGCACGGTTCTCGCCCTCGCGGGAATCAGCAACGCCGGACTCGCCCGGCGGGTCAACGACCTCGGAGCGCAGCGCGGTCTGACACTTCGTTACGACAAGACGTCGGTGGCCCGGTGGGTCGCCAAGGGCATGGTGCCGCAGGGCGCCGCGCCCCATCTCATCGCGGCGGCGATAGGGGCCAAACTCGGCCGTCCCGTCCCGTTGCACGAGATCGGGCTGGCCGACGCCGATCCGGCGCCTGAGGTGGGTCTCGCCTTCCCCCGCGACGTGGGGGAGGCGGTCCGCTCGGCGACGGATCTGTACCGGCTGGATCTGGCGGGCCGCCGGGGCGGCGGAGGGATCTGGCAGTCGCTGGCGGGTTCCTTCGCGGTGAGCGCCTATGCGACCCCCGCGTCCCGCTGGCTCATAACCCCCGCCGATCCGTCGGTCGCCCGGGACCCGACCGCCGCCCAGGCCGCGATCCTCGGCACGGAGGGCGCACCCGGCGCGCAGCCCGGCGTGCCCGTCCAGCCCGGCCCGGACACCGCTGCCGACGGCGCGCTGCTGCGCGTCGGCCACAACGACGTGACCAAACTGCGCGAGGCAGCCCAGGACGCGCGCCGGTGGGACTCCAAGTACGGCGGCGGCGACTGGCGTTCCTCCATGGTCCCGGAGTGCTTACGGGTCGACGCCGCCCCGCTCCTGCTGGGCTCCTACAGCGACGAGGTGGGCAGGGCGCTCTTCGGCGCCTCCGCCGAGCTGACCAGGCTCGCCGGCTGGATGGCCTTCGACACCGGCCAGCAGGAGGCCGCCCAGCGCTACTACATCCAGGCGCTGCGCCTGGCCCGTGCCGCCGCCGACGTCCCCCTCGGCGGATACGTCCTGGCGTCGATGTCCCTGCAGGCGACCTACCGTGGCTTCGCCGACGAGGGCGTCGACCTCGCGCAGGCCGCGGTCGAGCGCAACCGCGGGCTCGCCACCGCGCGGACCATGAGCTTCTTCCGGCTCGTGGAGGCGCGCGCCCATGCGAAGGCCGGCGACGCACCGGCCGCGGGGGCCGCTCTCCGGGCCGCCGAGAGCTGGCTGGAGCGCTCCCGGGCCGGCGACTCCGACCCGGCGTGGCTCGGGTTCTACTCGTACGACAGGTTCGCCGCCGACGCCGCCGAGTGCTACCGCGACCTCAAGGCGCCGCGGCAGGTGCGGCGCTTCACCGAGCAGGCCCTGTCGAAACCCACCGACGAGTTCGTGCGCTCCCACGGGCTGCGCCTCGTCGTGTCCGCGGTCGCCGAGCTGGAGTCGGGCAACCTCGACGCCGCCTGCGCGGCGGGGACGCGGGCGGTGGAGGTGGCCGGACGCATCTCCTCGGCGCGCACCACCGAGTACGTACGCGACCTGCTGCACCGCCTGGAGCCGTACGGGGACGAGCCCCGCGTGGCGGAGCTGCGGGAGCGGGCCCGTCCGCTCCTCGTCGCCCCGGCCTAGGCGCCCCTGGCTCCGAGCCGCCGGTACGCCCCGGTATCGCCGGATCTCCGTCGGATCCTCGCCGGGTCCGGGGAAGGAACGTCACGCCACGCAGACGCCTTCCCTGGTTTGAGGCCGTTGTCAGTGGGTCAGTGCACTATCGGGGTGGGAGGTGGCGTGATGATGACGCACGCGGCGTACGACTGCGATGTGCTGGTGATCGGTGGCGGAATCGTCGGTCTGTCGACCGCGTACGCGATCACGCGCACCGCGCCCGGCACCCGGGTCACGGTGCTGGAGAAGGAGTGGGGCCCCGCCGAGCACCAAACGGGGCGCAACAGCGGGGTGATCCACAGCGGCATCTACTACGCCCCGGGGTCGCTCAAGGCGCGCTACGCGGTGCGGGGCGCCGCCGAGCTGGTGGACTTCTGCGCGGAGCACGGGATCGCCCATGCCGTGACGGGCAAGCTGATCGTGGCGACGCGGAGCGACGAGCTCCCCCGGCTGCACGCCCTGGTGCAGCGCGGCCGGGCGCACGGCCTGCCGGTCCGGGAGCTCGGCCCCGCCCAGATCGCGGAGTACGAACCACGGGTGCGCGGCCTCGCCGCGATCCGGGTGGGGACGACGGGGGTGTGCGACTTCACCGCGGTCGCCGTCCGGTTCGCCGCCGAGGTGAGCACCTCCGGCGGACAGATCCGTTACGGCGCGGAGGTCGTCGCCGTGGACCGGCGCCCCTGGGGTGTCGCGGTGCGCACGGCCGACGGCCAGGTGGTCAGGGCCCGTGTGCTGGTCAACTGCGCGGGGCTGCACAGCGACCGGGTGGCGCGGCTCGCGGGTGACGACCCGGACGCGCGCATCGTGCCGTTCCGCGGGGAGTACTACGAGCTGGCCAGACCGGAGCTGGTGCGCGGTCTCGTCTATCCGGTGCCGGACCCGGCCTTCCCGTTCCTCGGGGTCCATCTGACCCGGGGCGTCGACGGCACGGTCCACGTCGGTCCGAACGCGGTGCCGGCCCTGGCCCGCGAGGGATACGGCCGGGCGGTCGTCAACCCGCGCGAGCTGGCCGCCACCCTGGCCTGGCCCGGCGCCTGGCGGATCGCCCGGCGCCACTGGCGGTACGGGGCGGGCGAGGTCCACAGATCCCTGTCGAAGAGCGCGTTCACCCGGGCCGTCCAGCGGCTGCTGCCCGAGGTGACGGAGGCCGATCTGCGGCCTTCCCCGGCCGGGGTCAGGGCCCAGGCGGTCCTGCGGGACGGCACGCTGGTGGACGACTTCCTGATCCGGGACGCCCCGCACACGGTGCACGTGCTGAACGCCCCGTCACCCGCCGCGACCGCGTCCCTGCCCATCGGGAGGGAGGTGGCACGACGGGCCCTGCTGCGGGCTCGGGCGACGGGGTGGGCGCCTCCCGCCGTAGAATCGGGTCATTGTGTCTGAGCCCCTGAACCCCACCCCAGAGACGCCCGGCCCCGCCGCGGAGACGCCCGGCGGCGCGCCGGAGACCGGTCCCGACGCCTCGCCGGACGCGGACGCCGCCGAGCGGCGGGCCGCCTCCTTCGAGCGACAGCGCAGGCTGCGCCAGGAGCCCCGCTTCCCCGGCGGCCCGGCGGCCGATCCGGCGGGCTCGCACCACGAGCGCCGCATCCGCAGCTTCCAGCCCCGCCGCAGCCGGGTGACCGCCGGCCAGGAGGAGGCCCTCCAGCGGCTGTGGCCCACGTGGGGTCTGGACATCGACGGCAAGGGCGTCCTCGACCTCCCCACCCTGTTCGACGGCCTCCCGGTGGTCCTGGAGATCGGCTTCGGCATGGGCGAGGCCACGGCGCAGATGGCGGCCGACGACCCCGGCACCGGGATCCTGGCCGTCGACGTCCACACCCCCGGCCAGGGCAATCTGCTGGGTCTCGCGGACCGGGCCGGGGTGTCCAACGTCCGTGTCGCCAACGGCGACGCGATCATCCTGCTCCGCGAGATGCTGGAGCCGGCCGCTCTGGACGGGCTCCGGGTGTATTTCCCCGATCCGTGGCCCAAGAAGCGGCATCACAAGAGGCGGCTGATCCAGCCCGAGTTCCTCGACCTGGTGGCCCGGCGACTGAAGCCGGGCGCGCTCGTCCACTGCGCGACGGACTGGGAGCCGTACGCGGAGCAGATGCTGGAAGTCCTGACGGCCCACCCGCTGTACGAGAACACCCAGGCGGACGGCGGCTACGCGCCGCGGCCCGCGTTCCGGCCGCTGACCCGCTTCGAGGGCCAGGGCCTGGACAAGGGCCACGTCGTGCACGACGTGCTGTTCACCCGTCGCTGATCAGCCACGGCCCGTCATCGCGGCATGGCCAGGTGTCAGTGGCTCTCGTTAGGGTCGTCGGGTGTACCAGGGGTCCGTGCAGCACCAGCAGCCGGACGTCCCGGTTCTCGAGGGGCAGAAGCTCGACGAGTTCCTGGGCGCCGTCCCGGAGCGAGGCCAGTGGCGTTACCGGCCCCGTCGCGTCGGCATGGTCTGGCGCAGCAAGGCGTTCCGCGCCGGTGCGCTGATCACGGTCCTCGCGTTCTGCGGTCTGATGATCCTGGCCCTGGTGCGCCGGCAGACGGGTACCGAGGGCTTCCTGGTGGGGCTGGGGCTCGCCGTGCTGCCCGTGCCGCTGCTGATGGCGGCGTTCCGCTGGCTCGACCGGGTCGAACCGGGCCCCTGGCGGAATCTGCTGTTCGCGTTCTCCTGGGGCGCGTGCGCCGCCGCGCTCGTGGCGATCATCGCCAACTCCTTCGCGACCCGGTGGATAGCGACGGCCACCGCTGATCCGGCGGGCGCCGACACCCTCGGGGCCACGGTCGTCGCCCCGGTCGTCGAGGAGACCGCGAAGGCCGTCGCGGTCCTGCTGATCTTCCTCTTCCGCAGACGGCAGTTCGGCGGGATCGTCGACGGCATCGTGGTCGCCGGCTTCACCGCGACCGGCTTCGCCTTCACCGAGAACATCCTTTACCTGGGCAACGCCTTCGGCGAGGACCAGCAGATGGGGACCACGGGCTTCGCCTCGGTGACGGCGGGGACGTTCTTCGTCCGCGTGGTCATGTCGCCGTTCGCGCATCCCTTGTTCACCGTGCTCTCCGGCATCGGCTTCGGCATCGCGGCCCTCGGTGGCCCGCGTCACCGGGTGCGGCGGGTGGCACTGCCCCTGCTCGGGCTCATTCTCGCCATGGGCATGCACGCCCTGTGGAACGGCTCGTCGGCCTTCGGACCGTACGGCTTCTACGCGGTGTACGGCGCGTTCATGGTGCCGTGCTTCGGACTGGTGACCTGGCTCGCGGTCTGGTCGCGCCAACGGGAGCTGCGCACGCTCTCCACCGAACTGCCGGTGTACGCGGCGGCCGGCTGGCTGACCCCCGCCGAGCCGCTCGCGCTGGCCTCGATGCGGGCGCGGGGCATGGCCCGTGACATGGCCAGGCACTGGAACGGCACCCCGGACCGAGCCCGCGGCAGAGCCGCGGCCCGCGCCGTCGCGGAGTACGAGTCGTTCGCGACGTCCCTGGCCATGCTGCGCCGCCGGGCCCGCCATGACGGCGCGGGCCCGGACTTCGCCCTCCGCGAGCAGGAGTTGCTGCACCACTTGTGGCACCGCCGGGAGACCGCGGCGCCGGCTCTGACGTACGCGGCCCACGCGACCGGGCGGCTGCGCACCTTCCGCCCGCAGGCCCCGCCGCCGTTCCCCCGTCAGTTCCCGTACGGCGGCCCGCCGCAGCACCTCCCCGCACCGCACCGGCACTACGGCGGCCACAACCCGTACCTGGAGGAGGGCGGGCGCCCTCCCGGTCCGTCCTAGACCGATGCCTCGGTCAGCTCCGCCAGCTCCTGGCCGGTCAGCCGGAGTTCCGACACCGCCATCAGCGCCGGCAGCTGCTCGACCGTACGCGCGGAGGCGAGGGGCGCGGCCACGGTCGGCTGCGAGGCCAGCCAGGCGAGAGCGACGGTGGCGATCTCCGCACCGTGCTCCTGGGCGATCCTGTCGAGCGCCGTGAGCACCTTGCGCCCGCGCTCGGTCTCCAGGTGCTTGCCCGCGCCCTCGGCCCTCGCGCTCTCGACCGATGCCCCCGGCCGGTACTTGCCGGTGAGGAAACCCGAGGCGAGGGCGAAGTAGGGGACGGCGGCGAGACCGGCGGCGGCCGCCGTGTCCTGGAGCGCGCCCTCGTAGGTGTCGCGTGAGACGAGGTTGTAGTGCGGCTGCAGCGCCACGTAGCGGGCGAGGCCCTCCCGCTCGGAGAAGTCCAGGGAGGCCTGGAGCCGCTCGGGGCTGATGTTGGAAGCGGCGATCTCCCGGACCGTGCCCGCCTTCACCAGCTGGTCGAGCGCGGTGATGATCTCCTCGACGGGGACGCTCTCGTCGTCGAAGTGCGTGTAGTAGAGGTCGATGTGGTCGGTGCCGAGCCGGCGCAGGGACGCCTCGGCCGCCTCCTTGATCGTGGTGGCCGAGAGCCCCTTGTACGCCGGATGGGCGCCGACCTTCGTGGCGACGACGACGTCGTCGCGGCGGGAGCGGGCCGCCAGCCACTTGCCGATGAGGGTCTCCGACTCACCGCCCTCGTTGCCCGGGACCCAGGCGGAGTAGGAGTCGGCGGTGTCGATGAAGTTGCCACCGGCCGCCACGTACGCGTCGAGGACGGCGAAGGTGCCGTCCTCGTCGGCCGTCCAGCCGAAGACGTTGCCGCCGAGGGCGAGGGGGAAGACCTGAAGGCTCGAGGAGCCGAGCGGGCGCAGAGAAGTCATACCCGGGGACAACGAGCCGCCTGAGGCGACTATTCCGTTTACCGCCCGGATGACGGCCCCGGGCAGCCCGGCTTACGGCCGGACGACGGCCCCGGGCAGACCGGCTTACGCCCGGACGACGGCCCTCGGACAGACCGGCGGCCCTGACGTCGGGGGGTTGTGCGTCAGGGCCGCCGGGGTTCCGGTGCGCCGCGTGCGGCGTCAGCGTCCGAACAGGATCAGTCGGCTCGATCAGCCGGTGCGACCAGGATCAGTCGCCATCCGATCGGGATCGGTCAGCGTCCGATCCGGGTCAGACCGAGAGGCCCTTGCTGCCCAGCCACCCCATCGGGTCGATGCCGGTGCCGTCCGGGGTGTGGACCTCCAGGTGGAGGTGCGGCCCGGTCACGTTGCCGGTGGCGCCGACGCGGCCGATGGTCTCGCCGGTGGTGACCTTCTGTCCGGCGGTGACGTCCATCGAGGACTGGTGGCAGTACCAGATCTCCGTGCCGTCATCGAGCTCCAGGACCGTGCGGTAGCCGTACGAGCCCGACCAGCCGGCCGACTTCACGGTGCCGCTGTGCACGGCCTTGACCGGCGTGCCGGTCGGAGCCGCGAAGTCCAGCCCGGTGTGGTGACCGGACGACCACATCGAGCCGGACTGCCCGTAGGTCGAGGTGATGGTGTACGAGGAGGTCGGGATGGCGTAGCTGGCGGCGAGCTTGGCGAGGCGCTCGGCCTCGGCCTTCTTCTTCGCCGCCTCTTCGGCCGCCTTCTTCTTCGCGGCGGCCTTCGCCTCCGCCTCGCTCTGCTGCTTCGCCGCCTCGGCCGCGGCAGCCTCGGCCGCCGCCTGCTCCTGCGCCGCCTTGGCCTCGGCCTCGGCTCCGGCCTGCTGCTGCTCGGCCTGCTGGAGGATGCGCGCGCGGAGCGCCTCTCCCGCGTCGGTGGTGCCCTGCTCGGCCTCGGCGGCGGTGATGCCCGCGCTGGTCAGCGGGGCGGACGCGGCGACCGTCTCGTTGTCCGAGTCGGAGTCACCGGACATGAACGCGCCCACGCCGGGAAGGGACTTGGCGTCAGGGAGATTGTCCGCGATGGAATCGGGAAGAGAAATGGAGACCGGCGGCTTGCTCTGCGCGGTGGCCATGCCACCCGCTCCGACGGCCGCGATGACGCCGACACCGAGGACGGTGGAGCTACGGGCGAGGCCGCGCTGCTTGGCTACGCGGTGCCGGCCGCGTACGGGACGGACGGACTCCGCGGTGGGGTTCCATTCATCCCAAGTCCTGTCCTCATCACCGAGGCTGTCGGTCCTGAAGGATGACGGGGCCTCGGGGGCAGGCTGATTGGACGCCACGTGGGCGCACTCCTTTCCTTCCTTCTCGCCTACCGGGTTAGCTGACGGGTTCGGAGCAGGAAGGTCTCCTACGGACCCCTTCGTCCCTCGCGAGACACAGGTGTCCGATTCACCCCATGTAGGTGGTTCCCCGGTTCCCTTGCGGAATTCGGCGCTGCGCACGGTGCCGTCTCTTGCGACGGCGGGTACAACCGCGCTGCGTTATCGAACGTTAATAGACACCCGGGTCCGATTCCAAGCTGTTCCCATAGATCGGTCAGCGTCTTGGCCTGGACTTTCAGGGGTCAAACGGGCGCAAACGGGCGAGTTGAGCGCCCCTCATCCAGCCGATAGTTTCTGACGGTTCGTCAAATGTTACGCGGAGCGAGGTCTCTCGACTACCGACGGTCGCAACCGGTCATCCACGGTCCCGCCCCACGATCTTCACCGTCGTCCGCCGCTCCTGCTGCCCCCGCGCCGGACGGCCGACCGCGAGCAGCGCCAGGTCGTCCGTCGACCGGCCACCGGTGTGGAGGCGTACGTCATCGGTGAGCGCGGACAGCAGTTCCTCGGGCCCGGGGAAGAGCCGGCCACGCAGCCGCGCGGCCGGGTCGTAGAAGACACCCTTCGCGTCCCGCGCCTCGGAGAGCCCGTCGGTGAACGCCAGGAACATCGACCCGGCCGGCAGCGTCCACTCGTCCGCCCGGTCCGGCCACGCGTCCAGCCCCATCCCGAGCGGCAGCGCGGGAGCCTTCGGCGCCAGCACGTCGAGCGTCCCGTCCTCGTGCAGGACGAGCGGCTCGGGGTGTCCGCGGTTGACGATCCTCAGGACGTCCGCGCCCGACGGGATCTCCGCGACGACGGCGGTGACGAACCCCTCCATGGAGTCGAGCCCGCCCCGTCGCGAGCCCTCACGTGCCAGCGCCCGCTCCAGCCGCTGGACGACCCCCTCCAGCGACCTCTCCTGCTCGGCGGCCTCCCGGAACGCCCCGATCACGACGGCCACCGCGGCCACCGCGTCGAGCCCCTTGCCCCGTACGTCCCCGAGGACCAGACGCACCCCGTACGGCGTGTCCGCGACGGCGAACAGGTCGCCGCCGACGAACTCGTCCGCCTGGGCCGCCTCGTACCGCGCTGCGACCTGCAGTCCGCCGATCCGGTCCTCGGGCGTCGGGAGCACCGCGCGCATGGCGGTCTCCGCGATCACCCTCGCCGAGGCCAGCTGCTCGTTCCTGCGACGCACGACGCGATTGATGACGAGGGAGAGCGCGGCGACCGTGACCAGCGTGAGCAGGTCGGTGAGCGGCACGACGTCGCCGAGCGCACCGTCCGAGATCCGGATGGCGAGCACCACCAGGATCGCGGTCACGCCGACCCGGACGGTGCTGGCCAGCGAGAAGAACGGAGCGGCGATCAGCGGGGCGGCGGCGAAGAGCGGAACAGCGGTGACCTCGGCCGGCGTCAGGAGGTCGAGGATCACCCCGACGCCGATCATCAGGACCGGAAGGACCCGCACGAAAAGCCGGGAGCGCGAACTCCCGGCCGCGCTCCCCCGCCGTCCGTCCCGCTTCCCCACCTGTGCGCTCCTGCCCGGTCCACCCACGGGTGCGGACGGTACCGCGCCCCGCCCAGGCCGGCCGGAGCCGCGCCGAACGGCGACTCGTCATCGGCCAAAGGGAGGAGCGCCCCGGAGCTCCGCCCACCGGTGGTCAGCCGGGGAGGCGGTGCTGCGCGTGGATCGTCGGTGCGTCCCGTACGAAGACGGCGGTTCCGTCCCCGTAGCGATCGTAGTTCCTTCCGAAGCGGGGACCGGCGACGCGGCGTCAAGGCCGCGCCCGCACCCGACGGCCGGGTGACGGCATACGACAGAGGCCCGGATCCTCGAAAGGATCCGGGCCTCTGTCTTCAGTAGCGGGGACAGGATTTGAACCTGCGACCTCTGGGTTATGAGCCCAGCGAGCTACCGAGCTGCTCCACCCCGCGCCGTTGTGATTGCAACTCTACGCCATCCGGGACGGTGCTCCGACCACGTATGGCCGCGACTGCCCTCCACCCCTCCCGACGGGGAGCCCTTCGCACCCGACGGACTACATCAACAGGCGGTGTCGGCCGCGCAGTTGCCAGGCACAGTGACGTACCCAAGGATGTTGCCGCACCCCCCGATCTCGCGTTTCGCCTCTCTGGAGGGCTACCGAATGTCCACACCGCACAGACCCGCCCCGGTCACCCCGGCCACGCCGTCACCGCTGCGCCTGTCTCTCGTCAGCGGAGTGTTCGGCGCCGTGTTCGGCTCGGTGATCAGCGCCGCCGTCAACTACCTGGTCATCGGTGTGCCCGACAGCGCCTCGGTCAACGCGCTCAACCACGGGATATCGGGCCTGTTCAGCGGGTTCGCGGCCGGATTCATCGGGCTCATGGTGCATCTGCGCAGGAACACGGCTCCGACCCGGGAGAGCACCACGGCCGCGTCGCAGGGCTGAGCCCACGCCGTGCCCCGGCCGGGACCGGGGCACGGCTCGCGATTGCGGGGCGTGCGGAGCGGCGGGACGCTGGAGGGGCAAAGCCTTTCGGTGTTCGGTCCCGTCTGCGCGGCATCCCAGGTGCCGGCGTCGGCCCAGCTGCCTCCCCCGACGCGGGGGTGTGTGCCAGGGGAGGCCGGGCGCATGCGTGCGCTAGGAGACGATCATGGACGGCACCCTGCTCGAAACGATGAGAACAGCTCTGCGCGGTCCGGTGATCGGCCCGGACGACCAGGAGTACGGGCAGGCGCGGGCGGTGTACAACGGCATGATCGACAAGCGGCCTGCGGCCGTGGTCCGGTGCCGCGACACGGCGGACGTCATGGCGGCCGTCGACTTCGTCCGCGAGAACGGCCTGGACGTCGCCGTCCGGGGCGGCGGGCACAGCGGCCCCGGCCTCGGCCTCCGGGACGACGCCGTGACCCTCGACCTCTCACCCATGCACGGCGTACGGGTCGACCCGGCCACCCAGACCGCCCAGGCGGACGGCGGCGCGACGCTGGGCGACCTCGACCACGTCACCCATGCCTTCGGCCTCGCCACCCCGTCGGGGATCATGTCCACCACCGGCGTCGGCGGGCTCACTCTCGGCGGGGGGCACGGCTACCTGACCCGGAAGTACGGCCTCTCGGTGGACAACCTGGTCTCCGCGGACGTGGTCCTGGCCGACGGCAGCTTCGTCGCCACGAACCCGAGCGAGCACCCCGACCTCTTCTGGGCGCTGCGTGGCGGCGGCGGCAACTTCGGCATCGTCACGTCGTTCGACTTCGAGCTGCACCCCGTCGACACCGTGGGCGTCGGCATCACCGTCTGGCCCCTGGAGCACTTCCAGGACGTCATGCGCTGGTACCGCGGCTTCCTGCCGCAGGCACCCGACGACCTGTACGGCTTCTTCGCCTCGCTGAGCGTGCCGCCGGGCCCACCGTTCCCCGAGGAGATACACGGACAGAAGATGTGCGGGGTCATCTGGTCCTCGACGGCCGACCCGGACGCCCTGGGCGACACCCTCGCCGTCGTGGACGAACCGGGCCCGCCCGCCTTCCACTTCACGGCGCCGATGCCCTATCCGGCGTTGCAGTCGATGTTCGACGCACTGCTGCCGTCCGGCCTCCAGTGGTACTGGCGCGGGGACTTCTTCGACCGGATCACGGACGACGCCGTCGACGTGCACGCGGCCTTCGCCGAGAAGCTGCCCACCGGGCTGTCGACCATGCACCTGTACCCGGTCGACGGAGCGGCCGCCCGGGTCGGGGCCGACGAGACGGCCTGGGCCTACCGTGACGCGCGCTGGTCGGGCGTCATCGCCGGCATCGATCCCGACCCGGCCAACGCGGCGGCGCTGCGGGAGTGGGCCGTAAGCTACTGGGAGGCGCTGCACCCGCACTCCATGGGCGGCGGCTATGTGAACTTCCTCGGCACGGGCGAGTCCCAGGACCGGGTCCGGGCCACCTACCGCGGCCACCACGACCGGCTCGCGGAGATCAAGCGGTCCTACGACCCGCACAACCTCTTCCACGCAAACCAGAACATCGAGCCCGCCGCGCCGCGCTGACCGTCACGCCGGGCTCGCAAAACCGGGGGAAAGCCGTGCCGGGAGGGTTACAGTCTGCATGCACCGCATGATGATCCGGACGCCCCCGGAGCGGCGCGGCACCGGTAGCGGCACCTCGTAGCCCTGCCGGTCACGACCGGTCCGGCATGCACCGCAGCGATTCGGTCACGGGGCTCTCACCACACACCTACGTACAGGACACCTGAGATGACCGACACGCCTGCCCGCACGAACCGGCGCCACCCCGACGCGGCCTCCACGGCCACGACCGCCGACACGGGCGCCTCGGCCCCGCTGCCCACTCCGCAGTACGCGGGCCTGTTCATCGAGCCCGACCTGCCTCCGGTCGCCGACGAGCCCGAATGACCGGGGCGCCGTGACCGGCCCCGCGAGCCCGGTCCCGGGCAGCCGGCCCGAGTGACCGGTAAGGCCGCACGGTCGTTGGGTGACCATGCGCATCCGTATCGGCGTGGTCGTCCTCGCAGTGGTCCTGCTGATCGCCGCGTACATCTCGAACATCCCGACAGAGGCCGAGACAGAGGCGGCCTGCCGGCGGGCCCTCGACAACACGTCGACGTGGACCTTCCGGCCGGACGTCTGCCTGGACGTGTCCGCGGAGACCTACCGGACGTTCCTCCTGATGTACCAGTTGCGGGAAGAGGGCCTGGACTGAGGGAGGGCGGGCCTCCGGCCCGTCAGCCCTGCTGTTCCTTCCACTCCGCCTGGGCCTCGTCGAGGTCCTCGGCGAACGAGTCCAGGAAGTCCTTGGCGCTCGTCCTGCCGAGCAGCACCTTCTGGAAGCCCGACTCGCTGTCGGCCTTGGACAGGGTGTTCCAGTCCGGCAGGTAGTAGGGGAGCTGGACGATCTTCGTGTCGCCCGAGAACAGCGCCTCGGCGCCCAGCTTGGTGGTCTCGGCCTCGTCGAGCCAGGAGTCCTCGGCGGCTTCCTTGTTGGCCGGGATCAGGCCCGCGGACTCGCTGAACTTGGAGTTCGACGCGTGGGACGCGGCGAACTCGATGAACTTCCAGGCCGCCGCCTTGTTCTCGGACGACTTGAGCAGGCCCAGCCCGGAGACCGGGTTGGAGACCATCACCCGCGTGCCGTCGGCCAGTTCGGGCTGCGGGATGCCGCGGAACTTGTCGGCGCCGAGCGAGCTCACGTGGTCCTGGTAGGACCCCAGGTTGTGGTTGAGCATGGCGATGCTGCCGGAGTCGAACTGGGCGACCATCTTGGTGAAGTCGTTGTTGAGGTCGGCCTCCGGGGTGGCCTTCTTGTACAGGCCCGCGTACTTCTCCAGGGCCGCCACGTTCTTCGGGTCGTTGACCGTCGTCCTCGTCCCGGACTCGTCCCAGAACGACTCGATGCCCGACTGCCCGTACATCGAGTCCAGCGCCTGCGCGATCGAGCCGGGGCCTCCGCGGATGGTGTAGCCGAACCGGTTCTTCTGCCGGTCGGTCAGCTCTGCTGCGGCCTTGTAGAACTCGTCCCAGGTGTCCGGCTCTCCCAGCCCCGCCTTCTTGAACAGGTCCGTCCGGTAGTAGAGGACACCGTTGGTGGCGGAGATCGGCACCGTGTACATCTCGTCCCGGCCTGCGGCGCTCCGTACGTTCTCGATCATCGCCTCGTTGAGCTTGCCCTTGAGGGAGCTCGCCGCGACCCGGTCGTCCAGCGGCTCCAGCGCGTCCTGCGCGGTGATCCCGGCGACCATGGCGGCACCCACGCCCCCGACGTCCGGCAGACCGCCGCCCTGGATGGCGGTGTCGTACTTGGACTGGGCCTCGGTGGACGCGATCCCCACGTACTGCACGTCGATGTCCGGGTTCGCCTTCTCGAAGTCGGCGATGATCTCCTTCCAGATCGCCGTACGGACCCCGCCGTTCTCGTCCCAGAACACGATCTTCCCGGTGCCCGGACCCTCCGCGCCTTTCGCGCCGGCGATCCCGCTGCCGTCGTCACCGCAGGCGGTGGCGGTGAGGGCGAGGGCGGAGACCAGGGATATCGCGGCTGCGAGACGGCTGTTGCGGGGAGTGATCATCGTCGGCTCTCTTCTCTGGGTGCTCACCTGCGGGGGCGCTCGGCCAACTGCCGCCGCAACGTGAAGCCGTGGGGGAGGACGCTCGGATCTCATATCGCGTCTCATATATGACATACGAAGACAACGCGAAGAACGTAAAGTCGGCCGGCTCCCAGGGTCAATGCCCGTGCATCAGAAAAATCGCGATTGCATTATGCACACGATGTGCCCCATACACTTTGCCGAAACAATACGATGAAGGCAGCACGCACAACGGCACGACGAGACACCGGCCTCGCCCGGCAGGAAGCAGGAGGTGCCCGAAGCATGAACAGGGCAACGCAGGAGGTCGAGTACGAGCAGATGCTGCTCAGCCGCCACGGCCTGCTGACGCACAGAAAGGGGCGCCGCAAGGACGGCCTCCTGGAGCGGAGCGCGTACGTCCTGCTCAGCCGCATCCGCGTACAGGGACCGATGTCCGTCGGCGAGCTCAGCGAGGCCTTCGACCTCGACGTCTCCACCCTCAACCGGCAGACCGCCGCAGTCATGCGCGCCGGCTACGTGGAGCGCATCCCGGACCCGGACGGTGGCATGGCCCGCAAGTTCCGCATCACCGAGGAGGGCGCGAAGACGCTCGACGCGGAACGCGAGGGCATGGTCAGCTCCCTGCAGCGGGTCATGGCCGACTGGCCCGAAGAGGACATCACCGCCTTCGCCGGCTATCTCCGCCGCTTCAACACCGACCTCGAACGCCTCGGCGGCCGCCCGTGGCCACGCCCCTGAGCCACCGGACGGGGTGACGCGGGAGGGTGCGCTCCCCCACGCACGGCGGCGTCCCGGTGGGAACGACGTCGGTCTCCCCCTTCGTTTCCCGGCAGTCGAACTGTCTTGCAGCCAACAGGGGGTCATTCGTGGCGGTCTGCGCCATGTCACGGCCGGCGTTCGCATGTCTGCTGGCCTTGTTCGCCCTGGTGGAGAGTGTGTGGCGCTGGTTCACAGGGCTGGGCCTGATCCCGTGGGTACGCAGAAGCACGGGGCGGTCGCTATCGAACACGGCCTTCGACGAGTTCACAGCGGTCGTGAACGGCAACAAGACGGTGGAGCTGGAGCAGCGGCTGGTGGAGTTGCTGCTGCGGGACGACGAGAGCGACGGCGCGCCACCCCGCTCCAGCGTCGACCCGACCAACGGCACCGCCCTCATAGTGCCGCCTCAGGAAGCGGGCGTCCCGCGCGCCGACAGGCGCGATGCCCTTGAGGGACGTCCGTAGCGCCGGCCGTCGGACGTCCGCTCACGCAAGAGGCCGGGAAAGACGAAGCACCCCGGCAGGCCGAAGCCGGTCGAGGCGCTGCGCAGCAGTTGGGAGGGATTGCCTCCGCCTGCACCAGGTAGGCCGTGTGGGACTCGAACCCACAACCAACGGATTACAAGTCCCGGCAGGGTCCTGCCGGGACTCCCGCTGGGCATTCCGGTGCTCCAGAAATTCCCGGCCAGAGGCCCGCCCTTGACGTCCGATCCAGATCTGCACGCGTCGTGCCACCATGCCCGCTCACGCATTAACGCCCTCCTGGAGAAGACGGGATCAACACTTCCAAATGTTCGCTTGAGGGTTACGGGCTGTGCAGGAGTACTCCGAAGAACGTGCACCTATCCCGCATCATGACGAGTAAGCGTAATCAGCTGCCAGGCGAGCACTACGTGCACCAGAACGCAGATGCCCCACGCTCCGGATCCGCGCATTCCATGACGCAATACCGTCACCCAGCCGGCTCCCATCAAAAGCACGACTGCGGCGCAGAGCACCCAGGAAGCGACAAACCACGGGGTGGAAAGCTCCGTGAGAAGCCCGATCAAGGCAAGTGGTGCGAGCGCCAGCAGAGGCAAGGCCCAGGTGCCCTCGGTGGCAGTGCGCGGGGACGTGGTGTCGGTCATGCGGAACGCTCCGTGTTTCTGTTCGCGGTGTACTGACGACAGACCGGGCATATACCCAGCGGAACCAGGAATGCCCGACCTCTCGTTACTCAGTCAGGAGATACGGTCAACCGAGGCCCCACGAACTTCTATCCCCCGTTTAATGGAACTTGCCATTCCTCCGGCCAGAGAGGAACGGCGCGTGGTAACGCCCTCACTCATCTGGGCGCCGAGCACACGTGCACGCTACCCCCTGATCGATCACCTGACTATGATGAAAGCCGCGGATGGAGGCGCATATTTGCCCTCACTCTGCACTGACCTGCTTATTCACTCTTCACAAGCGCCTACCTTTGGCCAAAACCAGACTTTTGACATCAGGATGCAACCAAAGTGTTTCCGATTTAGTGTCTGAGAGGCCCCGCCGAGCACTCGTTGAGGTGTGCGGCACCGGTTCGTACGCCGCCTCGTATTACTGGTTCAGCTCAGGAAACCGCGGTCCATGACCGTGTCGGGCAGGTCGCCGGTCCGTGCGATGGTCGCCATGGCGAAGGTGGCGAACTTGTGCGGGGTGCGATCATTACCGACGACACGAGTCACACAACGCCCCAACTAATGACCGGCGTTGAGCAGGCCACGCGTCTCTTCGTTCCACTCCGCCTGCTTCGGCGTACCAACGATGGTGTCCGCCGCGTCCACCAGAAAATCGGCGGCTCCTCCTCGGTGTTCGCGTGGAGGAGGAGCGCAGGCGTGGTGTTGATTGTCGGCAGCGGCTCGTGGACCGTTTCGGTCAGCACTTCCAGGAGCCGCGACTTACCGCACCACCTGGCCGGCCCCACCACCGCCAGGCGCGGCGCGTGTTGCAATGCAGGCTGGAGGTGCGTGGCCACTACCCACAACGTGATTGCACCCGGCTCCTCCGCTGACGGCGGGATCACGAACTGGGCTATCTGGGTATGCAGTGCACCAGCAGCGCGGAGCCCTGCGTCGACTCGGCATCAGACATGTTCTCCGGCCCGCTCGACGCTCGCGCCTCAGCGGAGCTGCCCTGAACGCGGCAATAGCCAAGCAGTACATCGCCTTCAACCCGGCCTCCCACGTCGAACTGGAGTCCGGTAAGCGCCCGAAGCCGCTCCTCTGGGCTGCGCAGCGAGTGGAGCGCTGGCGCGCCACGGGTGAGCTGCCTTCACCGGTGATGGTCTGGACGCCGGCTCAGTTCGGAACGCCTGGACGCAGCCGAATCCGACCGGCTTTATGTGCTCTTCCACCTCGTGGGTACCTGCGGCCTTCGCAGGGGTGAGGCTGTTGGCCAGAACTGGACCGGTGTCGACCTGGGCGGCCTCATCACACCGGCCAAAAAGATCGTGGTCGACGGCTGGGATCCGTACGAATCCGCCCCCAAGACGTACGGCAGCGCCGGGACGACCGCCCTGGACAGCGCCAACGTCGCTCTCTGCGAGAGCACCACCACAACCATGCTGGAAGCCCGGGAGAAGTGGGACACCGCATGGAAGGAGACCGGCAAGATCTTCACTCGCGAGGACGGATCCTGGCTGCACCCGGAGACGGTCTCCGAGACGTTCAGGCGCATCCTCGCAACCACGGATCTGCCGCCCATCACACTGCGTGATCTGCGCCATGTCGCGGCCACTCTCGCACACGGCGCGGGCGGCGACCTGCACACGATCAAGGAGACGCTGCGCCACTCCACGATCACGTTGACCTCGGACACGTACACGAGCCTGTTGCCCGAGGCCGACCGGGCGGTGGCTGAGGCAGCCGCGCAGTTGGTGCCTCGAACTAACCCACCACGCCAGTAGAACTATGGCACCGTATCGGACTTCGTGCGTGGTGCTCCCTCTGGCAGAGACGCGGGACTCCCTTCAGGCATGGGCCTCGTTCTACGAAACTGAATGCCTGATCTTCCGTAACTGCCGAGCGCGGGAACTGGCGGACGTGCCAGCCTGGGCAGGTGCAGGCGCTCCGGCCTGACTCACCCCTTCGCTACACGTGGGGAGTACACCGTGAGTCAGGGCGAACCCCCCGACGACTCTTCCTGGGAACAGATCGTTCCGCCCGATGTGGCGGGCACTGCAGACCAGGCGAACTGGTACTTCAACCATGTGCGCATGGCTATTCCTCGGTTTGCCGGGCAGGGATCTGCGTCTCACGCCCGAAACCTCAGCTACTTCACGTCCAGCGACCCGGAACTGACCGCCACACTGTGGCTGCGCGTCGGTTCCGTGAGGTCGACGGCCATCACCTACGCGCTCACCGGACCACGAGAAAAGGTCCGGGAAGAGAAGCCCCGGTGGCGCACCGTCCTTGAGTCCGTGCTGGAGTCATTCCGGGCCGATCGGGCACCTGAGCGCGACTGGGCCGCGATTCTCATCCCGAAGGCAGCCCAGCTCGCCCGCTGGACCGGGCCCCTCCGAGCGTGGCCCGACCGACTGGACACCCCCGTAGGGATCGGCCCTATGACCCTCGTCTCCCTACCGACCTGGGTGACTCAGCCTCATTCACACCCGGACGACTCGTCGGTCATGCTGGGGGTTGGCTACTGGCCACTTCTCGTCACTGGCACAGCTTCCGGCTATTTCCAAGCTGGGGCCCTCCAGGCCGCGGCACGCGACCTGCTTCGCCTCCAGTGGCTCCTCACTCTCGTCACCGCCCGGACTTGGCAGCGCGGGACTCAGCCTTGCCTCATGGAGGCGGACAGCCAGACGGATGCTTTCACCGCCCAGTGGCTGGAAAGGATGAACGTCTGGTCCCTCGGGAACCAGTTCCCCGCTCCCGATGCCATTGACCTGGCTCTTCCGCATTGGCTGTCGGCTGCCTGGGGCAAGAGCGTGGCGTCGCGACGCTGCTCGAACGCACTCAACGCGTACGGCCACGCTTTCGGGTACTTCACCGAAGAGGCGACTTCCGATGCCGGCGCCCGGTTCGCCGCAGTGATCGAAGCAGTCACCGGTACACGTACGCCGTCTCAAGCAGAGAGGACCGCAGCAGACCATCTGCTCAGCGCGGCAGCTCCGGACACTCTCACGGAATCCGAAGCAACAGAGGCTGCGAAGGACATTCTGATGTATGCCCTCCGCTCCGAAACCGTCCACACCGGTCAGCTCCATGGCCCCGAATCTCTCGGCGGCATGTCGTTGGGGATGTTCTCCGCAGACGGTGACCCCTCTTACGTCCACCACATGACGACCGGCGTGCTCCAGCACCTGTGCCGCGACATCCTCATCCATAATCTGGGCGGGCCGACCAACGACCCGTCGCCAATCCTCCAAGGGCTCGATGGCATACGCGAGGGATGGATGAGCATCGGCCCGCCACTCCCCGTGTAACTCAGCGGCAAGACATCCCCTCCGCAGGAGGACCGGTGACGATCCGCTCACACATCGCTCACGCACGCGCCCTTGAACAGCAGAGCGCCCCGACCGGCCGAAGCCGATCGGGGCACTCCACCGCAGGTCAGCGGGTTGCCCCTGTCCTGCTGCCGGTAGGCCGTGTGGGACTCGAACCCACAACCAACGGATTAAAAGTCCGCTGCTCTGACCAATTGAGCTAACGGCCCCTGATGGATCACCCCCGAGCATAGCTGCCCCGGGCCCGGCAGCCGATCGGGTATCGGGTGCCGGGCCCTGTCATGGGCGGGGCGGGCCGGTCAGTCCGTGCTCGTGCGCTTGTGATCCGGGGTTTGCGGCTTGAGGAACCAGTGGCGGGCCGAGACCAGCCACCAGACCGCGGCGAAGCCGAGCACCACCAGCACGGCCAGCGGCGCGTAGTTGAAGCTCTCCCAGGTGACCGGGGAGACCTGGGGCAGCATGAAGAGCACCGTGATCACCCCGACCCAGGCCACCGCGATGACGCCGATGGGCCGGGACCACCGGCCCAGGTGCCAGGGTCCCCGCACGAAGTCGTCACCCCGAAGGAGCCTGAGCAGCGTGGGGATGACGTAGGCGATGTAGAGGCCGATAACCGCGATGGACGTCACGGCGGCGTAGGCGGTGACGTTGATCAGGTACGGCAGGCCGAGGGCCAGGGCGCCGAGAGCGGCCAGCCAGACCGCCGCGACGGGTGTGCGGGTGCGGGGGCTGACCGTGTGCCACACCCGGGAGAAGGGCAGCGCCCCGTCGCGCGAGAAGGCGTAGATCATGCGGCTGTTGGCGGTCACCGAGGCCATTCCGCAGAACAGCTGGGCCCCGATCACCACGAGCAGCAGGAGCTTGCCCGTGGTGGCTCCCAGGGCGTCCAGGAGGATCTGGGCGGGCGGGGCGCCGGTCGGGGAGTTCAGCGCGCCGTCGTACGACTGGATGGCGAAGGTGAAGCCCAGCAGGAGCACGAAGCCGGCGATCCAGGACGTCCAGATCGACTGCACGATGCCGCGCGGGCCCGCCACGGCTGCGTCGTGGGTCTCCTCCGTCATATGGGCCGAGGCGTCGTACCCCGTGAAGGTGTACTGCGCCATCAGCAGGCCGATCATCACGACGTAGAAGCCGCTGCCCCAGCCGGTGTTGTTGACGAACTCGGTGAAGACGTACGACGCCGACTGATGCGAGTCCGGTACGAAGGTGAGCGCCCCCACGATGACCGCGACCCCGACGACGTGCCACCACACACTCACGTTGTTGAGGACGGCGACGATGCCGACCCCGAAGGTGTTCAGCAGGCCGTGCAGGACCAGGATCGCCGCGAAGAGCAGGATCGTACGTCCGGGTGTGACCTCGAAACCGAACTGCAGGTTCAGGTACGCCCCGAGGAAGGACGCCGCCCCGAAGTCGATGCCGGCGGTGACGGCCACCTGGCCGAGTACGTTGAACCAGCCGGCGAACCAGGCCCACGCCGCGGCCGAGCGCGGCGGGGCGAGGCGGTGGGCCCAGAAGTACAGGCCCGCGGACGTCGGGTACGCCGAACAGATCTCGGCCATCGCCAGGCCGACGAACAGCGTCATCAGCCCGACGCCGACCCAGCCCCAGGTGATGACGGCGGGACCGCCGGTGTTCATGCCGAACAGATACAGCGTCAGGCAGCCGGAGAGCACCGAGATGATCGTGAACGAGACGGCGTAGTTGGAGAAGGCGGACATCCGGCGCGCGAGCACCTGGGTGTAGCCGAGTTCCGCCAGCCGCTCCTCGTCGGAGGTGGGCGCGGGCGAGCCCTTCAGGGCGTCGGGTGGTGGCTCTGCCGCCACGGCTTCGTCGCTTGTCATGCCCCCAGCGATGCCCTGGCACGGACGCCGGAAACGCCGCGGGGCCCGTACGCCACCGAAGTGTCGTACGGGCCCCGCGGTCGGTCAGCCTGTCAGCCGGACTCAGCCGTTGCGCTTCCAGCGCGGCTTGTCGTCCCGGCGGCCGAAGGTGCCGGTGCCGGTACCCGTGCCGGTGCCACCGCGGTGGTCGTCGCGGCGACCGGTCGGGCGGTCGCTGCCACCGGAGCGGAAGCCGCCCGAGGGACGGTCGTCACGACGGTCGCGGTTGAACGGACGGTCGCTGCCACCGGAGCGGAAGCCACCGGAGGGACGGTCGTCACGACGGTCGTTGCTGCGGAACGC
>NZ_JBFBLO010000003.1:0-457562 GCF_040686735.1 Streptomyces sp. NPDC079167 | reverse complement strand
GAACGCCGGGCGGTCGTTGTCACGACGCTCGAACGAACGGCCACCACGGTCGTCCCGACGGTCACCGCCACCGGAGCGGAAGCCGCCCGAGGGACGGTCGTCACGACGGTCGTTGCTGCGGAACGCCGGGCGGTCGTTGTCACGACGCTCGAACGAACGGCCACCACGGTCGTCCCGACGGTCACCGCCACCGGAGCGGAAGCCGCCCGAGGGACGGTCCTCACGGCGGTCGTTGCTGCCGCGGAACGACGGACGGTCGTTGCTGCCGCGGTAGCCGGTCCCGCCGGAGGGACGGCCACTGCGCTCGCCGGTGCCGCGGTCGTTGCCACCGCGGTAACCGCCGCGGTCGCCGCCACGGTCGTCACGGCGGTTGAAGCTGCCCCGGTCGTCGCGACGGTCGTCGCGCGCGGCGGGCTGCTCCGGCACGGACACCGCTGCGATGAGCGCCGCCTCGGCCTCGGCGGCCACCTCGGCCACCGCAGCCTCCGGGTCGTCGCCCCGCTCACGGGCGGCACGGGCGACCAGACGGTCGGCCTCCTCGCGCAGCTCGACGGCACGGCGCTGGACGCGCTCCAGCTGCTTGGTGAGGTCGGCGGCCTCGCGCTCGGCCTGCTTGGCCGCGTTGTTCGCGGAGTCTGCCTGGACCTCGGTCAGCGAACGCGCACCGGTGATCTCGGCGACCTCGGGCTCGAAGACGCCCGCGCCCTGGACGATGTGGCGCGAGGCGTCGACGCCCGCGTCCTCCATCAGGCGGAAGATCTGACGGCGCTGGTGCGGAAGCGCCAGCGAGACGACGACGCCGGACTTGCCGGCGCGGGCGGTACGGCCCGAGCGGTGCAGGTAGTCCTTGTGGTCGCCGGCCGGGTCCACGTTGAGGACGAGGTCGATGCCGTCGACGTGGATGCCGCGGGCGGCGACGTCGGTGGCGACGAGGGCGTTGACGTAGCCCTTCTTGAAGTCCTCGAGGACGCGGGTACGAGCGCCCTGCGTCATGCCGCCGTGCAGCGCGTCGGCCTTCACACCGGACTCGATGAGCTGCTCGGCGATGCGGTCGGCGCCCAGCTGGGTGCGGACGAAGATGATCGTGCGGCCCTTGCGGGCGGCGATCGCGGCCGTGACGGGCGCCTTGTCCTTCGGCTTCACGACGAGGACGTGGTGCGACATGGTCGAGACGTTGCCCTGGGCGGAGTCGACCTCGTGGGTGACCGGGTTGCTCAGGTAGCGCTTGACCAGCGTGCCGATCTCGTTCTCCATGGTGGCGGAGAAGAGCATGCGCTGGCCGCCGCCGGGGATCTGGTCGAGCAGCTCGGTGACCTCGGGCAGGAAGCCCAGGTCGGACATCTGGTCGGCCTCGTCGAGGACCGCGACCTGGACGTTCTCCAGGGAGCAGGCGCCACGGTTGATGATGTCGCGCAGACGGCCCGGGGTGGCGACGAGGACGTCGACACCGCGCTCCAGCGCGTAGATCTGGTTGCCCATCGACGTACCGCCGCAGACGACCTTCATCTTCAGGCCGAGCACGTCGCCGTAGGGCTGCAGCGCGTCCGCGACCTGCATCGCGAGCTCACGGGTCGGCGTGAGGATGATCGCGCGGGGCTTCTTCTTCTCGGTGTGTCCGCCGGACAGCGCGGCCAGGGTGGGCAGACCGAAGGAGAGGGTCTTGCCGGAGCCGGTACGGCCACGGCCGAGGATGTCCTTGCCGGCCAGGGCGTCCGGGATGGTCGCGGCCTGGATCGGGAAGGGGGCCGTCACGCCGTTCTGCGCGAGCTTGCGGACGATGCCGTCGGGCAGTCCGAGCGAGGCGAAGGTGATGCTCGGCTCGGCGTCCTTCTCGGACACGGCCTCGTCAGACTTCTCGGAGGCTGCCTCGTCGGACTTCTCGGAGGCGGACTGCTCGGACACTGCCTCGTCGGCGCGCTCCGCAGCCGGGCTCTCCGCGGTCGGGGCCTCCGTCGCAGGAGCCTCCGTCACGGGGGCCTCGTCGGTCGCCTCGGGTGCCTGAGCAGCCACTACGGCCTCGGCGGCCTCCACGACCTCGATGCTCTCGACGACGTTCTCGGACATGACGGTGTTGTCAGAACTGGAAATTGACATGCGAAATGCGAAACCTTCCGGAGTCTCGGCACGCGCCCGTAACTCCGTGTTTTCGCAATTTCGACCGCCTCAATGCGGTCCAGCCACGGCAAGGGAGAGTACGCGCCACACGGCGCTCTTCTGTGTCGGCGCCGGGCATAGGATCAAACGATCTATTACCATACGCACCCTCCCCCCATTCGTGCAAACCGGGCCCCTCCAGAGCCCACTCACACCGGCGCGACCTGCGGTGATACCCGGGGAGTGGGCCACACCTCGATCCGCCCCGGCGCCCCCATCGCATCCGTACGGGACTGCGCGGCCGGAGAGGCCGAAGGCTGCTCCGGCTGCGACGAGGGTTCCGGCTCGGGCGAGGGCGGGGGCTCCTCGGGAGTGACCGGCACGGGCGGCGGCTCGCCCGGACCCGGCTCGCTGGGCTCCGGGGTGGGCAGCGGGCCGCCCCGGGTCGGCTCCGGGGTGCCGGGGCCGACCGCCTCCGGGCGGGTGCCCTTCGGTCCGGCCGAGGGGGCGCGCCCCGACGCCTCGGCGTCCGGCTTACGGGAGGCGCCCCGGTCGGACTGCGCCTCGGCACGGCCGCCGCCCGGTCCGGACCGCCCGGTGCCGGACACGGTGCCGCCGTCCGGACGGTCCGGCGCACCCTTCTCGCCGGCGGTGCGCGGAGGGGCCGGCTTCCCGGCGTCGTCGCCGACGCTCACACAGCCTGTGGACGCGGCGATCGTCAGCACGGTGACGGCTGCCCAGCGGACTCGGGCGGACAACTGGCGCACGGGATGGCACCTCCGGGGAGGGGAGACGGCGGGAAGGGAAGAGCGATGTGTCCAACTCCCCCGCACCCGCCGGGGACACGCCCCGCCACAACACCCGCACACACGCCGGCCGGCGTGTGTCACCCGCCAGGACCCCCGAAGCCGCCCGCGAGCTCCGCCCCCAGGAACACGGCCCCGAGCCCCACCAGCAGGGACGCCAGAAGATTGGCGCCGGCCAGGAAACCGCGGCCCGTCTCGGCCAGCCGCAGAGTCTCGTACGAGAACGTCGAATACGTCGTCAGCGCCCCGCACAGCCCCGTACCCAGCAGCGCGTACACCGGTGTGGACACCGTGGCTCCCGTGAGTACGCCGAGCAGCAGGCTGCCCGCCGCGTTCACCGTGAAGGTCCCCCAGGGAAAGACGTACGGCGTGCCCGCGCCGTGCCGCGCCTGCACCGCACGGTCCGTCAGATAGCGCAGCGGTGCGCCGACGGCGCCGCCGAGGGCGACCAGCAGCCAGTTCACGCCGGCCGCTCCCGTCCGTCCACCAGCACCCGGGTGATCACGACCGCCCCCCACACCGCGCCGAGCGCCGCCACGGCCGTCCCCGCCGCGTACGCCATCGCCGTCACCGCCTCCTGACGGGCCAGCAGCTTCGACACATCGGCCGCGTACGTGGAGAACGTGGTGAACCCGCCGAGCACTCCGACTCCCAGGAACGGCCGCACGAGCGGGTGCGTGATCCTTCCCCGCTCGGCGGTCAGCACCATCAGCACACCGATCAGGGCGCAGCCCGCCACATTGACCGCGAAGACCGCCCACGGGAAGCCGTCACCGGCGGTGGGCCAGGCCAGGGACGCCGCGTACCGCGCCGTGGCCCCGGCAGCGCCGCCCGCCGCGATCACCGCCAGGACCCGCCACTTGCCCGCGCCCGCGGTCTCGGCGCGCTGCGCGGGCACGGAGAGGTCGACGTCCGGGTCGACGACGGGCGGCTCGGGCGGCTCGGGCGGTGGGTCCTGAGTGCTCACCCGTACCCCAGCTCGTGCAGCCGCTCGTCGTCGATGCCGAAGTGGTGGGCGATCTCGTGGACCACGGTGATCTCCGTCTCGGCGACCACGTCCTCGCGGGTCTCGCACATCCGCAGCGTCGGCCCCCGGTAGATGGTGATCCGGTCCGGCAGCACCCCCGCGTACCACTCGCCACGCTCGGTGAGCGGCGTGCCCTCGTAGAGTCCGAGCAGCTCCCGGTCCTCCGGGTCCTCCGGCTCCTCCTCCACGAACACCGCGACGTTGTCCATCAGCCGCATCAGCTCCGGCGGGACCCGGTCAAGAGCCAGGCTCACCAGCTCTTCGAACTCCTCGCGCGTCATCTCCAGCACCCCGCCATTGTCACGTACGCCGGGCGGGAACGGGCGGGCCGCACCCGCCCCGGTGGCCACCCGCCCGGCCCACGCCACCCCGCCCTCCCGCATGTCCGCCGTCCGATCGGGGCATACGCGCCCAATGGCACGCCCGTTCCACGCCGCAGCCGTCCGTGTCCGCCGCCTCTTCCGCTCCCGCTCGCGCGCCACCGCCCCCGCCGGCGGACTCGCCCCCGCCGCGCACCCCTGGAAACGGGCCTTCGGCCTGCTGGCCGTGGTCGTGCTGGGCGCCTGGCTCGGACTGCTGGTCGTCGGCAGCGTGCGTACGCCGGTGGGGCCCATGGACACCACCATGACGCTGCGTCCCTCGGCGGTCGGCGGCACCAAGATCAACGTGTCGCCGCTCGGCGCCCTGGAGCTGGACTCCCACCACGCCCCGGTCCGCCTGGACGTGGACGTCGACCAGCTCGACCCGGAACGCTCACAGGCCCTGGTCAAGCACCCCGAGCGCCTCTCGGGCCTCCAGGACGAGGTCACCGACGACGTCGCCTCCGGCACCCGGGAGCTCGCGGTCCGCTCCTGCGTGGCCGTGGTCTCCGGCGCCACCGCCCTCGGCCTCGTCGTCTACCGGCGACCGCGACGCGCCCTGGCCGCCGGAGGTCTCGCGCTGGCGCTGCTGGCCGCCTCGGGCGTCAGCGCCTACGCCACCTGGAACCCGAAGTCCGTCCTGGAGCCGAAATTCTCCGGACTGCTCTCCAGCGCCCCCTCGGTCGTCGGCGACGCCCGCTCGATCGTCACCGAGTTCGACGTCTACCAGCAGGAACTGGCCCGGCTCGTCACCAACGTCACCAAGCTGTACGACGCCACCTCCACGCTCCCCGTGTACCAGCCGGACCCGGCGACCATCCGGGTTCTGCACGTCTCCGACATCCACCTCAACCCCGCCGCCTGGCACATCATCGGATCGCTCGTCGAGCAGTACGAGATCGACGTGATCATCGACTCGGGCGACACTATGGACCACGGCACAACCGCCGAGAACGGCTTCCTCGACCCCGTCCGCGACCTCGGCGCCCCCTACGTGTGGGTGAGGGGCAACCACGACTCCCGGCAGACCCAGGACTATCTGCGGAAGACCAGGAACGCGTACGTACTGGACGAGGGGCACGCCGTGAGCGTGGCCGGGGTCCGGATCGCCGGCACCGGCGACCCCCAGTTCACCCCCGACCGCTCACGCCCCACCGGCGGCAAGGCCTCCGAGCAGCTCGCGGGCATGCGCCTCGCCTCGGCGATCCGCGACCAGAAGCGGGCGGGCACCCCGGTGGACATCGCGGTGGCGCACGACCCGAACGCGGCGCGGGAGACGGACGGCACGGTCCCGCTGGTCCTGGCCGGCCATGTGCACCACCGGGTCAACGAACTTCTGCCCCTGGGTACGCGGCTGAAGGTCGAGGGCTCCACGGGCGGCGGCGGCCTGCGCGCCGTGCAGAACCAGAAGCCCGAGAAGGTGCGCGCCTCGGTGCTCTACCTGGACCGCCCCACCAAGCATCTGCAGGCCTGGGACGAGATCACCCTGGGCGGTCTGGGCCTGACGACGGCCGAGGTCAGCCGCCATCTCCCGGAGGAGAACCTGAAGAGCCCGGCCCCCTCCCCGAGCGTCCCGGCACCCTCCTCATAAACCGTTTTGGCGATACCTCCCCGCACCCCGTATGCTTCTCACGTCCCCGACGCGCTGGAAAGCGCGCAGGTGGGCCCTTAGCCCTCATCGTCTAGTGGCCCAGGACGCCGCCCTTTCAAGGCGGTAGCACGGGTTCGAATCCCGTTGGGGGCACGCTTTACAGTGTGCGAGACTTGTCTCGCACATTAGCTAGGTCCTGTGGAGCAGTTTGGAGTGCTCGCCACCCTGTCAAGGTGGAGGCCGCGGGTTCAAATCCCGTCAGGACCGCTGCAGCCCGTAATGAGCTGCGTGGCTGGGTAGCTCAGTTGGTACGAGCGATCGCCTGAAAAGCGATAGGTCGCCGGTTCGATCCCGGCCCCAGCCACCACCCGAAAGCCCCGTCCCCCGGACGGGGCTTTCGCCGTTGTCACTCGGCGTCACGCCGCCGCCGCACCGCCTGCACGGTCAGTCCGAGCAGCACCACGGCCGCCACGGCGGTGAGCGCCGCCCCGTCCGGCACCCGTTCGCCGAGGCGCTGGGCCCACTGCTCGACGGCGAACGAGTCGTCCACGTCCAGGAGTCCGGGGAGCGCGGTCGTCCCGTCGTACACGAGGAAGAGCACACCGAGCCCGACGAAGAAGAGGCCGGAGAGCAGCGTGGTGCTGTGCAGCTCGAAGCGGCCGGCCCGCAGCGGCCTGCCGCGCAGCCAGGCACGGCGGCCGAGGTCGAAGCGTTCCCAGAGCAGGGCGAGCACGAACAGCGGAACGGCCATGCCCAGTGCGTAGACGGCGAGCAGCATCCCGCCGTAGACGGGGCTGCCGCTGACGGCGGCCACCGTGAGGACGCTGCCGAGGATGGGGCCCGCGCAGAAGCCGGCCAGCCCGTAGACCGCGCCCAGGGCGTAGACGGAGAGGGCGGTGGTGGGCCGGATCCGGCCACTGATGGCCGCGATCCGCCGGGAGGCGAAGCCCAGCCCGACGATCTGGGCGAGGCCGAGCCCGATGATCAGCCAGCCCGCTCCGAGGACGAGCGCGTCGCGGTGCCCGTAGAAGAGCCGTCCGGCGTACGAGCCGGCGGCGCCCAGCGGGACGAGGGTGGTGGCGAGACCGGCGTAGAAGATGCCCGTACGCGCCAGGAGCCGCGAGGCGGTGTCGACGGAGTACGCGAAGAAGGCCGGCAGCAGCAGGGCGCTGCACGGGCTGACGAGTGCCAGGAGGCCTCCGAGCAGGGCGGCGAAGTAGCCGATGTCCGGAGTCACTTCGCCGGGTCCCCGGCGCTGCCGACGTTGGCTTCCTCCGCCGCCGCGTCCTCGATGGCCTCGGTGAAGACGGCCATGGGCTGGGCACCGGCCAGGGGGCGGCCGTTGATGAGGAAGGACGGGGTGGACGTGGCGCCGATCCCGTAGGCCTGCTCCTGGTCCTCGCGGACCGCCTCGGTGGCGGCCGCGCTGTCGGTGTCGCGCGCGAACCGGTCGAGGTCCTTCACGCCGGCCTGCTGGGCGAGGGCCCTGAGGCGGTCCTTGCCGAAGCCCTTCTCCTTGGCGTCCTCGGCGTAGGCCGCCCGGTGGAAGGCCCAGAAGCGGTCCTGCCGGCCGGCCGCCCAGGAGGCGCGGGCGGCGGCCTCGGACGCCTCACCGAAGATCGGGAAGTTGCGCCACTCGATGCGCAGGGTCCCGTCCTCGACGTACCTCTTGATCAGCTCCGGTTCGGTGTCCCGGGCGAACTTCCCGCAGTAGCCGCACTGGAAGTCGGCGTACTCGATGAGGACGACGGGGGCGTCGGGGCGGCCCAGGGCGAGCTTGTCGCCGGCGTCGCGCCGGGCCAGTCCCGCGAGCTCCTCGTGGACCTCGGGGTCCGGTCCCGCGGTCGTGGCGGCTGCCGGGGTGTCGGAGGGGGGTGAGTCCGGGGCGGTCGCCCGGTAGGAGACGAACCCGAGCAGCCCGGCGGCCAGCACGACGACGAGGCCGAAGAGCACCGGCTTCTTGGCGGAGGACGGCTTCTTCGCGGGCGAGGGGCGGGCTGGCGTGGGCATACGGCGCTCCGTGCGGGTGCGGTGCGGGGAGGGCGAGCGGGGTCCGCGGGAGGAGCGCGAGTCGCCCTGCGAGGGGAACGGATGATCAGTTGCCCGAAATGGTACGTGCTGTGACGCCGCTGTCCCGCTCGGTCACCGGAGGGCGTCGCGGGGCCCTCCCGGGAGAGGTGTGACACGGCCCGGACGAAATAGGTTCGCCAGTCCTCGCGCCCGGGTGAGATCCTGGGATCCGTATGTCTACTTCCTTCGCCGATCTCCAGTCCCAGCTCGGTCAGCTCTCGCTCCGCGACGCGCACCGGCTCGGCCGCCGTCTCGAGGGTGCCCGCCGCATCCGCAAGCCCGAGGCCCGCCAGTCCGTGGTGGACGAGATCGCGGCCGAAGCCGGGAAGGCAGCCGAACGGCTCGCGGGACGCGCCGCGCGGATGCCCGCCCTGTCGTACCCGGAACAGCTACCGGTCAGCCAGAAGAAGGACGAGATCCTGGAGGCGATACGCGACCACCAGGTCGTGATCGTCGCGGGTGAGACCGGCTCCGGCAAGACCACGCAGATCCCGAAGATCTGCATGGAGCTGGGACGCGGCGTCCGGGGCATGATCGGGCACACCCAGCCCCGCCGGATCGCGGCACGCACGGTCGCCGAGCGCGTCGCGGACGAGCTGGACACCCCGCTCGGCGAGGCCGTCGGCTGGAAAGTGCGCTTCACCGACCAGGTGAACCCCGACGCGACCTTCGTGAAGCTGATGACGGACGGCATCCTGCTGGCCGAGATCCAGACGGACCGCGAGCTCCTCGCGTACGACACGATCATCATCGACGAGGCCCACGAGCGGTCCCTGAACATCGACTTCCTGCTCGGCTATCTGGCCCGGCTGCTGCCCAAGCGCCCCGATCTGAAGGTCGTCATCACCTCGGCGACCATCGACCCGGAGCGCTTCGCCAAGCACTTCGGCGAGGCGCCCATCGTGGAGGTCAGCGGACGGACGTATCCGGTGGAGGTGCGCTACCGCCCTCTCCTGGAGGATGATTCCGACGACTCCGACCGCGACCAGATCACCGCGATCTGCGACGCCGTCGACGAGCTGGACCACGAGGCCCCCGGCGACGTCCTGGTCTTCCTCTCCGGGGAGCGGGAGATCCGCGACACCGCGGACGCGCTGAACAAACGCAACCTCAGACACACCGAGGTGCTCCCCCTCTACGCCCGCCTCTCGCACGCCGAGCAGCACCGGGTGTTCCAGCGCCACACGGGGCGCAGGATCGTTCTGGCGACGAACGTCGCCGAGACGTCGCTGACCGTCCCCGGCATCAAGTACGTGATCGACCCGGGCAACGCCCGCATCTCCCGCTACAGCCACCGCACCAAGGTCCAGCGGTTGCCGATCGAGCGGATCTCCCAGGCAAGCGCCAACCAGCGCAAGGGCCGCTGCGGCCGCACGTCGGACGGCATCTGCATCCGGCTGTACTCCGAGGACGACTTCGTCACGCGTCCGGAGTTCACCGACCCGGAGATCCTGCGGACCAACCTGGCCTCCGTCATCCTCCAGATGACCGCGGCCGGCCTGGGCGACATCGAGAAGTTCCCCTTCATCGACCCGCCGGACCACCGCAACATCCGCGACGGCATCCAGCTGCTCCAGGAGCTGGGCGCGCTCGACCCGGCCGAGAAGGATCCGAAGAAGCGGCTCACCCCGCTCGGCCGGAAGCTCTCCCAGCTGCCCGTCGACCCGCGCCTGGCCCGCATGGTCATCGAGGCGGAGAAGAACGGCTGTGCCCGCGAGGTCATGGTCATCGCCGCGGCGCTCTCCATCCAGGACCCGCGTGAGCGGCCCGCGGAGAAGCAGACCCAGGCCGATCAGAACCACGCCCGCTTCAAGGACGAGACGTCCGACTTCCTGGCGTACCTCAATCTGTGGCGCTACATCCGGGAGCAGCAGAAGGAGCGGGGCTCCTCCAGCTTCCGCCGGATGTGCAAGCAGGAGTACCTGAACTTCCTGCGGATCCGCGAGTGGCAGGACATCTACGCGCAGCTGCGCACGGTGGCCAAGCAGATGGGCATCGCCGTCGAGGAGCCCAAGGGCGACGAGGGCATCCCGGAACAGGCGGTGCACACCTCGCTGCTGGCCGGTCTGCTGTCGCACATCGGGCTGAAGGACACCGAGAAGAACGAGTACGTGGGCGCCCGCAGCGCCAAGTTCGCGATCTTCCCGGGCTCCGCGCTGTTCAAGAAGCAGCCGCGGTTCGTGATGTCCGCGGAGCTGGTCGAGACGTCCCGGCTGTGGGCGCGGGTCAACGCCAAGGTCGAGCCGGAGTGGATCGAGCCACTCGCCCAGCACCTGCTGAAGCGCACGTACAGCGAACCGCACTGGGAGAAGGACCAGGCGGCGGTGATGGCGTACGAGCGGGTCACGCTCTACGGGGTACCGATCGTCGCCCAGCGCAAGATCAATTTCGGCCGTATCGACCAGGAGGCGTCGCGGGATCTGTTCATCCGCAACGCCCTGGTCGAGGGCGACTGGCGGACCCACCACCAGTTCTTCCATGACAATCGCAAACTCCTCGGCGAGGTCGAGGAGTTGGAGCACCGTGCGCGGCGCCGCGACATCCTCGTGGACGACGAGACGCTCTTCGACTTCTACGACCGGCGGATTCCGGAGCACATCGTCTCCGGGGCCCACTTCGACTCCTGGTGGAAGCACAAGCGCCGTGACGAGCCGGACGCGCTCGACTTCGAACGCTCGATGCTCATCAACGAGAAGGCCGGGGCCGTCACCAAGGACGACTACCCGGACTCCTGGCGGCAGGGGAAGCTCAAGTTCCGGGTGACGTACCAGTTCGAGCCCGGCGCGGACGCCGACGGCGTGACCGTCCACATCCCGCTCCAGGTGCTCAACCAGGTCACCCCCGAGGGCTTCGACTGGCAGATCCCGGGCCTGCGCGAAGAGGTGGTCACCGAGCTGATCCGCTCGCTGCCCAAGCCGATCCGCCGGCACTACGTCCCCGCCCCGAACTACGCGACGAAGTTCCTGGAGCGCGCGGTGCCGCTCCAGGAGCCGCTGCCGCTGACGCTCGCCCGTGAGCTCCAGCGGATGGTGGGCGTCCCGGTCACGGCCGACGACTTCGACCTGTCCCGGGTCCCGGACCATCTGAAGATCACCTTCCGGATCACCGACGAGCGGCGGCGCAAGGTCGCCGAGGACAAGGACCTGGAGGCGCTGAAGGTCCAGCTGCGCCCCAAGGCCCGTCAGGCCCTCTCCAAGGCCGCCGCGGCCACCGCGGGGCCCTCCGGGGAGTCCATCGAGCGTTCGGGGCTCACGGACTGGACGATCGGCACCCTGGACAAGGTCTTCGAGACCCGTCGCGCGGGCCAGCCGGTCAAGGCGTATCCGGCGCTCGTCGACCAGGGCGGGACCGTCGCCGTACGGCTCTTCGACACGGAGGCCGAGCAGCAGCAGGCGATGTGGCGCGGCACCCGGAAGCTGATCCTGCTGAACATCCCGGTGAACCCCGCGAAGTTCGCCTCGGACAAGCTCACCAACCAGCAGAAGCTGGCTCTGTCGCGCAATCCGCACGGCTCGATCCAGGCGCTCTTCGACGACTGCGCGACGGCGGCGGCCGACCGCCTCATCGCCGCGCACGGCGGCCCGGCCTGGGACGAGGCGTCGTTCCGGAAGCTGTACGACAAGGTGCGCGCCGACCTCGTGGACCTCACCGTCCGCACGATCGGACAGGTGCAGCAGATCCTGGCCGCCTGGCAGGCCTGCGAGCGCCGGCTGAAGTCCACGAACAGCCTGGTCCTGATCAACAACGTCACGGACGTACGGGACCACCTCGCCCGCCTCGTGCCGTCGGGGTTCGTGACCATGACCGGGCTGCGCAGGCTGCCCGACCTGATGCGCTACCTGGTCGCCGAGGACCGCCGGCTGCAGCAGATGCCGACGAACGTCCAGCGCGACACCACGCGCATGGAGAAGGTCCACGAGATGCAGGACGAGTACGCCTGGCTGCTCGAACAACTGCCGCAGGGACGGCCCGTGCCGCAGGAGGTCCTGGACATCCGCTGGATGATCGAGGAGCTGCGGGTGAGCTATTTCGCGCATGCCCTGGGCACCGCACAGCCGGTCTCCGACAAGCGGATCGTGAAGGCGATCGACGCCGCGGCTCCATGACCCGGACCGCCCCGGGGCCGTAACGACTCCGCCACTGTGGGTGAGTTCGACCTGGCCCGCGGACCTCCTGTACAGTCTGTCTTCGCAGCCGGACGAAAGAACGGCAGCGAAAACCTGGTCCTGTGGAGCAGTTTGGAGTGCTCGCCACCCTGTCAAGGTGGAGGCCGCGGGTTCAAATCCCGTCAGGACCGCAGTAGACGGAAGCCCGGATCCTCTGGATCCGGGCTTCCGTGCTTCTTGACGCCGGCTCCCGCCGCGGGTAACCCCGTAGGACGGAGTCCGTCCCTCTTTTCCTCGACGCGGGGGCGGCCGGGTCCACCGGGAGGCCGCACGCATGTCTGCGCCCACGGAAAGGCACGAGACCCGCGCGCTGCTGCGCGCCCATCTGGCGGCCGCCACCGGCTACCGCCACCTCACCCGGCACTGCCCGATCTGCCACCGCCTGCTGCGGCTCGCCATGGAGCCACTGACGGCCCCACAGGAGCCGCGTACGGCGCGGCAGGCCGACAACGCGGCCGAGCCTTCACCGCCCCCGGAGGACGCCACCGGTGCCCTCGTGCGGGGGGCCTCCGCCGGGGCGGCCGCGACGGAGGACGAGACGGCCGCTACGGGAACCCGCCCGCGCCACCCTGTGGACGAAAGTCCTCCCACGACATGACCATCTGCCGCAGCCGGACGCCCTCCCACAGTGGCAGGCTCGTAGTTGGCAAGACCGCGAAGGTGTGACGGGAGTCACCGAATCAGTTTTGCGCGGGGGGTACTTTACGCACTTCCTACAACTGGCGAATTTAATATGTGCAATTGCACTGCCCTGGAAGTACATCCCGGACCGTTCCACCCGAGCTGCCCCACGACGCCAGGGACCCGGGCGAACAGTCCCGAACACCCCCGACCGGAGTCGCACACAGCCGCCCCGCAAACCGACCCGTCGGCAGGTTCGGGCGCCCTGCAGGACCGTTCGGACACCCTTCGAGCACCCTCCCCGCGTCGGCGGGAGTCCACCCGGGCAGCCCGCGCGCACCGCTCGGGGCACAAAAAAGATCGCGCTGGACCCGGCGGAGTCCAGCGCGATCGGACGACGTACCCGCATCTCGCCGGGATGGCGCCCGTTGGGGCGGGCGCCCGTCGTGTGGAGCTATGAGTGGGAACACCGGGGGTTGGGGGACCCCTCAGCGCCCTGTTGTGGCTGCGGCGACAGGGGTGTGTCAGGCCTCGCTGCGCTGCTGCGGGATACCCGCAAGCAGTGCGCGGACCTCTGCCTCGCGGTACCGGCGATGCCCACCGAGCGTGCGGATGGACGTGAGCTTGCCAGCCTTTGCCCAACGGGTGACCGTCTTCGGGTCCACGCGGAACATCGTGGCAACCTCAGCCGGGGTCAGCAGCGGCTCGGCATCAGGGGTGCGAGCGGTCATGAGCGGCCTCCTCGGGAGAACCGAACCATCTCGGTTCTTTCCTCTAAATTCTGCACCTTGACCCGCGTTGCCCGAAATGGCGGACGCGGGCCGAGTCGGTTATAGGACGAACGGCTTGTCTTCGGCACTACAACTACACCATCCGTCCAGCCACGTCGGCCAAACCGATGGAATTGCCCTCCCAGGTGTTCATCAGCGACGGAAGCCGATGGACCATGCCATAGCGGACAGTCACGCCCCAGTAACGATCAGTCACAGGACAACCAGGAGTCGTCAGAAGTCGTCAGACCCCCCATAGCGTGCAATGCTGAGCATTCCGCCCATAGTTGGGCGGACAGAGTCCTCCCCGGACTCCTTGTCCTATTTTGGCATGAGGAGTAGGGAAGGGCGCAAGGGCCCCGTAAGTGCTATCCATCACGCTTGAGGCAAAGGCCCGGTTCGGGACGTAGGTCCCGGACTCGGCGAGCGGTCTCCCGCCCCACCTGTCGCACGCGTCACACCCAGGGCCGGTTCACGGCCCGTCAGTTCCCCTCAGGACATCTCCGTTCACCTCCGCCGGGCTCCCTCGGCGCCGACGGATGTCGGACACCTCACAGGATGTCTCTTCCCTGCGGATAGCCCCTCTATGCGACGGTGCGATCCCATTCACACCGCTTCGGGCTAGTTGGAGGATTGTAGGTCACGCACCGCCCGCCAGCGGTCGGCGAGACGTCCGTACGCGACGCCCGCCGCGTCGCTGTCCCCGGAGCGCAGCGCCGCGATGCCCTCGGCCACATCAGCGGCCGACCGGTCCGCGGCGAGCTGCTCTCCGCTCAGCGCGTGGACCAGACCCCCGTAGTCCAGCTCGACCATGGCGCGCGGATGGAACTCCTCCAGCCAGCGCCCCACCTCCACCAGCCCCTCGGTCAGCGGCCCGTCGTCGACGGTCTCCCGCAGCGTCCGCAGCGCCCTCGCCAGCCGGCGGCGCGCCTGCACCATCGGGGTCCTGTACCGCAGCAGCCGGTCCCCGGCCGCGCCCGCCGTCAGGTACTCCCGCTCCTCGTCGTCGAACAGCACGAACCAGCGCACCGGGACGTGCCACACCGTGGTCCGGATCCAGGGGCGGGCGTCGGGATTCCGCTCGGCCCACCGCTCGTAGTCCGCCGCCGCCTGCCCCCGCACCACCGGGGGCAGGACCGCGTCCAGCACCGTGGCCGGAAACAGACCTCCCAGTTCGCTCATCGCCATCCAGCCGCGCATCCGCGTCCGCCACGGACAGACACAGACCACGCCGTCGACCAGCGCGACGAAGGCGTCCGCGCTCTCGTGCACCGGGACGGCCACGGGAGGGGTGGGAACCAAGTCGGCGAGCGAGCGGCGCAGTTCGTCCTGGGCCGTGGGGAGCTCGGAGCGCTGCGCGTAGCGCGTCCAGTGGCCCCGTTCGGGTTCGCGGAAGGCGGCGAGCGGTTCGTACACCCGCAGGTAGGACGCGTATGGGATGAGCACCGAAGACACCACCGACATGCGGTAAATCGTGTCACGCCGGTACTCCACCGGGGGGTGATCCCGGGCACGGGAACAGATCTACGCGTCACGAGGACTTACGCTCTTGCCCAGCCGGACCGTCCCGTCGCGGTCGGTCCGGGGCCCTCCCCACCTTCAGGAGGGTCTTCCGCCGCTTCGTACTTGGGAGTCACCACAGTGACCGATGTGACCGGCGTGCCTGTCGACGTGCTGCAGACCCTGTTCCACTCGGACCAGGGGGGTCATGAGCAGGTCGTCATCTGCCAGGACCGTGCCAGCGGCCTCAAGGCCGTCATCGCCCTCCACTCCACCGCCCTGGGCCCGGCCCTCGGCGGGACCCGCTTCTACCCGTACGCCTCCGAGGCGGAGGCCGTCGCCGACGCGCTGAACCTGTCGCGCGGCATGTCGTACAAGAACGCCATGGCCGGCCTCGACCACGGCGGCGGCAAGGCCGTCATCATCGGCGATCCCGACCGGATCAAGTCCGAGGAACTGCTCCTGGCCTACGGACGGTTCGTGGCCTCGCTCGGCGGGCGCTACGTGACCGCCTGTGATGTCGGCACGTACGTCGCCGACATGGACGTCGTCGCACGGGAGTGCCGCTGGACCACCGGCCGCTCCCCGGAGAACGGCGGCGCGGGCGACTCCTCCGTCCTCACCGCGTTCGGCGTCTTCCAGGGCATGCGGGCCTCCGCGCAGCACCTCTGGGGAGACCCCACGCTGCGCGGCCGCAAGGTGGGTGTCGCGGGCGTCGGCAAGGTCGGCCGCCACCTGGTGGAGCACCTGCTGAGCGACGGCGCCGAGGTCGTCGTGACCGATGTGCGCGAGGAGTCCGTACGCCGGATCACCGACCTGCACCCCGAGGTCGCCGTGGCCGTGGACACGGACGCGCTGATCCGCACGGAGGGGCTCGACATCTACGCCCCCTGCGCGCTCGGCGGCGCGCTCGACGACCACACCGTTCCCGTGCTCACCGCCAAGGTGGTGTGCGGCGCGGCCAACAACCAGCTCGCGCACCCGGGCGTCGAGAAGGACCTTGCCGACCGATCGGTTCTGTACGCACCGGACTACGTGGTGAACGCCGGCGGCGTGATCCAGGTCGCCGACGAGCTCCACGGTTTCGACTTCGACCGGTGCAAGGCGAAAGCCACGAAGATCTTCGACACCACGTTGGCCATATTCGCACGTGCGAAGGCGGACGGGATTCCGCCGGCCGCGGCGGCCGACCGGATCGCCGAACAGCGGATGGCGGACGCCCGGCGTCGCTGACCCGTGACCACGGAGTCGAGCAGCCGTCACCGGACAGTGCGGAAGGTCCGGTGACGGAGGCGCCCCACGGACGGGGGAACCGTCGGCCGGGCCCGGGGAGACAAGACTCACTCCGGTCGGCGGGTCGGCCGTCCACAAGAGGTTAAAATCGGGGTTGACCAGCGAGGACGGGCTCCTCTGCGGTCCTGCACCGAGGTGCTTGATGCGGGCGGCGTACCGTATGGCCGAGGAAGCAGGTACCGTTAAAGCCACGGGCGCGGTCTCTCTGCTGAGAGTCCGTCCTGAAACATGAACGCGTGTCAAGACTCTGGGGCCGTCGAGCCCCGTCACCGAGGGGGTCGAGCCATGGGGCGCGGCCGGGCAAAGGCCAAGCAGACCAAGGTCGCCCGCCAGCTGAAGTACAGCAGCGGCGGGACAGACCTGTCGCGTCTGGCCAATGAGCTGGGCGCATCGCCTTCGAGTCAGCCACCGAACGCCGAGCCGTTCGAGGACGACGACGAGGAAGATGACCCGTACGCACAGTACGCGGATCTGTACAACGACGACGAGGACGCGGACGAGGACGACCAGTCCGGTCCGTCGTCACAGCGCCGCGGCGCTTGACCTCGCGCTGACACATCAACCCGGTCCGGGCCTGCCCGGACCGGGTTCTGTGCTGTCCCGGCACGGATCGGTGCGGCGCGGAGTTCCTGTGACCGGCTCGCCGCGGCCCCGCCGGTCCGGTGGTGTGCCGGACCGGCGGTGAGGGCGCGTACTACCGTGCGTAGCTTCCGGTGAGCTCGGCGCCCGTCGCGTGGTCGCCGCGCTCGGTGATCTCACCGGCGACCCAGGAGTCGACACCCCGGTCGGCCAGCGTCGTCAGCGCCGCGTCCACCGAGTCGGCGGGGACGACCGCGATCATGCCGACGCCCATGTTGAGCGTCTTCTCCAGCTCCAGCTGCTCGACCTTCCCGGCCTTGCCGACCAGGTCGAAGACCGCACCGGGCGCCCAGGTGGACCGGTCGACCGTGGCGTGCAGCCCGTCCGGGATCACCCGGGCCAGGTTGTTGGCCAGACCGCCCCCGGTGACGTGGCTGAAGCCGTGGACCTCGGTCGTGCGGGTCAGCGCCAGGCAGTCCAGGGAGTAGATCCTGGTGGGCTCCAGGAGCTCCTCACCGAGCGTCCTGCCGAACTCCTCGACCTCACGGTCCAGGGTCCAGCCCGCCCGGTCGAAGACCACGTGGCGCACGAGCGAGTACCCGTTCGAGTGAAGACCGGACGAGGCCATCGCGATCACGGCGTCACCCTTACGGATACGGTCAGGGCCCAGCAGCCTGTCGGCCTCGACCACGCCCGTCCCGGCACCGGCGACGTCGAAGTCGTCGGGGCCCAGCAGGCCCGGGTGCTCGGCCGTCTCGCCTCCGACCAGGGCGCAGCCGGCCAGGACACAGCCTTCGGCGATGCCCTTCACGATGGCCGCGACACGCTCGGGATGCACCTTGCCGACACAGATGTAGTCGGTCATGAAGAGCGGCTCGGCGCCGCAGACGACCAGGTCGTCGACGACCATGCCGACGAGGTCGTGGCCGATGGTGTCGTACACGCCCATCTGCCGGGCCAGGTCGACCTTCGTGCCGACGCCGTCGGTGGCGGAGGCGAGCAGCGGGCGCTCGTAACGCTTGAGCGCCGAGGCGTCGAAGAGGCCGGCGAATCCGCCGAGGCCGCCGAGGCCCGCGACCTCGGGGCGCTGCGTCTTCTTCACCCACTTCTTCATCAGCTCGACGGCGCGGTCACCGGCTTCGATGTCGACGCCCGCCGCGGCGTAGGAAGCACCTGTTGTCTCAGACATGGCCCGGGATCTTTCGTGTGGGAATACGGGGCTGGTGGGGAGGCAGCCGGTCGGTCCGGGTCACGGACGACGCAGGGCGTCGGCCGCGGCGGTCGCGGCGGGACCGGCCGCCAGCTCGGTCTCCAGCAGCTGCTTGCCGAGCAGCTCCGGGTCCGGAAGCTCCATCGGGTATTCGCCGTCGAAGCAGGCGCGGCAGAGGTTCGGCTTGGCGATCGTCGTGGCCTCGACCATCGCGTCGAGCGAGATGTACGAGAGGGAGTCGGCACCCATGGAGGTGGCGATCTCGTCCACGGACATGCCGTTGGCGATCAGCTCGGCGCGCGTCGCGAAGTCGATGCCGAAGAAGCACGGCCACTTCACGGGCGGGGAGGAGATCCGGATGTGGATCTCGGCGGCGCCCGCCTCGCGGAGCATCCTCACCAGGGCGCGCTGGGTGTTGCCGCGGACGATCGAGTCGTCGACGACCACCAGGCGCTTGCCCTTGATGACTTCCTTGAGCGGGTTGAGCTTGAGCCTGATGCCCAACTGGCGGATGGTCTGTGAAGGCTGGATGAAGGTCCGGCCGACGTAGGCGTTCTTGACCAGACCGGATCCGAACGGAATTCCGCTCGCCTCGGCGTAGCCGATGGCCGCGGGGGTTCCGGATTCGGGCGTCGCTATGACCAGATCGGCCTCGACGGGGGCCTCGGCCGCCAGCTTCCGGCCCATCTCGACCCGGGAGAGGTAGACGTTCCGCCCGGCGATGTCGGTGTCGGGGCGGGCCAGGTAGACGTACTCGAAGACACAGCCCTTGGGCTTCGCTTCTGCGAAGCGGGTGCTGCGGAGGCCGTTCTCGTCGATGGCGACGAGCTCACCCGGCTCGATCTCGCGGACGTAACTGGCACCGCAGATGTCGAGGGCGGCGGACTCGGAGGCCACCACCCAGCCACGCTCGAGCCGGCCGAGGACCAGGGGGCGGATGCCCTGCGGGTCGCGGGCCGCGTAGAGCGTGTGCTCGTCCATGTAGACGAGCGAGAAGGCGCCCTTGACCTCGGGGAGCACCTTTGCGGCGGCCTCCTCGATGGTGAGCGGCTTGTCGTCGTCATCTCTCTGGCCGGCGAGCAGCGCGGTCACCAGATCGGTGTCGTTGGTCGCGGCGACCTGGGTGGCGCGGCCGTCCTTGCGGGGGAGGTCGGCGACCATCTCCGCGAGCTGGGCCGTGTTGACCAGGTTGCCGTTGTGCCCCAGGGCGATCGAGCCGTGCGCGGTGGCACGGAACGTCGGCTGCGCGTTCTCCCACACCGAGGCACCGGTGGTGGAGTAGCGGGCATGACCGACCGCGATATGGCCCTGGAGCGATCCCAGAGACGTTTCGTCGAAGACCTGCGAGACCAGTCCCATGTCCTTGAAGACCAGGATCTGGGACCCGTTGCTCACTGCGATGCCCGCGGACTCCTGTCCACGGTGCTGCAGGGCATACAGTCCGAAATAGGTGAGCTTGGCGACCTCTTCGCCCGGAGCCCAGACACCGAAGACGCCGCAAGCGTCCTGGGGGCCTTTCTCTCCGGGGAGCAGGTCGTGGTTGAGTCGTCCATCACCACGAGGCACGCCACCGAGTGTAGGCGAGATCGACCACCGGTCCGAATTGGGTGGCCGTCCGGCCGGAGCCACGGGCGGGGTGGCGGGGGCCTTCCCGCAGGCGCCCGGGCAGGCATGGCACGGTCACCGAGGGTGATTGCGACCATGTCGGCCTTCCGTCTCCGCTCCGGTCCCGAAGGGCCCGGAGCCCGCCGACGACCGGGATGGACGGCTGTTACCGGCGGGTCGGCCGCCCCGGCCGTTCCGCGCCGACGTCACCTCCTTCGTGGCGCTCGGTGAACCGGGAGGCCCGGTGGAGCAGACGGTGGCCGAACGCGCGTTTCGTGGCGAGCCTCACACCGGGCGGCCCCGGTCAGCGCCCGCCGACCGCGTGCTGCGGCCCGTCGGACAGGTGTCCGCAGGACGAGACTCCCGTTGACAGGCTCATGGCCCGTTGGGCAGGCTCCTTCCTCATGCAGCCCCTCGGTGATCAGTCGGTCACGCTCGTGGAGCGCCGCCACGTCGATCTGGGACGTGTCGCGAGCGCCATCTGTCGCTGCGCCTGAGCCTGCCGCGCCCCGGGGCCGTTCACAGGGCTTCCGTAGGGCTTCCGTAGGCATTTCCCTCGCAGGGCTTCCGGCCCGAGATCCGGGGCCCTGACGCATTTCCACTCTCCCGCACTGCCCCGTCATGCCCGGGTGTGCCCGCCCGCGCTCCCTCTCCGACGGGTCACCGCACCCACACCCTCGCGCGCCCCGCCCTCCCTCGGCGGCGCGCGGGGCCGGCCCTGGAGCCCTCATGACCTCACACAATTCGAATTCAAGTACGAGTCGGCGTTCCGGCTCACCGCTGAGCCGACGTGCCTTCACCACCGCCGTGGGCGCGACCGCCGCGACCGCCGCCATCGGGCCGCAGGCCGCCGCCTCCGACGGCGAGACGCGGGAGCGGCCGTTCCGCGCCGCACGCGGCAGGCACGCGCGCCGGCCCAACATCCTGTTCATCCTCGGCGACGACCTCGGCTGGGCCGACCTCTCCTCGTACGGTGCTCCGCACATCCGCACCCCCCACCTGGACGAACTCGGACGGCAGGGCGTGCGCTTCACCGACTCCTACTCCGGCTCCGCCACCTGCTCGCCCACCCGGTTCAGCCTCTACACGGGGCGCTATCCGGGGCGTACGAAAGGCGGACTCGCAGAACCCATAGCCGACAGGTCCGTGGGGCTGGAGCCCACCCATCCGACCCTGGCCTCCCTGCTGCGTGGCGTCGGCTATTCGACCGCCCTGATCGGCAAGTGGCACTGCGGATACCTCCCGGACCACAGCCCCACCAGGTCGGGCTGGGACGAGTTCTTCGGCAACTTCGGGGGTGCCCTGGAGTACTACTCGAAGCTCGGTCTGGCCGGCGAGTACGACCTGTACGAGGGCGACGCCGCATACAAGGACCTGCGCTACTACACCCGGATCCTCACCGAGCGCGCGAGCGAGTACGTGCAGCGTGATCACGACAAGCCGTGGCTCCTCAACCTGAACTTCACCACTCCGCACTGGCCGTGGATCGCCGACGGCGACACGGAGACCTCCGCAGGGATCGTCCGCCGGATCAAGGCCGGCGACCGGGGCGCGCTACGGAACGCCGACGGCGGCTCGGTCGAGAAGTACACGGAGATGGTCGAGGACCTGGACCGCTCCGTCGGCGAGGTGCTGAAGGCACTGAAGCGGTCGGGTCAGGAGGAGGACACCCTGGTCTTCTTCGCCAGCGACAACGGGGGCGAGCGGTTCTCCTACAACTGGCCGCTGTCCGGCAGCAAGAGCTCCCTCCAGGAGGGTGGCATCCGCGTTCCCTCGGTGCTGCGCTGGCCCGCCCGGATCGACGGTCACCAGGTCAGCGCTCTCCCGGTGTTCTCGCCCGACTGGACGGCGACCCTGCTGGAGCTCGGCGGAGCACGGCCGGACCCCGCCCACCCGCTGGACGGCGTCAGCCTCGCCGGCTATCTGCTGCGCGGCGAGACGCCGAAGGAGCGCGACCTGTTCTGGCGGGTGCGCGGTGAGCGGGCGCTGCGGCGCGGGGACTGGAAGTACTACAGGGGGAAGAGCGGGACCGACCAGTTGTTCAACCTGGCCGCCGACCAGCGCGAACAGGCCGACCGCGCGGCGGCCGAGCCGGAGCGGCTGGCCGCGCTGCGGGCGTCGTGGGAGAGGACGGACTCCGGCCTGCTCCCGTATCCGACCGGTTCCTGAGAACCGGCCCGGCGGGATCCGCCCCGGCCGGTCACCCCCCGGCCGCCGGGGCGGCCGCGGCGAGTCCCTTGCCGCCCTTGCCCTCGATCGACAGGGAGCGGTGATCGATCTCGTACGTCGTCCTCCCCTCCAGCACAGCCTGCAGCGCGCGCTCCAATTCCATCTCCGGGTCCGCGCACATCTTCCGGGTGGATGCGAGCGGGCCGAAGGTGAGGGTGGTGCCGGCGACCGCCGCCTTGCCGTGGAAGGAGTTGCAGCCGAGATTCCCCTCCACCGAGCCGTCCTCGCCGAAGGTGAGATGCGCCTTCTTCTCCGTGCCGGCGGGCAGGGACGTGGCGGCACTGCCGGACACGAGTGCGGTGACCTTCCAGGTGGTGCCGGTGAGCGGGGCCGGCGGCTCGGAGGTGAGGGCGATGGAGTCGCCCCGCGCGGTGGTCAGGGTCAGGGTCTTCCCGCCGCTCCGGTCCGCCACCGCTGCCTCGAGTTCGCCGCTGAAGGCGCGGCCCATCGCCTTCTCGAACTGCTGGACATCCTCCTCGCACCCCATCTCCGTGGTCGTGGCCGGCCCGACGGTCACCGTGTCGCCCTCGACCCGGACCTCGGCGGTGAAGCGGTTGCAGCCCAGATTGCCGGTGGCCTTGCCCTCGGGACCGATCTCGACATGGGCACCGGCGGGGGCGGTGGTCTTCTTACCGCCGACGGTCAGGGAGGACACGTTCCAGTGGACACCGGTCAGGGATGGGCCCGGCCGCACCGTGCCGCTGCCGCCCCCGGAGTTCCCGGAGTCCCCGGCCCCCGCTCCGGAGCCCGTCTCCGTACCGCAGGCGGCAAGGGCGAAGGTGGCCAGGACGGCAACGGCGCTGACAGCCATACGTTGTTTGCGCATGGCCATGGGACGGATCGACCGGTCGATCCGGTTCCCCCTCAGCCCATCAGCGGAAGCAGCGGGGCGAGGTCGGCCCGCTCGCCACTGGCACTGACCTGCGCCTCTTCGAGCGCGTCCGCCCACCGCGTACGTCCGGTGGCCAGCCGGATCCAGGTGAGCGGGTCCGTCTCCACGACGTTGGGCGGCGTGCCCCGGGTGTGCTTGGGGCCGCCGATGCATTGGACGACGGCGAAGGGCGGGACGCGCACCTCGACGGAGCCGCCGGGCGCCTTGTCCGCGAGCGCGTCGGCGAGCAGCCGGGTGCAGGCGGCGAGCGCCTGCCGGTCGTACGGAATCTCGACGCCGGTCGCCCGGTGGAGATCGTCGGTGTGGACGACGAGTTCGACGGTGCGGGTCACCAGGAAGTCGCCCAGCCGCATCGTGCCCGCCCGGGTCGTCACCAGCCGGCCGGCGTCGGCGTCGGCGGGCACCAGCTCGGCGAACCGGGTGGCCGTCTCCTCGTACAGCGTGCCGAGGTCGGGACGGGCCTCGGCGAGGTCCCTGGTGTGGTCGGCGATTCCCGTGACGTTCGGGGCGGTGGAGAAGGGCCACTCCAGCAGGACGATCTCCGGCTTGGGCCCACCGTCCGGCTCGGGCAGCTCCATGGACCGGCTGACGCGCTCCAGCGCCATCGTCATGTGCGCCACGAGCTCGCGCACGGTCCACTCCCCCGGCCCTGGCAGGGCCAACTGCTCGGGCGTCAGCGTGCGGACGGCGTCCTGGACGTGGGCGAACTGGGCCAGGACCGCGCTCCTGGTCCGGGGCATGTCGTAGGCGCGGGGGCGCTTCTTGGCCGGGGGCATAGGGGCGAGACTAACCGCGGCCCGTGACAGCGTGCTCCCTTCGCGCGGTCGTTCACCTCCCGGCGAAGTCCGAGGCCTCGGGGAAGGTGACCCCGGTGCAGCCGCGGCGCTCGGTGGCGTCCTCGACGTACGCCCGGAACAGGGGTTCCAGCCGGTCACGGAGTATGTCGCCGTACGAGAAGGACACCTGCATCAGGTGCAGGGCGGGCTTGCCAACACAGACGGAGGACGCCCACCAGGTGCCGTCGGCCGATCCTGCCGTCCCGGAACTGACCGGCTTCCTGTTCGCCGCACCGGTCCGCAGTCCTCTGGTGACGTCGCCCACCAGCGTGTCCGTCTGCAGCCATAGCGGGCGCAGGGTCAGTGCCTCGTCGAGATCCTTGGGCCGGGACGATCTCTTCTCGTACGCGGGCCAGATCCTCTCGGTCCCCTCCGGGCTCATCGCCAGCAGGCAGGAGTCATGGGCACTCGCCTTCCCGGCCGGTGCGGCAAGCGCCCGGTCGGGAAGCTCCCCTCGGCCCTGGACGGCTGCGTGACGCCGGTACCAGGCGCAGGTGCCGCCCGCTTCGGCGGCGGGGCCGAGTGCCGTCCTCGGCCGGGGGAGTGCGGAGGGCACCTCGGGAAGCCGGGCCCGGCAGCCGTTCTTCGCCGCGGCCCGCTCCGCCGCCTGGCGGGCCAGGCCGGAGAGCTCACGGCGGTCCTCGGACGTGAGGGGGCCATCGTGCCAGGCCGCGACCTCGGCCTCGACGGAGGAGATCCGGCCCCCGTCCTCGCAGACGGCCCTGGCCGTCACCGTGTCGGCGTCGTACTCCCCCAGCGTGCCGTCGCCCAGTGGGTACGGGGGCGAGTACTGCGCCACGGCGGTGACGTCGTCCCTGTTCTCACTGGTGAAGTAGTCGAAGGGCTCGTGATCGACCTTCACCAGGCGTTCGTCGGCGTTCGGATTCGACGGGGACAGGGTGAGGTCGAGCGAGAAGTGCCCGTACGTCGTCCCGGGGTCACCCACCCGGTAGACCACGCAACTGCTGTCCCTCCGACCGGTGGTGATGCGGTAGCGGTCGGACATCTCCACCCGGTCGATGCCACCGTGCAGCGCGAGTACCCGGTCGGAGTCGACGAGGCCACCGCACCCCGCCTCTATGCGCCCACGGCTCTCGGACCGGGCGCGGAGGTCGATCACCTGCATGACCACGGCCCAGACGCTCAGGCCGATTCCCACCACGGCGACGACACAGAACACCGCGTTCACGGCCTTTCGTACGCGCCCGGTCGGCTCCGCATCGGACCCAGGTGGCCTGGCAGCGCGCATACCGTCCATGATCGTCCCCCCGTACCGCAACGACACGTGACGCACGCAAGCTATCAGCCGGCGCTGACAGCCCCCTCGGCCGTGAACGCCTCACCGTTGGCCGGGACGCCGACGCCCCGCCAGGTGAAGGGGATCCCCCGTGCCACGTCGAGATCCGGGTGGTCCATCAGCTGGAAGTGCACATGCGGTTCGGTCGAGTTGCCGGAGTTCCCGCAGCGAGCGATCACCTGCCCCTCCCGGACCGTGTCCCCCGCCTTCACCTGGAGGGAGCCCTTCCGGACGTGCGCGTACGCGGCGTACGTCCCGTCGCCGAGGTCGAGCACGACGTGGTTGCCGACGATCCCGTGGGCGCCGGTCATGTCGCGTACGGAAGCCTCCACCAGCATCAGATACGCCAGGGCCGGGCCGGAGTTCCGGCTGAGGTGGTCGCGCCGGCCGTCGCTCGCGTGCACGACCGTGCCGTCCGCCACCGCGAGGAGCGGGGCGCCGAAGGCCGGGAAGTCGCGGTTGGGCCTGGCGACCGGCCACAGCCACCGGAAGGGGGGCCGGCCGCCCTCCTCCGGCTCGGCGACGACATCGATCGCGTACGTCTGCCCGTAACCGTGGGTGCCGTGGCTGGGGACCTTGTCGGCCGGGCTGTTGACCGCGATCCAGCGCCCGGTCACCGGCGGCCCCACCTCGACGGCCGGCCGGTCCTTCGCCAGGTCGTCACGGCTGCGGCGGCCCATCAGGAGCCCGATGAGGATCGCGGCCCCCGCGGGCACGAAGGTCAGCCCGAAGGGCACCAGCGCCTCGGCGAGGAGGCCGGCCAGCACCAGCGCGACGAACACGAGCCAGCAGCAGCGGTACGTGACCATCGCGGCCTTGCGTACGGACATGGGTCCCCCTCGGTCTCGGCGTACAGGTCTCAGGGCCGGGCGGCCGTGAGCACCACCAGCAGCGGCACCACCCGGGCACCGGGCACCTCGTACCGCCCGCGGCCCGTCGTGTGCAGCCAGCCCCCGCCGGTCAGCAGGCGCAGATGGTGGTAGATCTGGCCGGTCGTGCCCGTGTCGTCGAGCTCGGCCAGCTCGGCGGCCGTGCGACGGCCGCCGAGGATCTCGCGGAGCAGCCGCAGCCGGACCGGGTGGCCCAGCGCCGCCAGGGGCTCGGCGGCCTCCGCCCAGTCGGGACGGTCCTCGTCCGCGTTCCCCAGGAGCCCCACCGTGAGCGCGCCGTACTGCCACTCGTACCGCTCGCCGGCCGGCAGCTTCACCGCCCCCGTGAACAGCACCCCGCCGTCGGCCGCCGCGTCCCCGACCTGGCCGAGCTGTTCCTTCAGCCCGTCCAGCGCCCAGAAGTCCCCGACGCCCAGCTCCGGCTTCTCGCTCCCGGCAGCCGACTCCAGCGCCGCGAGTCGGCGCTCCAGTTCGGCGACGCGCTCCTCGAGCTCCATGGTTTCCACCTTACGTAATTACGTAATCTCAATCAACAGATACGGCAGGAATGCCGAAGCCCCCGTCCGGTCGACCCGGACGGGGGCTTCGGTACGGGCTGAACTTAGGCGAACAGGCCCTCGAGGGTCCCCTCGTGCGCCGTGCGCAGCTCGCTCAGGGGGATGCTGAACTCACCCTGGATCTCGATCTCCTCGCCGTCCACGACACCGATGCGGGCGACGGGCAGTCCCCGCGCCCCGCACATGTCGTTGAAGCGGAGCTCCTCGCTGCGCGGGACCGAGACGACCGCGCGGCCGGCCGACTCCGAGAACAGGAAGGTGAACGCGTCCAGACCGTCCGGGACGACCAGCCGGGCACCCTTCCCGCCCCGCAGGCAGGACTCGGTGACCGCCTGGATCAGACCGCCGTCGGAGAGGTCGTGCGCGGCGTCGATCATGCCGTCGCGCGAAGCGGAGATCAGAATCTCGCCGAGCAGCTTCTCGCGGCCCAGGTCGACCTTCGGCGGCATCCCGCCGAGGTGCTGGTGGATGACCTCGGACCAGGCCGAGCCGCCGAACTCCTCGCGGGTGTCGCCCAGGAGGTAGAGCAGCTGGCCCTCTTCGGCGAAGGCGACCGGCGTACGCCGGGTCACGTCGTCGATCACGCCGAGGACGGCCACGACCGGCGTCGGGTGGATCGCCGTCTCACCGGTCTGGTTGTACAGCGAGACGTTGCCGCCGGTGACCGGGGTGCCCAGCTCCAGGCAGCCGTCCGCGAGACCCCGCGTGGCCTCGGCGAACTGCCACATGACGTCCGGGTCCTCGGGCGAACCGAAGTTCAGGCAGTCCGAGATGGCGAGCGGCTTGGCGCCGGACGCGGCGACGTTGCGGTAGGACTCGGCCAGCGCGAGCTGCGCGCCCGTGTACGGGTCGAGCTTGGCGTAACGGCCGTTGCCGTCGGTCGCCATGGCCACGCCCAGATTCGACTCCTCGTCGATCCGGACCATGCCGGCGTCCTCGGGCATCGCCAGCACGGTGTTGCCCTGCACGAAGCGGTCGTACTGATCGGTGATCCAGGACTTGGACGCCTGGTTCGGGGAGCCGACCAGCTTGAGGACCTGCTCGCGCAGCTCCGCGCCGTTCGCCGGACGGGCCAGCTTGCCGGCGTCGTCGGCCTGCAGCGCGTCCTGCCAGGAGGGGCGGGCGAACGGCCGGTGGTAGGTGGGGCCCTCGTGGGCCACGGACCGCGGCGGTACGTCCACGATCTGCTCGCCGTGCCAGAAGATCTCCAGCTGCGAGCCCTCGGTCACCTCACCGATGACGGTGGCGATGACGTCCCACTTCTCGCAGATCTCCATGAAGCGGTCCACGTGCTGCGGCTCGACGATCGCGCACATGCGCTCCTGCGACTCGCTCATGAGGATTTCCTCGGGCGAGAGGGAGGAGTCGCGCAGCGGCACGGTGTCCAGCTCGACGCGCATACCGCCGGAGCCCGCGGAGGCCAGCTCGCTCGTGGCGCAGGAGAGCCCGGCGCCGCCGAGGTCCTGGATGCCCGCGACGAGCTTCTCCTTGAAGATCTCCAGGGTGCACTCGATGAGGAGCTTCTCCTGGAACGGGTCGCCGACCTGGACGGCGGGCCGCTTGGTGGGCTTGGTGTCGTCGAAGGTCTCCGAGGCCAGCACGGAGACGCCGCCGATGCCGTCGCCGCCGGTGCGGGCGCCGTAGAGGATCACCTTGTTGCCGGGGCCGGAGGCCTGGGCGAGGTGGATGTCCTCGTGCTTCATCACGCCGATGCAGCCGGCGTTGACGAGCGGGTTGCCCTGGTAGCAGGCGTCGAAGACGACCTCGCCGCCGATGTTCGGCAGGCCGAGACAGTTCCCGTATCCGCCGATGCCCGCGACGATGCCCGGCAGCACCCGGCGGGTGTCGGGGTGGTCGGCCGCGCCGAAGCGCAGCGGGTCGACGACCGCGACCGGACGGGCACCCATGGCCAGGATGTCGCGGACGATGCCGCCGACGCCGGTGGCCGCGCCCTGGTAGGGCTCGATGTACGAGGGGTGGTTGTGCGACTCGACCTTGAAGGTGACCGCGTAGCCCTGGCCGACGTCGACCACACCGGCGTTCTCGCCGATGCCGACGAGCATCGCGTCGTTGGCGGGGACCTTCTCGCCGAACTGCTTGAGGTGGACCTTGCTGCTCTTGTACGAGCAGTGCTCGGACCACATCACGGAGTACATGGCGAGCTCGGCGCCGGTGGGACGGCGGCCCAGGATCTCGCGGATCCGGGCGTACTCGTCCTCCTTGAGGCCGAGCTCCTTCCAGGGCTGCCCGGCGTCCGGGGTGTCGGCCGCGTGCTTGACCGTGTCCAGGCTCATGCGTTGACCAGCTTCTTGATGATCGAGGTGAAGAAACCCAGACCGTCGGTGCGACCGGTACCGATCAGCGGCTCGACGGCGTGCTCCGGGTGCGGCATCAGACCGACGACGTTGCCCGCGGCGTTGGTGACGCCGGCGATGTCGCGCAGCGAGCCGTTCGGGTTGACGTCGGCGTAACGGAAGGCGACGCGGCCCTCGGCCTCCAGCTCGTCGAGCGTGCGCTCGTCGGCGGTGTACCGGCCGTCCACGTTCTTCAGCGGTACGGAGATCTCCTGGCCCGCCTCGTAGTCCGCGGTCCAGGCGGTCTCCGCGTTCTCCACCCGCAGCTTCTGGTCGCGGCAGATGAAGTGGAGGTGGTTGTTGCGCAGCATCGCGCCGGGCAGCAGGTGTGCCTCGGTCAGGATCTGGAAGCCGTTGCAGATGCCGAGGACCGGCATGCCGGCCTTCGCCTGCTCGATCACGGTCTCCATCACCGGCGAGAAACGCGAGATGGCGCCGGCGCGCAGATAGTCGCCGTAACTGAATCCGCCCGCCAGGATGACCGCGTCGACCTGGTGGAGGTCCTTGTCGCGGTGCCAGAGGGATACGGGTTCTCCACCCGCGATCCGCACGGCCCGCAGGCTGTCCTGGTCGTCGAGCGTGCCGGGAAAAGTGACGACGCCGATACGGGTGGTCACTTCTCCTCCTCCACCTTGACGGTGAAGTCCTCGATGACGGTGTTGGCGAGGAAGGTCTCGGCCATCTCGTTAATACGGGCGAGGGCGGCATCGTCGACCGGCCCCTCGACCTCGAGCTCGAAACGCTTTCCCTGACGAACGTCCGCGATTCCGTCGAAGCCGAGACGGGGCAGTGCGCGCTGCACAGCCTGTCCCTGCGGGTCGAGGATCTCCGGCTTGAGCATGACGTCGACTACGACGCGTGCCACTGGCACTCCCGGTGGTGTGGTGCGGCTGTGTCTCCGAGGGGTTCCCCAGATCCCCGCGGGTCCTCTCAGCCTACCTGGCCCAAAATTCTACGCGGGTAGATATCGGACGGACCTGATCACGGCGGGATATCGGAAGCGACAACGGGCGGGAAAAATCCTGGAAAAAATCTTCACCCGGATTGCACGGGGACACACGTCGGCAACACGCGGATGCAATTGGCCGGGCTTCACAATGCGGCTCCCACCGCTGTACAAATGAATACCGGGGAAAGCACGATTGCCCCGGAACAGTCGACAGCAGTCGATCCGTATCCGCCCAGCCGCCGGAAGGCCGGCATCAGCGCATGTCAGGCGCGACGATGCCGTAGGAAAGGACCGATATCCGTGGCTCAGCGCGTCGTGGTCACACTCTCCGACGACATCGACGGGGGAGAAGCGGCGGAAACGGTCACCTTCGCCCTGGACGGGAAGTCGTACGAGATCGACCTCAATCCCACCAATGCCAAGAAACTGCGTAAGTCGCTGGCCCCGTACGTAGCGGCCGGCCGAAAGCAGACAAACACCGGCAAGCGCGGCAAGGCGCCGGTGTCGTACCACCACACCTCGCTCGCGCCGGACCCCGCGGCTGTGCGCGCCTGGGCCCGCTCGCACCGGATGGAGGTGCCGGCCCGTGGCCGGATCCCCAAGAGGGTCTACGAGGCGTTCAACGCGGCGAGTTGAGGGCGGCGCCCGGAATGCTCCATTCCGCTCCGGCCTCCGCCGGACCCCGTGGCGCCACCTCGGGGAGCCGACTTGCACAACACCCCTGCAGGTCGGCTAGAGTCTGGAGCACGCCAAAGGGCAAGGCCGAAGGGCCGGGTCCGACGCAGCGTGCGGGTGTAGTTCAGTAGTAGAACATCCCCCTTCCAGGGGGAAGGCGCAGTGTGCAATTCCTGTCACCCGCTCTGCACTGCCTTACCGGACCACTGAGTGGATCAGGTAGAGTAGTGAGCGCTCCACCGGTGAAAGCCGAGTGGTGGCAATGCGGACGTAGCTCAGTTGGTAGAGCGCAACCTTGCCAAGGTTGAGGTCGCCAGTTCGAACCTGGTCGTCCGCTCTTGTTCCAAAGGCCCCGGTCGATATCGACCGGGGCCTTTGGTGTTTCCGGATATCGGCTCATGACGTTTGTCATGAGCAGCGGTGACAATGCGCACTGCTCGCGGCCATGATCCTGCGGAAGGCTTGAGCGAGGGGTCCACGGGGACAAGGGGGAGCGGAAACCGTGTGGGTACGGACGCAGGTGCGCAGCTGGCAGCGGCGTGAGGGCTTCGACAAGATCGATCTCTACACGCGCGGCAGCCTGCACTCCATGGTCTGGGGAATGGTCGTGTGCGTGGCGCTCCTGTCGGTGACGCGCCCGGTCCGGCACTCCGACGCACCCGCCGCCCTGATCGCCGCCACGGTCCTGACCGTGATCGCGCAGGGCGTCTGCTCGGTGCCGTTCGTCTCCCGGGCTCTCGACAGCTACCTGGGCCGAGGGGTCGTCGAACGGCGGCTGGTCGCCCTCTCGGCTGTCCTGTTCCTCGCGAACACCGCCGGCCTGCTGACACTCGGCGGGTACGCCGGCACCGAGACGTTTCCCGAGCTGCGGCTGGCCCTGGGGGCCGTGGCGTGGCCGTTCCTGACGCCCTTCGTCCTCGCCGTGCCGGTATGGGTATCCGGTGTGTGCATCGCCGTGGCCGCGGGCGGCACCAGCGGCGGCACACTGCTGGCCGGGGCCACCGGGTCCTTCGCCCTGACCACCCTGACCGGGGTGGGCTTCGGTGGTGTGCTGCTCCTCACCACCGTGCGGCTCTCCGCCTGGACGCTCGGCATCATGCAGAAGCTCCGCGACGCCCGGGACGTCGAGACCCGGCTGGCGGTCGCCGAGGAGCGGCTGCGGTTCGGGCGGGACATGCATGACGTGCTGGGCCGGAACCTGGCGGTGATCGCGCTGAAGAGCGAGCTCGCGGTCGAACTGGCGCAGCGCGGAAAGCCCGCGGCGAAGGACCAGATGGTGGAGGTGCAGCGCATCGCCCGCGCCTCCCAGCAGGAGGTCCGGGATGTCGTACGGGGATACCGCGAGGCCGATCTGCGTACGGAACTGCTGGGAGCCCAGGGGGTCCTGCGGGCGGCGGGGATCGAGTGCGCCGTCCACGGTGACGGCGGGCAGCTCCCCTCCCCCGTGCAGTCGGCGCTCGGCTGGGCCGTACGTGAGGCGGCCACCAACGTGCTGCGGCACGGCGATCCGCAGCGGTGCGACATCCGGCTGGAGACCGCACGGGACGGGGTCCGTCTGGTGGTGGAGAACGACGGCGTGACACCGGGCGGGACCGTCGTCCCCGGGGGCGGCTCAGGGCTCCACGGACTCCGGGAACGGCTGGCCGCGGTCGGCGGTTCGCTGGAGGCGGGACCGACGGACGACGGACGGTTCCATCTGACCGCGGCCGTCCCGCTGCCCTCACCACGGAACACCGCACCCTCCCCGCAGGAGAAGAGATGACATCCGCACCGGGCCCCGTCCGTGTCCTGCTCGCCGACGACGAGCACCTGATCCGGGGCGCGCTGGCCGCCCTCCTCGCCCTGGAGGACGACATCGTCCTGGTCGCCGAGGCGGCGACCGGGCCGGAGGCGCTCGCGATGGCGATGGCCCACCGGCCCGATGTGGCGGTCCTGGACCTGGAGATGCCGGGCGCCGACGGTGTGAAGGTCGCCACATCGCTGCGGACCGGGCTGCCCGGCTGCAAGACCATGATCGTGACGAGCCACGGCCGGCCCGGGCACCTGAAACGCGCTCTGGAGGCGGGCGTCCGGGCGTTCGTCCCGAAGACGGTCAGCGCCCGGCGGCTGGCCGAGATCATCCGCACGGTGCACGCCGGAAACCGTTATGTGGACCCGGAGTTGGCGGCCGACGCGATCTCCGCCGGGGACTCACCGCTGACCGCTCGTGAGGCGGAGGTGCTGGAGCTGGCGGCGGACGGTGCGCCGGTCGCGGAGATCGCGGAGCGGGCGTCGCTGTCGCAGGGCACCGTGCGCAACTACCTGTCGGCGGCCGTCTCCAAACTCGGGGCCGAGAACCGTCATGCGGCAGTGCGTCTCGCACGCCGGAGAGGTTGGGTATAGTAGGCACCGCACTTCGGCGCACGCGGACGTAGCTCAGTTGGTAGAGCGCAACCTTGCCAAGGTTGAGGTCGCCAGTTCGAACCTGGTCGTCCGCTCCACATGAGAAGGCCCCGGTCATCGTGACCGGGGCCTTCTGCTGTCACACCCCCTGGGCCGGCCAGCTCATGCCGGTCAGAAGCTCGTACGCGTCGATGTACTTGGCCCGGGTCGCGTCGACGATCTCCTGCGGCAGCGGCGGGGGCGGCTGCTCGCCGTGGCGGTCCCAGCCGGAGGCCGGTGAGGTCAGCCAGTCGCGGACGAACTGCTTGTCGTACGAAGGCTGCGCCTTGCCCGGCTCCCAGCTCTCGGCCGGCCAGAAGCGGGAGGAGTCGGGCGTCAGGACCTCGTCCGCGAGGATCAGCTCCTCGCCACCGTCCGCGGTCGGCGCGAAGCCGAACTCGAACTTCGTGTCGGCGAGGATGATCCCGCGCTCACGGGCGATGTCCCGGGCACGGCCGTAGACGTCCAGCGTCGTCCGGCGCAGCACGGCCGCCGTCTCGGGGCCGACCTCGTGGGCGACCTCCTCGTACGAGACGTTCTCGTCGTGATCGCCGACCGCGGCCTTCGTGGCCGGGGTGAAGATCGGCCCCGGGAGTTCGGAGCCGTCGACCAGGCCCTCGGGCAGACCGAGACCGCAGACGGTCCGCGTGGCGTCGTACTCCGTCAGACCGGAGCCCGTCAGATAACCGCGCGCCACGCACTCGACCGGAACCATCCGCAGCGAGCGGCAGACCAGGGTCCGGCCGGCCCAGTCGGCGGGGGCGCCGGGCGGCAGCTCCGTGGACAGCACGTGGTTGGGGACGAGATCGGCGAGCTGGTCGAACCACCACAGCGACAGCTGAGTGAGCACACGGCCCTTGTCGGGGATCTCGGTGGGCAGGACCCAGTCGTACGCGGACATACGGTCGCTGGCGACCATCACGAGGTCACCCGCCTCGTTCCGGTACAGGTCGCGCACCTTGCCGGTGTGCAGGTGGGTGAGCCCCGGCACCTGCACGGGCTCGGGCTTTTCTACGAAACCGGACACGCTGCCTCCGCGTAGGTTGATCCAGGAGTCGTTCCGATTGTCCCGCATGCCGGGGAGCCACGCCGCCAGGGGTCGCACCGTGGACAGGGCGGGGCCGGGACGGGAGCCCACGGGGCGCGCGGCGGATGGGCTCCGCTTCTCAGTCCCGCTTGCAGATCCGGTCGAGCAGATTGGCCGTGGCCCGCTGGATGCGGGAGTCGACATGGCCCGGCCGGTCCAGCGCCGGTGACCAGGCGAAGGTGCCCGAGGCGAAGACGAGCGCACCCGACGGGGCGCGGTACAGCGAGGTCTCCTGGTGACGGGTGGCCCCCTCGCTGTCCGCATACGGGGAATGCGCGAGCAGCATGCGGCTCTCGTGCTCGGGCAGCGCCGTGCGCGGGAAGTAGCGGTCGGCCTCCCCGGCGACCAGCCCGTCGATCTCGTCGCCCTCGGCCGCGCCGGTGGCCTCCCAGAGCCAGTGGCTCGCGTTCCGCACGACCAGCGGGTGCGGATCGGGGACCCGGCCCGCGTACTGGATGCCGAGCAGCTGCTGCTCGGGGCGGTCGACCTCACGCCACAGTGCGGGCTTTCCCGGGCCGCGGCGCTTGCGGCAGGTGAGGAGGCGGTCGGGAACGCCGGAGGGGGACGGGCCGAGGCCGACCTGCCAGTACATGGTGTTGGCCGAGAGGAAGACGAGCGAGGTGCCGGTGTCCCTGGCCAGCTCGGCGGTGCGGCGCATCGGCACCGACCAGTACTCGTCGTGGCCGGGGAAGACCAGGCCGCGGTAGCGGCTGGGGTCCACACGGCCGGCGTGCAGGTCGCGGGCGTCGGCGTACGCGAGGTCGTAGCCGTACCGCTCGGCCCAGCGGATGAAGTCGTAGGCGTGACCGACGTGGAGAGGCAGCCCGGCGCCCGCGTAGGGGCGGTCGAAGGAGATGGTGGCCGCGGCGTCCTCCTCGCCGAGCAGCCGGCCCCGCTCGTCCCACGCGTGGTACAGGCTCGCGCCCGTGCGGCCGTCCTCCGGGTAGAGGTTGTAGGCCTGCCAGGTGACGTCCGGGAGCAGGAGCAGCAGGTCGGCGGGGTGGTCGTCGCGGACCGTGAAGGGGACGTGCGAGCGGTGGCCGTCGGCAGTGGTGAGGACGGCGACGTACGCCCCGACCGACCAGTAGCTGGGGATCTGCAGCCGCCAGGAGAGCCACCAGTGATGGCAGGAGACCGTCCGCTCGGCGGTCAGCGGTGCCGGCTGGACGATGCCGGAGAGACGCGGGCTGGTGGTGATCTTGGCGGCGCCGTCACCCGCGTAGTGCCCGATGCGGTAGATGTCGACGGAGAACTGCTGGGGCGGGTCCACCGTGATGTGGAAGTCGATCGCCTCACCGGGTGCCGCGGCGCCGGGCGACACGAACCCCTTGATCTGCTGGTGCACGTCGTCGGCCGTCCGCGTGCCGCCGCCGGCGCCGCCGCGGCCGAGGTCGGGGTCGGCGTACCAGGGGACGACCTGGCCGGTGTCGTCGAAGTAGTTCTCGCTGCCTCGCAGCCAGGGCAGCGGGCCCTGCCCGAAGGGGTCGCTCACGGCATGCGCGAGGGCACCCGATTCCCATCGCCGGATCTGCTCCGCCCCCATCCCGCACCCCTCCCTCGTCCCCCGACATGTCTGCCGCGCCGGGTCCCGGCGCCCTCCCCCAGCACATCACATTACGCACGCACTCCGTTACCGTTCGTCGCGAATTGACGGGACTGAAGTCCGATCTTCCGGGTATCGGTGGGATACTTCGGGCATTTCGCCACCTAAGTGGACGGACGTCCGTTCAACTCGGGTGCCCCGTCGGCTCAGGCGCACCTCTCAGCCCAGCCGTACGGGTTTGTCGGTGCGCACCCCTACCGCCGTGAGCCAGGAGAGCAGCGGTTCCGCGTCCCCGTCCTCGACGAGGCTGGAGACCGGGGCGCCGAGGTCCGACCTGCGGCCGCCGTCGACCAGCAGCGCGGGGCCGTCGAGCCAGTCGAGTCCGGGCGCGGCCCCCGCCGTGTCCACGGCGGCGCAGCAGACCATCGCCACGACGTGGTCGGCGAGCAGCTCCGTGCCCGTACGGGGCGGCTGGAGGGGGAAGAGCGGGAGCGGGACGGGCCCCCAGAGGTCGAGCGAGCCGGTGTCCGCGCCGGCCTGCGTGCCGTCCGCCGGGGCGCCGCCGCCGGTCCTGGGGTACGGGGCCGACTTCTCCTCGTCGCGGGCGACCGCGGCGCCGATCCCGGCCGCGAGGGCCTCGCTGTCCGCGCCGGGTGTGGCGAGGTGGTCGATCACACGCGCCAGCGTGGGGCCCGCCGAGCCGTGGGCCGTCGCGTCCGGCGCCCCCACGGAGACGCTGGTGGCCACTCCCATGGCGTCGAGCACCCGGTGCAGGCGGGCTGCCTCCGTACGCCACTTCCGGTCCACGACCTCGTCCGGATACTGCTGCCAGTCGACCGGGGACCAGCCGGGGCCGGGCTCGGCAGGCCCCCCGTGGAAGAGCCTGGCGGCCAGCAGCGAGGCCGCCTCGTCGGCCGCGCCGGGCTCCTCGATGAGGTCACAGGCGGGGCGCTCCCCCAGCCGGGAGGTGAAGCCCTCCGCCAGCCGGTCACGCCGGGAGAGCTCGGTGAGCGCGGAGACGACTCCGGCGTCGAGCCGGGAGGGCCAGCGCCCCATCCGCCAGGCGGGCAGCGCGACCCGGGTCAGCAGCCGGTCCCAGCCCGCGTAGGCCAGGCCCACCTGTTCCTGGGCGACGATCCGCAGCCCGTAGTCCACCTCCTGGGCGCGGCCCGACGCCGCGGCGGCGACGCAGCGCTCCATCTCCGCCGCGTGACCGCGGCAGCCGCGCAGCAGCACCCTGGCGATCCACCCCACGAAGACCGCGGGAATCCTCCGTACGCGCCCCTGACCGGGCGCCGCGGCGTCCGCCACCGCGGCGTCCAGGCCGCGGACGAAACGGCGGGCGGCGGCTATGTCGGGGTGGGCGGACGGCCCGGTGCCCGCGACGACCGGGGCGAGAACCGCCCGGAGCTCGGCCACCCTCATCCACCACAGGAACGGGGAGCCGATCACCAGCACGGGCGCCGCCGGAACCCTCCGGCCACGCCGGGATCCCGCCGGTCCCTTCGGCTGCGCGGCGGGGTGCGTGCGGTCCTCCAGCCAGCTGTCGCAGTCCGGGGTCAGCGCTACGGCCGACGGTGCCGGGACGTCGAGCCGGTCGGCCAGGTCCCTGACCAGCCGGTAGAGATCGGGGGCCGCCGCCTCGGTGAGAGGCACGGTCGGGCTGACCGCCGGCCTGGCACGCGCCACCGCGACGGCGACCGCCGCGGCGGTCAGCAGGACCACGACGGCACAGGCCGCCACCACCCAGCTGACCGTGGACCACACGCCCGGGCCGATGCGCCCCTGGGCGACCGCGACGAGCAGCACGACGGCCGCGGCCGCGGGCAGGATCGCCAGGGCCGTGGCTCTGCTGCGGATGCGCAGCAGAGCCACGGCCCTGGCCCGCGCTGCGTGCGCACCCAGCTCCTCAACCGAACCGGTACCGGACACGACTGGACGTCACCCCCTCTGCCCCCGCGACGGTGTTGGTCACTCCCCCACTGTGGCACCCGTCACCGACATCGCAATGCCGGTGGGCCAAGTGCCGGAACGCTTGCGCCGCACCCTAGTTGGGGCCTCGGCGGGCGTCATCCGGATGGCCGAGCCGTCACCCGATGGAATGGCTTTGGGTAAAGCTGCTGACGTGCCGGCGCCCGGCCGTCCGGTGATACGGCGGCCTCGCCGGAGCGGCTCCTCACACACCTGTGCCCGGCGCCTCCGTGGAGGGCCGGGCACGGGTACGAACGGGTCTCAGGCCTCTTCGGCGGCCTTACGGGCGATGTCCGTGCGGTGCTGTGAGCCGTCGAGCCGAATCCGGCCCACGGCGGCGTAGGCACGCTCCCGTGCCTGTGTGAGGTCCTTGCCGGTCGCCGTCACGGACAGCACGCGCCCTCCGGCACTGACGACCGCGTCGCCTTCCTGCCGGGTGCCGGCGTGCAGGACGAACGCATGCGGCGCATCCTGCGCCACCACGTCGGCGAGGCCCTCGATCGGGTCTCCCGTGCGGGGCGTACCCGGGTAGTTGTGCGAGGCGATCACCACGGTCACGGCGGCGTCGTCGTGCCACTTCAGCGCGGGTACGACGTCCAGGGTGCCGTTGGCCGAGCCGAGCAGGAGCCCCGCGAGCGGCGTCTTCAGGCGGGCCAGGACCACCTGGGTCTCCGGGTCGCCGAAGCGGGCGTTGAACTCGATGACCCGCACACCGCGCGAGGTGATCGCGAGGCCCGCGTACAGCAGCCCTGAGAAGGGCGTACCGCGGCGGCGCAGCTCGTCGACGGTCGGCTGCAGGACGGTCTGCATGACCTCGTCGACCAGCTTCGGGTCGGCCCACGGGAGCGGGGAGTACGCGCCCATGCCGCCGGTGTTCGGGCCCTCGTCGCCGTCCAGGGCCCGCTTGAAGTCCTGGGCCGGCTGGAGCGGCAGCACCGTGGTGCCGTCGGTGATCGCGAAGAGGCTGACCTCGGGGCCGTCGAGGAACTCCTCGATGACCACACGGTCGCAGGCCAGGGCGTGGGCACGCGCGGCTTCGACGTCGTCCGTGACGACAACGCCCTTGCCGGCCGCGAGACCGTCGTCCTTCACGACGTACGGGGCACCGAAGGCGTCCAGTGCCTCGTCGATCTCGGCGGGCGTGGTGCAGACGTAGCTGCGGGCGGTCGGGACGTTGGCCCCGGCCATGACGTCCTTGGCGAACGCCTTGGAGCCCTCCAGCCGGGCAGCCTCGCCCGAGGGGCCGAAGCAGGGGATGCCGGCCGCGCGCACGGCGTCGGCGACACCGGCGACAAGCGGTGCCTCCGGACCGACGACCACCAGCTCGGCGCCCAGCTCGGTGGCGAGGCGCGCGACGGCGTCGCCGTCGAGTGCGTCGACCGGGTGCAGTTCGGCCACCTCTGCGATTCCGGCGTTGCCGGGGGCGCAGTACAGAGCGGTGACATCGGGGTCGAGGGAGAGAGAGCGGCACAGGGCGTGTTCGCGGGCGCCGCCGCCGATGACGAGGACCTTCACGGGGTGCAGCCTAGCCGCCGGGGACCGGCCGCCTCGACGGGCGCCGCTCCGTGGACAGACCGGGGCCGGAGTGGGGGTGCGGACCGGGCCCGCCCGTGAGGTGCGCGCCGGGCCGTGGGGGCACCGGACCGTGGGGGGCGGGCCATGGGGGCACCGGGCCGTGGGGGCCGGGCCGTGGGGGGCGCCCTTACTCGTTGGTGAACTCCTCGACGACCGTGGCACCCAGCTCGCGGACGATCAGGTCGTGCCCGGAGAGCGCCGAGTCGACCAGGTCGGGATCGTCCGCCTCGGCGGTGTCGTCCTCGGGCGCGACCGACCGCGGCGGCTCGGGGGCCGTGCGGTCGTAGGAGGACTGCTCGGGGCGCCCTTGCTGCTGCGCCGGGGGCTGCTGGGCGGTTGGCGGGGGGGCCTGCTGGACGGGTGCGGCCGGCCGGGACTCGTACGACGGAGCCGGCGGCGCGGGCGGCGGCTGATACGGGGCGGCCGGAGGCCTGCCGCCGCCACCGCTCTGCGGGGACTGGCCGCCACCGCCCGACGGGTCGACGACCGCGTCGACCTTCCACTTGGCGTTGAACTGCTCGGCGAGGGCCTGCTTGAGCACCTCTTCGCTGCCGCTGCTCGAGAAGGTGTCGCGGGCGCCGGCGTTGAGGAAGCCGATCTGCAGGGTGGCGCCGTCGAAGCCGGTGACCTGGGCGTTCTGGCTGAGCAGGATCCAGGTGAAGCGGCGGCGGTTCTTCACGGCCTCCAGGATGTCCGGCCACATGTTCCGCACCTGGGCCGCGCCCTGCGCCATGTCCTGACCGCCGCCGGACGCGGGCGCCTGGGCCGCCGGGGCCTGGGCCGGTGCCGCGGGCGGCCGGGCGGGCGCCGGGGCCTGCGCCTGCGGTACGCCGCTTCCGGGCGCGGAGGCGGTCGGCCAGCCACCGGGCCGGCGCGCCGCTTCCGCACCACCCCCGCCGCTGCCGGCTCCGGCCGCCGCGGGCCAGGCGCCGGGACGCTGACCGGCGGGCGCGGGGGCCGGAGGCTGCTGGGCGGGGGGCTGGTGGGCCGGAGGGGCTTCCTGCGGGGGCGCCGGAGGAGCGACCGGTTCGACGGGTGCGGGCGCGGCCCGGGGAACATCGACGGGGGCCCCCGGAGCCTCGCCCCGGGCAGCCGCGCGGGCCGCGGCAGGGCCACCTCCTGCGGGCAGCCCGACACCGGCCCCATGGGCCTCAGGCCCCGGCACGTACCCCATGGCCGGGCCGGCCCCGGCCGAGGCGAAGGACGCGCCGCGCTCCAGCTTGTCCAGCCGCGCCTGGAGCGAACGCTCGTCGTCGAAGGCGGCGGGCAGCAGCACCCGGGCGCAGATCAGCTCCACCTGGAGCCGGGGCGAGGTCGCCCCGCGCATCTCGGTGAGCCCTTCGTTGACCAGGTCGGCGGCGCGGCTCAGCTCGGCGGCGCCGAAGACGGACGCCTGGGCCTGCATCCGCTCCACCACATCGGCGGGGGCGTCGATGAGCCCCTTGTCCCCGGCATCCGGCACGGCGGCCAGGATCACCAGGTCGCGCAGCCGCTCCAGCAGGTCCGCGACGAAGCGCCGGGGGTCGTTGCCGCCCTCGATCACCTGGTCCACGACCTCGAAGGCAGCAGCCCCGTCGCCCGCAGCGAAAGCGTCCACGATCGAGTCGAGCAGGGTCCCGTCCGTGTAGCCGAGGAGCGAGGTCGCCATGGCGTATGTCACACCGTCGTCGGCGGCGGAGGCCAGCAGCTGGTCCATGACGGACATCGAGTCACGCACGGATCCCGCGCCGGCCCGCACCACGAGCGGCAGCACACCGTCCTCGACGGAGCTGTTCTCCTTGCCGCACACCTCCGCGAGATAGCCGCGCAGCGTCCCGGGCGGCACGAGCCGGAAGGGGTAGTGGTGCGTACGCGACCTGATCGTGCCGATGACCTTCTCGGGCTCGGTGGTCGCGAAGATGAACTTGAGGTGCTCCGGCGGCTCCTCGACCACCTTCAGCAGGGCGTTGAACCCGGCCGGGGTGACCATGTGCGCCTCGTCGATGATGTAGATCTTGTACCGGCTCGACGCGGGCCCGAAGAACGCCTTCTCCCGCAGGTCGCGGGCGTCGTCCACGCCACCGTGCGATGCGGCGTCGATCTCGATGACATCGATCGAACCCGGCCCGTTGCGCGCGAGGTCCCGGCAGGACTGGCACTCCCCGCAGGGAGTCGGCGTAGGCCCCTGCTCGCAGTTCAGACAGCGGGCCAGGATGCGCGCGCTGGTCGTCTTTCCGCAGCCACGCGGCCCGCTGAACAGGTACGCGTGATTGACCCGGTTGTTCCTCAGGGCCTGCTGCAACGGGTCAGTGACATGCTCCTGACCGATGACCTCGGCGAAGGACTCGGGGCGATAGCGGCGGTACAGCGCAAGGGACGACACACATACGAGGTTAAGGGGACGGACTGACAACCGGTCCCGCCTGACCGAGCACCCGGCGGACATCACACACCCGGACACACAAGGGCCCCCCACGCACCCGCCAGAGCCAACCTACCCTTGCTGCCTTCCGGCCCTGGGGGAGTTCAGTCAGATAGCGCCACGTGAGGGGCTGACGCCCACCTTAACCGATCCCGACCCCCCGCCGTCCACCCGCTCCCCGACCCCACCCCTCCGGACGGACCTCCGGAGGACGGTCCGGAACGATCTCCGGGGAACGTGTTCGCGAGCACCCTCCAACGTCTTGTATTGTTTGCCGCGGAGGATTCGCCTAGTGGCCTAGGGCGCACGCTTGGAAAGCGTGTTGGGGGCAACCCCTCACGAGTTCGAATCTCGTATCCTCCGCCATTGCTCTCACCGGGCAATACGTCGAAGGCCCCCGCAGCTCGCTGCGGGGGCCTTCGACGTTGATGGCCTCAGTGCCTCTCCCGCATCCACGGCGTCATGCCCGGGTAGCCGGGATCCGCGTCGTGGTTCGGTGTTTCGGCCGGCCACTGCGGCGATGCCCCACGACCAAGCGCTGCGACGAGCCGCCACTACGATCGCCGACCATGGACTGGGTCGAGCGCACCGCACAGTTGAGGCAGTGGACGAGGAGCGGGACGCGGGCTCCGCACAAGCCGTTGCTGTTCCTGTACGCGCTCAGCCGGTTCCAGCAGGACGCCGATGACGAGCTGCGGTACAGCGCCGTGGAGGAGGACCTGCGGGGACTGCTCGCCGAATACGGTCCTGGTAACCGGACGACGCCCGCTTATCCCTTCCATCACTTGGTGAGTGACGGCGTGTGGGAGGTGCGCACCGAGCGCGGGCCGGGCAGCCCCGGGACCGGGGTCAGGGAACTGCGCGCAACCGGCGCCGCTGGGCGGCTGACGCCGGAGCTGAGGGCGGCGCTGCGGCGGGAGCCGTCTCTTCTCGGCCGGATGACACGGGTGCTGCTCGATCTGAACTTCCCGCCCTCCCTCCACGGCGAGCTGTGCGAAGCCGTCGGCCTGGAGCTGGAGGAGGCCGAGACCGCACTGCTCTCGGCCGCGCGCAGGCAGCGGGACCGGCGGATGCGGGAGATGGTCCTGACGGCGTACGAGTACCAGTGCGCCTTCTGCGGGTACGACGGCAGGATCGGCGCGATGCCGGTCGGGCTTGAGGCCGCCCATGTGCGCTGGTGGGCGTTCGACGGACCGGACGACGTCGAGAACGGGCTGTGCCTGTGCTCGCTGCACCACAAGCTGTTCGACAAAGGCGCACTCGGTCTCGGCGAAGGCCATGGCAAGGGCCACCGCATCCTGGTCTCGCAGAGCTTCGTCGGCCACAGCACCGCCGCCCGCGAGCACGTCATCACGCTCGCCGGCCGTCCGCTCATCGGCCCCCAGCCGGGCGTCCGCCCCATCGCCGCCGCCCACCGTTCCTGGCACACCAGCCAGGTCTTCCACGGCAGCCCACGTCCCGCCACGACCGCCTGACCGACGACCTGGCGGTCACGAGAATTGCACTGGTAAGGAGCGCGATACCATGAGTATGGTCGCTTGTATGGCGACGAAGAAGGTAACGGTGACGATTCCCGAGGATCTCCTGGACGAGATCCGTGCGGAGGCGGCAGAACGGGGGATGTCGGCGTACGTCGCCGAGGCGCTGCGCTTCAAGCGCGACCGGGACCGGCTGCGGGAGCTGTCGGACTGGCTGCAGGAGGAACACGGTCCGCTCACCGAGGAAGAGCGCACCACAGCGTTCGAGGAGTTGGAGGGCCTCGACGCCGAGCATGAGCGCCGGCGCGCCACCGGAACGCACGGCGCCGGAGAAGCCGCGTGAGGAAGCGGTCCGGCGAACCAGGGCAGCGACCGCTGCGCGTCTTCGTACTCGACTGCGAAGCCCTGTCCCTGGCCGTACGCGGCGACCGGAAGATGATCGCGTGGCTCGACCTCGCAGCCCGGGGTGAAGCCGAGGTCGTCACGTCTCCGATGTCGCTGGTCGAGGCGTACGACGGCAGAACCACGGAGCAGCGCTGGGACTGGGTACTCTCCCGGCTCGAAGTCGCTGACATCGGGAAGGACGAGGCCCGCCAGGCCCGCCGCCTGCTGGCGGATGCCAATCTGCACGGCCACAAGTACGCGATCGACGCGATACTCGCCGTCATCGCGCGCCAGCAGAAGGGGCAGGTCACCGTCTTCACCTCGGATGTGGACGACCTGGAGAGGTTGGTTCCGGAGTCGATCGTCGTCAAGAAGGTATGACCGGCCTTCGGCCTCAGTTCTCTATTGCCATCGAGGCCCGCGAGGGCGCGGCAGCGCGCTGGGCACGAGGGGGCAGGCGACGCACGCGCGGACTGTCTCCTCCACGGCGTGACGCACTCCAACTCCCTGCATCACCATGCTCAACCGCCGACAAGACCCTCGTCTGCACCAGAGAAGAGGCATTTGTGATCTTCACCGACGCCTGTCGGCACTGTCAGGCAGGGAGACGCCTTGATGCATCCAGAGATATACTTGAGGTACCAGCTGATATATCCGGAGGTGCCCTATGAGTCGCACAGTGATCGATCTCGACGACGAGCTGCTGGCCGACGTGGCTCAGGCGCTGGGGACCGGCACCAAGAAGGAGACGGTCAACACTGCCCTGCGCGAGGTGCTCGACAACCGCCGACGGGCTCTCGCTCTCACTCGGCTGCGGGCTGCAGCGGGCAAGGGCGCGTTCGATCTAGATGTCTTCGAGGACAAGACGGACTATCGGCGGTGAGCGCGGCACAGTTCCTGATCGACACCAGCGCGCTCGCCCGGTTCTTCCGCGACGACGCCGAACAGTACGGATGGGATCAGGCCGCCACGGCAGGGCTCATCGCGACCTGCCCCGTCACCGAGCTGGAGTTCTTCTACAGCGCCCGCTCCTCCGCAGACCGCGCGCGCGGCATCGAGGACATCCGGCTGCTGTTCGGCTGGGTGCCCGTCGATGACCGCGCGTACGACCGCGCCTGGCAGGTTCAGGAGCTGCTGACCCAACGCGGTCAGCACCGCAGTGCGGGAGCTGTTGACCTCGTCGTCGCCGCCACAGCGGAACTCCAGGGACTGACCCTCCTGCATCGTGACCACGACTTCGAATGCATCGCCGCGATCACCGGTCAAGCTATGCAGTGGTACGGCCCGGTGTCCGGTAAGTGAACGAGTGCCTGGTCTCAGTTCCGGTCTCATTCGCAGGTTTCACCGCAGTGCACCGAGCCCGTAATCACCGGCTCAGCCACAGGTCCGGACACCCGCGACTGCTGCCGAACGGCCGAACTTCACTTGGCGAGGCACGGATGAAGTCCTTCCACTCCGCGATCGGTCGGCCGTCCTACTTCTCGATCGAGGGGAAGTAGCTCGCGGGGCCCTTCACGGGTTCGGTCAGGGCCGCGTTTCCGTCCGTCCGCGGCGTGGCGGTGCTGCCTGTACAACCTGGACCGAGGGCGCGAATACAGCAGTCGGGAAAGCGTGATCCGCGCCACAGCACAATTCGAACATCCGTCCTTGCTCCTCGTTAGAATCCACTCGCCCCAAGAGCCCTCGTGAGCACCACAGGGACGGGGCCTGCGCTTTCCAGGGGGGAACGCATGCTTCAACTGTCCATCAGGGAACATCGCCGAAGACGAGACGCGTCCAGGGGGGCAGCTTCGCTTCTCGCGCTGATCGTCGCCGTCCTGGCCTTGCTCGCCGCGCAGACCGGCATGGCCACGGCTTCCGCCGCGGCCGTGCCGTCCCCGAAGACCACGGCCACGGCCACGGCCTCCGGGCCCGCGACACCGAAGTCGCCGAAGTCCACGGAGAAGAACGCGGCTCCCGAGCCGCTGCACGCCACCGCCGCGCGCGAGATCGGCCGTAGCGACGCGGCCGACACCTGCTCCGGGGCGATCGAGTCGGGAACGGTCTACACCTGCTCCGCCGGGCCCGAGGGCGGCGCGAGCTTCACCTTCGCCCTGCCGAACCCGGACGACCTGGTGTTCCTCCAGGTCGTCTCCACCGACGACCAGCCCCAGTACCCGACGCTCACCGCACCGGACGGTTCGACGGTCACCTGCGACCGGCCCGACGGCGCGTACGGGGCCGTACGGTGTCCGACGGGTCAGGCAGGTACGTACACCGTGCAGGCCTGGGCCTCGCCGAGTGGCTTCTCGGTGTCGTACACGGCTCTGCTGTCCGGTACTTCCTGCACCGCGGTCTCCGAGGACCACACCGCCCTCGGGGCGCCGAAGTCCCTCGCCGACACGCTTACAGCCGGGTCCGCCGGCCACTGCTTCGGCCTGCCGTCCGCCGCCGGGGACGTTCTGCGCAGCCACCTGTCCGCGTGGCAGGTGACCGGGACCGTCTACGACGCCACCGGCACGGAGGTCTGCACGACCCGTGAGGACAACGCCACGGACTTCGACTGCACCCTCAAGGGCAAAGCACCGTTCCGTGTGCTGACGAACCAGTCGTACGCGGCGAGCATGGACTACAGCCTCACGGCGGCCCGCCTCTCCGCTCCCGCCGGCTGCCCCACCGTCCAGCCGCTGGCCTACGGCGCGGTCCCGGACGCCACGTCCACCGCACGCTGCCGCGTCCTGCATGTACCCGCCTCCGGGCCCTATCTCTTCGACACCGTCGGCGACAGCGTCTCCGGGAGCCTCTACGCCGCCGACGGCACATCCCGCTGCACCCCCACGCTGCTCGCCCCCTGCACCCTGACCGCAGGTGATTACACCTGGGCGCGCGACGGGCGCAGCAGCGACCCGGCCGCCTTCGGGGTCCGGCTGTACGCGACGAACCTGACGCAGGGCTGCACCGCTGTACGCGACGACGGCTTCGCCTCCGGCTCGGTGAAGGGCGCTTTCGGCGGACCGGGCGAGCAGCAGTGTCTGTCCCTCCCGACGGCCACCGGCCACGGCCTCTACCTGATCGACCGGACACCGGACGGCGGGGTCCACCCGAGCTACCGGGTGTTCGACGCCAAGGGCATCGCGCAGTGCGGCAACGACGACTCCCCGGTGGTCTGCAAGCTGACCGGGACCGCCCCGTTCCACGCGGTGCTCTCGGGCTCCGCCGCAGGTGCGTACCAACTCGCCGTCCAGGACACCGGGAAGACCGCGGGCTGCACGGCCTGGCCGCAGTCGGCGTTCGACGGCACCTGGGGGGTGTCGGTTCCGCTCACCAGCACGACCCAGGCCGTGTGTCTGGGCATCGCCGCCGGCCAGCACTCCACCGCCGAGATGTTCGACTACACGAACAACAGCAACAGGGTCAACGCCGCGTTGCGGGTGTTTGACGGTGCCGGCAACGAGCTGTGCAGCACCGTCGGCGGCTCCACGACCACCTGCCGGTTCACGGCCGGTGTCGGCTACACGGCCCTGCTGACGGGCACCGGCGCCTCGGACACGTACAAGCTGGTCCGCCGGGACATCTCTTCGACGGCGAAGTGTGCCGCTCCGGCCTCGCTCACCGTCGGTGGAGCCTCCACGTCCTTCACCCTCGACTCCGCACTGGACAGCCGGTGTCTGCGTGTCACGGCGGCGGCCACGGACAAGCTCTGGATGTCCGCGCGGACCCCGACGGCCGCCCGGAACACGGGCGTGGTGCTGAAGGTGGTCGACGCCTCGGGCACGAGCGTGTGCCGGCAGGGGGGCGTCTCCTGCCGCGTCACCGGCTCGACCTCGTACGTCGTCATCGTCCTGGCCTCGGGGTACGACGAGACCCCCATTTCCGCACACGTCGACACCTGGCGCGTCGGCACGGCCTCGGGCTGGGCCCCGCAGTGCACGGCGAACAAGGTCTCCCCGCAGGGCTTTTCCGTGCGGAGCGGCACGTTCACCGAGTCCGCGACCGCGTACTGCGCCGTGATCCCCATGCAGCCGTCGCAGCGCTTCCACGTGTACGGCACCCAGAGCAGCAGCACGGGCACCCCGTGGGTGAGCCTGCTGAGCACCACCCGCTTCGCCGGCACGAGCACCGACTACGCCTACCAGTGCTTCGGGGACAACGCCGGTGACTTCCGCTACTCCTGCCTCACCACCTCCAGCGCCCCCGCGGGCGACTACCTGATGCTGGTGAGCCCGTACCAGGCGGACACTCCCGTCGAGTACTCCATGCAGGGTGTCTGCGAGAGCGGCTGCACCACTCAGCCGAAGTCGGCCGACGTCACCTCGCTGAGCCCGACGAGCGGACCTGCCGGGACGTCCAACCAGGTTGTGCTGCACGGCACGAACCTGACCCTCGGCACCCGGGTGGTACTCCGGTCCGACGACGACTCCCGCACTGCCGAGCCCGTCTCCGTCAACGCCGATGGCACCACGCTCACCGTGCGGCTCGGTACGTACAACCTCCCTCCGGGCGCGTACGACCTGGTGATCGGCAACGTCGGGTACACATCCGGCACCCCGTCCCCTGGCTACCTGCCGGGCGCCTACACCGTCACCGCCGCACCGGCGGCGACCCACAACCGCCTCGTCCCGGTCTCGCCGACGCGCTTCCTGGACACCCGCAACGGCACCGGCGCCCCCAAGGCACGGGTCGGCGCGGGCGGAACCGTCAAGCTCAAGGTCGCCGGGACGCACGGCATCCCCGCCACCGGGGTCACCGCCGTCGTCATGAACGTCACCGCCGTCCGGCCCACCGGCAACGGCCACGTCGACGTGTACCCCGACGGTCAGCCGCTGCCGACCGTCTCCAGCGTCAACTACACGGCGCCGCAGACCATCGCCAACCTGGTGACGGTTCCCGTACGGAACGGATCGGTGAACCTGCGCAACAGTGCGGGCTCCGTCGACCTCCTCGCCGACGTCACGGGCTACTACTCGGAGGGGAGTTCAGGTTCAGCCTTTACGCCGGTCTCTCCGACGCGCTTCCTGGACACCCGCAACGGCACCGGCGCCCCCAAGGCACGGGTCGGCGCGGGCGGAACCCTCAAGCTCAAGGTCGCCGGGACGCACGGCATCCCCGCCACCGGGGTCACCGCCGTCGTCATGAACGTCACCGCCGTCCGGCCCACCACCGGGGGCTACATCACCGTGTACCCCGACGGCCAGTCGCTGCCGGCCGTATCCAACATCAACTTCGCCACCGGCCGGACGATCCCCAACATGGTCGTCGTCCCGGTAGTGAACGGTTCGGTGAACCTGCGCAACAGTGCGGGCTCCGTCGACCTCCTCGCCGATGTCACGGGGTACTTCTCCGCCACCGGTTCGACCTTCACCCCGGCGGGCCCGCTGCGGCTACTGGACACACGCAACGGACTGGGTGCCCGGTCCGGAGCCGTCGCCCCGGACGGTCTGGTCAGCCTCCCGGTCACCGGTACGGCCGGCGTCCCCTCCTCCGGGGTCACGGCAGTGGTGCTCAACGTGACGGTCACGGCGCCTTCGGCCGGGGGATATCTGACGGTGCACCCGCACGGTCAGCCGGAGCCCAGGGTCTCGAACCTCAACTTCGTTGCGGGGCAGACCATTTCCAACATGGTCGTGGTTCCGGTGGTTGACGGACGGGTCACCTTCGCCAACCACACCGGTTCGGTCCAGGTCATCGCCGACCTGGCCGGGTACTACAGCAGCTGACCACCAGGTCGGGGGCGGGGCTCGCCCCGCCCCCGCCTCTCGCCGTGATCGAGAGCAGCTGGCACAGGCTGGTATCAAGACGGCCGACGGCCAGCCGCTACGTCCACCAAGGGGCACCCCCGAATCGTAGGTCTCTGTCCAGTGCTCCCGGTGCTGCTGCTTGCCCTTCCCAGGGCGTTCACCGCGCCGAGTGACAGGCGAAGTGGGCGCTCAGGCGGGCTCCCGATCCGCGTCGGCCATCAGCGGTCAGGTACTTGCTCCCCTACTCGCGTCCGAGCTGGTGGAGAGACGAAGGATCTTGTCCCAGGTGACCACTAGCCCCGCCGCGGCGGCCGCGGCCAGGGCCACGCCCACGGCTGACGAAGCCAGGGCAAAGACGATGCCGGCGAGACACAAGGTGAACGCAGATCCCCGCAGCACTTGCTGCCGCCAGGCTCTGCGCTCGCGGTGACTGTGCAACAGCCCATCGGCGGATTCGCCCCCAGATGCGAGATCCTGCAGCCGGCCACTGGCCAGCACTTTCAGGATTCGCTCCACTTCGAGCAGGGCACGCTTCGCACCGTCGATCCGATCAAGCTCAACCCCGTCCCGAAGCTCGCGCACGAGGGCAGCAGCTGTGGCGAACCGGGCGACGACCTGGGGCATGGGGTTGCGGCCGTCAGGAAGCGCGCGCTGCACGGCATACCTCTCCAGCGCGATGGCGAAGTCTTCCAACGCTCGGACTGCCGCAACGTGTGGGGCGTTGAAGGGCGATGCCTTCGGTGGTTCCTGCCCCTCCACTTCCAGAGGCTTCAGGAGTGCTTCGTAGGCCCTCCGTACCGTGACCGTTACGGCCTCGGTCGTCCACCGTTGCATACCTTGGTTCGTGACAAGCGAGGCGATCACAGCAGTGACCAACATAGGTGCCACCAGGGCCCCCACAACGAGGACGTCTCGCCAGACGTGCCAGGTTGTGCGTTCGATGGCTTTTGCGAGGGCGCCACCCGCTGAGACCGATGTTGCGATGGGAACGATCATCTTGAGGGCGAGTGCCCTCCTTGACGCCTGGTACAGGACATCTTCGCGCTGCAAGTAGTCCAGCGTCGGACGGTCTGGGCGAGTCGCCAAGGAGCTGTCGCGGACCTGACGCACCAGATGAGCGCGGCGCCGTCTTGCATGTGCCCGTCCGCGTGCCCAGCACATCCGTTCCAAGAGCGTCCTGTTACCTCGACGCTGTGACGTAGCCGTCATGGTCAGGGCCCATAACGACATCGTCCAAGCAGCGAAGACGAGCGCCCAGAGCTCAGTTTTCGACATGTAATTCCCCTCCAGAGCATCTCGGGGCGCAGCCCCTTCGCATGTCCCTATGCCCTGGGGAGATCCGCAAAACGCCGCACTGTCAGTGAGAAGACCTGTGCGAGCCGAGGACCGCCGATCTGATCACCGCAGACCCGTGACCGGTCGAAAATCGGTCCAATGACCCGGCAAGGAGGCTCAGTTCCGTGGTCTCAGTCCTGGTCTCAATCGCTACGTCCGGAACCGTCTTCCCCGGGCCCGCGGGCGAACATTTGGATTGCCCCCACCAGGCCGTACGCCGAAGGCCCCCGCAGCGTGCTGCGGGGGCCTTCGACGTGGGTCCTACGCGTCCGAGAGCAGCGGATCGTACGGCGTCGAGCGTTGGCGGCCCGACATGAAGGAGAGGAAGTCCCGCACGAACGCGCTCCGGGAGTAGCGTCCCTCGGCGTCCACGACTGTTCGCCCGAAGCCTCTCCTGAACAGGGCCCGGTACTCCTCCGCGTCGACGAACTGATCGCCGTCCGCGTCCGTGACGTCGAAAAGGACCTCGGCGACCCTGATCAGCGCCGGTCCTGCCAGGGACGGGGACGCGGCCGTGTACTCCTCCTCGCTCACCCGGCCGTCCCCGTCGCTGTCCAGGGCCGCCTGGAGCTCCCTCCACCAGGCGGCGAACGCGTCGTACAGGCGGGTCTCCTCCGGCTCGTCCAGGTCGAGACGGGAGCAGAGCTCCCTCGCCATGGCGGCGAGATCGGGCCAGTCCAGGATGCCGTCCCCGGTCTGGTCCAGTACCTCGCTGAAGAACTCGCGGGCATCGCGCCGGTTCTCGTCCCCGCCCGGGCCCTGCGGGGCGCCCGGTTGGGCCGGCACCGGTGTGATCAGCCGGAACAGCGCGCCGGCACGTTTCGTCCGGGTGCGCAGCGTGGTGAGCGTCTCGGCCCAGGGGCCGTCGCTGTCGGGCGACAGGTTGAGCAGGCTCACGACGTTCTCCGTCTGGACCCAGTTGTCGGGCAGCGCGCGGGCCAGACGGGCGGCCATGTACGCGCTCTGCATGAGGGTCTGCGCGCCGGGGACCTCCGGCAGTCCCGCCCGTCGGCGGAAGACCTCGGGGAGGGACGCCACGGTGATGGTGCCGATGACCGGCCCCGCCAGCGCCCGACCGGTCGCCCACAGCGTGGGCAGTCCCGCGAACAGCGGTGGTGCCGGCAGATGTTCGAAGAGCCTGTAGAGGATGATGCGCAGCGCCTCCGTGTTCTGCAGCTCCTCCGCGACCATCCGGTCGTAGTACTGCCAGAACTCGGGCAGCGTGGGCGGAAGGTGGCCCGCCTCGTCCCCCAGGGCCGCCAGGAACGCCTGGAACTCGGCGTAGAGCCGTTCCATCGTGTCCTGGTCCAGGGGCTGTCCGCTCAGCCGGCACATGGTGACGGAGCTCTCGAAGAGCGTCGCGACCACCCACGCCCGCACCTCGGGGTCCATCGCGTCGTAGGGCTGGTTCCTGGCGTCCGTACCGCTCAGCCGTGTGTGCAGGCGGTTGAGCCGCGCCGCCTCCCGCTGCCTGGTGTGTTCGTCGGCTCCGAACATGCGCTGCAGGCTCACGAGGGTGTTGCGCAGCCGTCGCCACGGGTGCACCACGAAGGACGAGTTGTCGGCCAGTGCCGCGCCGATCTGCGGGTGGGCGGCTTCCAGCACCGTGGCTCTGACGACGGCCAGTGCCCAGCGGGGATCGTTGAAGAAGCGGTGGAACTGCGATCCGGGGCCGAACAGGGAGTCGTCCGGTGATCCGTCGGCCTCCCGGCCCGGGCGCTCGTACGGTCCCCCGGCGCCGGATGGCGTGAAGCGGCTGCTGTCCGTGTCGTTCACCGTTCAGGTCCTCCATTCGCTTGCGGCGCCACGCCCCCGAAGCGGCGGTCGCGTCGCCGGTATTCGTGCAGGCACTCCAGAAGGTGCGGCGCACGGAAGTCGGGCCAGAGCACCGGAGGGAAGACCCACTCGGCGTAGGCCACCTGCCAGAGCATGAAGTTGGAGATGCGCTGTTCGCCGGAGGTACGGATGACAAGGTCCACGTCCGGCATGTCGGGGACAGGCAGATGCGCGGCGAAGCGGGCCTGGTCGACGGCGTCGGCGGGCACCCCGGCGCGGATGAGTGACCGCGCCGCGGCGACGATGTCCTGGCGCCCGCCGTGGTCGAACGCCACGGTCAGCGTCATGCCCCGGTTGCCCTCGGTGAGTGTCGCCAGGTCGGCGAAGTCCTGGGCCAGAGGGGCGGGAATCCGCGGATCCTCGGCTCCCAGGACCCGGCACCGGATGCCGCGCGCGTGCAGCAGCAGCGCGTGCTTGCGCACCACGCGGCGTACCAGGCGCATGAGGAAGTCGATCTCCTCGCCCGGGCGCCGCCAGTTCTCGGTGGAGAAGGCGTAGAGGCTGAGCCATTCGACGCCCGCCGAGCGCGCCGCCTCGATGACGTCGATCACCGTCGCCTCGGCCGCCCTGTGCCCGGACGTGCGCGGCAGGGAGCGCTGCTGCGCCCAGCGGCCGTTCCCGTCCATCACGCACGCCACATGGCGAGGCACCGGGCGCCGGCCTTCCTCGCCCGGCGGGCCGCACGGCTGTACCGGAACGGCCGGCACGGCGGAGGCCGGCCGCACACCGGCGTCCTCGGCCGGCCTGCCCGCGCCATGCGCTCCGCCGGGTGGTGGCCCTGCTGCACCGAACGTCACTGAAGCGCCCCCTTCGACTCGCGTCCGCCGGACTTCGCCGGGACCGTCATGCCGTCCCGGAGGGCGGAGGCAGCGGGCCACCGGCCTGCGCGTCCCCCCGCTCATCCACACTCAGCAGAGTGCCGGTGCCCGGCCCCCGGCGTATCGCGATGCCCGCTTGTTCACCCGTAGCACGTCAGTCGGAGGGCGCGTCGATGCCCTGCACGCGCGGGTGTCACGGCGCCTCCCCGTCCCCTGCGGTTACGGTGCCTCTCACGCACCCGGTGGCACGTCAGCCGATGAGTTCTCCCGGTGCGTGCGGTCTCATCACTGACATCCGACTCAGGAGGAAGCACGTGGGACAGCTGCTGCGGGTCCAGAACTTCACCGTCTCGAGCGACGGATTCGGTGCCGGTGAGCACCAGAGCCTCGAAAAGCCGTTCGGCGACGCCGATCCCGGGGCCCTGATGTCCTGGGCCGGCGCCACGGCGAGCTGGCCCAATCGCATGGACCCCGGGGGCACTCGGGGCCTCGACGACTACTTCACCCGGGACTTCGCGCACGGCATCGGTGCCGAGATCATGGGCCGCAACAAGTTCGGGCCTCAGCGCGGGCCCTGGGAGAACGAGGAGTGGCGTGGCTGGTGGGGTGACGAACCCCCCTTCCACACCCCGGTGTTCGTCATGACCCACCACGCGCGGCCCTCGTTCACCCTCTCCGACACCACGTTCCACTTCGTCGACGGCGACCCCGCCCACGTCCTCGAACAGGCGCGGGAGGCCGCGCGGGGCCAGGACGTCCGGCTCGGTGGCGGGGCCACCACCGTCAGGCAGTTCCTCGACGCCGGCCTCGTCGACACCCTGCACGTGGTCGTCGCCCCGGTGAAGATCGGTGCCGGGGTACGCCTCTGGGAGTCGCCCGACGAGCTGGTCGACCGGTACCACCTCGAGGTCGTCCCCAGCCCGAGCGGCGTGACGCACCACCTCTTCTGGCGGAGGTGACACGAGGCGGTCACCGCTGCGGGCAGCCGGGAATCAGCGCACTTCCTGGATGCGGATCTGGTTGCCCGCAGGGTCGCGGAAGGCGCAGTCGCGGACGCCGTACGGCTGCTCGGTCGGCTCCTGGATGACCTCGGCGTCGCCGGCCTGCAGCTTCTCGAAGGTGGCGTCGAGGTCCTCGGTGGCCAGGAGGATCCAGCCGTAGGTGCCCTTGGCCATCATCTCGACGACGGTGCGGCGCTCGTCCTCGGTGATACCCGGGTCGGCGGCCGGCGGTGCCAGCAGGACGGACGTGTCGGGCCGGCCGACGGGGCCGACGGTGATCCAGCGCATCGTGCCGGTCCCGACGTCGCTGCGCACCTCGAAACCGAGGGTGTCGCGGTAGAAGGCCAGGGCTGCGTCCGGGTCGTCGTGCGGGAGGACGCTCGTACGAATGGTGATGTCCATGGCGGTCACGCTAGCGGGGGCCCGGGGGCGCGGGCTTCTCGATTCCTGACCGGTTCCTGATCGGTCTGGTCACCTGCTTGGCCACGCACGGCGGCACTCCCGCCGCGTCGCTCTCCGCCTGGCGCCGGTAGACGCTGGGCGGCATGCCGACCAGTTCCGTGAAGCGCGTGCTGAAGGTGCCCAGCGACGAGCAGCCGACCTCGAAGCAGACCTCGGTGACGCTGAGGTCCCCCCGACGCAGCAGCGCCATCGCCCGCTCGATGCGCCGCGTCATCAGATAGCCGTACGGCGATTCGCCGTACGCCCGCCGGAACTGACGGCTGAGGTGCCCGGCCGACATGTTCACGCCCCGGGCGAGCGCCTCGACGTCCAGCGGCTGCGCGTACTCCCGGTCCATCCGGTCGCGGACGCGGCGCAGCAGTGCCAGGTCACGCAGGTACTGCGCCTCGGTGGGTCTGTTCGTCACGTCCGCGATCGTGCCACGCCCGGCCGGAGCCGCGCATCGCGTTCGGCGCAACGGGGGGACGGGCAGAGGCGTTGGGCATGACTCAGTGGGTCTCCTTCTCCCACTCGAAGCCGTCCGGGTCGGTGAAGGGGCCGATGTCACTGCCCAGCGCGATCCGGTGCGATCCGGTGCCGTCCGGCGTCACCCCGGCGTCCTTCGCCAGGGCCCGGCGCCCGTAGAGCGCCAGCGTGACGGGGCTCGTGGGGGTGTCGAACTCGACGTACTTGCGGCCGAAGCTCTTCCCCACGGTGAGGCCGTGGCCGACGTAGAACCGCTTGCTCGCGAGCACGTCCTCGGCTCCCAGCAGCAGCACGAAGCGGTCGATCTGCCGGGTGGCCGGGCCCTTGTCCTTCTTCGCGGAGGTGGCGATCTTCCAGAGCGTCCCGTCGGGGGCCCGTACGACGCCGCCGTAGCCCCAGAGCGACTTCGTGGCCGGCTTCACCGCCGAGGCGCCGGCGTCGAGTGCGGAGCCGACCAGACTGTCGACGGTGGACGGCTGGGAGACCGTGAGGGACAGCGTGAAGCCGCGGAAGCCGGCCGTCGGCGCCTCGGAGGACCGCAGGCGCAGCTCGGGGCCGAGACCGAAGGCGGCGGAGTAGAAGTGTTCGGCGGCGGTGGGGTCGGCCACCTCGAGGGTGACGGATGCGATGGAAGCCATGCAACGAAGCTATGGCCGCTCCGCGCCGCGCGCTTCTCGATTCCTGACCGGTCCGGTCGGAGGCCGGCCGGGGCCCGGTTTCGGGGCTTGGACGGCTCCCCTCCTCCGGTTTCGCACCAGCCGTGGGGAAGATCACAGGGGGCGGCTCCGTCCGTCGCGCAACTTTTCGGCGGTGCCACCGATCCCCTTCTTGTACACCCGCACGGCCACCCGTCCTCCCGCGAAGGCCACGGTGAGCCGCGTTCCGACAAAGGGGTCTCATGAAACAGTTCCACCGCGTCCTGGCAACCGCAGCCGTCACGGCTGTCATCGGCCCTGTAGCCCTTTTCACGGCTCAGGGCGCGTACGCGGCCGGGGAAGACCCGTCCCCCTCCGTGTCGTCCTCTCTTACGACGGTCCCGGAACCGTCCCCCACCACCGCCACCCCCACCGCCACCGCCACCGTCGGTACGGGTGCCGGCGAGACGAGTGCCGGCGAGACGAGTGCCGACGAGAAGCCGGCCACAGGCACGGTGGCGGATCCGACCGCCGCCACGGAGTCGGCCAAGCCGGGCACCGCCGAGCCGTCGCCGACGTACACGCGCCCCGCCTTCTGCTCCGGCATCCCCGACGAGGAGCGCGGCAAGACGTCGCTGCGGGGGCTCCCGAGCAAGATCGTCGCCGGGTCCGGCTGGCACGACTTCACGTACCGCGTGACCAACGTGTCCACCACCAAGGTCATGGAGACCGACGTCTCCCTCTACCTCGGTACCGCCGACCCGGACCTCGACGACATCGCCGAACTGGCGGTCACGGTCGAGTGGTTCAATCCGGCCACCGACACGTGGAAGCCCATCGAGGGCGAGGGCGCCGGTGTCCTCGACAACGACGAGTTCGCCACCGTGAAGACCCTCGGTCCCGGCGAGTACGCGGACGCCAGGATGCGTATCAAGGTCGGTGCGAGCGCCAAGGCGGGGGACGGCTACTTCTTCACCATCGGCCACTCGTACGGCGAGGACGGCCAGTGCGGGTTCGACGACATCAGCCAGTTCGACTTCACGGTCCTCGCTCCCGGCAGTGAGCCCGGCGCGGTGGAGGACTCCGAGGGCAAGCCCGGCGCGGTGGACGAGGCCGGGGCCGGGGTTCCCGCCGGTGCGCACGGCGGGAACAAGCCCGCACCCCAGGGCGAACTCGGCGAGATACCGGTCAGCGGCAAGCTCGCGGAGACCGGCTCGTCGGGCACGGTAGCGACCACCGCCGCTCTCGGTGCGGCCGCCGTCGCCCTGGGCGCCGGTGCCGTCTTCGTCGTACGCCGGCGCGGGCCGGCCGGGTCCGCCTCCTAGGGACGGCCTCCGGCATCCCGGCGGGGGCGGGGTGCCGGAGGACGCGGTGGACGACGGCGAGCCGTCGATCGCGGGCACGTACCGCTCGGTCGCAACCCGCCCGGGGATGAGCCCGGCGGCGCCGGAACAGCCGACGGCAGTCACTGCCATCACGTAGGATCGGCTCATGGGCAGATGGGAGCCGAACGCGCGCGGGCGCCTGGCGGAAGCGGCGTTGGAGCTCTACAGCGAGCGAGGCTTCGAGCAGACCACCGTGGCGGAGATCGCCAAGCGGGCCGGCCTCACGGAGCGGACCTACTTCAGGCACTACGCCGACAAGCGCGAGGTGCTGTTCGGCGGTTCCGAGCTGCGCGACATGCTGGTCGAGGTGGTCGCCGGCGTTCCGGAGTCCACCGCGCCGATCGACGTGCTGCCGGTGGTCCTCGACACGTTCTCGGAGGTCTTCGACGACCGCCGCGAGCAGGCGCGGAAGCGGCAGGCCGTGATCGCGGCGAACGCGGAACTCCAGGAGCGTGAACTGATCAAGCTCGCCTCGCTGTCGGCGGCGCTCGCCGAGGCCCTGCGCGCACGCGGCGTCCCGGAACCGGCCGCGAGCCTGACCGCCGAGGCGGGGATCGCCGTGTTCAGAGTCGGCTTCGAGCGGTGGATCGCGGCGTCCGAGGACCGCGCCATGGCACCGGTGATGCGGGAGCTGCTGGACGAGTTCAAGGCCGTGGCGGCGGGCGGACACGGCTCGTAGGAGAGCCGCAGCGGTGGATCAGGCGCCGAAGGTGACGTCCCGGCTCACCCGGTCCGCCGACGCCAGCAGGCTCTGGCGGACCCGACTGGTGCGGTACATCCGGTCCGCCCGGAAGGAGACGCCGAGCGAGCCGACCGTGCCGCCGCCGTACACCGGTACCGCGATGCACACCGTGCCGAGGTCGTACTCCTCCCGGTCCATCACCGCCGGTGCGGGACGCGACGACTCGAGCTGCCGGATCAGCTCCTCCCGGTGCGTGACGGTGCGGGGGGTGAGGTCGGCGAGCGTGTGCCGCGTGAGGTATTCGACCCGGGCCTCGTCGTCCAGTTCACGCAGGACGCACTTGCCGAGCGCCGTGGCGTGCCCGGCATCCTGGAAGCCCACCCAGAGGTCGACCCTGGGGGTCTGCGGGCTGTCGACGATCTCGGCGATCCTGATCTCACCGTCCTCGTAGAAGGTGAGATAGGCGGCGGCCGACAGGTCGTCCCGCAACGAGGCGAGGGCGGGGCGGACGAGGCCGGCCAGACCGTGGGCGAAGTGGTCACCGTGGGGCATGTCGCCCAGGACGAAGGAACCGTCGTCGAGCCTGCGGAGGTAGCCGTCCCGCGTGAGGTCCCGCAGCAGCTCCAGGGCGGTGTCCGGGGCGAGCTCCGCCCGCCGCGCCAGCTCGTTCGCGGGCGCCCCGCCGTCGTGTGCCGCCACGGCTTCCATCAAGCGGAACGCGCGCTGGACAGAAGGGATCTGTGTGTGGCCCGCTCGGTCACCCATCCCCCAAGCTTGGACCCGCGGGCGGGAGGCAGCAAGGCAGGACGGGACTCACCGGCCGGGGAGGACCCACCGGCCGGCGGGCCGCTCAGTCCTCGCCCTCCAGGTCGCCCTCGGTCTCCAGGAACACCTGGCGCAGCGCTTCGAGGACCGCCGGGTCGGGCTTCGCCCACATGCCGCGGGACTCCGCCTCCAGAAGACGCTCCGCGATCCCGTGGAGGGCCCAGGGGTTGGCCTGCTGGAGGAACTCGCGGTTCGTCGGGTCCAGGACGTACGTCTCGGTCAGCTTGTCGTACATCCAGTCCGCGACCACGCCCGTCGTCGCGTCGTAGCCGAAGAGGTAGTCGACCGTCGCGGCGAGCTCGAAGGCGCCCTTGTAGCCGTGGCGGCGCATCGCCTCGATCCACTTCGGGTTGACCACCCTGGCGCGGAACACCCGGGACGTCTCCTCGACCAGGGTGCGGGTGCGGACCGTCTCGGGGCGGGTCGAGTCGCCGATGTACGCCTCGGGGGCGGTGCCCTTCAGCGCGCGTACGGTCGCGACCATGCCGCCGTGGTACTGGAAGTAGTCGTCCGAGTCCGCGATGTCGTGCTCACGGGTGTCGGTGTTCTTCGCCGCCACCGCAATCCGCTTGTACGCGGTCTCCATCTCGTCCCGGGCCGGGCGGCCGTCCAGCTCACGGCCGTAGGCGTAGCCGCCCCACACCGTGTACACCTCGGCGAGGTCGGCGTCCGTACGCCAGTCGCGGGAGTCGATGAGCTGGAGCAGCCCGGCGCCGTACGTCCCCGGCCGGGAGCCGAAGATACGGGTGGTGGCGCGCCGCTCGTCCCCGTGTTCGGCCAGGTCGGCCTGGGTGTGGGCGCGTACGAAGTTCTGCTCGGCGGGCTCGTCGAGGGAGGCGGCCAGGCGCACGGCGTCGTCGAGCAGGCCGATGGTGTGCGGGAACGCGTCGCGGAAGAAGCCGGAGATGCGCAGCGTGACGTCGATACGCGGGCGGCCCAGCTCCTCGTACGGGATCGGCTCCAGGCCGGTCACGCGGCGCGAGGCGTCGTCCCAGACGGGGCGGACGCCGAGCAGGGCGAACGCCTCCGCGATGTCGTCGCCCGCCGTGCGCATCGCGCTGGTGCCCCACAGGGAGAGGCCGACCGAGGTGGGCCAGTCGCCGTTGTCGGCGCGGTAGCGCTCCAGGAGCGAGTCGGCGAGGGCCTGGCCGGTCTCCCAGGCGAGGCGGGAGGGCACGGCCTTCGGGTCGACGGAGTAGAAGTTGCGGCCGGTCGGCAGGACGTTGACCAGGCCCCGGAGCGGGGAGCCCGACGGGCCGGCGGGGACGAAGCCGCCGTTCAGCGCGTGGACCGCGTGGTCGAGTTCGTCGGTCGTCGCGGCGAGGCGGGGCACGACCTCGCGGGCCGCGAAGTCCAGGATGTCGGCGACGGCCCGGGGATGTCCGGCGGCCACACCGGCGACGGCGGCGGGGTCCCAGTCCGCGTCGTCCATGGCCTGGACGAGCGCACGGGCCTGCTCCTCGGTCGCGTCGGCGGCGGTGCGGGTGGCCGCCGACTCGTCCAGGCCGAGCGCCTCACGCAGGCCGGGCAGGGACGCCGTACCGCCCCAGATCTGGCGGGCGCGCAGGACGGCGAGGACCAGGTTGACGCGGTCCTTCCCGGCCGGGGCGGCGCCCAGGACGTGCAGGCCGTCGCGGATCTGGACGTCCTTGATCTCACAGAGCCAGCCGTCGAGATGCATGATGAACTCGTCGAAGCCCTCGTCCTCGGGCCGGTCCTCGAGCCCCAGGTCGTGGTCGAGCTTCGCGGCCTGGATGAGGGTCCAGATCTGGGCGCGGACGGCCGGGAGCTTGGCCGGGTCCATCGCGGCGATCTGGGCGTGCTCGTCGAGGAGCTGTTCGAGGCGGGCGATGTCGCCGTAGCTGTCGGCGCGGGCCATCGGCGGCACGAGGTGGTCGACCAGGGTGGCGTGCACACGGCGCTTGGCCTGGGTGCCCTCGCCGGGGTCGTTGACCAGGAACGGATAGACGAGCGGCAGATCGCCCAGCGCGGCGTCGGGGCCGCAGGCGGCGGACAGGCCGGCGTTCTTGCCGGGCAGCCACTCCAGGTTGCCGTGCTTGCCGAGGTGGATCATCGCGTCGGCGCCGAAGCCGTTGTCGTCGGCGGACGCGGCGATCCAGCGGTACGCGGCCAGGTAGTGGTGCGAAGGCGGGAGATCGGGGTCGTGGTAGATCGCGATCGGGTTCTCGCCGAAGCCGCGCGGCGGCTGGATCAGGATCAGCAGGTTGCCGCGGCGCAGGGCCGCCAGCACGATGTCGCCCTCGGGATTGCGGGACCGGTCCAGGAACATCTCGCCGGGCGCCGGGCCCCAGTGCTCCTCCACCGCCTCGCGGAGCTCGGCGGGCAGGGTGGCGAACCAGCGGCGGTAGTCGGCGGCGGGGATGCGGACCGGGTTGCGTGCCAGCTGCTCCTCGGTCAGCCACTCCTGGTCGTGGCCGCCCGCCTCGATGAGCGCGTAGATCAGCTCGTCGCCGTCGCCTGAGACCAGGCCCGGGATGTCCTCCTCGGGGCCGAAGTCGTAACCCTCGGCGCGCAGCCGGCGCAGCAGCGCCACGGCGCTCGCGGGGGTGTCGAGGCCCACGGCGTTGCCGATGCGGGAGTGCTTCGTCGGGTACGCGGACAGGACGAGCGCGATCCGCTTCTCGGCGGCCGGGATGTGCCGGAGCCTGGCGTGCCGTACGGCGATCCCGGCGACGCGGGCGGCCCGCTCGGGGTCGGCGACGTAGGCGGGCAGACCGTCCTCGTCGATCTCCTTGAAGGAGAACGGGACGGTGATCAGGCGGCCGTCGAACTCGGGCACGGCGATCTGTGTCGCGGCGTCCAGCGGGGAGACGCCCTCGTCGTTCTCCTCCCAGGCCGCACGCGGGCTGGTGAGGCAGAGCGCCTGGAGGACGGGTACGTCGAGGCCGGTGAGGGCGCCCGCGTCCCAGGACTCGTCGTCGCCGCCCGCCGAGGCGGTGGCCGGCTTGGTGCCGCCCGCCGCGAGGACGGTGGTCACGATGGCGTCGGCGGCGCGGAGTTCGTCGATGAGCTCGGGCTCCGGCGTGCGCAGCGAGGCGACGTACAGCGGGAGGGGGCGGGCGCCCGCGTCCTCCACGGCGGTGCAGAGCGCCTCGATGAACGCGGTGTTCCCGCTCATGTGGTGGGCGCGGTAGTAGAGCACCGCGACGGTCGGTCCTGTGACGTCGCGAGCGGTCCGCTCCAGCGGGCCCCACGCGGGGGCCGGGGCGGGGGGCTCGAAGCCGTGACCGGTGAGCAGCACGGTGTCGGAGAGGAAGCGGGCGAGCTGCTCCAGGTTGGCGGGGCCGCCGTGCGCGAGGTAGGCGTGGGCTTCCGCCGCGATGCCGATGGGCACGGTGGAGGCGGCCATCAGCTGGGCGTCGGGGGCCTGTTCACCGGTCAGCACGACGACGGGGCGGCCGGTGGCGAGCACCTGGTCGAGCCCGTCCTGCCAGGCGCGTACGCCGCCGAGGAGACGTACGACGACGAGGTCGGTGCCCTCCAGCAGCTGCGGGAGCTCGTCGAGGGGGAGCCGGGAAGGGTTGGCGTAGCGGTAGCTGACCGGGCCCTGCGAGGCGCGGGCGCTCAGCAGGTCGGTGTCGGACGTCGACAGGAGCAGGATCATGCGGCGTCAGCCCTTCCTCGGGGTGTCCACGCCCCGGGCGGTGTCGGATTGGGGTCTCCCCTGCTCGAGCGAGCCGAGAGCTTGGGGAATGGAGTTCCTGACTCGCGCGACCCCTGGGTGGGGCCGGGCTCACAGTGGCGGGACCGCGCCGGATTCTCACCGGGCTTCCTCCGTGTCGCCGTCTGGCGATGGCGGGCCGAACGGACCGCCGCTAGGCATAGTAGGCGGCGGGTGGGGGGTCCTGACCAGACGGCCCCCCACCCTGACCGGGGCGGGGGCGGGTGTCCCGCAGGTCACAGTGACCGTAGGGGTGCGTCACGGTCACGGTCGGTATGCTCGCCGCCATGTCCGCCACCCCCGTTACGACCTCGTCCCCGGGCGACGCGTGTGCCCGGAGCAGCGGCGACGCCTGCCCCGGCGCGCTGCGTCTGCACCGGGCGGACGACGGTGCGCTGGCGCGGATACGCATACCCGGCGGGGTGCTGACACCCCACCAGGCAGCGGTTCTCGGGCAGGCTGCCGAGCGCCTCGGTGACGGTGAGCTGCATCTCACCTCACGCGGAAACGTGCAGCTGCGCGGGCTCGCGCCGGACTGCGGCGCGGAGCTGGCGCTGCTGCTGAGCCGGGCCGGACTGCTGCCCTCCGAACGCCATGAGCGCGTGCGCAACGTGATCGCGTCCCCGCTCTCCGGGCTGGACGGTCTCGGGGCCTTGGACGTCCGTCCGTGGCTGACCGGGCTGGACCGGCTCCTCTGCGGAAACGACCGGGCCACGGCGCTCTCCGGACGCTTCCTGTTCGCGCTCGACGACGGTCGCGGCGATGTGGACGCCCTCGGCGCGGACCTGACCCTGCGGGCCCACGACGACGGCAGCGCGCTGCTGCGCGTCGGGGCCGGTGACACCGTCCTCCGCGTGCCCTCCGCCGACGGCCCCCGGGCCGCGCTGACCGCGGCCGAGGCCTTCCTCGACTCCGCCCGGACCAGCGGCGCCTGGCGGATCAAGGACCTGCCGGACGCCACGGCCGCCGCGCTGCCCGCCGAGGTCGTACGACGGCTCGGGGCGGCCTGCGTCACCGTCACCCCGGGGGCCCTTCCCCGCCCCCTCGAAGCCCTGCCCCCGGCCCCCGGCCGCGTCCCGGGCGGCGGCCGTGAGGCCGCGCTCTCCGTCGGCGTACCGCTGGGGCGGCTGGACCTGACGCAGTGGCGGCTGCTGACCGGCGGGGGCGGACTCCGCCTCACGCCCTGGCGCGGGATCGTGGTCACCGGCGTCGCGGCCCCCGGTGCGGACGGCCTGCTGAGCGAGCTCTCGGGGGCCGGCCTGATCACCGGGCCCGGCTCCCCCTGGACCGGCGTCGGGGCCTGTATCGGACGCCCCGGATGTGCGAAGTCGCTGGCCGACGTGCGGGCCGATGCGGGGGCCGCCGTCGGAGCGCCCGGGCGGCTCCCTGTGTACTGGTCCGGGTGCGAACGCCGCTGCGGCCATCCGCGGGGGGAGTGGATCGACGTGGTCGCCACTCCGGGCGGACACCGGATCTCCCATGTGCGGGGGGACCGGACCACCGAGGCGGCGACGGTGCGGGACGACCCGGCCGCGCTCGCCGACGCCGTGGCGGCGGCGCGGGGCACGCACACCTGACCACCAGTCTCTGTTTTCCGACCTGTTCGACCTGTTCGATGAAGAAAGCGACAGCACTGTGCATCAGTACGAGAAGGACGGACCGGCGATCTACCGCCAGTCCTTCGCCACCATCCGTGCGGAGGCGGATCTGGCAGGGCTGCCCGCCGACGTGAGCCAGGTCGCCGTCCGGATGATCCACGCGTGCGGCATGGTCGACCTCGTACGCGACCTCGCCTTCTCACCGAACGCGGTGGCCGACGCCCGCGCGGCCCTGCGCTCCGGTGCGCCGATCCTGTGCGACGTGGCCATGGTCGCCAGCGGGGTCACCCGCAAGCGCCTGCCCGCGGACAACGAGGTCATCTGCGCCCTGTCCGACCCCGCCGTCCCCGCGTTGGCCGCGAAGCTCGGCACCACGCGCAGCGCCGCCGCCCTGGAGCTGTGGCGCGACCGGATGGAGGGCGCGGTCGTCGCCGTCGGCAACGCGCCCACCGCGCTCTTCCGGCTGCTGGAGATGATCGAGGAGGGCGCCCCGCGCCCCGCCGCCGTCATCGGTGTGCCCGTCGGATTCATCGGGGCCGCCGAGTCCAAGGAGGCCCTGGCCGCCCACCCCTCGGGCGTCGAGCACCTCGTCGTGCGCGGCAGGCGTGGCGGCAGCGCCATCGCCGCCGCCGCCCTCAACGCGATCGCCAGCGAGGAGGAGTGACCGTGTCCGAGCAGCAGCGGACGGCCCGCACAGGGCGGCTGTACGGCGTCGGGCTCGGCCCGGGCGACCCGGCCCTGATGACCGTGAAGGCCGTGCAGATCATCGGCGAGGCCGACGTCGTCGCGTACCACTCCGCCCGGCACGGCCGGTCGATCGCCCGCTCGATCGCGGCGCAGCACATCCGCGCCGACCACATCGAGGAGGCGCTGGTCTACCCCGTCACGACGGAGACCACGGACCACCCGGGCGGCTACCGGGGCGCGTTGGACGAGTTCTACACCGAGGCCGCGGCCCGTCTCGCGGCGCACCTGGACGCCGGGCGCACCGTGGCCGTGCTCGCCGAGGGCGACCCGCTCTTCTACGGCTCGTACCAGCACATGCACAAGCGGCTCGCGGACCGTTACGACACCGAGGTCATCCCCGGTGTCACCTCGGTCAGCGCCGCCGCCGCCCGTCTCGGCACCCCGCTCGTGGAGGCCGAGGAGGTGCTGACGATCCTGCCTGGCACCCTTCCCGAGGAGGAGCTGACAGCGCGTCTGGCGGCCACGGACTCCGCCGTGGTGATGAAGCTCGGCCGGACGTTCCCCGCCGTCCGCCGCGCCTTCGAGGCGTCCGGCCGGCTGCCCGAGGCGCGGTACGTCGAGCGCGCCACCATGGCCGGGGAGCGGACCGGCGCCCTGGCGGAGACCGACGCGGACTCCGTGCCGTACTTCGCGGTCGCCGTGCTGCCCAGCCGGATCGACGTCCCCCGGCCCTCACCGGCGGCGGGCCCGGACAGCGGCGAGGTCGTCGTGGTCGGCACCGGGCCGGCCGGACCGCTGTGGCTGACGCCCGAGACACGCGGCGCGCTGGCCGCCGCCGACGACCTGGTCGGCTACACCACGTACCTGGACAGGGTGCCGGTGCGGCCGGGCCAGCAGCGCCACGGCTCCGACAACAAGGTCGAGTCCGAGCGAGCCGAATTCGCCCTGGACCTGGCCCGCCGCGGGCGCCGCGTCGCCGTGGTGTCCGGGGGTGACCCCGGGGTCTTCGCCATGGCGACGGCCGTGCTGGAAGTGGCCTCGCAGGACGCGTACACGGACATCACCGTGCGGGTGCTCCCCGGAGTGACGGCGGCCAACGCCGCCGCCGCCAGGGCCGGTGCGCCGCTGGGCCACGACTACGCCACCATCTCCCTCTCGGACCGGCTCAAGCCGTGGGAGGTCATCGCCGGACGGCTGCGCGCGGCGGCCACGGCCGACCTCGTGATGGCGCTGTACAACCCCGGTTCCCGCAGCCGGACCTGGCAGGTCGGCAAGGCCCGCGACCTGCTGCTGGAGCACCGCTCCCCGGACACACCCGTCGTGCTCGGCCGCGATGTCGGGGGCCCGGCGGAGAGCGTGCGGACGGTGCGGCTGGCCGACCTGGACCCGGACGAGGTGGACATGCGCACGATCCTCATCGTCGGTTCCTCGCAGACCCGCTGGGTGCGCCGGGGCGACGGGCAGCAGATCGTCTGGACGCCGCGCCGCTACCCGGAGGACTGACAGCGGACGCCTCCCGGGCCGGTCACGGGCCGGTGAGGCGCCGCAGCAGCGCGACGGCCTCCTCCGGCGTCCCGGCCACCGGCACACCCGGGGGGACCGGCGGCCGTCCGACGACCACCACCGGGATTCCGGCCTCGCGGGCGGCGGCGAGTTTGGGGGCGGTGGCGTCACCGCCGCTGTCCTTGGTGACGAGGACGTCCACGCGATGGCGCCGGATCAGCTCCCGCTCGCCCTCCAGGGTGAACGGCCCCCGGTCCAGCAGCACCTCCATCCGCGCCGGGTGCGGAGGGTCGGGGGCGTCCACCGAGCGCATCAGGAACCACAGCGCGTCGAGCCCCGCGAAAGCGGCCAGGCCCATGCGGCCCGTGGTGAGGAAGACGCGTGACCCGAGCTCCGGCAGCAGCTCGGCCGCACCGGCGAGGGAGTCGGTGACGTGCCACCGGTCGCCCTCCACCGGCACCCAGCCGGGCCGCCGGAGTGCCAGCAGGGGAACATGGACAGCGGCGGCGGCCGAGGCCGCGTTGAAACTGATCGTGCCTGCGAAGGGATGGGTGGCGTCGATGACCGCATCCACATGGTGTGCGCGGAGCCACTCGGCCAGGCCCTCGGCCCCGCCGAAACCGCCGACGCGTACCTCACCGGGCGGAAGCCTCGGCCGGGCGACCCGCCCCGCGAGAGAGCTGGTCACCCGGATCCCGTCCGCCGCCACCAGGGACTCCGCGAGCCGGCGGGCCTCCGTGGTGCCGCCGAGTACGAGTACGTGCAAGGGCATCGGATCGGTCCGTCCATGAGCAGTGAGGCGCACGTCATTCATGAGCAGTGAGGCGCAGGGCGGGCGCACCGCCCAACTCAAGCACACCGGTCTCCGGCCCGGATGGACGACCGGGGCCTGTGCGACGGCGGCGGCCACGGCCGCGTACACGGCCCTGCTGACCGGCGAGTTCCCCGACCCGGTGACCATCACCCTGCCCAGGGGCCAGACCCCCGCCTTCGCTCTCGCGGTGGAGGAGCTCGGCGGCGGGCAGGCCACGGCAGGCGTGGTCAAGGACGCGGGTGACGACCCCGACGTCACCCACGGCGCGCTGGTGCGGGCCACCGTCCGGCTGCTGCCCGCCGGGTCCGGAGTGGTGTTCCGGGCCGGGCCTGGCGTGGGGACGGTGACCCTCCCAGGGCTGCCGCTCGACGTCGGGGAGCCCGCGATCAACCCCGTCCCCCGCCAGATGATGCGCGACCACGTCGCGCGGGTGGCGGCGGAACACGGGGGCGCCGGCGACGTCGAGATCACGGTCGCGGTGGACGACGGCGAGGAGATCGCACGTTTCACGTGGAACATTCGCCTGGGCATCCTGGGCGGGATCTCGATCCTGGGCACGACAGGCATCGTGGTGCCCTACTCCTGCTCGGCCTGGATCGACTCGATCCGCCGCGGGGTGGACGTGGCACGCGCGGCCGGCCACCGGCACGTCGCGGGGTGCACGGGCTCGACCTCGGAGAAGACGGTGGTGGCCGAGTACGGGCTGCCGGAGATCGCCCTGCTGGACATGGGGGACTTCGCGGGCGCGGTGCTGAAGTACGTACGCCGGCATCCGGTGGAGCGGCTGACCATCTGCGGAGGGTTCGCCAAGCTGTCCAAGCTGGCCGCCGGGCATCTGGACCTGCACTCGGGCCGCTCGCAGGTCGACAAGCCCTTCCTGGCGCGACTGGCGCGGCAGGGCGGGGCGAGCGAGGAGCTGGCGGCGGAGATCGAGACCGCCAACACCGGTCTGGCGGCGCTCCAGCTGTGCACGGCCGCCGGGGTGCCGCTGGGCGACCTGGTCGCGGTGGCCGCGCGGGACGAGGCGCTGTCGGTGCTCCGGGGAGCGCCGGTGGCGGTGGACGTGATCTGCATCGACCGGGCGGGGGCCGTCGTGGGGCACAGCGAAGCACACTGACCGCCGGTGGGCGCGGCCCGGGGACACGGAGAGGCGGGACGGCAGCCGTCCCGCGGCCCGTCAGCAGGTGTGGCGGTCCCGCGCCGGGGAGTACAGGTGGCTGTCGCGGAACTGCTCGGCGCCCAGGGTCCGGCCGACCATGATCACTGCTGTACGGATCACTCCGGCCTCCTTCACCTGCTCCGCGATGGAGTCCAGCGTGCCGCGCAGGATGATCTCGTCCGGGCGCGAGGCCATGGCGACCACGGCGGTGGGGCAGTCCGCGCCGTAGTGCGGCAGCAGCTCGTCGACCACCCGGTCCACGTACCGCGCCGCGAGATGCAGCACGATCAGCGCCCCGCTGCGGCCCAGTGTGGCCAGGTCCTCGCCCTCGGGCATCGCGGTCGCCCGCTGGGCGATCCGGGTGAGGATCACGGTCTGGCCGACCGTGGGCACCGTCAGCTCCCGCTTGAGCGCCGCCGCGGCCGCGGCGAACGCGGGCACCCCGGGCACCACCTCGTACGGCACGCCGGCCTCGTCCAGCCGTCGCATCTGCTCGTTCACGGCGCTGAAGACCGACGGGTCGCCGGAGTGCAGCCGGGCCACGTCGTGACCCTCCTCGTGGGCCCGCACCAGCTCGGCGGTGATCTGGTCGATGTCGAGCTGGGCGGTGTCCACCAGCCGGGCGTCCGCCGGGCATTCGGCGAGGAGTTCACGCGGCACCAGGCTGCCGGCGTACAGGCAGACCGGGCTCGCGGCGAGGACACGGGCGCCGCGCACCGTGATCAGGTCGGCGGCGCCGGGGCCCGCTCCGATGAAGTACACGGTCATCTGTCGTCTCCTGGGGCGTGCGGGGATTTCTGTACGGACCACTGAGTGACGGGCATGGCCTGACGCCAGCCGGTGAACCCGCCGACCGGCACGGCATGGGCCACCGAGAGCCGGACCAGGTCACCGCCGAGCCGCCGGTACCACTCGGCGAGCAGCGCCTCCGACTCCAGCGTGACCGTGTTGGCGACCAGCCGGCCGCCCGGGGGCAGCGCGTCCCAGCAGGCGTCGAGCAGCCCCGGCGCGGTCAGCCCGCCGCCGATGAACACGGCGTGGGGCGCGGGCAGTCCGGCCAGGGCGTCCGGTGCGCGGCCGGTGACCACGCGCAGCCCGGGGACGCCGAGCCGGTCGGCGTTACGGGTGATGCGCCCCGCCCGGACCGGGTCGCGTTCCACGGTGACGGCACGGCAGGACGGATGGGCGCGCATCCACTCCGCGGCGATCGACCCCGAGCCGCCGCCGATGTCCCACAGGAGCTCACCGGGGGCGGGCGCGAGGACGCCGAGGGTGGCCGCCCGCACATGCCGCTTGGTGAGCTGGCCGTCGTGCTCGTACGCCTCGTCGGGGAGCCCGGGTACGGCGCCGAGGCGCAGCGTGTCCGGGGCGCTCCGGCACTCCACCGCGATCACGTTGAGCGGGTCCCCGGGCGGGTGCTCCCACGAGTCGGCGACGCCGTCCAGGCAGTCCTCGGCGGGTGAGCCGAGCTGTTCGAGCACCCGCATCCGGCTGGGCCCGAAGCCGCGGTCCCGCAGCAGGGCGGCCACGTCGGCGGGCGTGGCCGCGTCCGCGGACAGCACCAGCAGCCGGCGCCCGTCGTACAGCGCACCGGCCAGCCGGGCCGCGGGACGGCCGACGAGGGTGACGGTCTCGGTGTCCTCCACCGGCCAGCCGAGCCGGGCGCAGGCGTACGACACGGAGGACGGGTGCGGCAGCACCCGGAGCGCCCCGGCGCCCAGTTCCTCGGTGAGGGCCCGGCCGATGCCGTAGAACATGGGGTCGCCGCTGGCGAGGACGGCTGTCCTGCTCCCCGTGTGCGCGGCGAGCAGACCTCGCACGGCGGGCCGCAGAGGCGACGGCCAGGCCACCCGGCGGCCCGCGCACTCCGGCGGGAGCAGAGCCAGTTGGCGCTCACCGCCGATCAGGACCTCCGCGGCCAGGAGCACCGCGCGGGCGCTCTCCGGAAGGCCGGCCCAGCCGTCGGCGCCGATCCCCACGACGCTCACGGCGGACGCGGGGGCCGGGACGGCGGGCGGGGGTGACACGGGTGACACAGCCGGTACCTCGGGGTTGGTGGGACGACGCAGCCGAACTCTACGGGGGCGGCTTCCGGAGCCGCGCGGCGGAGTGATTCCGGAAATCCCTCCCGCGTGGTGTCGAGAACCGGTCGCCGGCTCCGACGTCCCCTGTGAGAGTTGCCCACAAGGGGCGGCGACCGAGAAGCCGAGGAGCGACACCATGAAGTACCTCGTGATGGTTCAGGGTTCGCAGGCCGACTACGAGGCCATGAACGGCAAGCCGTCGGCCGGGAGCCCGGCCTGGAGCAAGGAGGACATGCAGGCGATGTTCGCCTTCATGGGAAACCTCAACAACGACCTGGCCGAGTCCGGCGAGATGGTCGACGGCCAGGGCCTGACCGAACCCGCCAGGACCCGTGCCGTGCTGCCGGGCGCGGACGGCCGGCCGGTGATCACGGACGGCCCCTACGGGGAGACCAAGGAGCAGCTCGCCGGGTACTGGGTGCTCGACTGCGCGAGCCTGGACAGGGTCACCGAGATCGCCGCGCGCATCCAGGAGTGTCCGCAGCCGGAGGGCGCGCCGGTCTACCCGGTGCTGATCCGTCCCATCGACGAAGGCGGAGACCCGGGCGCTTCCTGAACAGGACGTCCGCGCTCCGGGCGGGAGCCGTGTGATCGACAGACCGACCGGCATCGAGGACCTGCTGCGCCACCACGCGCCGCAGGTCCTCGGCGCGCTCGTACGCCGCTACGGCCACTTCGACACGGCGGAGGACGCCGTGCAGGAAGCGATGTTCGCCGCCTCCCGGCAGTGGCCGGCCCACGGGCTGCCCGACAATCCGCGCGGCTGGCTGATCAGGGTCGCCTCACGGCGGCTGACGGACCAGCTGCGGGCGGACTCCGCGCGGCAGCGGCGCGAGGAGAGGGCCGCCGCGCTCATCCCCCGCGACGCGTTCACGGCCCCGCCGCCCGGGGAGAGCCGCGCTCCGGCCGCCGACGACACCCTCACCCTGCTCTTCCTCTGCTGCCACCCCGAGCTGTCCCCCGCCGCCCAGATCGCGCTGACCCTGCGCGCCGTGGGCGGCCTGACGACGGCCGAGATCGCCCGGGCCCATCTGGTGCCCGAGGCGACGATGGCGCAGAGGATCAGCCGGGCCAAGAAGAAGGTGCGGGGGGTGCCGTTCCGGCGGCCGGGCCCCGCCGACCACGACCTCCGCCTGGCGGCCGTGCTCCAGGTGCTCTACCTGATCTTCAACGAGGGGTACACGGCGACGTCCGGCCGCGAGCTCCACCGCCGCGACCTGGCCCGGGAGGCGATCCGGCTGACCCGTGCCGTGCGCGGGCTGCTGCCCCACGACGGACGGGTGACAGGACTGCTGGCCCTGATGCTGCTCACCGAGGCCCGCAGCGCCGCCCGCACCGGGCCCCACGGTGAGCTGATCCCGCTCGACGAGCAGGACCGCACCCGCTGGGACGGGGCGGCCATCGGCGAGGGCACCGCCCTGGTGGAGGAGGCCCTGTCCCAGGCCCCGGCCGGGGCCTACCAGCTGCAGGCCGCAATCGCGGCGCTGCACGACGAGGCGGCCCGCGCCGAGGACACCGACTGGCCCCAGATCCTCGCCCTGTACGACCTCCTCGTGCGGGGCGCCCCCGACCCGATGGCGGAGCTCAGCCGGGCGGTGGCGCTCGCCATGGTCAGGGGGCCCCGCGCCGGGCTGGCGGCTCTGACCGCCCTGGAGGACCGGTTGGCGGGCCACCACCGGCTGGACGCCGTACGGGCGCACCTGCTGGAGAGGGCCGGTGACCCGGAGGCGGCACGCGCCGCCTATCTGAGGGCGGCCGACCGCACGCTCAGCGCACCCGAGGCTCGCTATCTGCGCCTCCGTGCGGCGCGGCCGGCGCCGCCGGCCGACGGGAGCGCCGGGTAGCCGAGGCACCCCGCGCGCTCGCGCACCGAGTCGCCGATCCCGGTCACTCTCGCGATCATCGAATACATGACCAAGAGCGACAGTGGCAACGCCCGCACCGTGCGGATCGCCCAGGAGCCCGACGCGGACGAATTGCTGGGCCGCAGTCCGCTGGCCGCCCTCGTCGGCATGCTGCTGGACCAGCAGGTACCGATGGAATGGGCGTTCACCGGCCCGTTCACGCTGGCACAGCGCATGGGGTCGGACGATCTGGACGCCCGGACGATCGCCGCGTACGACCCGGACGCCTTCACCGAGCTGTTCACCACGAAACCCGCGCTGCACCGCTATCCCGGCTCCATGGCCAAGCGGGTCCAGCAGCTCTGCCAGTACCTGGTGGCCGAGTACGACGGACGGGCGGACGCGGTCTGGGCGGGCGCCGCCACCGGCGCCGAGCTGCTGAAACGGCTCAACGCGCTGCCCGGGTTCGGCACCCAGAAGGCGCAGATCTTCCTGGCGCTGCTGGGCAAGCAGTTCGACGTACGCCCGACTGGCTGGCGGGAGGCCGCGGGGGCGTACGGCGAGGAGGGCTCGCACCGCTCGGTTGCCGACATCACCGGCCCCGAATCGCTCGCCGAGGTGCGGGCGCACAAGCAGCAGGCGAAGGCGGCGGCCAGGGCGGGCCGGTCCCGGTGACCGCGGAAGCCCGCCCGACGACCGTCCACACCGGAAGGACTCCAGTGCGCACCACACGTCACAGAGCCATGGCCTTTGTGGCCGCCGCGGCTCTGGTCACCCCGCTCCTCCTCGGCGCCTCCCCGGACCGCGGGCACGCTTACGACGGTCCGGCCGAGGAGGCCGCGGAGCTCTCGCGACGGCTGGTCCGGGACGCGTCCGCCGACGACGCCCACCGCCACCTGGAGCGCTTCCAGGCCGTGGCCGACGCGGCGGAGGGCCACCGCGCCGCCGGCTCCCCCGGTTACGACGCCTCCGCCGCCTACGTCCACCGACTGCTCCGGAAGGCCGGTTACGAGGTCGGCTACCATGCGTTCGACTTCGTCTACACCGAGACGCTCGCGGAGAAGCTCTCCGTGGTCTCCCCCGCACCGCGTGACATCCCGGTCAGCGCGATGACGTACACCGCCTCCACCGAGGAGGGGGGCATCACGGCGGCCCTCGCCACCGTCCCCACCGACGCCACCCCCGGCTGCGAGGCGGCCGACTACGCGTCGGGCGGCTTCGACGGCAGGATCGCCCTCATCGAGCGGGGCGGCTGCTCGTTCGCGGAGAAGCAGGCGGCGGCCGCGGCGGCGGGCGCGGACGGCGCGGTGATCTACAACAACACCGAAGGCGCCCTCTCCGGCACCCTGGGCGGTGCGGAGGCGGGGAAGATCCCCACCGGCGGAATCACCCAGGACGAGGGGAGGAAACTGGTCGCGGAGGTGGCGAAGGGTGAGGTGAAGGTCTCCCTGGAGATCCGTGAGTTCCGGGAGGACCGCGTCACCCGCAACGTCGTCGCCGAGACCCCCGGCGGGAACGCCGCGAGGACGGTCATGCTCGGCGCCCACCTCGACTCGGTCACCGACGGCCCCGGCATCAACGACAACGCGTCCGGATCGGCCGGGCTCCTCGAAGTCGCCCTGACACTGGCCCAGTCGCACCGGCAGCCCGCCAACAAGGTCCGGTTCGCCTGGTGGTCGGCGGAGGAGAACGGCCTGCTGGGCTCCGAGGCGTACGTTGCGAAGCTCTCCGAGGCACAGCGCGACAGGATCGCGCTCTACCTCAACTTCGACATGATCGCCTCCCCGAACGGCGCGCAGTTCGTCTTCGACGGCGACGACTCCGACGGGACGGGCGCCGGACCGGGCCCCCAGGGGTCCGCCCAACTGGAGCGCGACATCAACGCGTTCCTGGACAGCGAGGGCAAGCCGCACACCGGCACGGACTTCAGCGGGCGCTCCGACTACGGGCCGTTCATCGAGGCCGGCATCCCGTCCGGTGGTACGGACACGGGCGCCGAAGGCATCAAGACGGCCGCCCAGGCCGAGACGTACGGCGGGGAGGCAGGCGTCGCGTACGACCCCTGTTACCACAGGGCCTGCGACGACCTGGGAAACATCGACATGGAGCACTTCGACACCAACATCGATGTGATCGCCCACGCGGTCGGCACCTACGCCCACGATCTGAGCTCCCTGGACCGCCCGGCCCCGGCCGCGTCCGCCACCGGCGAGGAGCGCGGCGGTGGCGGCCTGCGCAAGGGACACGCCCACGGCGTCACCGAGTAGCCACGCGCCCCCGCCCGCCCCGGTGCGTCATCGGGCCGTCACCGCCCGGCCACCGGGGCACGCGCACAAACATGCCCCACAAACATCACAGACGCTGCGCCGCTATGCCAGGTTTCATCACGTTTTGACCGACTTTGCAGTCCCGTTCCCCGGCTGCGCCCGGAGCCCCTTGCCCGGTAGGCTTTCCGTGTGATCTTCAAGCGCATCGGAAATGGGCGGCCATATCCCGACCACGGCCGGGAAAGCACCCGACAGTGGGCGGATGTCGCGCCGCGTCCGGTCCGCCTGGACCAGCTGGTGACCACCAAGGGCCAGCTGGACCTCGAGACCCTGCTCGCCGAGGACTCCACGTTCTACGGCGACCTGTTCGCCCACGTCGTGAAGTGGCAGGGCGACCTCTACCTCGAGGACGGGCTGCACCGCGCCGTGCGCGCCGCCCTGCAGCAGCGCCAGGTGCTCCACGCCCGCGTGCTCGAAATGGGCTGACCCCGCCACTCCCACCCATGGCGCATTTCGGGCCTTTCGGGTGCTTTTATGCTCGTACGGGTGCCATAGGTTGATCGTTTAGTAGGCATCATCACCAGGTCGCACTACGCTGCGCCCATGAGCATGCTGACCCCTCCCGGCATGGGCGGAAAGTACCGCATCACGGGTAACACCTACCCCCGCATGCGCCGCCCCCGTCATCGCCGCAAGCTGGTCCTCTCGGTGACCGCCGCCGTGGTGGCCCTCGGCCTCGCCGGCTGGGGAACGCTCCAGGTCATCGACGTCTTCACCGGCGGCGACGGACAGGCGAACGCCGCCGCCCGGCCGAAGGCATGCCCCACCACCAGCGCTTCGACGTCCGCGAAGGTGCTCCCGAAACCGGCCGTCATCAAGGTCAACATCTACAACGCGACGCCCCGCAGCGGACTGGCCAAGGCCGCCGCCGCCGAGCTCAAGAAGCGCGGCTTCGCCATCGGCAAGGTGGACAACGCGCCGGCCGCGTACGACAAGAAGGTGCCCGGCACCGGCATGCTGCTCGGCGGCCCGAAGGCGATGAACGGCTCGTTCCCGGTGCTCGCCACACAGCTGCCGGGGGCGACGCAGAAGACCGACACCCGCAAGACGGCGGACATCGACCTGATCATCGGCACGAAGTTCAAGGCGTTCAGCACGCCCGCGGCGGCGGCGACGGCCCTCACGGCCCTCACCGCACCGTCCCCGGCACCGTCCTCCTGCTGAGGCGTCCGGTCCCGGCCGCCGGGACCGGACGGGTCAGCCGGCGGTGCCGTACATCCGGTCCCCGGCGTCGCCGAGGCCGGGCACGATGTAGCCGTGCTCGTTGAGCCGCTCGTCGACCGAGGCCGTGACCACGGTGACCGGCGTGCCGGCCAGCTCGCGCTCCATCACCTCGACGCCCTCGGGCGCCGCGAGCAGCACGACGGCGGTGACATCGTCCGCACCGCGCTTGATCAGCTCCCGGATGGCCGCGACGAGGGTGCCGCCGGTGGCCAGCATCGGGTCCAGAACATAGACCTGACGACCCGAGAGGTCCTCGGGCATCCGCGTGGCGTACGTCTCCGCCTGGAGCGTCTCCTCGTTGCGGATCATGCCCAGGAAGCCGACCTCGGCCGTCGGGAGCAGCCGCACCATGCCGTCCAGCATGCCGAGACCGGCGCGCAGGATCGGGACGACCAGGGGGCGCGGATGCGACAGCTTCACACCGGTCGTGGGCGTCACCGGGGTCTCGATGTCGACCTGCTCGGTCCGCACATCCCTGGTGGCCTCGTACGCGAGGAGGGTGACCAGCTCGTCGGCGAGCCGCCGGAAGGTCGGGGAGTCGGTGCGCTTGTCGCGCAGCGTGGTGAGTTTGTGCGCCACCAGCGGGTGGTCGACGACGTGGATCCGCATGCCGTCAACAGTAACCGGGCCCCGGAGCCGCTTCCCGCCAGTCCGCGCTGGCATCAAGCACCTGTTCGGGGGGAAGGTGGTGCCATACGGACCCAGGCTTGGGGTGGTGTGTCGAGTGCCCGACGGGGAGCAGTGGAAGCAGCGGCAGGCCGGACGCGACGCGCGCGACCTGCCCGACGCGCGGGAGAACGTGCCTGACGCGCAGGAGAGTGACGCGGCGCGCCGGAGGCGCAGGGCGCAGTTCCTCCGCGAACTCCACGAGGCGAAGCAGCTCCGCGACCGGGTCCAGCCTCGCCGCGCCCGTGCGGCCCGTATGCGCCAACAGATGCGGATGCGTACGTTCCGCTGGTGAGGGCGGTCGCCTGAGCAGCAGCGCCGTCCCCGGAGGAGACCCGGGAGCACGGCCGGCGGACACGCGCCCGGAACAACTGATGGCCGACGCAACGGTCGAAGAGGTCTCGCATCGCGCTCGTTTCTGCCACGATGCCGATTGGGCGGGGCCCAGAGCAGCCGGATGACCGTCTGCCCTCCCGTCGGACCGATTCACCTATGACCAGTGGGAGAGTCACGGTGTACTTCGCCGCACTGCTCGCGCGCACCGAAGACGGGTGGGAAGCGAGCGACACAGAGCTCGACGATGTGGAAACCCTGTCCGACCTGACGGATCTGGCCCGGGATGCCTCGGTGGACGAGGACACGGTCCTGGTCTACATCGAGCAGGAGGACGCCTGGTTCGGCGTCGTCCGGGTGGACGGTGAGGAGGACCCCCGTATCTACGTCTCGGACGCGTCCGCCGCCGCCCGCTCCTCGTACGGGGAGATCCTGCTCACCGATGAACTGCTCGGCCGCGAACCGGGGGCCGAGGACGAGATCGCCGCACTCGAGGAGCTCGTCGACCTCGACGGTACGGAGGACGGCGAGCCGGATGACCCCCTGCCCGATGCCGGCGGCGCCGCCGTCACCGAACCCGACCTGGACCAGGAGGACCCCGACGCCGTACCGGCGGGGCCGCTCGGCGAACTCGGGGTCCTCGCCGACCTCGGCCTGTCCGAGAAGGATCTGCTGACCCTGCGCACCGACGCGCTGGCGGAGATCGCCGACGCGCTGGGAGCGGCCGACGTCCTGGAGGCCGTCCGCTAGGGTCCGCGGGTGAACGCACCACCACCCACCCCCTCCTCACCGCCTCCCGCCGATCCCGTGAGGGACCCGTGGCAGGCACCCATGCGCCAGGCCCTGGACGAGGCCGCGCAGGCGGCGTCGGCCGGCGATGTGCCGGTCGGCGCCGTTCTCCTGGGTCCGGACGGCGCCCTGCTCGCCACCGGCCACAACGAGCGCGAGGTGGCCGGCGACCCGACGGCGCACGCCGAGGTGCTCGCGTTGCGCCGGGGCGCCGCCGCCCTCGGCTCCTGGCGGCTGACCGGCTGCACGCTGGTCGTCACGCTGGAGCCCTGCACGATGTGCGCGGGCGCACTCGTCCAGTCCCGGATCGCCCGGGTGGTCTACGGGGCGCGGGACGAGAAGGCCGGCGCCGTGGGTTCGCTCTGGGACGTCGTACGCGACCGCAGGCTCAACCACCGCCCCGAGGTGATCCACGGGGTCCTGGAGGACCGCTGCGCGGACCTGCTGACGGCGTTCTTCCGGGAGCGCTGAGGCCGCCTCCCGGGCGCTGCGGCCCGTCACCGGGAATCCGATTTCGAACCAGGCCCCGGCATGGTCTAAGCTCTCTCTCGGTAGCGTGTCCGAGCGGCCGAAGGAGCTCGCCTCGAAAGCGAGTGTGGGGAAACTCACCGAGGGTTCAAATCCCTCCGCTACCGCAGCGAGATGAAGGGACCGACCCGTCCGGGTCGGTCCCTTCACTGCGTTCCGTCTCGGTTCCCGTTCCGGTCGGCGGGCCCGCCGGACCGTCGGGCGGGTGGAGAGCGCTACTCGGCAGCCGCGCCAACGGAGCCCCACCGGAGCCCTGGAGTCACGCCCGGATAATAATTTTGCAGGATGTGCATCTTTGCCTACTATGCACGTTGTGCCGAAAACGACGACGCCCGGACCCGGGCTGCGGGAGCGCAAGAAGCAGGCCACGCGCCGGGCCATCGCCGAGGCCGCCGTGCGACTCGCCGCGGAGCACGGCGTCGAGCACGTCACCGTCGAGGCCATCAGTGAGGCCGCCGGCGTCTCACCCAGGACGTTCTTCAACTACTTCCCCAGCCACGACGACGCGTTCGTCCTGGTCGACGACGAGGTGGGTGAGCGCATCAGGGAGTCCGTACGCCGCGCCCCCGCCGAACGCCCCCCGCTCGACGTCGTACGCGACGCCCTCCTCGCCGAACTCGACGGTTTCGAGGCGCGCCAGGAGCTGTGGACCCTCCAGTCCAAGGTGCTCCAGCGGTCGCCCCACCTCGTCCACCGCGGGCTGAAGGCGCACGTGGCGGAGGAGAAGGCCCTCGCCGTCGCCATCGCTGACTGGCTCGACGCCACCCGGGGCGACACGGACGGGCCGTCCGGTGCCGCCGTCTTCCCCCGGCTCCTCGCGGCCGCCTCCCAGACCGCCTTGCGGGTCGCCGTCGAGCACTGGTGCGACCACCCCGGCGAGACCCCACTCGTGGAGATCTTCCGGGACGCCTTCGCCCAGCTGGCGCAGGGCCTCCCGCGGCCCTCGGCGTAACTCCGCCCGCCGCGCCCGGAGTCCCTCACACCACCGACCTGTTCTGCTCAAGTACCGAAGAAGGACACCGTGACCGCAACCGAGGCGCCCGAGCAGGCGCCCACCTCCATGACCAACAAGCAGATACTGCAGGCGATGTCCGGCCTGATGGCAGGCATGTTCGTCGCCATCCTCGCGGGCACGGTCGTCGCCAACGCCCTGCCGCGGATCATCGCCGACCTCGGTGCGAGCCAGTCCTCGTACACCTGGGTCGTGACCTCCGAGCTGCTCGCCATGACGGCCACCGTGCCGTTGTGGGGCAAGCTCGCCGACCTGTTCAACCAGAAGCTGCTGCTCCAGCTGTCGCTGGGCCTGTTCGTGGTCGGTTCCCTCGTGGCCGGCTTCTCCCAGGACGTCGTCACCCTGATCGTCAGCCGTGTCATCCAGGGCATCGGCGCCGGTGGTCTGACGGCGCTGGCCCAGATCGTCATGGCCGCCGTCATCCCGCCGCGCCGGCTCGGCAAGTACGCGGGCATCTTCGGCGCGGTCTTCGCCGTGGGCACGGTCGCCGGTCCGCTGATCGGTGGCGTCCTGGTGGACACCTCCTGGCTCGGCTGGCGCTGGTGCTTCTTCATCGGTGTGCCGTTCGCCCTGGCCGGGATCGTGCTGCTCCAGCGCACCCTGAAGCTGCCGACCGTACGCCGACAGGTCAAGATCGACTGGCTGGGCGCCTTCCTGATCGTGGCCGGCGTCTGCGCGCTGCTGATCTGGACGTCCCTCGCGGGCAACAGCTTCGACTGGGCGTCCTGGCAGACGGCCGCACTGGTGGCCACCGGTGTGGTGCTCCTGGTGGCGGCGGTCTTCGTCGAGCGGAGGGCCGCCGAGCCGGTCATCCCGCTGGACATCTTCCGCAACCGCACGGTGTCGCTCACGACCCTGGCGAGCTTCTTCGTCGGTGTCGCGATGTTCGCCGGGACCGTCTTCCTGTCCCAGTACTTCCAGATCTCGCTGGGCAAGTCCCCGACCGTGGCGGGGCTCATGAGCCTCCCGATGATCGGTGGTCTGCTGGTGTCCTCGACCGTCGCCGGGCAGATCATCTCCGCGACCGGCAAGTGGAAGGTCTACCTCGTCTCGGGCGCCGTCGTCATGATGGCCGGCCTCGGACTGCTCTCGACCATCGACGCCGACACGCACTTCGGCCTGCTCAGCCTCTACATGGCGCTCATGGGCATCGGCGTCGGCATGCTGATGCAGAACCTGGTGCTCGCCGCGCAGAACGACGTGCCCGCGCACGAACTGGGCGCCGCGACCTCCGTGCTGTCCTTCTTCCGCAGCCTCGGCGGCACCATCGGCACCAGCGTGCTCGGTGCGATCCTCGCCAACCGGGTCGCCAGCGAGATGACCAAGGGCCTCGCGGACAGCGGGCTCCCCACGACCGGCGGCGGCCACAGCAGCGCCGTGCCCGACATGACCACGCTGCCCGAGCCGCTCAAGCAGATCGTCGAGCACGCGTACGGCGTCGCGACCGGCGACCTCTTCCTCATCGCCACCCCGTTCGCCTTCCTCGCCCTGCTCTCGGTGCTCTTCATCAAGGAGAAGCCCCTCAAGACGACGAGCGGCATGGAACGTCTCGCCGAGGAGGCCGCCGTGGTCACCGCGGCCTCCGTCCCGGCTCCCCGGGACGGTGCGGACTCCGGCGTCCAGGACGCCGCCCCCGGCCAGGTCGGTCTGAAGAAGGACTGACCCGTACGGACGACACGAAGGGCCCGGCGCGCGGTGCGCCGGGCCCTTCGGGCGTCAGGTCGGGGGAAGCGGCATCGGGGGGACAAGCCGCTTCCCCCGGTGAGAACGGGGACCGTAGGCCCTCGCCGCGGTCGGGGGGAGTCACGCGGTGGGGACCTCGTGGAGGTCCCGTTCCTCGGCCCGCGCATTCCTGGGGGGGGTGCTGCGGGACCTACCCCATCCTCCTCCCTGCCGTAAGCCGCGCCCGCCGACAAAGGGCCCGAATCGACGGGTCCTTCGACCCTAAAAGCCTCATCAGTGATCGGAAACGGCCCGGGGATTAGGCCGGACGTGCGGCTAGAATCACGCGACTGCACAGGTGATCGAAGGGGAGGGGCGGGGCTGTGGTGCAAGCGAGGAAGATCGCGCTCTACATGATTGTGGTCTTCGTGCTGTACACGATCATCACCTCTCCCGAGCGGAGCGCCGACCTCGTTCAAATAGGGTTCGAGGGCATTTCGAGCGCCGCGCAGAGCGTCGGAGACTTCATGTCCGAGCTCGTGAAGTAGGAGACCCACCATGATCCGCCACCTGGTCCTGTTCAAGCTGAACGACGGCGTCGAGCGGGACGACCCGCGGGTCGTCGCCGGGGCGGAGGCCTTCCGGGAGCTGGGCGGGAAGATCCCCGAGCTGCAGTTCTGGGAGTGCGCCTGGAACATCACCGACCGGCCGATCGCGTACGACTTCGCCATCAATTCGGCGGTCGCCGACGAGGACGCGCTGAAGCGGTACATCGAGCACCCCGAGCACCAGGCCGCGGCCGGCCAGTGGCGCGCTTTCGCCACTTGGGTGATCGCCGACTACCCCTTCTGACCCCTTCGGATCCGCGGTCCCGCCGGCCCCTCCCCTACAGGAGAGGGGCTTTTCGGCATGTTTAAACCAAAACACCCTCAACACGACTCTATGCGGTGCTTGCACACAGTGGACATGTCTTGTGATGCTATGACCGCTTTTGACGGATGAGTTGACCGTAGTTGACCGCAAAGGGGTGGCGACACCGTGCCGGCCAGTACAGCGCCTCAAGTCCCGCCCCAGAACGTCCAGACGGACGACATCCAGACCGAGACCCCCGACCCCACCGCACCGGCGAGGACCCGGGGGGCGGACACCAGGGCACTGACCCAGGTGCTGTTCGGGCGGCTCAAGGACCTCGAACCCGGCACCCCGGAGCACCACAGGGTGCGCACCGCGCTGATCGAGGCGAACCTGCCTCTCGTGCGCTACGCGGCGGCCCGCTTCCGCAGCCGCAACGAGCCGATGGAGGACGTCGTCCAGGTCGGCACCATCGGCCTGATCAACGCCATCGACCGCTTCGACCCGGAACGCGGCGTCCAGTTCCCCACGTTCGCCATGCCCACCGTGGTCGGCGAGATCAAGCGCTACTTCAGGGACAACGTGCGGACCGTGCACGTGCCCCGGCGGCTGCACGAGCTCTGGGTCCAGGTCACCGGCGCGACGGAGGACCTGACGACCGCTCACGGCCGCTCACCGACCACCGCGGAGATCGCCGAGCGCCTGAAGATCTCCGAGGACGAGGTGCTCGCCTGCATCGAGGCGGGCCGCTCCTACCACGCGACCTCGCTGGAGGCCGCCCAGGAAGGTGACGGGCTGCCCGGACTCCTGGACCGCCTCGGCTACGAGGACCCGGCGCTGGCCGGGGTCGAACACCGCGACCTGGTCCGGCATCTGCTCGTCCAGCTGCCCGAGCGCGAACAGCGAATCCTGCTGCTGCGCTACTACAACAACCTGACGCAGTCGCAGATCAGTGCCGAACTGGGCGTCTCCCAGATGCATGTGTCAAGGCTTCTGGCCAGAAGTTTCGCCCGACTGCGATCCGCAAACAGGATCGAAGCGTAACCGGAACGGGTAGACCCGTGGAGGGCCGTGTCCGGGGGCGTAAAAGCCGCACACCCCCTGTTTCCTGCGCAGTTTCGCCGCTGACTTGTCGACAAGTCACTACAGCGTGTTGCCGACATGTGACATTCTGCTTGAACCGCGTTTGCCGCAGCCCTACCTCCGGTATTCAGGTGGAGGCTGCGTTCCTCCGATGGTCGTGGCCACCGCGACCGTCCGCGACCTCAAGGGGGTGGCATGTCCGCAGAACAGGGCAGCTCGAAGGTGCTAACGCTCACGAAGAGCGTGCCGGCACCAGCCGTGCTCACCAGCTCGCCGGAAGCCATCGACACCCGCACCCTGTCCCGCTCCCTGTTCCTGCGGCTCGCCGCGCTGGGCCCGCCTTCGGGCCCCGACGGAACGGACAGCCCCGAGCGGGCCTATGTGCGGGACACACTCATCGAGCTCAACCTCCCGCTCGTGCGGTACGCGGCGGCGCGGTTCCGGAGCCGTAACGAACCCATGGAGGACATCGTCCAGGTCGGGACGATCGGCCTGATCAAGGCGATCGACCGATTCGACTGCGAACGGGGCGTCGAGTTCCCCACGTTCGCGATGCCCACCGTCGTGGGGGAGATCAAGCGCTTCTTCCGCGACACCTCCTGGTCGGTGCGGGTGCCGCGCCGGCTCCAGGAGCTGCGGCTCGCCCTCACCAAGACCAGCGACGAGCTCGCCCAGAAGCTCGACCGCTCGCCGACGGTGCCGGAGCTGGCCAAGGCGCTCGGGGTCTCCGAGGAGGACGTGGTCGACGGCCTGGCCGTGGGCAACGCCTACACGGCCTCCTCCCTGGACTCACCGTCCCCCGAGGACGACGGCGGCGAGGGCTCGCTGGCGGACCGCCTCGGTTACGAGGACGCGGCGCTGGAGGGCGTCGAGTACCGCGAGTCCCTGAAGCCGCTGCTGGCCAAGCTCGCCCCTCGCGAGCGGCAGATCATCATGCTGCGCTTCTTCGCCAACATGACCCAGTCGCAGATCGGCGAGGAGGTCGGCATCTCGCAGATGCACGTCTCGCGGCTGCTGACCCGGACGCTCACCCAGCTCAGGGAGGGGCTCATCGCCGACTGACCCCTGACGGGTCCGTACGGAGCGGCTCACCGGCCGCCGGGGCACACGCGCACGCCGCCCCGGCGGCCTCGCCGTGTCCGGGCCTCCCGCGCGGCACGGAGCCGCGCCCTGCCTCGAACGGGACCGCTCCCGCGCCGACGTGCGGTGCGGGAGCGGATGACGAAGGCCGGCGTACACGCTCACGTGCGCGCCCGGCCGGTCCCCGGGCCCCCGGAGGGGGCGACGGGCCGGCCGTGAAGGGGACGGGCGGTGGTCAGCCGAGCGCGAGCCAGGCGACCGCGCCGAGGACGACGATGACCGCGACGACGGCCACGATCACCCCGGTCTTCGAGCCGGACGAGGCCGCGGCGGGCTGCTGCCTGCCCTGCGGCTCGCCCTCGTCGACGAAGGCGCGGAACATCTGCGTGCTGCCCGCCGGGTCGTGAGTGCCCTCGGGGCCCGGCTGCGGGGCGTGGGGGTTGTGTGCCATGGGCCAGGACACTAGCGAATGCGAGCCCTCCGCCCAACCCCCGGGTCACCAGGGGCCGATGCCCTCCCTCCGCGCACACGGCCTCTTCACCCGTCCGCCGGAGCGCTCCGCACCCTCTCCACGTGCTCCCTCGCACCACCCCCACCTGTGGCGAGGAACACATCCACCGGTGGCGCACCCCTGTGGTCTGCGCGCTTGACCCGGCGCCTACGCAGGCTTTTGGGTTCCTTTACTTCTGCAAGGCCCATTTCGTTTGCCTGCGGCAACCAACCGCTTCTATCGTTGCCCTAAGCAACAAGATGACCTCGCGAGATGTCTGGAGGGTCAGTGGCAGCACGGAGCCAGTACGAAGAACTGGCCCGGCAGCTCAGCGCCGTCGGAGCCGTCAAACGGGGACTCGCCCGCATCCTGCCCGCCGAGTGTCCCGGTGGCTCGGCCACCGTGCTGACGCTGCTGGCCAAGTACGGGGAGATGCGGATCTCCCGCCTTGCCGAGCTCCTGGCCGTGAACATGTCGGTGACCAGCCGCCATGTGACTCACGCGGTCGAGAGCGGCTGGATCGAACGATCCCCGGACCCGGCGGACAAGCGGTCCCGCATCCTGCGGCTGACCCCCGCGGGCGACGAACTGATCGACGACCTGAGCCGACGGACGACGGAGATGTTCGCCGACCACCTCACCGACTGGTCCGACGAAGAAGTCGGACAACTCAACACGTTGTTGTCCCGGCTGCGCGACAGCTTCTCCTGCCGCGGCTCCGGAGGGTGTGCCCCCGGAAGGCACAGCGGCGACTGCCGCGCCGGGCACTCCGACGATTCGCACACCCGTACACCCGTGTAACAGAAGCAAAGAGAAGGAATTAAATGGCTACGACCACACCACCCGGTGTGCGGGGCGGCCACGCCAAGCACGGGGCTCCCGAAGCCCCCGAAGGCACGCCGATGACACACCGGCAGATCATGGAAGCGCTGACCGGGCTGCTGCTCGGCATGTTCGTCGCGATTCTGTCGTCGACGGTCGTCTCCAACGCCCTGCCCGAGATCATTTCCGACCTCGGCGGCGGCCAGAGCGCCTACACCTGGGTCGTGACGGCCTCGCTGCTGGCCATGACCGCCACCACCCCGCTGTGGGGCAAGCTCGCGGACCTGTTCAGCAAGAAGCTGCTGGTCCAGATCGCCCTGCTCATCTACGTGGGCGGCTCCATAGTCGCCGGTCTCTCGACCAGCAGCGGCATGCTCATCATCTGCCGTGTGGTGCAGGGCATCGGCGTCGGCGGTCTCTCCGCCCTCGCCCAGATCGTGATGGCCGCGATGATCTCCCCGCGCGAGCGCGGCCGCTACAGCGGCTACCTCGGCGCGGTCTTCGCCGTCGCCACCGTGGGCGGCCCGCTCCTCGGCGGTGTCATCACCGACACCAGCTGGATGGGCTGGCGCTGGTGCTTCTACGTGGGTGTGCCGTTCGCGGTCATCGCCCTGATCGTGCTCCAGAAGACCCTGAAGCTCCCCGTGATCAAGCGCGAGGGCGTCAAGATCGACTGGACCGGCGCGTTCTTCATCAGCGCCGCGGTCTCGCTGCTGCTGCTCTGGGTGACCTTCGCGGGCGACAAGTACGACTGGGTCTCCTGGCAGACCTGGACGATGCTGGCCGGCACCGTCGTCCTCGGCGCGCTGTTCCTGTTCACCGAGTCCAGGGCCCGCGAGCCGATCATCCCGCTGCGCCTCTTCCGTAACCGCACCATCACGCTGGCCTCCGCGGCCTCGCTGTTCGTCGGTATCGGGATGTTCGCGGGCACCGTCTTCTTCAGCCAGTACTTCCAGCTGGCGCGGGACAAGTCGCCGACGATGTCCGGCGTCATGACGATCCCGATGATCGCGGGGCTCTTCCTCTCCTCGACCCTGTCGGGCCAGATCATCACCAAGACCGGCCGCTGGAAGGCCTGGCTGGTCACCGGTGGCTTCCTGCTCACCGCGGGTCTCGGGATGCTCGGCACCATCCGCTACGACACCGACTACTGGCAGATCGCGATCTTCATGTTCGTGATGGGCCTCGGCATCGGCATGATGATGCAGAACCTGGTGCTCGCCACGCAGAACCAGGTGGCCCCCGCCGACCTGGGCGCGGCCAGCTCCGTGGTGACGTTCTTCCGTTCCCTCGGTGGTGCGATCGGCGTCTCGGCGCTGGGTGCCGTCCTGGGCAACCGCGTCACCCACTACGTCAAGGACGGCCTCGCCGACCTCGGCCCCGAGGGCGCCGCGCTGGGCCACGGCGGTACGGGCGGCGGAGGCATCCCCGACCTGGACGCGCTCCCCGGCCCGCTCCGTACGGTCATGGAGGTCGCCTACGGTCACGGTGTCGCCGACGTCTTCCTGTTCGCCGCGCCTGCCGCGCTGGTCGCGTTCCTCCTGACGATCTTCATCAAGGAGGTCGCCCTGAAGACCCGGGCGGGCAACGACACCCCCGCCGAGGCGGCCACCGAGGCGGAGTCCGCCGGACCGGCCACCACCGACACCGCGCTGCTCGCCGAGGGGACTGCCGGGGCCACCTCGGTCGACCTTCTGGAGAAGACGGCTGCCACGAAGGAGCTGACCATTCAGGGAACGCCCGTACGCGGTGTGGTGCGGGGCGCCGAGGGCGCACCCGTGGCCCGCGCCGCCGTCACACTGATCTCGCTGGGCGGCCGGCAGCTGGGGCGTTCCGTCGCCCAGGCCGACGGCGGTTACGTCCTGGACGCTCCGGGCTCCGGCAGTTACGTCCTGATCGCCTCAGCCGACGGCTTCCAGCCGCAGGCGTCCACCGTGGTCGTCGGCGACGAGCCGCTGGCCTACGACATCCTGCTCGCCGGGACGAGCGGCCTCTCCGGGACCGTTCGGACCGCCGAGGGCGGCACCCCGGTCGACGGTGCCATGGTCGTCGTGACCGACGTGCGCGGCGACGTGCTGGCCACGGGCGTCTCGGGAGACGCGGGTGACTTCACCTTCGGTGAGCTGATCCCCGGCTCGGTGACCGTCGCCGTGACGGCCGCGGGCTTCCGTCCGCTGGCCCTGCCGGTGGAGGTCGGCGGCCAGGGTGTCACCCGGGTCGACGTGGCCCTTCGCTCCGGCGCGCTGGTGCGGGGTGTCATCAAGGCCGGCTCCCGCCGGGCTCCTCTGAACGACGCCCGGGTCACGCTGGTCGACGCGGCCGGCAACGTGGTCGCCACCTCGACCACCGGGGAGGACGGCGTGTACGCCTTCACCGACCTGGACGCCGGTGAGTACTCCGTGATCGCGACCGGCTACCCGCCGGTGGCGGGCTCGCTGACCGTGAGCGGCAGCGGAGTCGACGGTCACGACATCGAGCTCGCCCACCCGGGCGAGTAAGAAGAAGGATCCACAAAGACCCCTGGCGGGACAGCACTTCGAGCGGAGAGGCTGTGGCCGCCGGTGGAAATGGGCCCCGTGGCGGGAACGGCAGGCAGGGGACGGCCTGCCGATCCCGCCCCGGGGCCCGACTCATGGACACCGCACCCATGTGCCGGTCGGTCCGGGTCGCCGCTTCACGAGTGATTTGAGCAAGGAGAGAACACGGGATGGGACTTCGCGCACAGGTACGCACGCGGGACGGCTGGGCCGTCCAGCACGCGGTCGTGACGGTGACCGACATGACGGGCACCCAGGTGCTCCGGGCCGCCGCCGACGAGAACGGGGCCGTCCGCACCGAGGACCTCCTGCCGGCCGGCGCGTACACGGTGATCGTCACGGCGGTGGGTTACGCCCCCGCCGCGTCCACCGCGCTCGTCACGGCCAGCGGCCGGGTCGAAGCCGGGACCGTGGTGCTGGCCCGGCAGGGCGGCGTGGAACTGCCGCCTCCGGGCATCTGGTCGCTGGACCCGGTGCACTCCTCGGTGGCCGCGGTCGCACAGCACCTGGGGATCTCCAGCGTGCACGGCCGGTTCACCGAGTTCGGCGGCCGCATCGAGATCACCGAGGACGTCCAGAACTCCCGGGTGGAGGCCTTCATCGCCTCCAGCAGCATCGACACGGGCAACGCCATGCGCGACAAGCACCTGCGCTCGGCGGACTTCCTGGACGTGGAGACGTTCCCGGAACTCACCTACCGCTCCCGTGCGCTGACCCCGGCCGGGCCGGACCGCTGGACGGTGCACGGCCTGCTCACGATGCACGGCATCGCACGGGACGTGGACCTCGACCTCAGCTACCTCGGCACCGGGCCCGACCCGTGGGGCGGGGTGCGGGCGGCCTTCCACGCCACGGCGGAGCTGCGCCGCGACGACTTCGCCATGAACTACAACCAGGTGCTGCAGGCGGGCATCTCCGCGATCGGCACGACCCTGCGCGTCGAACTCGACATCCAGGCGGTCCAGGGCGACTCCGTCCCGGGATAGGACGGTCCGAAGGCCCTAGGGTTGGCCGTATGGCACCCAACATCGCGACCAACACCTCCGTGGAGCTCGGGGAGCTGCTGGACTTCGTGCGGCCCCGGCACCGGGCGATCCTGCTGACCACCCGGTCCGACGGCCGCCCCCAGGGGTCCCCGCTCACCTGCGGCGTGGACGACGCGGGGCGGATCGTCGTGTCGACCTACCCCGAACGGGCCAAGACCCGTAACGCCAAGCGGGACGAGCGGGTCAGCGTGATCGTCCTGTCGGACGAGTGGAACGGGCCCTGGGTGCAGGTCGACGGCTCGGCCGAGGTGATCGACTCACCGGATTCGGTCGAGCCCCTCGTCGAGTACTTCCGCAACATCTCCGGCGAGCACCCCGACTGGGACGAGTACCGGGCGGCGATGATCAAGCAGGGGAAATCCATCATCCGGATCACCCCGGAGCGCTGGAGCCCGGTCGCCACCGGCGGCTTCCCCGCCCACCTGGCCGGCGGCCGATCACAGTGACCCCGCCCCACCCCGACCCGCTCGCGCGGGCACGCCTGCTGACCTCCCCGTCCGTCGGACCGGCCGTGGTCCGCGAGCTGGAACGGATCACCGGCCGGCCCGCCGTGCCGGTGTACGCCACCGCGCCCGACGTCCCCTTCGTGTTCGTGGGGGACGTGCTGCCCGAAGCGCTGCGGGTCCCCGGCCTGCTGTGGTTCCACAGCGTCTACGCCGGGACCGACGCGCTGCTCGCCTCCGGGGCCTGGCCCGAAGGGGCCCTGCTGACGCGGACCGTGGGACGGATGGGCGAGCGGATCGCCCAGTACACGCTGGCCTGGGTCCTCGCCGAGTGCCAGTCCGTCCCGGAGCACACCGCGCAGCACTCCAGGGCCGAGTGGCGCCGCCTCCCGTCCGAGCTCGCCGCAGGACAGACCGCCGTCGTCCACGGCACCGGCCACATCGGCTCCGCCGTCGCCGGCCTGCTGCGTGCCTGTTCCGTACGCACGGTGGGCGTGAGCCGCACTCCCCGCGCCACGCCCCCGGGTTTCGACCGGGTGGTCCTGGCCGGCTCGGAGGAGGAGACGGCGGCGCTGGCGGAGGCCAGATGGGTCGTCTCGGCCCTGCCCCTGACCGGTGCCACGGAGCGCTTCTTCGACGCCGCCAGATTCACGGCGATGCGGGGCGCCACCTTCCTCAACGTGGGCCGGGGCGCGACCGTGGACATGGCGGCGCTGGAGGCCGCGCTGCACGGCGGGACGGTCCGCCGCGCCGTACTCGACGTGCTGCCCGACGAGCCCGCCGCTCCCGGTGACCGCGTCTGGCGGCTGCCCCGCACGGTGATCACGTCTCACTCGGCCGGCATCACGGCCGACGAGGACGTCGTCGGCGACTTCGAGTCCTGCTGGCAGGCGGTCGCCGAGGGCCGCACACCGGCCCTGGCCGTGGACACCCGCTGCGGCTACTGAGGGGCGGGCGCGCCTACGGGTGGCACGCCGCCCGCTCGCACGTCGTCTCGATGCCCGCGATCAGCAGGTCCAGCGCGACCGTGAAGTCCCGCTCGCGCGTCTCCTCCACCGTTGCCCCGCCGCGCGCGTCCATGAGGTTCTCCGAGGGCCGCACGGCCCCGCGGATCTCCGGGTCCGCGCGGATCGTCCCCATCGCCCGCTCGACGTACTCGTCCTGGGTGAGCCCGGCCTCCACCGTGCGCTGCACGAAATGCCCCTCGGTGGTGCCGAATCCGTAGACGAACTGGAAGACGGCCGCCATCGCGCCCGTCTGCCGCTCCGGGTGCAGCCCGGTGGCCCGTACGACGTCCTGGACGGCGTACGAGAACAGCATCGAGTGCGGGCCGATGTTCAGGAAGCTGCCGATGAGAGCCGACGCCCAGGGGTGGCGGACGAACATCTTCCGGTAGCTGGTGGCCAGTTCACGCATGCGGTCGCGCCAGTCGACGTCCTCCGCCGTGGCCGGGATCTCGCCGAAGACGGTGTCCAGGGCGAGTTCCAGCAGGTCGTCCTTGGTGTCGACGTACCAGTAGAGGGACATCGCCGTGACGTCGAGCTCGGCGGCGAGGCGCCGCATGGAGAACTTCGCGAGGCCGTCGGCGTCCAGCAGCCGGACGCTCGCCGCCGTGATCCTGTCCCGGTCGAGGCCGGCCGGCTGATCCGCCCGGCGGGTGCGCGCCGGTGTCCGCCGGTCCAGCCACACGCTGACCCTGGAAGGGCTCTTCGCACGGTCTGCCGCGGACCCCATGGCGCACACTCCTCGACTCGCGGTGGCTCTCCTGCGTACCGGCGCCCCCGTCCGATGCTATGCCCGTCACCTGGGGTTCTCAGCCCTCCTCCGTACGCTCCGCCCGCCTCGGCAGGGGATCGGCCCCGGGACGCGACAGGGCGGTGGCCCCGGAGTCCGTGCTCCGGGGCCACCGCCCTGTCACCGCGGTCTCAGCTCTTCGGCTGGGTGAGGTCGTAGAAGGTCGCGCTTCCCGCGGTGACCTCCTTGAAGTTCTCCTCCACCCACGTGGTGATCCGGGAGGAGGAGCCTTCGCCGCCGCCCATGCCACCGCCGCCCGAGCCGCTCGAGATCAAGTAGTGGATCCTGCCGTCCTCCACGTACTTCTTGAACTGGGCGAGCGTCGGGGACGGGTCGCTGCCGTTGAAGCCGCCGATCGCCATCACCGGGTCGCCGGTGGCGAGCTGGTAGCTGGCGGCGTTCTGCGAGCCGACGGCCGCGGCGGTCCAGGTGTAGGCGTCCGCGTTCTGCTTCAGGAGCGTCGTGGCCTCGGAGTCGACGGAGGCGCCGTTGAGCAGACCGCCCATGCCTCCGCCGCCGCCCGCGCCGCCTTCACCCGGGCCGCCGCCGGGCATCCCGCCCTGCTGACCACCGGGAGCCTGCCCCTGCCCCTGGCCTTGCCCCTGACCGGGGGCGCCGCCGGGCATGCCGCCCGCCGGCGCGTTACCGGGAGCCTGGCCGCCCTGCGCGTTGCCCTGTGCCCGGCCGCCCTGCTGTGTGCCCTGCCCGGGCGGCTGCATGCCACCGCCCTCGCCGCCGCCGGGACCGCCGCCCCGGCCGCCGCCGGGGCCGCCCATGCTCGCGCCCGAGGGACCGGCCGTGACGATCGAGCCCTGGTGCCCCGTGCCGAGCGTGCTGATCGTGTACGCGGTCGGCCCGGCCAGCGACGCCGCCAGACCCAGGCCCGCCACGCCCAGCACGAGCGCCCGGCCCAGCCGTGCGGCGAACAGCAGCCCCACGGCGGCCACGAGGCCACCGATCAGGACGGCCCAGCGCAGCCACGGGAAGTAGTCCGGGGTCCGCCCCAGCAGGACGTACGCCCAGACGGCCGTCGCCGCGACGGTCACACCGAGCGCGGCGCCCGCCCACCACCTGCTCCGCTCCTCCCAGAGGACCGTGGCGCCCATGCCGACGAGAGCCGCGACGTAGGGCGCCAGGGCCACCGTGTAGTACTGGTGGAAGATGCCGGCCATGAAGCTGAAGACGAAGGCCGTCATCAGCAGCGAGCCGCCCCAGGCGAGGAACGCCGCACGGGCCGTGTCGGTCCGCTTCGCCCGCCAGGTCAGCCAGACACCCGCGGCCAGCAGGATCAGCGCGGCGGGCAGCAGCCAGGAGATCTGTCCGCCGATCTCGGAGTTGAACATACGGCCGATGCCGGTCTCGCCCCAGCCGCCGCCCTGCCCGCCACCACCGCCACCGCCGACGCTGCCGGTCTCCTCGCCGTTGATCCGGCCGAGTCCGTTGTAGCCGAAGGTGAGTTCGAGAAAGGAGTTGTTCTGCGAGCCGCCGATGTACGGGCGTGAGGAGGCCGGCCACAGCTCGACGACCGCCACCCACCAGCCACCGGACACGATCATCGCCAGCGCCGCCAGGCCGAGCTGCCCGAACCGCTTCCGGACGGACACCGGCGCGAACACCGCGTACAGCACGGCGAGCGGCGGCAGGATCAGGAAGGCCTGCAGCGTCTTCGACAGGAACGCGAGACCCACCGCGACGCCCGCCCAGACCAGCCACTTCGTCCGGCCGCCCTCCATCGCGCGCAGCACGCAGTAGACGGTGACGGTCATCAGGAGCGCGAGCAGCGCGTCCGGGTTGTTGAAACGGAACATCAGCGCGGCGACCGGCGTCAGCGCGAAGACCACCATGGTGATCAGCCCGGCGGCGGCGCTGAAGCGGCGGCGCACGGCACCGTAAAGGACACCGGCGGTGGCGACGGCCATCAGCACCTGGGGCGCGAGGATCGCCCAGGAGTTCAGCCCGAAGATCCGGACCGAGAGGGCCATCGGCCAGAGCGTGGCCGGGGGCTTGTCCACGGTGATCGCGTTCGCCGAGTCCAGCGAGCCGAAGAAGAAGGCCTTCCAGCTCTGGCTGCCGGCCTGCACGGCGGCGGAGTAGAAGGAGTTGGCGTAACCGGACGCGCTCAGGTTCCACAGGTACGCGAGCCCGACGGCCAGCAGCAGTCCGAGGAAGGCGGGCCTCGCCCAGCGCGGGTCCTCGGGCCTGCCCCGGCGGACGCGCCGCGACAGCGGCTCCCGCCCGCCCGCGGCGTGCGCGGGCGCCCCTGGAGTGCCGGGCGGGGCCTGGAGACGGTCGGAGTGGGTGGCGGCGGTCATCGGGCGTCCCTCAGTTCGTGTGCGGCACCCTGGCGGGCGTCCTGGTGGTCGGTGCGCCGGTCGGGGAAGACCCAGGCACGGAAGAGCAGAAACCGCAGCACCGTCGCCGCGAGGTTGGCCGCGATCAGCACGGCGAGTTCCGTGCCGTGCGACGCCGATCCGGAGGCCGTGCCCAGGGCGGCGAGCGAGCCGCTGGTGAGGGCGAGCCCGATCGCGAAGACGACGAGCCCCTGCGCCTGGTGGCGCACGGCGCCGCCCCGGCCGCGTACACCGAAGGTGAGTCTCCGGTTCGCCGCCGTGTTGGCGACGGCGGACACCAGGAGGGCGGCCGCGTTGGCGAACTGCGGGCCGACGCCCAGCCGGAAGAGGGAGTACAGGACGAGGTAGACCAGGGTGGAGAGCGCGCCGACGACGCAGAACCCGACCAGCTGCCTGGCGAGTCCGCGCGGCACCCCCGGCACGGCCCGGTCGCGCGGGTCGTCCCCGAACGGGCGCGCCAGGCGGTCCAGTGGAAGCGCCCCGGTGGCCAGGGCCCGGCCCACCCGCCAGACCCCCTTGAGGTCGTCGGTCGCGGTCCTCACGATGTGCACGGTGGAGTCCGGGTCGTCGACCCAGTCGACCGGTACCTCGTGGATGCGCAGCCCGGCCCGCTCGGCGAGCACCAGCATCTCGGTGTCGAAGAACCATCCGGTGTCCTCGACCATCGGCAGCAGCCGCTGCGCGACCTCGCGCCGTATGGCCTTGAAGCCGCACTGGGCGTCGCTGAACCTGGCGGCCAGCGAGGAGCGCAGGATGAGGTTGTAGGCACGCGAGATGAACTCACGCTTCGATCCGCGCACCACCCGCGAACTACGGGCAAGCCGCGAGCCGATGGCCAGGTCCGAGTGGCCGGAGATCAGCGGGGCGACCAGCGGCAGCAGGGCGTTGAGGTCGGTCGAGAGGTCGACGTCCATGTAGGCGAGGACCGGGGAGTCCGAGCGGGACCAGACGGTCCGCAGCGCCCGCCCCCGCCCCTTCTCCTCCAGCCGGCACGACCGCACCTCGGGGATGAGGGCCGCGAGCCGGGCCGCCACCTCGGGCGTACGGTCGGTGCTCGCGTTGTCCGCCACGGTGATCCGGAATCCGTAGGGGAAGGTCCGCGCCAGATGGTCGTGGAGGCGCAGCACGCACGTTTCGAGGTCCTTCTCCTCGTTGTACACGGGGATCACTACGTCGAGTACGGGAGCGCCGACCGCTGCGGCCAGGAGATGTTCCCGGGCCGGCAGGGTGCTCCACGGAGTGTCGGTTCGCATGACACCGACACTCGCCAACCGCGCTGTCACATCCGTGTGCTGAGCCTGTGGTCCGTCTGTGAGTGCGCCACGGGGGTTGCAGCCGTACTGTTTTCCCAGGTCAGAGCCTCGCCGACGCCGAAACCGGCCAGCCGGGGCTCGGGGGCGCGGGCGGAGCCGTCCGTGCCTCCCCCGTACACCGCGTCGGCCGGCAGATGGACCGCGAACACCGTGTCGCCCGGCACCGACCGCACCTCGGCCAGCCCGCCGTGCGCGGTGACGACGGCCTGCACGATGGCGAGGCCGAGACCCGTCGAACCGGCGTGCCGGGAGCGCGAGGCGTCGCCGCGCGCGAACCGTTCGAAGACACGCGGCTGCAGCTCGGCGGGGATGCCCGGCCCGTTGTCCTGGACCTCCAGGGTCACCCAGGGTAGCTCCCTGCGCGCCTGCCGCAGACGGACCGTGACCGTGGTCCCGGGCGGGGTGTGCGTACGCGCGTTCGCGAGCAGGTTGACCAGCACCTGCTGGATCCTGGTCGGGTCGGCCGACACCGTCGCGGGCACCTCGGGCAGTTCGAGCCGCCAGTGGTGGGTCGCGCCGGAGGAGCCGTCAGGAGCCCGGTCGGCGACCCGGGCGTCGCTCACCGCGTCGATGACGAGCGGCGAGAGATCGGTGCTCTCGTACGAGAGCGGCCGTCCGGCGTCGAGGCGTGCCAGGAGCAGCAGGTCCTCGACCATGCCCGTCATCCGTTCCGCCTCGGACTCGATCCGCCCCAGGGCGTGCCGGGTGTCGGGTCCGGTGCTCTCCCGTCCGCGGCGCGTCAGTTCGGCGTACCCGCGGATCGAGGCGAGCGGTGTGCGCAGCTCGTGGCTGGCGTCCGCGACGAACTGGCGCACCCGCGTCTCGCTCTTCTGCCGGGCCTCCAGGGCCGAACCGACGTGCCCCAGCATCCTGTTGAGGGCGGCGCCGACCTGACCCACCTCGGTGCGCGGATCGGCCTCCGCGCCCGGCACCCGTTCGAGGAGGGCTACCTCTCCGCTGTGCAGCGGGAGTTCGGAGACCCGGGTCGCCGTGGCGGCCACCCTGCGCAGCGGGCGCAGGGCGACACCCACCATCGCGGCCCCGGCGATACCGGCGGCGATGAGCCCGGCACCGGTGACACAGACCTCGACGACGATCAGGGTGTTGACGGCCTTGTCCACCTCGGCCGTGGGGATGCCGACCAGGACGGAGGTACCGCCGCCCGACGGGACGACCTGCACGCGGTAGCCGCCGAGCCCGGGGAGCTCGACGTCATGGGCCTCGCCGTCCGGGGCCACGTCGGCGGCTTCGAGGGCGTCCTGCTGCGCGCCGGTCAGCTCCTCGGCGCTCTCCCGGGCGTCCGGGCCCTTGATGACCTTCGAGGCGGTGACGGAACCGCCGGACACCACGGCACCGAAGGTGTCGGGGGTGCCCCTGCCGATGAAGGCCAGCGGTTCCTCGGCGTTGCTCTCCGGGCCACCACGGTCGATCGTGCCGCTGCCCGGCGGAGGCTGCTCGGCCACTCTGGCGATGTCGTGCAGCTGGCCGTCCAGCTTCCCGGCCATGTAGCTCTGGAAGGCGATCGCGGTGACCGAACCGATCACGGCGGCGACCACCGCGATGAGTGTCACCGCGTACACGACGAGCCGGGTGCGGAGCGTCCAGGGACGGCGCGTGCTCTTCCCGCTCACGGGGTCAGTCACCCGGCTTGATGAGGTATCCAGCCCCGCGCCGGGTGTGGATCATCGGGGTGCGCCCCGCGTCGATCTTCTTGCGCAGGTAGGAGATGTACAGCTCGACGACGTTGGCCTGACCGCCGAAGTCGTAGTTCCAGACCCGGTCCAGGATCTGCGCCTTGCTCAGCACCCGGCGCGGATTGCGCATCAGGAAGCGCAGCAGCTCGAACTCGGTCGCCGTGAGATGGATCGAGGCGTCGCCCCGGCTCACCTCATGGCTGTCCTCGTCCAGCATCAGGTCACCCACGACGAGCGTCGAATCGCTGCGGACCGAGGCCGTACCGGAGCGGCGGATCAGCCCGCGCAGCCGTGCCACGACCTCCTCCAGGCTGAACGGCTTGGTGACGTAGTCGTCGCCTCCCGCCGTGAGCCCCGCGATCCGGTCCTCCACCGAGTCCCGTGCGGTCAGGAACAGCACGGGCACGTCGGAGAGCTCGCGCCGCAGCCGTCCGAGCACCGCCAGACCGTCCATGTCGGGGAGCATCACATCGAGGATCACCGCGTCGGGGCGGAAGTCGCGCGCCGTACGGAGGGCCCCCGCACCGTCCCCGGCGCTGCGCACCTCCCACCCCTCGTAACGCAGGGCCATGGAGAGCAGCTCGGCGAGCGGGGCCTCGTCGTCCACGACCAGTACACGGATGGGATTGCGGTCGGGCCTGAGCAGTTCTGTACGCCCCTGGGGCGAGGTCGTCGTCATGGCTCAAGCCTGTGAGACGGCCGTGAGAGAGACCTTTCGCCTACCTGTGAATTCCCTGAGAAACGGCGCGCCCCGCCTACCGGAACAGCTCGCTCGCGTTCCCGTGGCAGACCGCCCGCAGCCAGGCGTCGCCCAGCTCCAGCCGCTCCAGGGCGTGCAGCTGGTGGGCGTACGGGTAGGGGATGTTCGGGAAGTCCGTGCCGAGCAGGATCCGGTCCCCCAGATCGGCGAGGCGGCCGCGTTCCGAGGGAGGGAACGGTGTGAAGTCCTCGGTGAAGTCCGTGAACGCCATGGTCGTGTCGAGCCGCACCCCCGGGTAGGCCGCCGCCAGCGCCAGGAACTCCGCGTACTCCGGCATGCCCATGTGCGCCACCACCAGCTTCAGCCGGGGGTGGCGGGACAGCAGCCGCCCGATCGGTTCGGGGCCCGTGTACGCGCCGGGCGCCGGCCCGGAGCCGCAGTGCGTCACCACCGGGATCCCGGCCTCGGCCAGCAGCCCCCACACGGGTTCCAGCAGCGGATCGTTCGGATCGTAGGCCCCGACCTGGAGGTGCGACTTGAAGACGCGCGCCCCCGCCTCGACCGCCTCGCGCACATAGGCTGCCGCATCGTCCTCCGGGAAGAACGTGGCGGTGTGCAGACAGTCCGGCACCCGCGCGGCGAAGTCCGCCGCCCAGCCGTTGAGCCAGGACGCCATGCCGGCCTTGTGCGGGTAGAGCATCGAGGTGAACCGGAGCACCCCGAACGAGCGCAGCAGCGCGAGGCGTTCGTCCTCGTCCCGCCGGTAGGTGATCGGCCACTCGAGACCGGTCAGCGGGCCCGCCGAGTCGAAGTAGGCCCACACCTTGCTGAGCACCCGCTCCGGCATGAAGTGCGTGTGGACGTCGATGATCCCGGGCAGCCCGAGCCGCTGCCGGAACCGCACGACGTCCTCACGGTCACGGTCGTCACCGTTCATCCGCCCCACCTGCCTCGACACATCACCGGGAAAGATCTCCGGCGACGATCTCAGAACAGCCCGTCCTGCACACCACCGCCCCCCAGGGCCACGGTCGGCACACCGGTCCCCGCCCGCACGTCGGCGCCCACCAGGTCCCAGCCGGTGACGAGCCGCGTGTCCAGCACGACGATCCCCTCGTCCACCGTCTCCAGGTGCAGATCGGGCCCGGCCGCGGCCACCAGCCGGCCGGCCACCACCCCGCCGTCCACCAGCCCGGTCACCACCCGCGTCGCCGCCCCCGCACCGTCGAGCCCGAACGCCCCGGCGTGGTCGACGGCCACGCACGGCAGCCGCTCCAGCGCCTCCGGCCAGCCGGCGCCCTCCAGGGCGGCGGCCCGCCCGTACAGCTCCTCGACCTCGGCGGCCCGCTCCGCGACCCCCGGCAGCCCGCCCCGCACCGCACGCTTGCGCGCGTACGGAATCCGGTCGGGCACCCCGAGCGCCGAGCGCAGCAACTCCTCCGTACGCCGGGCGGCCATCAACGGCCCGCGTCCCAGCCAGCTGAACACCACGGCCCCCTGCTCGCGCAGCCGAGCGGCGTCCCGCGACTCCCCCGTGATCCCGACCTTGACCATGCCCGGTCCGAACCAGGCCAGATAGACGCGGTACGTGCGCGGGTCGTCGGCGATCGTGTCCGCCGCCACCGAGTGCGCCCGGTCCAGCCGTGCGCACTCCGCGCACCGCGCCCCCGTGCTCCGTACGGGCACCACGGACCCGACCGGACACGGGTTGCCGCGCGCCCCCACGCAGTGCCGCTCCCCCTCGGCACGGAAGGCGAGCTCCTTCCCGTACGCCAGGACGCTCTGCCGCCCCTGCCCGGGCCCGTCGCTCCGCGCCCAGCCGAGCACGGGCTCGCCCTGGGGCCAGCGCAGACCCGTGCACCGCCAGCCGCTCATGGGCGCCTCCCGGACAGGTGGTGAAAGCCTCCTGGGGCGGGGCTCTCATCGAGGTGTGTACCGCCAGGGTAATTTCACGCGCACGGCCGACCGGCCACACCCGTTCACACCCGGACCGTTGCCGCACTTCGCCGGTGGACGGGCTGTACGGGCCGGCGCGGGGCTAGGATCCGAGCCATGGCTCTGACCGTGGAGGACGTGGACCGGTTCAGGTCCTTCATGCCCCGGCTCGAAGCCATCGCCTACCGCCTCCTCGGCTCCGCGAGCGACGCCGAGGACGCCGTGCAGGACACGTTCCTGCGCTGGCAGGCCGCCGACACGGACCGCATCGAGGTCCCCGAGGCCTGGCTGACGAAGGTCCTCACCAATCTGTGCCTCAACCAGCTCACCTCGGCCCGCGCCCGGCGCGAGACCTATGTGGGCCAGTGGCTGCCGGAGCCGCTGCTCCCGGGGGACCCGATGCTCGGCCCCGCCGAGACCGCCGAGCAGCGCGAGTCCGTCTCGTACGCCGTCCTCGCTCTCATGGAGCGTCTCTCCCCCGACGAGCGCGTGGTGTACGTACTGCGGGAGGCCTTCGGCTACCCGCACCGGAAGATCGCGGAGCTCCTCGACATCACCGAGTCCGCCGCACAGCAGATCCTCCACCGCGCCAGGAAGCACATCGCGGAGGGCAGGACCCGCGCCGAGGTCGACGAGGCCGCCGCCCGGCGGATCGTCGAGGAGTTCATCGAGGCCGCCACCAGTGGCCGGACCGAGCCGCTCGTGCGGCTGCTCACCGCGGACGCCGTCTCGATCGGCGACGGCGGCGGGAAGGTCCCGGCCCGCACCAGGCCGTTCGAGGGCGCCGTCGCGGTCGCGAAGTTCCTGCGGGGCCTGTTCACACCCGGCAAGGCCAAGCGCGACCTGGCCGGCGGCTCACCCGGGGTCTACGTCACGACCGCCAACAACGGCCCGGCCCTCGTCGCGGTCGTCGACGGCCGGGTCATCGGCGTCATGTGCCTGGAGATCACCTCCGAGGGCATCACCGCGATCCGCGCCCAGGCCAACCCCGACAAGCTCGAACGCGCGACCCAGCGGTGGGCGGCCTCCGACCACGGGGAGCCCCTGCTCCACCTCTACTGATCGCGACGTGATCTGCTTCACACCGCACTCCTGTCAGGAAACGGCGGGCTGCCCGGTTCAAGGGGCAGACCCGCGCGAGACAGGAGCAGGGAAATGAAGCACCGCATCATCGTTCTCGGAGCCGGATACACCGGTGCCAGCGCCGCCGGCCGACTCGCCAGGCGACTGCGCCGCGAGGACGTCGCCATCACCCTCGTCACCGCCGAGCCCGACTTCGTCGAGCGCGTCCGGATGCACCAGCTGGCGGCCGGCCAGGAGCTCAGGCCACGGCCCTTCAGCCAGATGTTCGCGGGCACCGGCGTCGAGTTGAAGCTCGCGAAGGTCACCGGCCTGGACGTCGACCGGGGGACGGTGGCCGTCGTCGACGCGAACGGCCCCGGGGAGCTGGAGTACGACAGCCTCGCGTACGCCCTCGGCAGCGGCTGGAACACCCAGGGCGTCCCCGGCACCGCCGAACACGCCCACGAGATCGCGGGCCGCCCCGGAGCGCTCCGGCTGCGTGAGCGCCTGGCCCGCCTGGACGCCGGCCAGCCCGTGGTCGTCGTCGGAGGCGGCCTCACCGGCCTGGAGGCCGCGACGGAGATCGCCGAGGCCCGCCCGGACCTCGATGTCGCGCTCGCCGCCCGGGGCGGACTCGGCGACACCCTCTCGGCCAAGGGCAGGCAGCACCTGCGGAAGGTCTTCGACAGGCTCGGCATCACGGTGCACGAACACACCGCCGTCACCGGTGTGGAGGCCGACCACGTCACCACCGCCGACGGCACGTCCGTCCCGGCCGCGGTCACTGTGTGGACCGCCGGTTTCGCGGTCCACCCGATCGCGCGGGCCACCGCCCTCGATGTCTCCGACTCCGGTCAGATCGTGGTCGACGGAGCCATGCGCTCGGTCTCCCACCCGAACGTGTACGCCATCGGGGACGCGGCCCTGGTGAAGGGCCCCGGCGACAGCCCGCTGAGGATGTCCTGCGCCTCGGGCATCCCCACCGCATGGCAGGCCGCCGACTCCATCGCGGCGGGCCTGACCGGCGGCAAGCCCCCGAACACACCGCTCCGCTACTTCAACCAGTGCATCTCCCTGGGCCGCAGGGAAGGCCTGATCCAGTACGTCACCGCCGACGACCGGGCGGTCCGGGCAGCCCTGACCGGCCGGCTCGCCGCGCTCTACAAGGAACTGGTCTGCAAGGGCGCGGCCTGGGGCGTCGCCAACCCGACCTTCGGCCTGCCGGTCCGCCGCCGCCGTGTGCTCCAGGGCAGTCGGCGGGAAGTTGCGGACACGAAAACCGGGCATGACGCCCGCCATTGAGTCCGTGTTCTCCCAGTGACCGGAGGTACGGGGAACGCTAGAGGCCCCCTGGACGGTGTCCAGGGGGCCTCTCAGTGTGTGCACTCGGCAGGATTCGAACCTGCAACCTTCTGATCCGTAGTCAGATGCTCTATCCGTTAAGCTACGAGTGCGTTTCCTCGGCCTGAGCCTCGGTCCCGCCTCCCGGGCTTTTCTGCCCCGTCGGCGTTGCGAGAACAACATTACATGACCTGCGCCGGGACGCGAAATCCATTAGCCAGACCGTCCCTGACCTGCAGAAACGATCTTCTGGGACAGGTTTCCGAGGGCCCTGAACGACCGAAGCCCCACGCCTGGGGCGTGGGGCTTCGGGTTCCTGCGGAGGCGGAGGGATTTGAACCCTCGATGGGCTTTAAGACCCAAACCGCATTAGCAGTGCGGCGCCATAGACCGGACTAGGCGACGCCTCCAGCACACTCCGCGCGAGCGCGGATGGTGCGTGCAGATGATGACACAGTCGAGCGCGCTGTCACCAATCGCCGCCCACGGTACTAGGCGGGTGGGCGGCGAGGCAAAGCGCCCTGCGGTGGGTGTGCCGGTCCCGTATACCCCTGGTGCGACCGTTCGGGTGTTCGAGGATGCGCGGCTGTTCCGGTCGGCCCCCCATGAGTTGCGCAACGTGCGGGCGTAAGGAGCGTTAGAGAGGACGAGGGCTCCGCCCTCCGTCCGTCACCCCCGTGTGTCCGGGCGCGCGCCTCCATCATCCGGCGCGTACCGGAGCAGGCCGGCGCGCCCCTGGGCGCGCCAGAACAACAGGAGCCCCGCATGCTGCGCCGTCTCACCCTCACCGCCGTCGCGTCCCTCGCCGTGCTCACCGCCGCCGCGCCCGCCGCCACGGCGGTGTCCCCCCTCGTACCGCTGCCTCCACTCCCCGTGCTCCAGGGCGACTGGCCGACGGCGCAGGACGACGCGGAGACCCGGCTCACCGTGACCGTCTCCGAGTCCGGCAACCCGGCTGCCGACGGAGTCTTCGAGCTGGAGTGCGGCCCGGCGGGCGGCAGTCACCCCGAGGCGCAGCGCGCCTGCGACCTGCTGGATGAGGCCGCCGAGTCGGGGGACAACCCCTTCGTCGCCACGGACCGCAACGCCATGTGCACCCAGCAGGCCGGCGGACCGGCCGCCGCCCGTGTGCAGGGCACCTGGCAGGGCGAGGACGTCGACGCGCGCTTCAGCCGGGCCAACGGCTGCGAGATCTCCCGCTGGAACAACCTCGTGCCGGTGCTCCCCTCCGCGAGGTAGCTGGTTCGGCGGGGCGTGCGCCGGGGACTTCAGCCGGTCGGACGGCGCACACCGGGGCGCGCACAGGCCGCCCCGGACGCCCTGCAGGCCGGGTTCCGGGGGCGTTCCAGGCAGTCTCCGGGCGCATACCGGAACTCATAGGCGCATGTCAGAGGGGGCGCTCGCCGTCACACCGCGGGACACCGGCGTACACCGTGTGCACAGAACCTTGGTGAGAGCTCCCCCTCATCCGCCGCCCGCCATGCGCTCCCTGCCTTTAGACTCCTCCAGTGACAGCCTGAGGCCCGAGGGGCAGGATGGGGCCCGCTGTCGGCAAGGTGCGGTATTCAGGGAGGAAGCGTCTCGTGAGCAGCAGGCCATCCCGAGGCGCTGCTCGCCTCGCAGCCATACTCGACGCCCTCCCGGACGGGCTCCTGCTCGTCAACTGCAACGGCACGGTCGTCAACGCCAACACCATCGCCCTCGAAATGTTCGAGACCCCGGGCACCGCGCTCGTGGGCCGCGGACTGCTCGATCTGCTTCCGGAGTTCGACTCCAGGCTGATCCCGGGGTCGATGCGCAGGCCGGACGCTGCGGACGAGCAGGGCAGGACCAAGCCGACGCGGATGACCGCGCGCCGGACCGACGGCACCGAGTACCCGGTCGAGGTCACCAGTGCCTCCCTGGACAGCGGCCAGGCCGGATACAACGACATCCACTCCAACTTCACCGGCGACGAGTTGCTCATGCTCGTCGTGCGGGACCTCTCCGGCACCGTCGACACCGAGGCCGAGCTGGCCCGTTCGCAGCGCCAGACCGAGATGATCCTGCGGGCCGCCTCCGAGGGTGTCGTCGGAACGGACACGGACGGCCGGGTCGTCCTCGTCAACCCCGCCGCCGCCCAGATCCTCGGCTTCCGGGCCAGCGACCTCGGCGGACAGGAACTCCACCCGCTGATCCTGCACTCACGCGCGGAGGGCGGCCCGTTCCCGTACGAGGAGTCGCCGCTCGCCGACACCCTGCGGTCCGGCCGCAAGCACCGCGTACGCGGGCAGGTGCTCTGGTCCAAGAGCGGCGGTCAGGTCCCGGTGGACCTGACGACCGCCCCCGTGCGCGACGGGGACCAGCTCGTCGGCGCCGTGATGACGTTCACCGACCGCAGGCCCTACGAGGAACTGTCGCAGCAGCACACCGACGAGGTCTCCGGCCTGACCGACCGGCACGCCGCCGAGATCGCCCGGCTCACCGAGAGCCACCGGGCCGAGATCGCCGAGCTCACCGAGAGCCATCGGGCCACAATCGCCGAGCTCACCGAACGGCACGCGGCGGAGTCCGCCGACCGGACCGAGCGGTACGCCTCCGAGCTGGAGGAGCAGACGGAGCGTCTCACCGGACTCGAAGCGCGGCACACCCAGTTGACCGCCGTGCTGGGCGAGTCCCTGCGGGGTCCGCTGGAGGAGCTGCGCGGCGAGCTCTCGGCCCTCGCCGCCGATCCGGCCGGCCAGCTCTGGCCCGAGGCCAACCAGATTTTGCATCACCTCGCAGCGGGCTACGCGCGCATGACGACGCTCGTCGACAACGTGCTGAGCTATCAGCGCCTGGACACCGGCGCCGAGGAGCTCGTCAAGCAGACGGTGCTGCTCGACGCCGTGGTGACCGCGGGCATCGACGGCGCCGTCGAGCTGATCGGTCCCGGACGCGCCCAGTTCGCCGTGCACGCCCCGCCGATCGAGGCCGAGGTGGACGCCGGCCGGCTGGTCACGGCGCTCGCCCATCTCGTCGCCGACGTGGCCGGTGTCGACTCGACCGGCAAGGCCCGGCCGGTGCCGGGCGGCGGCTACGTCGACTCGACGGTCGTCGTGGCCGCGGCGCAGCGCGGTGAGGTCGTACGGATCGAGGTGCGCGGGCCGTTCGCCGGGGGTGACCCGGTGCACGTGCCGATCGTGCGCGGGATCGTGCGTGCGCACGGCGGTGTGCTCCAGACGCACGAGATGGCCGGGATGAGCGGCAGCGCGTACGTCCTCGAAGTGCCGCTCGGCACGGGCGCCGGGACCGTCGTACCCGAGCCGCTCCCCGTGCCCGAGGCGGCCGCCGTACCGGAACCCGCCCCGGAATCCGCCCCGGAGCCCGCCCCGCAGGGCGGTCGGCGCCGGGCGCGCAGGGCGTCGACGGACGCGTTCCTGGACAGCCCCGTGGACGCGGGTCCGGTTGGTACGGAGTCCGGTGACACCGCGGCGGCGGAGCCGACCGGCCGACGCAGGGCCCGCCGCGAGCCCCCGGCCGCGCAGGAGCCGCAGCAGGAACAGGACATGACCCCGCATCGGCTGAACGAGGGCTCGGGGCGCAGGCGCGGCCGCCCCAGCCCCGCGGAGACGGGTGGCGAGCCCCGGCAGGCGCTGGCCCTCCCGGCGGCGGCCTCCGCCCCCTCGGAGGGTTCCGTGGTCACGGCCGCCGAGGGCGCGCAGGGCGGTGGCGGACGCCCGCAGCGGGGGCAGACGGTGCCGCCCCAGGGAGTGCCGCAGAACGCCTCCGGACGCCAGGGCGGCGGCCGGGCGGCGCTGCCCGCCCTCGCCTCGCCCGAGGCCCCCGCACAGCAGGACCGGTCGCGGCCGGACCAGCCGGCGCAGCAGCCCGGAGGGCGACGGGCCCGCCGGGCTCTCGCCGCGGCACAGGAACGCGCCGCCGCGGCCGAACCCTCCGGGCCGCGCACCGCGTTCGCCCTGCCGCCCGCCGATGCGGACCGCGTCCCGCCCGTGGCGCCTGGCACGCCGGTCGCGGCACCGCCCGCCCCTGCCCCGGCCCCGGGCTCGCCCGCCCCGCAACCGCCCTCGCCCGCCCCGTCCGGTGCTCAGTCCACCCCGGCCGGTGCTCAGCCGGTCCCGGCCGGGGAGGGTCCGCTGCCCGAGCGCCACGACGCCGTACGGCACGCTCCCGACGCGGACCACACCCCGCCGCAGCCCCACCCCGTCCCGTCCGGCCGCCGGAGGGCACGGCCCGCCGAGACACCGGAGACGCAGGCACGGCCGGGTCATCCCGTTCCGGGACAGCCGCTGCCCGCCGTTCCTCCGCAGCCCGACTGGGCGCAGGGCGGCGCCCCGGTGCAGGGTCCGGTCACGTCGGCGCACGAGGACGACGCGAACCCGGACGGGGACGAGGCCTGGACAGGCCCCGGCAGCACCACCCACACCACGGGTACCGTCGCCGCCCCGGCCGCCCCCGCGGCGGAACCCGCTCCCGAGAGCGGGCCGCACCCGGCGGACAGCGACGCGCCGGCCCCCGTACCGGACGCGCGGCGCCAGCCGCTGCCCGCCGAGGCGCCCATGCCGGCGTCCTCGGACTCGACCCAGGGCCGCGCCTTCAGCGTGCGGACGCTGGGGCAGGGCGTGCCCTTCGCGCAGCACCTCGCGCACCAGCAGAACCAGACGCTGGGCGGGGCCGGGCGACGCCGTAAGCTCGCCGCCCCGCCGGAGGCGGAGCGGCCCGCCCCGCCCGCCGTGGCTCCCGTACCGCCGCAGCCCGCCCCGGCCCCCGTACCGCCGCAGCCCGGCGGTGCGCAGGGCAGCACCGTGCAGGGCTCCGGTTCCGGCCGGCTGCTGTCCACACCGGCGTCCGAGGGGCGCGCGTACGCGATAGGGGCCCCGGACGCGGGGGCCGAGGGGCCGGAGCCGCTGGACGGCCCCGGTGGCGCCGTCGAGGTGGCGAACCGTCCGCAGCCGCAGCCCGTCGACGACGAGCTGCCCCCGGAGCCGCTGGACAACCCGCGGCGGCTGCTCGTCTGGCCCGCCCCGGACGTCTCCACCCAGCAGGCCCTCAGCGACCGTGGCTACCGTCCGGTGATCGTGCACTCCCGCGAGGAGGTGGACGCCCAGATCGCGGCATTCCCCGCCGCGCTGTTCGTCGACCCGCTGACCGGCCCGATCACCCGTACGGCCCTGCAGTCGCTGCGTCAGGCGGCCGTAGCGGCGGAGGTCCCGGTGCTGGTGACGGCCGGCCTGGGGCAGGCGACCAGAGAAGCGGCGTACGGTGCCGACCCGGCCGTCCTCCTCAAGGCGCTCGCCCCGCGCGACAGCGACCAGCATCCGCCGCGGGTCCTGGTGATCGAGGAGCACGAGGAGATCGCGCTGGCGCTGACGGAGACGCTGGAGCGGCGCGGCATGCAGGTCGCCCGGGCGTCGGGCGACAGCGAGGCGGTCGACATCGCCACGCGGATGCGGCCGAACCTGGTGGTGATGGACCTGATGCAGGTACGCCGCCGGCGCGCCGGGATCATCGACTGGCTCCGCGCGAACGGCTCGCTGAACCACACCCCGCTGGTCGTCTACACCTCGGCCGGTATGGAGGAGGCGGACCTGCCGCGGCTCGCCTCCGGTGAGACGGTGCTCTTCCTCGCCGAGCGCTCCACGAGCGACGAGGTGCAGTCCAGGATCGTGGATCTGCTGGCGAAGATAGGGACGAACTGACGCCCGGAGGTCACCGGGCGCGTACGAAGAGGGCGCGCAGGAAGAGGGCGGTTACGGCGAGGGCGGTACGGGAAGACCCGTACCGCCCTCGCCGTACGCCGTGCTCCGGGCTGTCGGCCCGGATCAGAGCTGCGTGACGTCCAGCTCGCCGTCCGCGTACTGCCTGCGGATCACCTTCTTGTCGAACTTGCCCACGCTCGTCTTGGGCACCGCCGGGACGATCGTCCAGCGCTCGGGCAGCTGCCACTTGGCGACGGACTGGGCGAGGAAGGTCCTGAGCTCCGCGTAGTCGACGGTGGCGCCCTCCTTGAGGACGACGGTCGCGAGGGGACGCTCGCCCCACTTCTCGTCGGGTACGGCGACGACCGCTGCCTCGGCCACATCAGGGTGCGCCATGATCGCGTTCTCCAGGTCGACGCTGGAGATCCACTCCCCGCCGGACTTGATGACGTCCTTGGCCCGGTCGGTCAGCGTGAGGTAGCCCTCGTCGCTGATCACGCCGACGTCTCCGGTCTTCAGCCAGCCGTCCTCGCTGAACTTGTCCTCGGGGCGCAGTGCCCCGCCGTCCGTGCCGCCGTAGTACGCGGCCGCGATCCACGGGCCGCGCACCTCCAGCTCGCCCGCGGACTCCCCGTCCCACGGCAGGTGTTCCCCTCCAGGACCGGTCAGCCGCGCCTCGACCCCGGCCGGGAACCGGCCCTGGGTGATGCGGTACGGCCACTCCTGTTCCTCGGTCAGACCGGCGGGCGGGTTGGACATGGTCCCGAGCGGGGAGGTCTCCGTCATGCCCCAGGCGTGGCAGAGGCGGACGCCGAGCTTGTCGTACGCCTCCATCAGGGAAGGCGGACACGCGGCGCCGCCGATGGTGACGCGGGCCATGGAGGAGAGGTCGCGCGGCTTGGCGGTGACCTCGGCCAGCAGCCCCTGCCAGATGGTGGGGACGGCCGCCGCGTGCGACGGACGCTCCTGCTCGATCATGTCGGCGAGCGGAGCCGGCTGGAGGAAGCGGTCAGGCATGAGCATGTTGACGCCGGTCATGAACGTCGCGTGCGGGAGCCCCCAGGCGTTCACGTGGAACTGCGGCACGACGACCAGTGTCGTGTCCTTGTCGGTCAGCCCCATCGACTCGGCCATGTTGATCTGCATGGAGTGCAGGTAGATCGAACGGTGGGAGTAGACGACGCCCTTGGGGTCCCCCGTGGTGCCGGAGGTGTAGCACATGGCGGCGGCCTGGCGTTCGTCGAGCTCGGGCCAGTCGTAGGAGACCGGACGGCCGGCGATCAACTGCTCGTACTCGTGCACCCGGGCCGTGGCACCGTCGAGCACCGAGCGGTCGCCGGGCCCCGACACCACCACCTGCTCGACGGAGGGCAGGTGGGGGAGCAGCGGTGCGAGCAGCGGCAGCAGCGAACCGTTGACGAGGATCACCTTGTCGTCGGCGTGCCCGACGACCCAGATCAGCTGCTCGGCGGGGAGCCGCAGGTTGAGCGTGTGGAGGACGGCGCCCATCGAGGGAATCGCCAGATATGCCTCGACATGCTCGGAGTTGTTCCACATCAGGGTCGCGACGCGCTGGTCGCCGTCGACCCCCAGGTCGTCCCGCAGGGCGTGCGCCAGTTGCGCGGCCCGCCTGCCGATCTCGGCGAAACTCCGCCGGTGCGGCTCCGGGTCGCCGGTCCAGGTCGTCACCTGCGACTTCCCGTGGATGGTCATCCCATGGGTCAGGATGCGGGTCACAGTCAGCGGTACGTCCTGCATGGTGCTCAGCACGGCGTCCTCCCGGTGGGCGCTACGCGGCGGTAAGGGTGCGCTGATTCTGCTCACATACCACGCGGTATGTCACTACTTCCGGGAGTACGAATCGGTGTCGGCCCGCAGGAGGGGGCCGTGCGAGGGCCTGCGCGAAGGGCACGTGCCGCCGGCGTGGCCTGCCGGTCAGCGGACCGGGGTGAGCTCCGGATCCTCACGGAGCTTCCCGAGGGCCCGCGACACGGCACTCTTGACCGTGCCGACGGACACGCCGAGCACCTCGGCCGTCTGGACCTCGCTGAGGTCCTCGTAATACCTCAGGACGACCATGGCGCGCTGGCGGTCGGGCAGCTTGAGGACGGCACGCCACATCGCGTCGTGCAGCGACTGCTGCTCCGCGGGGTCCGGCGCGGGCGCGGTCTCCTTCTCGGGCAGTTCCTCGCAGGCGAACTCGTCGACCTTGCGCTTGCGCCACTGCGAGGTCCGGGTGTTCACCAGGGCCCGGCGGACGTATCCGTCGAGGGCCCGGTGGTCCTCGATCCGCTCCCAGGCGACATACGTCTTGGTGAGCGCGGTCTGCAGCAGGTCCTCGGCATCGCTCGGGTTAGCGGTGAGGGAACGGGCGGTGCGCAGCAGCACGGGGCCTCTGGCCCGCACGTACGAGGAGAACGACGGATATCGGCGGTGTCCGGCGGAGGCGGCGACCGCCCTGGAGGCCCCGGTGCAGACTGGCGTGGTCATAACTCCACGCTAGGAGCGGGCACGGTCGAGGGGATCGGCCCCAGGTCCCGAAGCCACGTCCGCCTCAGGTTGTAGGGGCCGGACGGGCCCCACCTCCTGAAGGTGGAGGGCGGGGCCACATTGCGTCAGGGTCCCCACCCCGGGGTACGCCCCCCGCCCGCACCCCGGGCGGCCCGTGCGGCAGCGGCGGCGTCGCGGCCGCACGGGCCCCTCGGTCAGTTCACCCAGAGCGGCGTGAAGGTCACATAGACGTTGTAGGTGGACTGGTCGATGTACGCGAAGGGCGATTGGCTGACCTGCACCGTATTGCTGTGGTTGGAGGCACCGGCGCCGACGGCCTGCTGCTGCGAGGTGGACGAATTACCGGAGTTGTCCCCGCCGACGCCTCCGTTCCCCACGGTCGCCACCCCCGCGTTCGATCCGTCACTCGCGAACGCACCGTTGTCGGCCACCGCCACCCCGCCGAACAGGACGGCGGCGAGGGGCAGGGCGGCGACGACGGCGAGGGCGCGAGCGGTACGGATACTTGCCATGTCAATTCCTCCAGGAACCGGGAACGCTGCTTGAAACGACCGCTTGATACGGCTGCTTGATACGGCTGTGTCCGAAGCAGTTGGCCGACCGCCTCGGTGCTGGTCACGACGTCGCGGAAGCAGAACTGCCCACCGCGTCCCCGGCGAACCGCCCATGACGCGCGATTCCCCCGCACGTATGACGAAGACCCGATAAACCTCCCGCACGAGGAAAGGCGTTCCGCCTCGGGCGGACCTGCCCCCCTTCCCTTCTTCGAACGCTTGTACGAAAATAACTCCATGGCCACCACCGACCGGCAGACCGCCACCCTGGCCCTGGCCCACGCGCTCTCCGCCGCCGAGCGCGGGCTACCCGTCTTCCCGCTGTCCGCCACCAAGCTCCCCGCCCTGCGCTCACCGCACCGCGACGAGGCCACTCCCGTGCACTGCCGGGGCGCCTGCGGGCTGCCCGGACACGGGGTGCACGACGCGACCACCGACCCGGCCGCCGTCCGCGCCCTCTTCGCCGCGGCGCCCAGGGCCACCGGGTACGGGATCGCCTGCGGGCGGATGCCGCACCGGCTCATCGGCATCGACCTCGACATCGACACCACCCACGGCAACGACTCCGTCGCCGCGCTCCAGCAACTGGCCCTCCAGCATCTGTTCACCATCCCGGCCACCGTCACGGTGCTCACCCCCAGCGGTGGCCGCCACCTCTGGCTCACGGGCCCGTCCGGCGTCTCCGTGCCCAACTCCGCGGGCCGCCTCGCGCCCGGTATCGACGTACGCGGAGCGGGCGGCTACCTGGTCGGCCCGGGCTCGGTCACGACCCACGGCAGATACCGGCTCGCCCCCGGCACCGCCCACCTCGCACCCGCCCCCTGCCCCCGCGCCCTCCTGCGCCTGCTCACGCCCCCACCACGCCCCCACCGCACCACCGGCCGGCTCTCACCCGGCCGACAGGGAGAGGGCCTGGTCCAGTTCGTACGCGCCGCCCACGAGGGCCAGCGCAACACCCGGCTGTTCTGGGCGGCCTGCCGCGCGTACGAACACGGCTTCGGCGACGACCTCGCGGACGCCCTCACCGACGCGGCGATCGGCACCGGCCTCACCGAACAGGAGGCCCGCGCCGCGATCGCCTCGGCCGCACGACTGACGTCCCCGCGGCGGAACCTCTGACGGCCGCATCACCACGGCGCGCCCGGCGGCGGCCAGGAGCGCGAGCGGCCCCGCACCTGTCGACAGGTGCGGGGCCTGACCCCGGAAGATCCCGGGGGCGTTGCTGCGGTCCGGAGACGCCCTACTGGTCCTGGGCGACCGTCCGGCGCCGCTTCCAGAGGACCAGCCCGCCGCCCAGAGCCATCAGCGCGGCCGCGATGCCCGCGATCAGGCCGACGGGGGTGTCGGAGCCGGTGTGGGCGAGGTCACCGCCCCGGCCCGGACCGGTGCCCCCGCCGGTGCCGCCGCCCGTGGCCGGCGGGGTGGACGGGGCGGGCCCCGGGGTGGTCGGCTTCCCGGTCGGCTTCTCGGTCGGCTTGCCCGGACCGGTCGGGGACGGAGTCGGGTCCGGCTCCGGTTCGTCACCGCCGCCACCGACATCGGTCGACTCGGTGTTGCCGCCCAGGAGCAGCACATTGCCGTCGTCGTCCCGGGCGTTGTCGGTCAGGGTCTTCACCGACGTCTGCGTCTGCACCGGAAGGTTCGGGTGCTCGGCGGTGAACCGGGTCCCGCTGATGTTCCGCTTGGGCTGCTTGGAGAAGTCGACGCCGCCGACGATGTAGACCATCACGCCTTCGGCCGTGTCCACGTCGTACTGGAACTCCCCGTTGAGGAAGACGTCGCGGTACTTCTGGAACAGCTCGTTCTTGTCCCAGTCCTGGTTCGGCGCCCGCAGCGGCCACGCCTTCACGTCGTTGCTGTTGATGACCTTGCGGTAGTCGGTGGCCTCCTTCGCGTCCTGGAGACGGACCCACTCCGCCGCCACGCGGGCGGTGTAGACGCGGCGTAGGTCCGCGTACTGCGGGGCGGTGTTGATCGTCTTCTCGACCTCGGGAACGATCAACCGGTCGATCGCCTGCTGCGCCTGGTCGCGCTCGGCCTCCGACGGATCGCAGATCTGCTCGCCGCCGGGGTTCGTGTCGAAGTCCTGCGGGGTGGACTTGAGCTGCAGGGGGGCGTCGAGGATGTAGATCCCGCCGTCCTGCTCGCGCACCGACGCGGTCTCCGGCTCGATCCAGTTGCGGATCCCCGCGAAGCACGGCCGGCCGTCCACCTTCGGCAGCGCGTCCCAGAACCGCTCGCCGAGGTCGGTCTTCGGGTCCATCGCCTTGAAGAAGTCGTGCTTCATCTGCAGATCGGCCTCCAGGAGGATCCGGCCGGCATCGGTCTTCCCGAACTGCTCGTCCATGACCCGGTCGGGCTCGTCCGGGTTGAGGTTCACCCAGAACTTGTCCGGGGTGAGCGCCAGCCACGTCAGGAAGGCGTCCGAGATCAGCTGTGCCTTCTCCTTACCGCCCCAGCCGGACTGCTCCTCGGGGTCCTCCTCGGCGGAGAATCCGTAGTCCAGCCCCTTGCCCTTGACCGGCTTGCCGACGTAGCGCAGTTCCAGCGTCGTGAAGTCCACGCCACCGAGGCTGCGCGGGGAGAGCCGGCTGGGGTCCGCCGCGTTCTTCCGGTTCAGGAAGTCGCCCATGGTCTTGGGCGTCGGACGGGACTCGCGGATCAGGTCGTTCGCCCCACCGCCCGTGACGGCGGGCCTGCCCGGTGCCTGCAGGGCGGTCGACTTGGCGCGTACACCGCCGCTGGGGGCCTTCTCGACCTTGTCCGACCGGTAGTTGTACTCAGTGACCCGTCCCGGCGCGTTCTTGCTCAGCTCGTTCTTGAGATTGACCGCCGACTGCTTCTGCTGCTCCCCGTAGACGTACTTCATCGAAGTGTTCTTCCACTTCGGGTCCTTGGACCACGCCCTGTCCTTGGGGACCTGCTTGGGGTCGGGCTGCCCGTTGGACTTGATCTCCAGGATCTGCCCGGTCCGCGTGTTGTACGCGTCGAGCTTCCTCCGGTACTTCTTGCCGGTGTCCGGGTCCTTGAACTCCACCTCCTTCTGGCACATCCAGTCCGGCCCGGTCAGCGCGTGGTCCTTGATGACCTTCTTCTCGAACGCCTTGCCGCGCGGGTCGTTGCCCGCGTTACGGATCAGACGGACGTCGCGCCAGTGGGTCCAGTCGTCCCACGTCCCGCTCGGATTGGACTCGCGTGCCCGCAGCCAGGTCCAGTAGATGCGGTCGACCGGCTTGGACTTCGGCGGCTGCTTCTCCAGGTCCATCAGCCGGTCGATGTCCGCGTCACTCGGCCTGGGGAGTCCGTCCCACTGCTTGGCCGGGTTCTCGTACTCGTACGTGTCCCAGTAGGCCTTGGCCCGGGAGGCGTCGGCATCCGGGAGTTCGAGGATGGCCTCGAGGTCGTCCGCGAGGTCGTACAGGTCCTTGCACGGAATGCCGGGATCCAGCTTCTGCGCCGGCGCGGGAGCCGCGCCGGCGGAACCGGCCAGACCGGGCAGGCCGCCGAGGAGGAGGCCCGCCGCCGTGAGGACGGCAGCGGCCGAAGCCAGCCGCGCCCTCACACGTAAACGTATCGCTTTCACGGTTGTCGTCCCTGCTCATGGGGGGCTGGGGACAGGAGCGGGGCGGTGTGAGCCCCCGTGACATGACACCGCCAACAACTCACACTAGGGCGGCAACTCCGTTGCGCAGCAAGCCTTTTGGGGCGCGACACGCCGAATGTTTCCTGATGGTGTCCTGCCCGGGAGACCCTAGGCTCCCCCCATGAGCCCTCGCCTGCGCGTCGCCTGGCGGCAGTCCACCCTCCGGATCATCCGCGTCCACCCGCCCGTCCCCGCCCCCTACGACCAGCACACGGTCCATGCCGCACCGGCGCACGACCCGGTCCGCGCCCGCGCGGTCGTCGCCGGACTCTCCACGGTCGCGTCCGTCGCCGAGGAACTCGAACCCGTGCTGCGCCGGGACGACACCGGCCCGCGGTACACGGACGAGCTCGACCTCGTCACCGTCGGATGCTGGGGCGGCATCGTGCAGATCAGCGACCCGGCCTTCGGCGAGGACGGCGTCCTCTCCTCGAACCTCGACGCGGCCTTCACGGCCCAGGTCGCCGCCCACCCCGAGGCCCGTATCACCGCGGTCTGCGAGATGTACTCGGCGGAGAGCTACGGCAAGTACCTCGCCCAGGTCCCGGGCCTGCCCCGCCTCTCCGCGGACGGCTGGGACGACCAGGACACCACCGGCAGCCTCTCGGAACTCCTCCGGGCCGCCGGCCTCGCATCCCCCGACAGCGACGAGGACGACGACCCCTACATCGACGCCGAGACACTGGACCCCCTCGCCGGCGGATTGCACTCCGTCTACGCCGGGGAGAACCTGCTGGTCTCCCGCTTCCGGGTCACCCGCACCGAGGAGGTCAGGGAAGCGCTCGACGATGTCTGGCGCGAGGACTGACAGCACCGGGCGGCCCGCCGGGACGGGCTATCCGAGGCCCCTGCCGGGGCCGCCGCGGGCGGGAAGGCAGAACCGGCCGGATTCGAACCGGCGTCCTCGCGGTTTTGGAGACCGCGCGCGACGACCTCTGCGCTACAGCTCTGCCCGCCGTCATCCTACGGACTCCCCCTGCCGCCCTGAGCGCTGTTTTCCCTCACCGCACCGAGGCGGAAGGAACGACCCCCAGCTGCTCGCAGAGAGCCGGCATCGGGCAGGAAACGCTCAGCACAGGGCCAACCCGTCGAACTGCGGCGCGAGACCACGCTTGGTCTTGAACTTCTGACCAGGCTTGAGGGTGTTGCAGTCGGAATCGGGGGCGAAGGACCACACGACCTTGACCCGCTTCGTCGTGGAGCACTTGTTCGTCACATAGGCCGTCTTCGAGATGGTTCCCGTGTCGACGTTGACCTTGACGCACGTGGGGGCCGCGGCACTCGCCTGGACGCCGCCGGTGGACGCGGCGTGGGCCGTACCGCTCATGGCCAGCAGGGCGGCACCGGTGACTCCGACGGCTATGAACCGCTTCGCACGCGAAGAGTTTCGCACTCGACATCTCCTGTTTGTTGCTGGTGGGACTGCTGTGCACAGTAGGCCAGCCACGAGGCACTCCTCCCTCCCTGTTGCAAGGCTCTGACATCCATACAGCGAGACCGCAACCCGCCCGTCCCGACGCGTACATGGGTAGTCACGGAACGGCTCGCTGACGATGCGGCAGCGCTACGGACAAGACGAACTGCCCCGTGCCGGGCACGACCATGCCGGCTCCGGTCAAGGAGCGGACGGGTGGGCGAAGACCAGGCCGGCCGTTGCGTCGCAGCGAGCTGGGGACCGCTCAGCATCTAGCCGCGTGCCCCTTCCGTGTCCGGTGGGGCGGCGAGCCAGGGGCCGGGGCAGGGCCGGGAATGGCGAAGTCCCCCGACCGTATCGCCTGGTCAGGGGACTCTGCGCGCTGCGGTGGGTGTGGGATTTGAACCCACGGTGACTCGCGCCACGACGGTTTTCAAGACCGGTCCAGGTGTCACAGCTGCAAGCCACTGACCTGCAAAAACGCGCCTGGCCAGACCGACAAGCGGGCCACCTGGCCCGAGGTTGGCCGGGCGCGCTCCATGACCCGGCCCTCCACCGGCTCCGGCCATCGCTCGGAGTCGCTAGGCGGATTGTCCTAACTTCCCATTCGTCAGTACGGACGGATCAGGTGTGGGGCCGTCAGGCGAGCCCTAGGGTGCGGTCATGAAGTGGATACTCACAGTCCTCGCCACGCTCGGGGGCTTACTGCCCATCGCCGCGGTCGTTTGGGGATGGCGGTCAACTCGCAGGGAGTACAGGAAATTGGTGGCCGATCTTGACGCCATTGATGGCGTGATCAATGCACCGCCGGAGAATTACCCCAACGGTCAGTCCGCCGCCATGTACGCGATCCGCACGCCGAAGTTCAACTTCGGCAGGACGACGTACACCTACGAGTGGGTACAACGCCTGATCTTGGAGCAAGCCATGGCTGATCTGCGCGGTCCCGCCTGGCTGGCCGGCGCGGGGGTCCTGGCTGGCACAGTAGCCAGCGTCTGGTCGACATGGACGTAGCCCCAACTCGACAGCGGACACGCTTTGCTCGGGTGAGGGTCTCCCCTTGGCTCTTCCCCTGACAGGGGGCGCCCTGTGGAGCCATACTGTCCGGTTAAGGATGTAATTCGCAGGGGGGCACCAGTTGGCGAGCACGGGTCGTAAGAAGACTGTCGCTTTCTATGAAATCGTCAGGCCTAAGGAAGCAGGTGACCTCAGGTTTCCTCACCTCGATTGGCCACAAGTTCTGAGCAATCTTGGGCAACGAGAAATGCGGCAGCGCCGGTACCGTCACCTTGACGACGTGTACGTGGGTGACCCAATTTCCGTGCAAGGGCGTCAACATCTGGTACTGGCGCGCCTCCGGGATGGCGATATTCAACAGATCGACTGGGAGCATCAGCATATTTCCGACCTGCAACTAGAGGGAAATCGCAGCGTCGTCGACACGACGATCATCTGCTTCCTTCCCTTCGGAAATGTAATCGGCGTAATTCAAGGCAGCGCCTCAGCGCCGCGCCCCACGGCGTTGCAGCGATGGCTAAACAGCATGAACGTTGCCCATGAAGAGCTTGCAGTGATGCCCCTGGTAGGCAAGAAAGCATGGGAAAAGCTGAACAGTGCAGAAGCGGTTAATTTCTTCGAAATGCGCCTACGCCCCGGCCGAATGATGTTCCCTTCCGACGCTGACGGATTGGGGGACTTTTCGCGAAAGGCACACAAGCAGAACCCAGACGCTCTCATTACGCTCACCATGAAGATCCCAAAGCGTCGAGGTTTCGGCCGGGACACTGCTCGCTCAAGGGGCGAGAGGAGGCTTCGAGAGGACGTTCAGCATTTCATTTCAGATTTCGGCAGCCTGGTAGGCCCCGACGGATCCGTTGACCGAGCAATTGCCCACGTCACGCTATCCACTTCCGACGGCGCACTCGTGGAAGACCAGATCAATTTCGTGTCAGACCACATCACGGCGCAAAAACCCGTCGTCCTACGCAGGAGTGAGGGGCAGGCTCCTTGGTACGAGGCGGCTGTTCACGCAGTGCTCGACGTAGCCGCAGCGCATGAGAGCGAGCTCCGTGACGCTGTCAGACCCATGCCCTAGGCTCTCGGTAGCCGAAGGGGGAAGTGATGACTCGTGGGATTCAACCCATTCGAAGAGTGCATAATCTATGGAGTGAACACCCCTCCACAGACTGGCTGATTGCTGCCATTAGCGTGTCGACTCTTGGCGCCTTGCAGCACGGGCATGTACTCGATGGTCATTCACTGGATCAACGAATGAACATCTATGCAACTGTTGCTTCGGTAGCAGCGATTATCGGCGGATTCGGGACAGCGGCCATTAGTCAATATGCGACCAGCTCTGGGCGCCGAATGACATTTTTGCGTGCTCGTTTCGGGGAAAGCCTAAGACGCAACTGGGTCAGCATCCTCACCTCTATGACGGCTGTATCAGCTGGCTGCCTCGCAACGATGTTGGGTGACACAGAGCAGAATGTCGGCTGGCCTGGGTGGGCGATTGGTTTTCTTCTATTCCTAGGCCTATCCAGGGCGGTTCGACTAATTTGGCTATTCCGGCTTCTGATCGATGTATCAGATCACGACGGAACAGCGGCGCCCAGTAACGACCCGGTCAGGCTAGTCGATCCCCAAGGGCCGAGGCCCTGAGCTGTGCTCTCACGAACGACTTCTGGTATCGCTAAGTGCCTACCAGATCAATCTTCTATGGTTCCACCATGGAGCAAGAAACACCCGCCCGAAGGGAGCGCACATGCATAGAGCCAGTTCCCGTGCGGCCGACCTCGCGGCCACTGTGGCGCGTACCTACGTTCGGTACGCACCTTTAGCCGTCGGTAAGTCTGCTGTCGTTCGGAATTTCCTCAACGCATGGCTTCAGGACCATCCACGACAATCGGTGGCCCTGTCTGCGGCCGGGATACGACTCCATACGGACACCCGAGACCTAATCCAGCGGTACATCTACACCTTCGGGGTGTGGGAGCCGCCCCTGACGAAGTGGCTACAGCGCACTCTTCAGCCTGGGGACACCTTCGTGGACGCGGGCGCCAACATCGGCTACTACAGCCTGCTGGCGTCCCGCTTGGTAGGCACCTCGGGGAGCGTGGTTGCCATTGAAGCGTCCCCGGACTTCCACACTCTCCTGTCTGCCAACGTGGCCCTCAACCGGGCGAGTAACGTTCGTGCAGTCAGTGAGGCCGTCTCGGACCGATCTGAAATGCTCCACTTCATACTCGCCAGCTCGGCCAACATGGGCGCGAACAGCATCGTCCCGTATGCCGGCAAGGCGGAGTCGCAGGTAGCCGTCCCTGCCCGTCCACTGCCCGACATCCTCAGGCCATCCGAACTGGCCTCAGCTCGCGTGATCAAAGTCGATGTAGAGGGAGCTGAGGGCGCCGTGGTGCGGGGCCTCGTGCCAGCTCTTGAGCGGCTAAGGCCGGACGCGGAACTGGCTATCGAGGTCACACCCGAACGCCTAGCAAAGTTGGGCGAGACCGCTCAAGGACTGCTCGATGCGCTCGCTGCGCACGGCTTCCATCCCTACCACCTGCCCAACGACTACGAAGCAGCCAGCTATCCGAGGACCATACGAGAACACGGCCCGGCCCCACTGCGCTGGGAAGGGCCGGTCGAGGGAGAGACCGAGTTCGTGTTCTCGCGGACCGATGCCGAGAGACTCGGCTGACGTCTCCCTCTATGATCCCCGCTGAATATAACGCCGGGCTGGGGGAGTTCATGGATCTCGTTGGACAGTTGGTGACCATCGCCGCCGTGCTTGTCGGCGCACTCACCACTCACATGACAAACCACCTGATGGAGCGGCAGCGCACGAGGTACGCCATGCTGACCAGGTGGGATGAGCGGAAGCTCGATGCGTACACCGGGTACATCGACCACGTGCGTAGGTGCGTCTACTCTGCCGTGCTGCTGTACGAGGTACGGAACGGGATGCGGGCGATAGACCGGGCCGAGTCGGACCTGACACTGGAACTCGCAGAGGCGGAAGGAAGCCGGGGGCGCGCCTTCGAGCGGGTGATGCTGCTCGCTGAGAACCAAGTCATCGAGGCCGCTCATGCCGTGAATCGCGCTGCCGCCGCGATCGATTGGCAGGCTCGGGGCGCCACAGACGGGACGCTGGAGGACTGGCGAGAGCTGCACCGAACGGTCTTCAGCGCTATCAATGTCTTCCATGAGGCCGCGCGTGATGACCTCGGGGTCAACGGCAACTTTCACGGCGACGCACACTCATCCCGAGACTTGATTCTCCCGCGCGCGCCCAGAGAGAGCGGCGCCTGAGTAAGCGCATGGGCCGCGCCTCCGTGGATCGGGAGGTGCGGCCCTTCGTCGTTCCTGCCTCACTGAGCGTTAAAGCGCCAGTCGCTGAGCGACGCGAGGACCGACGCTCGGGATTCGACGACGGCCATCCTGGCCTCCCTCTCTACCTCGTCAACGTGCGCGGCCCGGCTCGTGACCTGCCCCGGCCACTTGCGGTAGAGCAGCCCAGTCTCAGCAGTGAACCACCCTGTGCTCACCGCATTCATAGCCAAGAGCAGCCCCGTGTCTTCGGATGCGGGGAGCGCCATCCACCCGCCCAGCGCCAGCAGTAGGTCTCTCCGCATGATGAGGGTGGCCGGGTGCACCTGGGCTCGATAGTCGTGAGCCCGCCAGTGCTCAAGCACTGATCCACGCTCAATCGCGCCTTCAGGCGGGTCCCCCTCAAAGCCAACAGTGGTGCCGTCTGGAAGCAGGTCCAAGACCCTGGAGGTTGCCCAGCTGACACCTGGGTTCGCGATCAGTGCTGTCAGGTCACGGGCAAGGGCTCCCGGCGTCAGCATGTCGTCGGCATCCAGAACCTTGACGTACTCGCCTTCAGCACGTGCCAGCCCCATCGTGCGAGCCATCGCAGCGCGGCCGGCGCGGCCCTGGCCGAAGCTCACGCGCGGGTCGTCGGGCACGTACGGCGTGACCGAATCCGTCCTGCCGTCCTCCTGAATCACCCACTGCCAGTCCCACCCGTCCGGAAGTTTTTGCGCGAGCAGGGACTTGTACGCGTCGGGCAGGTGGTGGGCACCTGGTCCGTGCACTGCCGTCATGACGGTCACGAGGTTGGTCATGGTCACCACCTGCCCAGAGGGCTCACGAAGAGCATTTCAGTACGGTCCCCAGGAAGCGTGATGTCGGAGAGCTCCACCACACGGCCGTGAGTGTCGACCGAAGTCTTGCGCACGATCAGCACCGAGACTCCTGCTGTCAGGCCGAGACGCTCCAGCTCTTCGACAGTCGGAGGCCGAGCCGTAACCCGCTCCGTGATCCGATCCAGCTCGATACCGATCGTATGGAGCTGCGCTTGCGTGCCCCCGGGCCACGGCTCGTTGTCGGCATCGAGCAGATCAGGGTTGCCCGCCACGACGTCCCGTACGAGGTATGACCTGACCAGAGCGAACGGGGCATCCTCCTGGTTGTAGCGGGTCCGGTACCGGCGTTCCAGAAGTTCCGTGCCGGCGGGAATGCCGAAGGCTTGGGCGAGGTCCGCGTTCGCGGTCGTGACCTCATACTCCGCCTGAAACACGAGGTCATCGACTACCAAGCCGGTGTCGTGCTCAGTCGCGCCGGTCTTCTCCCGCTCAGCCTTCGGCTGACGGGCTCGGTCCTTCTCCCACTGATGCCGTTCGTTCGTGCGGTAGATGATGGTCCGCGGCTGACGGACGAAGTTGCCTGTGCCATGGCGCTTCTCTATCAACCCCTCCCCCTGGATCACGCCCAGCGCTTGGCGAATCGTCGGGACGCTGACCTTGAAACGGTCCGCGAGGGCGGATTCCGACGGCAGCCGGTCCCCCGGGTTGAGCTGTCCTGCACGGATCTCTGTCCGCAACGCGTCCGCGATCGTCTCGTAGCGCTTGGCCATGTGGTGCTCACCATCCCTGATCGTTGGGCGATCTCAGCATAAGTCCTCAAGAGGAGTTGATGACTCCTAGGTTGAGGCGTCATAGTCCGACCACCGACGAAGTCGACTTCGAGTACGTTCCGGGCCCCGAGCAGGCAGGGGAGCTACTGGCAGCGGTACGTGCAAGCGGTCCCCGGGGGCGCCCTCTGCACGCCTTCTTCGGATGCATGTATTACGCGGCGATGCGGCCGGCAGAAGTGGCTGGCCTGAAGCGGAGCCACTGCAAACTGCCGGAGCAGGGCTGGGGCGAGTTGGTGCTGTCCAAGAGCCGACCGGAAGTCGGAGCGGGCTGGACGGACGACGGTAACTCCTACGAAGAACGCGGCTTGAAGCGTCGTGCACGCAAGGCCACCCGCCCGGTCCCGATTCCCCCTGTCCTGGTCGCGCTCCTGCGCGGGCACTTGGACGAGCACGGCACCGCGCCTGACGGTCGCCTTTTTCGAGCGGTACGGGGCGGCCGGGTTCGCTCGACCGAGTACACCGAGGTCTGGCAGGCGGCAAGGATCGAAGCTGTCCACCGAGGAAGTGACGACGCCTCTCGCCAAGGTGCCGTACTCCTTGCGGCACGCCGGCGTCTCCCTCTGGATCAAAGCCGGGGTAGACCCGGTGGAGGTCGCGCGGCGCGCTGGCCACAGCCCGGCCGTGCTGTGGAAGTTCTACGCCAAGATCCTGCGCGGCCACCAAGACGCGTCGACCGCATGATCGATGCTGCTCTGCAAGTGCGCCGCGACGCCTGAGCAGCGTGGCCACCTTGGCCACGGGTTGGCCACACACCCTGGTCAACGCTGGGATACGGGCGGTCGGGGTGAGACCGGGTGAACGCAGAGGGCGGGTCTCCACTTCGGAGACCCGCCCTTTGACCTGCTACTTCTCTGACCTGGCGGTGGGTGTGGGATTTGAACCCACGGTGACATCGCTGCCACGACGGTTTTCAAGACCGTTCCCTTAGGCCGCTCGGGCAACCCACCCCGCGTCGTCGCCGGTCCCGGTGGCCCGGGTCGGCTCGATGCGTGGAACAGCCTAGCCGGTCAGCTGTCGCCCTTGCGCTCGCCCAGGGTGAGTTCGGCCGTGGACGTCTTGCCGTCGCGCTGGTAGGTGAGCGTGACCTTGTCGCCCGGCTTGTGCGTCCAGATCTCGCCGATCAGTGTCGGGCCGCTCTCGACCGTCGTGTCGTTGAACTTGGTGATCACATCACCGGCCTTCAGACCCGCCTGGGCCGCCGGGCCGTTCGGAGTGACGGCGGGGGTGCCGCCCGCGCCCTCGTCCGAGATGACGGCGCCGCCGGTCTTCTCCTCCATCGTCACCGTCGCGCCGATCACCGGGTAGACCGGCTGGCCCGTCTTGATCAGCTGTTCGGCGACGTTCTTCGCCTGGTTGACGGGAATCGCGAAGCCGAGACCGATGGAGCCCGCCTGGGACTGGCCGACGCCGCCGCCGCTGGTGGACTGGATGGCCGAGTTGATACCGATGACCGCGCCGCCCGCGTCCAGGAGCGGACCGCCCGAGTTGCCCGGGTTGATCGATGCGTCCGTCTGAAGGGCGCTCATGTACGAGTTCTTGTTGCTGGAACCGTCACCGGAGGCGACCGGGCGGTTCTTCGCGCTGATGATGCCCGTGGTGACCGTGTTGGAGAGGCCGAAGGGCGCGCCGATCGCGATGGTGGAATCGCCCACCGCGACCTTGTCGGAGTCTCCCAGGGCGAGCGGGGTCAGTCCGTCCGGGGCGTTCTTCAGCTTGAGCACGGCCACGTCGTAGCCCTGGGCCCGGCCGACGACCTCGGCGTCGTACTTCTTGCCGTTGGAGAACGTCGCGGTCAGCTGGCCGCTGTCCGCCGCGGAGGCCACCACGTGGTTGTTCGTGAGGATGTGGCCCTCCTTGTCGTACACGAACCCGGTGCCCGTGCCGCCCTCGCCGTCGCCGGACTGCGCGTCGATGGTGACCACGCTGGGCAGCGCGCCCGCCGCGACACCCGCAATCGTCCCCGGGTCGCGCTTGAAGTCCTTCGGGCTGTTGGAGGCGGCGACCGTGGTCGAGCCGGAGGAGCCGGAGTCGTTGCTGTCCGCGGCCCAGTAGCCGAGGGCTCCGCCGACGCCGCCGGCGACCAGCGCGGCCACCGCCACGGCGGCGACCAGGCCGCTCGCACGGCGCTTGCGCGGGCGCTCGGGCTCCGAGTGCTCCGGGGCTCCCCAGACCGGAGGGCTGCCGCCGTCGGCGTACGAGGGGATGGCCGGAGGGGGCGGCGGCCAGGCGGCCGAGCCGGCCGGAGGCTGCTGCGGTGACGGCGGCGCGTACGGGTGATGCTCGGGCCCCGCGGCGGGCGGCTCGGCGCCTGTCTGGTGCGTCGCGGCCGGAATGTGGGCCGTCGGCGCGTCCGAAGGAGCGGCAGGCGGGGCCTCCGGGGCGGGCGGACCGCCCTGCGGGGTGCCCTCAGGAGCGGCAGCCGGCACGGGAGGTGCGGACGGAACAGACGGTACGGACGGAACCGCGTTGCCCTCGTTGCCCTCGTTCTCGGTGCTCACAGCTCTTTACTCCTCGGTTCCACTCGGCATTCGGCAAGAGATCCGCTGTGCACGTGTCTGCAGTCAGCTTTTCCCACAGCACGTCAGGCCACTGTAAGCAGGACCTGTGCATCCGCACACCAATCTTTACATCAGGCAAAACGGTCCTACGCAACAAGGTGTCAGCACCTGACGCGTCTCGGTGACACCATGACGCGGTGACCCACGCACGCCTACCCTCACCACAGCCTCCCATCCAGGTCATCGCCCACCGCGGCGCCTCGGACGACGCCCCTGAGCACACGCTGGCCGCGTACCGGAAGGCCGTCGAGGACGGTGCGGACGCCCTGGAGTGCGATGTCCGTCTCACCGCGGACGGGCAGCTCGTCTGTGTGCACGACCGCAGGGTGAACCGCACGTCGAACGGCCGGGGTGCCGTCTCCGCCCTGGAACTGGCCGATCTCGCCGCCCTCGACTTCGGCTCCTGGAAGAACCACGCGAAGGACCACGAGGAGTCCCCGGACTGGGACCCGGTGCCGGGCGAGCTCACCTCCGTGCTCACCCTGGAACGGCTCCTCGAGCTGGCCCACGACGTCCGGGCGGGCGGCCGTCCGCTCCAGCTGGCCATCGAGACCAAGCACCCCACGCGCTGGGCAGGACAGGTCGAGGAGCGGCTGCTCCATCTGCTCAAGCGGTTCGGCCTGCACGCTCCGCCGGCCGACGGGCCGTCCCCGGTACGTGTCATGAGTTTCTCCGCGCGGTCCCTGTACCGCGTCCGGGCCGCGGCCCCCACCCTGCCCACCGTCTTCCTGATGCAGTTCGTCTCACCGAGGCTGCGCGACGGGCGGCTCCCCGCGGGGGCCCGGATCGCCGGCCCGGGGATGCGGATCGTACGCAATCACCCCGGATACATCGAACGGCTGCACAGAGCGGGACACCGGGTGCACGTGTGGACCGTGAACGAGCCGGAGGACGTCGAGCTCTGCGTACGCCTGGGGGTGGAGGCAATCATCACGAACCGCCCGAAACAGGTTCTTTCGCAACTTGGCCGCTCTTAACATCAGTTACCCGGGGTGCACCGGCGCATTCGTTCCGCAATCGATCGTTACGAGTGCATCACTGACAGGGCCTTGGCCGGTTTCCGGTGCAGCCCACGGGGGCATCCAATCCGTGGCGTGGGGCAAAGGAGGTCTCGGGGGTGGCGTTTGTGGTGGCACAGGAAGTGCCCGCGTCGTCGAGCATGGCCGTACCCCATGGCCCTGCGGGCGTGGGGCGGGCGAGGCACTGCATGCGCGAGCAGCTGCGCAGCAACGGGGTCTCGGACACCGTGGTCGACGACGCTGTACTGATCCTTTCCGAACTCCTCAGCAACGCCTGTCGGCACGGCAGGCCGCTGGGGCGGCACTCAGAGGTGGGGGACGGCGACATCCGCGCCGCGTGGCGCGTGGAGAGAACGGGTGACCTGACCGTCGAGGTCACGGACGGCGGCGGGCCGACCAGGCCGGTCCCGGCAACACCGTCGGTCACCGCGCGCGGTGGACGCGGGCTCAACATCATCAGCGCCCTCGCCCAGGAGTGGGGCGTACGGGACGACACGGCCGGCGAGGTCACCGTCTGGGCCCTCGTCTCCGCGGGCCCCGGCACTGGCGGCTTCAGGACGGCGTCCCCGGGCCCCGGGAGGTCCGCACGCCGCGAGCGGTCCGGTCTCGACGGACTGGACGGACTGGACGGACTGGGCTCGATGAGTGGATTCGGCTCGCTGGAGGGTCTGGAACTCGCCGACGCTCTCGAAGCCTTCGACGACGCGGGCTGAGAGCGGTTCGACGCGCGGCACAGTGGAGCCTTCTGTTCGCGGCACGGTGGAGCCTTCTGCTCGCGGCACGGTGGAGCGCTCGGCCCGCGGCGGGGGCCGGAACATTCGGCGCGCGGCACGGTGTGACAGGCGGCGAGGGTGCCACGGCGGATGGACCACGGCGGGTACGCCCCGGCGAGTGTGCCCCGGCCGTCACAGGGACGGCTAGGCTCGCGCCCGAGACCGCACTGTCGCAATCGGGAGAACGCCCACCATGGCCAAGAAGCGCCCTCAGTCCAAGGCCGGGAAGCCGCAGCTCAAGGACGGTGAAATCCCGGTCGTAGGGGCTCGTGAGCCCTGCCCGTGCGGTTCGGGCCGCCGTTACAAGGCGTGTCACGGGCGCGCCGCCGCCCACGCCGTGACCGAGCTGGTCCAGCGCCCCTTCGAGGGAATCTCCGGGGAGTGCGACTGGATCGCTCTGCGCGAGCTGGTCCCGGCCGCCACCGTCGAGCTGACGCTGAAGGACGGGCTCCCCGAGGGCGTACCGTCCGTGTCGCTCGCGACCGTGCTGCCGATGGCCTGGCCGGCGTTGCGCCGCGACGACGGCTCCGTCCTTCTCGCCCTGCAGAACGACACCTCGTCCGGTGACCTCAGCCGCGATCTCGCGGACACCCTCCAGCGCGCGCTGGAGGCCGAGCCCGGCTCCCCTGTCACCGCCCGCCGGGTTCCTGCCGACGGCCCGCGCCTGCAGGACGTCCTCGACCCCGGCGCCGCGTTCGAGCCGGTCGTGCACTCCGGCTTCGAATTCTGGGTCCCGGACGCGGAGAACGCCTCGGCGGAGGTCTCGGCATCGCTGGAGCGTGCCAACGCGGCCGCCATCCCCACCACCCGGCTCTCCGGCGTGGACGCGGCCTACTGGTGCGAGACGCCGGACAAGAACCACCTGCGCTGGGTCATGCCGCACCCCGAGGAGCAGCTCCTCGACGCCCTCGCCCGGCTGCACGCGGCGGGCGCCTCCTCGCTCGGCGAGGAGACCCGCCTGGTGGGTTCCTTCCGTGCGCACGGGCTCATGGTCCCGGTCTGGGACCTGCCGAGCGCGATGGGGGCCGAGGACTGCGAGAAGCCCGCGGCGGAGTTCGCGGAGCGGCTCGCCGGAGCGCTCGCCTCGGACGCTCCGCTGACGGCCGATGAGCGCCGCGCACGCGGGGGGCTCACCAACCGCCAAGTGACGCTCAGCTGACAGTGACGAGAGCGGGGACGCGGCGGTGACGCCCGTCACAACTCCCCGTACCCGTCGGTAAATCGGTGTCCGAATAGGCGAGATCGAATTTGCTAACGGCAGATCTCTTGTTACGGTTCTGGAAGTCCGGTCGCTGGTGCATCCCCCGTCGCCAGCGGCCGGACGTCCTCGTTTCCAGGCCCGTGCGCCCGGGGCGCACGCCGGAGCACTCGGCTCACCGGCGGCCTGCGGCGACTGACCGGCCCCACCTGCCGACCGTCTCGGCGGATCGCCCGCCCGACAGGCTCGCGCCCGTCAACTCCCCTGTACGGGGCAGGGGCCCGGCGCAGCGCCGGAGCGGCGCGCACCCCAGGCCCCCCGGCACACCGGGCGCTCGCTTTCGGACAGAAAGCCACGATGCCGCCGGGCACCGGGAAAGAGCCCCCGGCACCCGGGAAACATTCACACCGGCCGCACCGCGCGCACCGTTTGCGCAATCCGCGAAAAGGCCGCCAGAAAGCCTGCGGGCACCGGTTTTTGCCCGGATGCAATTACATCTTCCTGGTGCGGGCCGGCCGTGACGCACGGAAACCGGGCGGCTTCACACCCCTGAACGAGTGAGCCGCCCGCTGTTCCCGCGTCGGTCGGTCGACCACCGCCCGCTCAGTAGGCGAGCCGGCTCCCGCCGTCCGGAGCGCTGTTGCTCGCCTCGACGAGCGCGTCCAGGACGGACTCCACATCCGGGAGCCACGGCGCGGCGTTCCCCGCCTCCGGCGCGCGTTCCCAGCGCACCTGCCCCGTGCCCACCTCGGACGGGGGCAGGATGAGATAACCGCCCTCACCGTGGAACCGCAGAGAGCTGGGCACCCGGTCCTTGGCGTGCAGCAGTTCGCCGAGCCGTTCCAGGGTGTAGGGCTCGACCAGCAGCGACCACCTGGTGGGTGTCGCCACCACGGGGCCGAGCCGCAGCCCCATGCCGTCGAGCGCGGTCAGGGCCCGGGCACCGGCGACGGCCGGCAGGCTCAGCGCGCAGGGCGCCTGACCCCCGGTGGCCAGGACGACGGGCGCGGTAGGCCGGTTGGTCCACCACCAGCGCACCATGCGCGCGTCGGTGGTCGCCGCGAGCAGGCCCGGGTCGAAGGGATGTGCGCCCGGTACGGCGCACTCGGGATCAGGACAGGCGCAGCCGCGGCCGCGTTCACCGCGTACGGCTCCCGTCGCAAGCCCTGCTCCGGGGAGCACGGGCCACTTCCGGACGGTGGCACAGGCCAGCGCCGCGTCGAGCTGGGCGGAACTTGCCTTGCGCCGGGGCCGGTGCCTGCGTCGCCTTCCGAGGATCTCGCGCATGAGCGCTCGTTCCTTTCCGTTGAACGCCGAGGTCCACATCGCACCACGTGCTCGTTACACCACGTGTGCGTCTCTTCGCTGTGCGTGCTTGCTCATCGGGTCTGCGGTACGGACGTCAGTCGGTGCCGAGCGTGAGCCGAGCCGAGCAGAGTGGAACCGAACAGAATGGAGCTGAGCCGAGTCGAACCGAGTTGAACCGAGCCGAGTCCAGTCAAAACATCACGCGGTCGGCGTGCGCATCGCGCGTGCCGTCCCTTGTGCAATCCCGCCACTCGGGGCGGTGGGCGGGCGGCCGTCACCTGTAAGGACGCCCGGGCTCGCTGTCGGGTTCCGGGGCGGTCACAACTGCCCCCGGCCATCCACGATTACGTACCCCGCATGACCGGGATGACGCTCCCTCCGGCATTTCACCCCGAGGGCTCTCCCTGTCGAGCACGCCCAGTCGATCGCAAAAAACCGCCCGGGGGTGCATTTTTCGGCCAAGTTGGCTGCCTCATGGACACCATAAATACCGCAAGGACAATGCTGGACATCACCTCAGTTGTGCGTGTAGATGTGGGTGCGTGTACATGTGGTTGCACCGATAGCGGCGCAGAACGACATGGGGGTTTGCGATGCTATTCGACAAAACGCACCAGTCGGAAAGCCGATTGCCATGAGCGCCCCCCACCTTCCGAAAGTGGCTGGAATCGATCCCATGGTTCCCGTTTCAACGCACACTGCCGCGCCCACGGAAGTCGTGCCCGTCGCGCCGGTCGCCTTCATCCAGGACCGGCTGGCCGGCTGGGTCTCCGACCTCACCACGCTGCACGAACTCACCGAGCGGCTGGCCGGGACCAGCACCCTGGACAGCGCTCTCGACGAGCTCCTGACCGCCGGGGCGGCACTCGTCGGCGCGGGCCGCGGGCTTCTCGTCCTCGAACCGGCCGACGGCCGCGGGCCGTCCCGCACGGTCGGACTCGGCCTCGCCCGGGCCGACCTCGGACACATCGAGACGGTGCCGCGCAGCGCCACCTCGTACGGCCGGTTCCTCGACGGCCTCCCTGATACCGACGGCCCCCTGGCCAGCCCCGACATCCTCGGCGACTCCGGCCTCGATCCACGCTGCCGCGAGGTCGCCGCCCGGCTCGGCTACGCCGCCAGCTACGCACAGCCCCTCGCCACCGGAACCGCCGGCCGGCTCGGCGCGGCCGTCTGGCTCTACGACGAACCGGCGGAACCCCTGGAACGCCAGTGCCATCTCGTCGGGGTGTACGCCCGCTACGCCTCGGAACACGTCGCCCGCCTCCTCGAACTCGAACGCGCCAGGGCGGATGCCGCAGTCGTCGCCGAGGAGCTCCTCCCCAGCAGGCTGCCCCGGGTCCCCGGAGTGCGGCTGGCCGCCCGCCGCCGTGCCGCGCCTTCGGGCGGCGGTGACTGGTACGACGCGCTGCCGCTCCCGGACGAGGCCCTCGGCCTGGCCGTCGGATCGGTCGGCGGCTCGGGGCCTGCCGCCCTGGCCGCCATGGGCCGGCTCCGCGCAGGGCTGCGGGCCTACGCCGTGATGGAGGGCGAGGACCCCGTCGCCGTACTCTCCGACCTCGAACTGCTGCTGCGGCTGACCGAACCGGCCTCCGCGGCGACCGCCCTCTACGCGTACTGCGAACCCGACCGGCGCACGATCGTGTTCGCCGGCGCGGGGCACACACCGCCGCTGGTGACCGGCGAGCGACGCACCGAATTCGTGGAGACGACCCTCTCCGCACCGCTGGGCATGCTGTCCTGCTGGCAGGCGCCGAGCGTGGAATTCACGCCCCGGGCCGGCGAAACGGTGCTGTTCTACACCGACGCGCTGCTGCGCCGTACCGGTGACACCAGGGACCGGGCGTTCGCACGGCTGCACTCGGCGGCGGCCGGGGTGCCGAAGGTCCTGCGCCAGGACCCCGGGGCCGTCGCGGACCACGTCCTGCAGACCCTCCTGTCCGACGGCGCGAACGGGAACGACGGCGCCGAGGACGTCGCCCTGCTGGCCGCGCGCTTCGACTGAGATCCCGGCCGCCGGCCCCCCGGGGACCGCCGGTCGCGGCCCCGGACGTGTAAGAGGTCTTCCGGCACTGGGCCCCCTTCCGTACGCCCGTACGATGGAGAAGGCCCAGTGTCGCACAAGGAGGACAAAACGTGTCTGAGGAGCTCGCCCCGGAGACCCCGGAAACAGCAGAAGCAGAGCCGATCAAGCAGCGGAAGAACGGCCTGTACCCGGGCATTTCCGATGAGCTCGCCGAGAACATGAAGTCCGGCTGGGCCGACACGGAGCTGCACGGCCTGGAGCCGATCGCCCAGGCCTCGTACACCGCCGCCCGTCGCGCGGCGCTCTCCGCGCGCTTCCCCGGCGAGCGGCTCGTCATTCCCGCGGGCAACCTGAAGACCCGCTCCAACGACACCGAGTACGCCTTCCGCCCTTCCACCGAGTACGCGTACCTCACCGGTGACCTGACGCAGGACGGCGTCCTGGTCCTCGAGCCGTCCGGGGGCGGGCACACGGCGACGGTCTACCTCCTGCCCCGCTCCGACCGTGAGAACGGCGAGTTCTGGCTCGACGGCCAGGGTGAGCTGTGGGTCGGCCGCCGCAACTCCCTCACCGAGGCCGAGCAGCTGCTCGGCATCCCGGCGAAGGACGTCCGCGAACTCCCGGCCGCCCTGGCCGAGGCCACCGGCCCGGTGCGCAACGTCCGCGGTCACGACGCGGGCATCGAAGCCGCCCTGACCGACAAGGTCACCGCGGAGCGCGACGAGGAGCTGCGCGTCTTCCTCTCCGAGGCCCGTCTGGTCAAGGACGCCTTCGAGATCGCCGAGCTGCAGAAGGCCTGCGACGCCACGGCGCGCGGCTTCGAGGACGTCGTCAAGGTCCTCGACAGGGCCGAGGCGACGAGCGAGCGCTACATCGAGGGCACCTTCTTCCTGCGCGCCCGCGTCGACGGCAACGACATCGGTTACGGCTCGATCTGCGCGGCCGGCCCCCACGCCACCACGCTGCACTGGGTCCGCAACGACGGCGCGGTCCGCTCCGGCGAGCTCCTGCTGCTCGACGCGGGCGTGGAGACCGACGAGCTCTACACCGCCGACGTGACCCGCACGCTGCCGATCAACGGCACGTTCTCGCCGCTGCAGCGGAAGATATACGACGCGGTGTACGAGGCCCAGGAGGCCGGCATCGCGGCCGTGAAGCCCGGCGCCGCCTTCCGCGACTTCCACGACGCCGCCCAGCGGGTCCTGGCGCAGAAGCTGGTCGAGTGGGGTCTGCTGGGCGACCTGTCCGTGGACAAGGTCCTGGAGCTGGGCCTCCAGCGCCGCTGGACGCTGCACGGCACCGGCCACATGCTCGGCATGGACGTCCACGACTGCGCCGTCGCGCGCACGGAGTCGTACGTCGACGGCACCCTGGAGCCCGGGGTCTGCCTCACGGTCGAGCCCGGACTCTACTTCCAGGCCGACGACCTGACCGTGCCCGAGGAGTACCGGGGGATCGGCGTCCGGATCGAGGACGACATCCTCGTGACCGAGGACGGCAACCGCAACCTGTCCGCCACGCTTCCCCGCCGGGCCGACGAGGTCGAGGCGTGGATGGCCCGGCTCAAGGGCTGACACGGCCGGCGCGGAAGGCCGCGCCCCGTGCCACGGAGGGCGCGCTGCTCAGGACACCATGAGCAGCGCGCCCTCCCGCCATTTCAGGACCTTGTCGAAGCTCACCACCGCGCCGTGACCCGGCCGGTTGCCGAAGTGCACGTGATCGGCGAGCTCCTCGATCAGGCAGAGCCCGCGCCCGCTCTCGGCCATGACCGGAGGGTGCACCGCCGTACGCGGGTGCGAGGGGTCGCCCGCAGGTCGCGAGGCGGAGGACTGTGCGGCAGTGCGAAGCGTGCGCCGGGAGGGGAAACCCGGCCCCGAGTCGGCGACTTCGATACGGCATTTCTCGCCGTCCAGATACGCGGTGACCCGGTACTGCCCGCAGGCGCGCCCGGGCTGCCCGCCACCGGTGGGGGCCGGGCCTGCGTCTCCGGCGTCACCCGCGTCCCCCAGGCCGCCGCCGTGCTCGACGGCGTTCGCACAGGCTTCGCTGAGCGCGACGGAGAGGTCGTAGGAGATGTCGGGGTCCACCCCCGCGGTCTCCATGGTGCCGAGCAGAAAACGACGGGCGAGCGGAACGCTCGCAGCTTCGCGCCGCAAATGGAGTGACCACCACATGCTCATGCTCCAGCCTCCTGGCTGCGGCTCGACATACCGATACGTATTGCCGCGATCGGCGCTCCGTAAGCACGGATCGGCCACGACGGCGCTCATTCGGCGGATGCGGATACTCCGTCCACCGGTGTATGCCCGGCCCGGGCCAGGGGCGCGGAGCGGCATCGATCCACGCATGAACAGGTGCAACACCCCCTGATCACTCCCTGATGGGGACGGATGCAAACCTTCCGGACCTGCCGTACGGGGACGGGGGGCTCAGTGGGATGATGACCCGGCCATGTCTATGCCTGTCGCACGCGCCGGAGCCGGTATGCGGCTTCTGAGGACCGCGGTGTTCACCGCGGTCTGCGTCGTGTTCGCCGCCGCCGGACACGGCTTCGCCGCAGGTGTGGGTGTGCCCGGCTGGAGTCTGCTGGCAGGTTTCGCCGGAGTCTTCGCCGTGGCGACGGCGCTCGCCGGACGTGAGCGGACCCTCCTCTCGATCACGGCCGCCCTCGCGGCCGGGCAGCTCGCCCTGCACATCGTCTTCGGGCTCGGGCGGCACACACCGGCCGCTGTGGCGGGGTCCGGGGACGACTCGCTGATCCGCTTCGCCGCGGGGCTTGTGTGCGGGGCGGGACCGGCGCAGCTGAGCGCCGGCGAGGCCCACCGCATCGTGACCACCGCGGGGCTGGACCCCGCAACCGTGGCCCAGGGGCACACACACCTGGCGTCCGGGGCGGCAGCCGCTCCGGATGCCGCTCCGACGCTCCTGGACACCCTGATGTCCGGCCTGCCCAGCCTTCCCATGCTCCTGGGGCACCTGCTCGCCGCGCTCGCCACGGGCTGGCTGCTGCGCCGCGGCGAGATCGCCCTCTTCCGGCTGGCGAGGCTCTCGGCGCACGGCGGCCGGCAGCTCGCGGCCGCGGCCCGGCTGCGCGCGCTGCGGGCGGCGATGGCGCTCGTACGCGCACTGCGTGCGGGGCTCCCGGGCCGGCCCACGACCGGGCCGCGTCCTCTTCGCAGCGCCGTCGACGCCCCCGCACCGGCCACCGGGGACCCTCTGCAGCACATGGTGATCAGGCGCGGGCCGCCGCCCGTATACGTACGCGCAGCCTGACACGACCCCTCGGCCGGGACTCCGGTGAAGAGGTGGTCGTGATGCCGTCGCGCCTCAGCGCGCCGGACCACCCTTTCCTCATGACCTGTGGAGTGATCCCTGCCATGAACGTTTCCCGCATCGCCCTCGCCGGCGGCGTCGCCGCGTCCACCGTCCTGCTGCTCGCCGGCACCGCCTCGGCCCACGTCAGCGTGCAGCCGCAGGGCGAGGCCGCCAAGGGCGGTTACGCCACCGTCAACTTCAAGGTGCCCAACGAGCGCGACAACGCCTCCACCGTCAAGCTCGAAGTCAACTTCCCGACGGACCACCCGCTGGCGTCCGTCAGCCCGCAGCCGGTGGCCGGCTGGAAGATCGATGTCACCAAGAGCAAGCTGGCCGAGCCGCTCGAGGTGCACGGCAAGAAGATCAACGAGGCGGTCTCCAAGGTCACCTGGACCGCGGACGACAGCGGTATCGAGCCCGGGTTCTTCCAGCAGTTCCCGCTCTCGGTCGGGCAGCTCCCCGAGGACGCCGACCAGCTCGTCTTCAAGGCCCTCCAGACGTACAGCAACAAGGAAGTCGTCCGCTGGATCGAGGAGCCCACCGAGGGCGGCGAGGAGCCCGAGAGCCCTGCTCCGGTGCTCGCGCTGACCGCCCCGGCGGCCGACGCCCACGGTGCCGCCGCCGATGACAAGAGCGGCGGGACGGACGAGGCGAAGGAGACGACCGCGTCGTCGGAGGACGCGTCCTCGTCGGGCACCGACGACACCGCCCGCGTCCTGGGCGTCGTCGGCATCGTCGTCGGCATCGCGGGGGTCGCCTTCGGCGTCCTCGCCGGCCGCCGCCGCAGCGCCTGATCCCCCTGCCCCACCACCCGTATTCACAGATCAGGAAACAGCTCTCCATGCACAGCAAGAAGACGGTGCTGGCCGCGGCGTTCGCCGCCGCGGCGGCACTGACCCTGTCGGCCTGCGGCAGCGGAGGGGACTCGGCGGACAACTCCGTCGCCGACGTCTCCTCCTCGGCCGGGTCCGGGCCCGCGACCGTGCTCGACCAGCCGTTCACCAAGCCCGACCTCGTGCTCACCGACACCCACGGCAAGAAGTACGACCTGCGTGAGAAGACCAAGGGCAAGCCGACCCTCATCTACTTCGGTTACACCAACTGTCCCGACGTGTGCCCGCTGACCATGAGCAACATCGCGGTCGCCAAGCGGGCCCTGCCCGAGGCCGAACAGGACAAGCTCCAGGTCGTCTTCGTCACGACGGACCCCGAGCGGGACACCCCGGCGTCCCTGGGCAGCTGGCTCAAGGCCCAGGATCCCGACTTCACCGGTCTCACCGGCGACTTCGCGGCCATCCAGGCGGGAGCGCGGCAGATCGGCATCGGCATCGACCCGCCGAAGAAGGAGAAGGACGGCACGGTCGTCTCGATGCACGGTGCCCAGGTCATCGCGTTCTCCCCGAAGACCGACAAGGGGTACGTGCTCTACAGCGAGGACACCACGGCCGAGGACTACACCGAGGACCTCCCGGAACTGGTCAAGGGGGAGACCCCGTGAACCGCCGCACTGCCGTCGCCGGAGCGCTGGCCCTCACCACCGGGCTCGCGCTGACGGCGTGTTCCTCCGACAGCGTGCCGCGGCTGGAGGTGACCGGGGCCTTCATGCCCCAGCCCGTCAGCGACATGGCGGCCGGCTTCCTCCTCGTGAAGAACAGCGGCGACGCCACCGACCGGCTCACCTCGGTGACGAGTTCCCTCTCGGACCACGTCTCCATCCACGAGACGAAGAACCGGACGATGCGGATGGTCACGTCGTTCGAGGTGCCCGCCGGCGGCGAGCTCGATCTCGAACGCGGCGGGAACCACATCATGTTCACGGAGCTGAAGCAGCAGCCCAAGCGGGGAGAGACGGTCTCCGTGGAACTGCACTTCGAGAAGGCCGACCCCATCAAGGTCGACATCCCCGTGCGGGAGACCACCTACGACCCGAAGAAGCAGTGAGGTACTGACACCCCATGACGGCTACCGCCCCGCGCCTCGGTCCCTCCCCGATACGACGGCCGCTCGTCGCGGCCGCGCTCCTCGCCACGCTGATCAGCCTGCTGCTCGGACTGGTGCTGGCCGGCGCGAGCCCCGCGTCCGCGCACGCCGCCCTCACGGGGAGCGATCCGCAGGACGGGGCGGTGGTCGCCACCGCGCCCGAGGAAGTGACGCTCACGTTCTCCGAGCAGATCGCCATGGACGACGACTCGATCCGGGTCCTCGACCCCAGCGGTGAGCGCGCCGACGAGGGCGCGCCCCGCGACCTGACGAGCGGCGGCGCCGTACGGTACGCCGTCCAGCTCCACAGCGGCCTGCCCGATGGCACGTACACCGTGGCCTGGCAGGCCGTCTCCGCGGACAGCCATCCGGTCTCGGGAGCCTTCACGTTCTCCGTCGGCGCCCCCTCGGAGACCACCGTGGCGCTGCCCTCGGGCGGAGCCGGCGGCGGGCTCGTGGGTGCGCTCTACGGCATCGCGCGCTACGCCGCGTACGCCGGCTTCATCCTGCTCGCGGGCGGTTCGGCCTTCGTGCTCGCCTGCTGGCAGCGCGGGGCGGGCGCGCGTCCGCTGCAGCGGCTCGTCGTACGCGGCTGGGTCACGCTCACCGCGGCCACCCTGGCCATGCTGCTCCTGCGCCATCCGTACACCGGCTCGGGCAAGCTCGCGGACGCCTTCGACCTCGACGGCCTCCAGTCCGTCCTCGACACCAAGCCGGGGGCCGCGCTGGTCTCCCGGCTGCTGCTCCTGGGTGCCTCCGCGCTCTTCATCGCCGTCCTCTTCGGGGCGTACGCCAAGCGCGAGGACGAGAAGGAGAAGCAGGACCTCACCTTCGGACTCGCGACGGGCGGCGCGGTCATCGCCATCGGGATCGCCGGTACGTGGGCCCTGGCCGAGCACGCGTCGACGGGTATCCAGCCCGGCATCGCCATGCCGGTCGACGTGCTGCACCTCCTCGCCGTCGCCGCCTGGCTGGGCGGACTCACCGCGCTGCTGGTCGCCCTGTACCGGACGCCGGACATCACGAGCGGCGCGGTACGCCGGTTCTCGCGCGTGGCGTTCGGCAGTGTGGTCGTCCTCGCCGCGACCGGCCTCTACCAGTCCTGGCGTCAGGTCGGCTCGTGGTCCGCGCTGACCGGGACCCGCTACGGGCAGCTTTTGCTCGTGAAGGTGGCGCTCGTCGCCCTGCTCCTCGGGGTCGCGTGGATATCCCGGAGGTGGACGGGGCGGCTGACCGAGCGCACCGGATCCGCGTCCGCCACCGATGACACTGCTGACACCGTCGTGTCCGCCACCGATGACACCGCTGACACCGCCGCGGCCGCTGCGCCGGAATCGCCGGAACCCGTCACCGTGTCCGACGGGGAGATGGATCCGGAGCGCGCCGCCCAGCTCTCCCGGCAGCGGGCCGCCCTGACGGCGACGAAGGAGAAGCGCGCCCGCGACGCCGATCCGGACCGCTCCGGGCTGCGGCGTTCGGTGATGGTGGAGACGGGCATCGCCGTCGTGCTGCTCGTCGTCACGACGATCCTCACGTCCACCGAGCCGGGCCGCACCGAGGAGGAGGCCGCGCGCGGCACCACCACGACGGCTCCGGCGCCGGTCACCGGCGGGCAGCTGAACCTGAACCTGCCCTTCGACACCGGCGGCGAGAACGGCAAGGGGACGGTGCGCCTGGACATCTCGCCCGGCGGGACCGGATCGAACAGCGTGCACCTCTGGGTCGACACACCCGACGGCCGTCCGCTGGACGTCCCCGAGGTGAAGCTCGCCTTCACCCTGGAGTCCAAGGACATCGGCCCGCTGCCGGTCGTCCCCGACCGCCTCACCGAGGGGCACTGGACCGCGAGCGGGGTACAGATCCCGATGGCGGGCGACTGGAAGGTCGCCGTGACGGTGCGCACCTCGGACATCGACCAGACGACCATCGACAAGAACGTGAAGATCGGCTGAGCAGGGTGAGCAAGAAGAAGGACAACCCCAACCGGAGTTCCGGTGGCACGAGCGTCGTCTCCCGGCGTCGGCTGATCGGCGGTGCGGGCGCGGCCGGAGCGGCGGGCCTCGTCCTGGGCGCGGCAGGCGGCGCGGGCGGCTATGCGGCGACGCGAGGGGATGCGCCGACGCCGCTGACCACGGTCGGCTCGACCGAGGCGATGTTTCACGGGAAACATCAAGCGGGGATCACCACTCCGCTCCAGGCCCGCGGGCACCTGGTCGCCTTCGATCTGGCACCCGCCGCGGGACGTAAGGAGGCAGCCGCCCTGATGCGCCGCTGGTCGGCCGTGGCGGAACGCCTGATGGCCGGTGAGCCGGCGGACAACGGCCGGGCCCACGACACCGGGGTGTCCCTGGACGCCGGTCCGTCCTCCCTGACCGTCACCTTCGGGTTCGGGCGGACGTTCTTCGACCGCACCGGTCTGACCGACCGCCGCCCTGCCGCCCTGGATCCGCTGCCCGCCTTCTCCTCGGACCACCTCGACGCCAAGCGGTCGGAGGGCGACCTCTGGGTGCAGATCGGCGCCGACGACGGGCTCGTCGCCTTCCACGCGCTGCGCGCCCTCCAGAAGGAGGCCGGCTCGACAGCCCGCGTGCGCTGGCAGATGAACGGCTTCAACCGCACCCCGGGCGCCACGGACCGCCCGATGACCACGCGCAATCTGATGGGCCAGGTCGACGGCACCAACAACCCGAAACCGGCCGAGAGCGACTTCGAGAAGCGGATCTTCGTGCCCTCCGGCGGCTCGTCGGCGTACGACTGGATGGCAGGCGGCTCGTACGCCGTCGTCCGGCGGATCAGGATGCTCCTGGACGACTGGGAGGAGCTCACGGTCAAGCGTCAGGAAGAGGTCATCGGACGGCGGAAGGCGGACGGCGCCCCGCTCAGCGGCGGCTCGGAGGACACCGGGATGGACCTGGACAAGGCGGGGGCGGACGGCAGGCTGCTGATCCCCGACAACGCGCACGCCCGGATCTCGTCCCCGGAGAAGAACGGGGGCGCCGCCATGCTGCGCCGCCCGTTCTCGTACCACGACGGAATCTCCGACGACGGCACCCCGGACGCCGGTCTGCTCTTCATCTGCTGGCAGGCCGATCCGTACAAGGGGTTCATCCCGGTCCAGCGGAAACTCGACCGCGGGGACGCGCTCTCACCGTTCATCCGGCACGAGGCGAGCGGTCTCTTCGCCGTACCCGGGGGCGTCGCGGCCGGGGAGTACGTGGGGCAGCGGCTGCTGGAGGCGTGAGGCCGCGCGCCCCACGCCCGAGGCCGGGGGCGGGTTCCACGGCCCGGGCGCCCGCCGGAGCAAGGCGCACGGCACCGTGCGGCGGCGCATTAGGGTGACCGTATGTCAGCCACGCGCTACGCCTACCTCGGCCCCGAAGGCACCTTCACCGAGGTGGCCCTCCGTACGCTCCCCGAAGCCGCCACCCGCGAACTCGTCCCGATGGTCTCGGTGCCGGCGGCACTGGACGCGGTGCGGAACGGGGAGGCAGCGGCGGCACTCGTCCCCATCGAGAACTCCGTGGAGGGCGGGATCACCACGACTCTCGACCAGCTGACCACGGGCGATCCGCTGATGATCTACCGGGAAGTGCTGCTCTCCATCACGTTCGCCCTGCTGGTGCGCCCCGGGACGAAGCTCTCGGACATCAAGACCGTCAGCGCCCATCCGGCCGCACAGCCTCAGGTGCGGAACTGGATGGCGGCCCATCTTCCGAACGCGGTGTGGGAGTCGGCGGCCTCGAACGCCGACGGCGCGCGGCTGGTCCAGGAGGGGCGTTACGACGCCGCCTTCGCCGGTGAGTTCGCCGCGGCGACCTACGGCCTGGAAGCGCTGGTCACGGAGATCCACGACGCGGAGAACGCCCAGACCCGCTTCGTCCTGGTGGGGCGCCCCGCCCGGCCCTCCGCACCCACGGGAGCCGACAAGACCTCCGTGGTCATCTGGCTCGGTGACGACCGTCCGGGCGCCCTCCTCGAACTGCTCCAGGAGTTCACCGTGCGGGGCGTCAACCTGATGCTGATCCAGTCCCGGCCCACCGGAGCAGGCATCGGCAACTACTGCTTCGCCGTGGACGCCGAGGGGCACATCGCGGACCGGCGCGTCGGCGAGGCGCTGATGGGACTGAAGCGGATCTGCCCGAAGGTCCGGTTCCTGGGTTCGTATCCGCGCGCGGGGGTGACGCCCGACGAGGTGAGCCCCTTGCGGATCGGGACGTCGGACACCGATTTCACCGAGGCTTCCGACTGGCTGGCCCGCAGCCAGGACGGCCGTGTCTGAAGCCTGTGGGAAGGGGCCGTCCCGATCCCTGCCGGTCCTACCTGCAGATTTTCATTTCACGCACAAAGTTATCCACAGGCAACCCCTTCGACCTGGGGACAAGTCGACACCGCAACGCGACATGGTCGACAAATCGCCCCAGTACTCCTGGATCCCTCATGGGGTCACAGCTCCCCTCGTGTCCCTCCAATTCCGTTGATCAACTCATTGGAAGGAGGAAAACCCACCCGAATGAGTGCGCGAGTGAGGTTTGAGTTGCGGATCCCTGTCCCGTCATGCCGCTTTCGGAACGATCCCCTCCGGCATCCACAGATCTTCTTCACAGCCTGTGGATAACTAATGGGATCGACGACACCCTGTGGACAACCCACCCACCCGAGGCCCCCAACTCCCCGCCCACGCACCGGCGATACATCAAATGACGGGTCGCCTTGTTCCCTTTTTCGTGGCAATGCGACCCTTTAATTGACGATCTTCACCCCATTGTCGGCTCACGACTCCCCCAGGATTATTGATTCCGGCAATTCGGGCAAAGCGCCACGCTCGTCTATATCGGTTCGAGCGGCGGATCCCCGCACCGGTAGCCTTGAGGGGTGATTGACCTTCGCCTGCTCCGTGAGGACCCCGACCGTGTTCGCGCCTCCCAGCGCGCCCGTGGAGAGGACGTCGCGCTCGTCGACGCCCTGCTCTCCGCCGACGAGCTGCGCAGGTCGTCCGGCATCCGCTTCGACGAACTCCGCTCCGAGCAGAAGTCGCTCGGGAAGCTGATCCCCAAGGCCACCCCCGAGGAGCGTGCCGAGCTCCTCAAGAAGGCCGAGCAGCTGAAGTCCGAGGTGAAAGCGGCCGACGCCGCGCAGGACGAGGCGGACGCCGAGGCCAAGCGGCTCCTCCTGCTGCTCGGCAACATCGTCCACGAGGACGTGCCGGTCGGCGGCGAGGAGGACTTCGTCGTCCTGGAGACGCACGGCACCATCCGCGACTTCGGCGCGGAGGGCTTCGAGCCCAAGGACCACCTGGAGCTCGGCGAGGCGCTGGGCGCCATCGACATGGAGCGCGGCGCCAAGGTGTCCGGCTCGCGCTTCTACTACCTGACCGGCGTCGGCGCGCTGCTGGAGCTGGCCCTGGTCAACGCGGCGATCGCCCAGGCCACCGAGGCCGGCTTCGTCCCCATGCTGACCCCCGCGCTGGTCCGCCCGCGCGCCATGGAGGGCACGGGCTTCCTCGGCCAGGCCGCGGAGAACGTGTACCACCTGGAGAAGGACGACTTCTACCTGGTCGGCACGTCGGAGGTCCCCCTCGCGGCGTACCACATGGACGAGATCCTCGACGCCGACAAGCTGCCGCTGCGGTACGCGGGCTTCTCGCCCTGCTTCCGTCGCGAGGCCGGCACGTACGGCAAGGACACCCGAGGCATCTTCCGCGTCCACCAGTTCGACAAGGTCGAGATGTTCTCGTACGTCGACCCGGCGGACGCCGAGGCCGAGCACCGCAGGCTCCTGGACTGGGAGAAGCAGTGGCTCACCGGTCTTGAACTGCCGTTCCAGGTGATCGACGTCGCGACCGGCGACCTGGGGTCCTCGGCTTCGCGGAAGTTCGACTGCGAGGCGTGGATCCCGACCCAGGGCAAGTACCGCGAGCTGACGTCCGCGTCGAACTGCGACGGCTTCCAGGCACGCCGGCTCTCCGTCCGTATGCGGGACGGGAAGAAGGTCCAGCCGCTGGCCACGCTGAACGGCACGCTCTGCGCCGTACCGCGCACGATCGTGGCTCTGCTGGAGAACCACCAGCTGCCCGACGGTTCGGTGCGGGTACCGGAGGTCCTCCGTCCGTACCTGGGCGGGCGCGAGCTTCTGGAGCCGGTCTCCAAGTGACCTTCGCGTACAAGCTCGTAGCGACCGATCTCGACGGCACCCTGCTGCGTGACGACCACACGGTCTCCGACCGCACCCGGGAGGCGCTGGCCGCGGTGACCGCGGCCGGCGCCGCGCACATCGTCGTCACCGGACGCGCGGTGCCGTGGACCCGGCACATCCTGGACGACCTGGGCTACAAGGGCCTGGCGGTGTGCGGTCAGGGCGCGCAGGTCTACCACGCGGGTGAACGCAAGCTGCTGACCTCCCTCACCCTGGACCGGCAGCTCGCGGGGCTCGCGCTGTCCAAGATCGAGGCGGAGGTCGGCCCGCTCGCGCTGGCGGCGAGCCGTGACGGCCTCGAGGGCGAGGTGCTGGTCGGGCCCGGGTATCAGGTGCAGGAGGGCCCGCTGCCCGCCGTCTTCATGGCCGACCCCGCCGAGATGTGGACCGCTCCGCTGAACAAGGTCTACATACAGCACCCCGAACTCGACGACGACGCACTGGCAGAGGCTGCCCGGCAGGCCGTCGGCAGCCTGGTGAACGTCGTCATGGCGGGCCCGGGGGTCGTGGAGATCCTGCCCCTGGGGCTCAGCAAGGCGACCGGGCTCTCGCTCGCCGCCCGCCGGCTGGGACTCAAGGCGGCGGACACCGTGGCGTTCGGTGACATGCCGAACGACATCCCCATGTTCGGCTGGGCGCAGCACGGCGTGGCCATGGCCAACGCGCACGACGAACTGAAGGCCGTGGCGCACGAGGTCACCGCGTCGAACGAGGACGACGGTATCGCTGTGGTGCTGGAGGAGCTGCTCCGGACGCCCACGCGCGCGTAGGCGGAGCTGTTCTCCGGGCTCCGGGGCCACTTCGGGCTCCGGAGCCTTCGTATTCGGGCTTCGGAGCCTCTTCGTCTTCGGGCTCCGGTCCTCGGGCTCCGGTCTTCGCTCTTCGGGCTCCGGCGGAGGATGCGCGGATCGAACGCGCGCGGGGGTCGCGCCCCGACGACGGCTTAGCAAGCCGCTGCCTTACCACTCGGCCAATCCTCCGGGGAGTGGCCACGCGCGCGACGCGCAGCGGGGGGCCACCCGGGGGGTCCTGCCGCGGGCGACCGCGGGCAGCTGATGAAGCTACCGCGGTGCCGGCTGCGGACCGCCCTGTCGGGAACACGACGGACTCGGACTCCTGGTCATCGCCGCGCTCCTCTCCCGGTCCTGATGAACGGCGCCTTCCCGCGCCGTCCCCTCACTGTGCCGGAGACCGGACTCCGGGGGCCACCCGTTTTCCGGCGGCCCCCGGACGTACGTCAGCCGCTCCTGCGGCGGCCCAGATCCCTCAGCCGGTGCGCGAGGTCGTCCATGCGGGCATCGAGGCGGATGACGTCGTGCGAGACATCGGTGAGCCGGATGCTGATCGCACCGACGACCTGATGGGTCACATCGAGCTTCCGATCGAGCGAGTCGAGCCGCTGCGACATCCGGCCGAGCACGGGGCCGAGCTCCTGGAGCGCGCTTCCCACGTCTGCCAGGCAGCCCTCGATGCGGGTGACGCGACGGTCGAGCGAGACGTACGAGGCCCTGAGGTCCTCCTCCGCGTCGAGGAGGTGGGTGCGGACGCTGCGCGCGATGTCGCTGTCGCGAAGAAGCATGGCGACGTTGAGCACGGTCCTGCGGGTGTAGAGCCGGAGCTGCGTGGCTGCCTGTGGATAACTTACGAGACCGTCACCCTTCCATAGCGACACCATGTCGCTATGGAAGGACTGCAGCTCAGCGCCCCGCAGCACCATCATGCCGTTGCTGACCAACTCCTTCTGGTGTCGGTCCGTCAGCCTTCTGACAGAGGTTGTGGATACCTCGAAGTAGCGAGCCACTTCCTCTGTGCGAAGGTGAATTCCATCAGGGAGCATGACAAGGCTCTTGACCTTGTCGAGGACTTCGACGCGCCCCATCTGCTCGACCCGGAGGGCCTGGGATTCGAGCAGGGCGACTTCCGTGGGCATGGGTATGCCTTTCGTGCGTGGGGACGACAAGGAGAGCCCTGTCCCCGGGCCGAGAGGGCGGAGGTCGCTCACGGTTGCCACTCACTCGATGACCGGCCGGGTGGGCGCTGCCTCACCGCCGCCGGCATTCCCCGAATTCACGAAAGCTCGACGCCACAGATTCCAGTTGCCTCCACGCACCCAGTACAACGAGCCGACAAACGTACAGTCACGCGACCCCGGCCGCCCCCGCACACGAGACAACCCCCGCCCGGAAGGCGGGGGTTGCAGGGGGTTCGGGGCGGCCGGTCTCACTCCTCGCCGGCGAGCTTCAGCGCCCGCAGCTTCTGACCCGCGTACCACGTGGCCACGACCGTCACGCCGACCAGCAGGAGGGTCGCGAGCGGCAGGCCGACGTCCGAGGTGATCACGCCTTCCCCGGCGACCTTCTCGGCGACGGAGAGGGACCACTGCTGCACGCTGAGCGTCCTCGCCCCCGGCACCAGGCTGCCGAAGAGTGCCTCCCACACCAGCGCGTACACGAGGCCGAAGACGACCGCGTGCCGGCTGACCGTGCCGAGCAGCAGGAAGAGCGCGCTGTACGCGATCGAGGCGACCAGCGCCGCGATCGTGTAGGCCACGGCGATCTGGCCGCCGTTGCCGTTGAGGATCAGGCCCGCGACGAACGTGGGCAGCGCCGAGAACAGCATCGTCACGGCGATGGCGACGATGAGCTTGGTGAAGATGATCGCGGGCCGCTTCACCGGCTTGGCGAGCAGATAGACGATCGAGCCGTCGTCGATCTCCGGCCCGATGGCACCGGTGCCCGCGATGACACCGATGAGCGGGACCATCGTGGCGATGGCGAAACCGCCCAGCACCCCGGAGGCCACACCGTCATCAGCACCGGCGAACGCCCGTACCGCCACGGCGATGGCCACCAGCAGGACCGGCAGGACGAACAGGATGGCGGCCCGGCGCCGGCCGAGCAGGGCCCGGTAGGTGAGCCGGGCGACTGTGGGGTCGTACATGACGCTTCACAGCTCCTTTCAGGCCACTACTCAGGCCGCTACGAGATAGGAAAAGACCGATTCGAGGGACTCGTCGGACGGGGAGACGGTGAGCAGCCGGATGCCGTGTTCGCGCGCGACCTTCGGCAGCAGCGTCGTGAACCGACCGAAGTCGACCGCCTGGATGCGCAGGGCCTTCTCCGTGAGGTCGACCTCGATCCCCGCCGTGGAGGGGTCCGCGATCAGCGCGGCGGCGAGGGCCCGGTCGTCGCTGGACCGGACGAGATAGCGGTGCGGCCGGTCCGTCATCAGCCGGCGGATCTTCCGGAAGTCCCCCGACGCCGCGTGGCGGCCGGCCACGATCACCTCGATGTGCGAGGCGAGCTGCTCGACCTCCTCGAGGATGTGGGAGGAGAAGAGCACCGTGCGCCCCTCCGCACCCATCCGGCGCAGCAGCTCCATGAGCTGCATCCGCTGGCGCGGGTCCATTCCGTTGAAGGGCTCGTCGAGGAGCAGCACCGAGGGATCGTGGACCAGCGCGGACGCCATCTTCACGCGCTGGCGCATGCCCTTGCTGTACGTCGAGATCTTGCGGTCCTGGGCGTACTCCATCTCGACGGTGGCCAGCGCCTTGTGCGCCGCGGCGTCGCCCAGCCCGTGGAGCTCGGCGTTGGCGACGACGAACTCGCGGCCGGTCAGGAAGTCGTACATGCCCTCCCGCTCCGGCACGATCCCGATCGCCTTGTAGACCGCCTCGTTGCGCCAGATCTGTGTGCCGTCGAGCGTCACCTTGCCGGTCGACGGCGCGAGGAATCCGGCCATCATGTTGATCAGCGTGGACTTCCCGGCCCCGTTGGGCCCGAGCAGCCCGGTGACTCCGGGGCCCACGGTCATGCTCACGTCGTTGACGGCGACCACGTTGCCGAACCAGCGGGAGGTGTGGTCGATCTCGATGGTGGTCACAGGCCGACCCTCCGGTAGCGGCGCATCAGTACGGCGTACGAGCCGGCGACGAGCGCGAGAACAACGATCAGATAGACCACACCGGCGGCGGCTCCGGGCCCTTCACCGCCCGGGAAGGCGGAGGATGCCCCGAGGAACGCGGTCTGCACCCCGTCGATCAGCGTGATGGGCGAGAACAGCCCGAGCCAGGTGACGGCACCGGCCGAACCCGTCTCCCAGGCGATCGCCTGGACCGTGGACACCGCGCCGTAGGTGATGGTCAGTACGGCGATGACGGCGGCGACACCGAAGCCCCTGCGCGGCGTCAGCGCGGCGACCACCAGTCCGAGCCCGGCGAACAGCACGGAGAGCAGTGCCACCGAGACCATCCCCTGCCCGAAGCCCTTGGTCTGGTCCGCCAGGTCGAACTCGGCCAGCAGCGCGCCCACATAGAGGATGACGAGGGGCAGCCCGGTGAGGATGAGCAGGGCGGACGCCATGGCGGCGAACTTGGCGACCACGTAGTCGACGCGCTCGATCGGCCGCGAGAAGTACAACGGCACGCTCTTGAAGCGGAGGTCCCTCGACACGGACTGCGGCGCCTGGGAGGCGATGAAGAGTCCGATCACGGCCTGCAGGTAGACCGCGAAGTCCGTGTAGTCGATGGGAAGCTTGGTCATGCCGGGCGCGTAGATGGCGACCGCGACGAGGATCAGCGCCACCAGGCACATCACCCCGCACAGAAGCATCGGCAGCACCTTGGACTTGGCGGACCTGCCCAGTCCGAACGAGCCCCGGAGGGACTGCGAGTACAGCGATCGGCGGGCGTAGCCCCGGCCGAGCCGTGCGCCGTCGTAGGAGCGGTATCCGATGTTGTGGATCCGGGAGGTGTCGCTCCCGGCGGTGGTCCCGGTCTCAGTGCTCATCGCGACCACTCCCCTTCTGCTGTGCGGCACCCGCTGTCGCGGCCACGGCCGCCCGCGGTGCCTCTTCGGTGCGGAAGACCTCGGCGATGTGGTGGCGCCGCTGTTCCATCCGGATGAGCCCCAGCCCGAGACCGGCGACACTGTCTCGGACCACGTCGTACGTCTCCTCGCCCGTCGCCTCCACCAGGAGGATGTGCCCTGCCCCCGGCAGGCCCTCGGCGTCGAGACCGTCGTGTCCGACGAGCTTGATCCCGGCCCCGGTGAGGGCCCGGCGCAAGGCGTCCGTACCGTCGGGGTGGGTGTCGCTGTCGGTTACCTCGACGGCCAGTGTCGTGGTCGACTGGGTGAAGTCGCTGGTGGAGCTGGAGCGCAGCAGCGCACCGCCGTCGATGACGACGACGTGGTCGCAGGTCCTCTCGAGCTCTCCGAGGAGGTGCGAGGTGACCAGCACCGAGATGCCGAAGTCGGTGTGGACACGACGGATCAGACCGAGCATCTCGTCCCGGCCGACGGGGTCGAGGCCGTTGGTCGGCTCGTCGAGAAGGACCAGCTTCGGGTCGTGGACCAGTGCCTGGGCCAGCTTCACCCGCTGCTTCATACCGGTCGAGTAGCCGCCGATGGGACGGTAGCGCTCCTCGTACAGCCCGACGTGGCGCAGGGTGTCCGCGGTGCGTTCGCGAGCCGCGGTGGGCGGGAGCCCGGACATCCGCGCCATGTGGACGACGAACTCGGTCGCCGAGACGTCGGGGGGCAGGCAGTCGTGCTCGGGCATGTATCCGACCCGCTCCCGGATGGCGGCGCCCTCGGTGGCGACGTCGAGCCCGAGCACCGCGGCCCGGCCTTCGGTGGCGGGGGACAGACCCAGCAGGATCTTGATCAGTGTGGACTTGCCGGCCCCGTTGGAACCCACCAGGCCGGTCACACCGGGTCCGATGTCCAAGGAGAGCCGGTCAAGCGCGGTCACCCTCGGGAACCGCTTGCTCAGGCTTTCGGTTGCGATCACAGTCACGTCATCGACCGTAGTGGCGCCCGCCACAGGAGTCGTCAGACCAGACGGCTGGATCCGCGTCAGACTCCAGGAGTACGGACCCGTAGGGGCGCCGTACTCGAGGCCCCCTCCGAGGCTGGGGCATCCGCACGGCGTTGTCCACAGGTTCGGGGCATCCCTTGACGCGGCCGTCCGTCGGTTGCCACATTCAGCGGTGTCACGTTACGGGCGCGTACCGCAACGTCGGCACCGGACGAGGAGGCGGCGTGGATCTGCCAGGCGTGCGTGAGCGCTGGGTGCGTACGGGCGGGATCGAGCTGTGTGTGGCCGAGCTGGGCGATCCCACACTGCCGACCATCGTCCTGGTGCACGGCTATCCGGACAGCAAGGAGGTCTGGTCCGAGGTCGCGGGACGGCTGGCGGAGCGGTGGCACGTGGTGCTCTACGACGTGCGGGGCCACGGCAGGTCGACGGCGCCCGAACCGCTGCGCGGCGGCTTCACGCTGGAGAAGCTGACCGACGACTTCCTGGCCGTCGTGGACGCCGTGAGCCCGGACCGGCCGGTCCATGTCGTCGGTCACGACTGGGGTTCGGTCCAGTCCTGGGAATTCGCCACGGTGGAGCGCACCAAGGGCCGTATCGCCTCGTTCACCTCGATGTCCGGGCCATCCCTCGACCACTTCGGGCACTGGATCAAGCGACGCGTGTCCCGCCCGGCCCCCCGCGGCCTGGGGCAGTTGATCGGCCAGGGCGCCAAGTCCTGGTACGTGTACGCGCTGCACACCCCGGTCCTTCCCGAAATGGCCTGGCGTGGTCCGCTGGGCAGGCAGTGGCCGAGGATTCTGCGGCGGATGGAGAAGGTGCCCGCGGACGGCTATCCGACGGCATCGCTCCCACGGGACGCGTCGCACGGGGCCTGGCTCTACCGTGACAACATCCGGGCCCGCCTGCGCCGGCCACGCCCGGACGCGTACGCGCATGTGCCCGTGCAGTTGATCACGCCGACCGGGGACGCCTTCCTCTCACCGTCGCTCTACGACGAACTGGACGCGTGGGTCCCCCGGTTGGTACGGCGCACACTCCCGGCGAAGCACTGGGTGCCACGCACCAGGCCGGACCAGCTGGCCTACTGGATCAGCGACTTCGTCGGCGAGGAGTCCGGGCTGCAGCCCACAGGGGAGTTGGCCGGGGAGTCCGGCGGGGCGACCGGCGGGGTGTCCGACGGCCAGGAGGCTCCGTTCCGGTCCGGAGCGGCAAGGACGCCGGCGTCGGGCGCCCATGCGGACCGCTTCTCCGGACAGTTGGTCCTGGTGACGGGTGCCGCCTCGGGCATCGGGCGCGCCACAGCGCTCTCCTTCGCCGAGGCGGGGGCTCGGGTGGTCGCCGTGGACCGGGACGCGGAGGGCGTCGCGCGGACGGCTGAGACGGCCCGGCGGATCGGGGCGGCCGCCGCGTGGGCCGAGGTGGTGGACGTCGGGGACGAGCAGGCGATGGAGGACCTCGCGGAAAGGGTCGCAGACGAACTCGGCGTCGTGGACGTCCTGGTGAACAACGCCGGCATCGGCCTGTCAGGGTCCTTCCTCGACACGACGAGCGAGGAGTGGAAGAAGGTTCTCGACGTCAATCTGTGGGGCGTCATCCACGGCTGCCGGATCTTCGGCAGGCAGATGGCCGACCGGGGGCAGGGCGGCCACATCGTCAACGTCGCGTCGGCAGCGGCCTATCAGCCGTCACGCGCACTGCCCGCGTACAGCACGTCGAAGGCGGCGGTGCTGATGCTCAGCGAGTGCCTCCGCGCGGAACTGGCCGAGCGGTCGATCGGAGTCAGCGCGATCTGTCCGGGATTCGTGGACACCGGCATCACCGGAACGGCACGCTTCGCAGGAGTGGACGAGGCCGAGGAGGCACGCCTACGGAAGCGGACGGCCCGGCTGTACTCGATCCGCAACTACCCGGCGGACAAGGTGGCTCAAGCCATTCTGCGGGCCGTGGTGCACAACCGTGCCGTGGTACCGGTGACGCCTGAGGCGCGTGGCGCGCGGCTGCTGTCACGGTTCAGCCCTCGCGCAGTGCGAGGCGTCGCCCGACTGAGGCCTCCTTTGTGATCCGGCGCGCGGTTCGTCTGCCAACTGCGGCGACTGCGGTGCATGCCGCGGCAGTTGAGTCCGCTGACGAGCCGCTGTACCCACCATGCGTGTACACAGGGGCGGTTGATCATATGGATTGGCACAGAACCCAGTTACCGAGCGCCAGACACACGAACCCATCCAAAGGGCTTGCATGGCAGCATAGTTACTCAAATACCCCACGGAGCCCGGCACTTGTCCACAGAAGTGTCAAAAACCCTGTGGATAACGCGAGTTGGCTGTGGATCAAACCCGCCCACGCTTGTGAGTGCCGCGAACGCGGGGTGAAATCGAGGTGCGCCGGACGAGATGGCGCGGGCACTCTTCCGGCATGGACGAACGACGCACCGTCAAGGTGTCCAAATACCTGTCGAAGCACCTGCGCCATGAGCCGGACCGGATCGGGATCAGTCTCGATCCCAACGGCTGGGTGCCCGTGGACGAGCTGCTGCGGGCCTGCGCCGATCACGGCCTCGCCCTCACCCGTGACGACCTCGATCACGTCGTCGCGGTCAACGACAAGCAGCGGTTCACCGTGGAGGGCGATCGCATCCGCGCGAATCAGGGCCACTCCGTCAGGGTCGATCTCGGCCTGCCTCCGGCCGAACCGCCGGCGTACCTCTATCACGGCACCGTCGCACGCGTGCTCGGCACCATCCGCGCCGAGGGACTCCGGCCCATGAACCGCCACCACGTCCATCTGTCGCCCGACCGCGAGACGGCGGTCCGTGTCGGTGCCCGGCGCGGCGCCCCGGTCGTGCTCACGGTGGACGCCGGCGCCATGCACCGCGCGGGCCACCTCTTCCACGTCAGCGCCAACGGGGTCTGGCTCACCGACTCCGTGCCGCCGGCCTATCTGCGCCTGCATGGATGACGCGGGTCAGCCCTTCATGCTGCTCAAGCCCGCTCGCAGGTCCCCGAGATTCATGACGGGCTGCAGCGCGATCTTGGAACCCGCGCTGAACAAGGGCTCCATGAGCGGCGGCATCTGGGCGGAGTCCTGCATGTCGAAGACCATCAGGCAGGTGCGCTGACCGTTCTGGATGGTGAAGTACGCCGCTTCGGGCTTGAGCTGCTCGACGACCTCCTCGATGATTTTCGGCATGGTTCCGTCGGCCACCGAGCGGTTCGCGGTCTCGGTGTCCATCTGCGCGGTGAGCAGCATCCTCATGACGACTCATTCCTTCCGGCGAACCGCACCCGGTGCCGTGCACACGCGCGGGCACGCCGACTGCGGGTTCCTCTCCAGCGTCGCGCCCACCCCTGAGCCCGGCAACCACTGCCGCCCGCCCGGGGCAGTGTTCCTCCTGGGTACCGTCCGGCTCCGGGCCGATGATCAGGCCAACTGCCCCGAGCCCTCGGTGGCGATCGTCTCGAAGACGTCGAAGTCCGCGGCGAAGTCCGAGTCCGGGATCGGCCAGTGGAGCACGATCTCGGTGAAGCCCAGCTCCTGGTAGCGACCGGCGAAGTCGACGAAGGCGCCGAGAGACCCCAGTGGCCGGCCGCGGTCCGGGGTGAACCCGGTGAGCAGCACCTTGTCCAGCTCGGCCACATCCCTGCCGGCCTCGGCACACGCCGCGCCGAGCTTGTCGATCTGACCGCGTACGGCCTCGACCGACTGCTCCGGAGTGCCCTCCTCGTACAGCTTCGGGTCACCCGTGGTCACCCAAGCCTGCCCGTAGCGTGCGGCAAGCTTCAGGCCGCGCGGGCCGGTCGCGGCGACGGCGAAGGGGAGCCGGGGGCGCTGGACGCAGCCAGGGATGTTGCGGGCCTCCTCGGCGGAGTAGTGCGTGCCCTGCTCGCTCACGGCGTCCTCGGTGAGCAGCCGGTCGAGCAGCGGCACGAACTCCCCGAACCGGTCGGCCCGCTCCTTCGGCGTCCAGGGCTCCTGCCCCAGGGCGGTCGCGTCGAAGCCGTTGCCTCCTGCCCCGATGCCGAGCGTGATCCGGCCGCCCGAGACGTCGTCCAGCGAGATCAGCTCCTTGGCCAGCGTCACCGGATGCCTGAAATTCGGCGAGGTGACGAGGGTGCCCAGACGCACCCGCTCGGTCGCCGTGGCCGCCGCGGTGAGGGTGGGCAGGGCTCCGAACCACGGTCCGTCGCGGAAGGTGCGCCACGACAGGTGGTCATAGGTGTAGGCCGCGTGGAAGCCGAGCTCCTCAGCCTTCTGCCACTTGGCGCGGCCCCCCTCGTGCCAGCGGTCGACGGGCAGGATCACGGTGCTCAGGCGCATGCTCATGCACCCGACCCTACGTCGGCCGGGAGAGCCTCCCCGGAGCGGCGGGAGGCGCCCCCTCCACCCCCTGCACGGCCGGACTTCTCACGCCGAGCCCGGGACATATGCCGGAGTCATGTTCCGCTGCTCAGAACTCGCGCACTCAGATGTGCGCCCCTCTGCACGCCCGTGCGACTGCGTACGGGAGAATGGGCGGGTGACCTCAGCTACCGACTCGCCTCTGCCTGCCGTGACCCGGCTGATCGCCACCGATCTGGACGGCACTCTCCTACGCGACGACAAGACGTTGTCGGACCGTACGACCGCCGCCCTGGCAGCCGCCGAAGAGGCCGGGATCGAGGTCTTCTTCGTCACCGGAAGGCCCGCTCGCTGGATGGATGTCGTCAGCCCGCACGTGCAGGCCCACGGCATGGCCATCTGCGCGAACGGAGCCGCTGTGGCCGATCTCCACGAGGGACAGCTGATCAGGGTCCACCCACTGGAGCGCGCGATCGCCCTGACCGTGGTCGACATCCTGCGCGAGGCCGCTCCCGGGGTCTCGTTCGCCGTCGAACTGGCCACCGGCATCCACTACGAACCCGCCTACCCCCCGTTCCACCTGGACCCGGGTGCCACGGTCGCGGTCGCGGAGAAACTGCTCCACGAGGAGGCTCCGGGCACCGGTACGCCGGTCCTCAAGATCCTCGCCCACCACCCGGAGATGGCTCCGGACGCCTTCCTCGCGCTGGCTCGTGAACTGGCGGGGGAGCATGCGTCGTTCACCCGGTCCAGCCCCACCGCGCTGCTGGAGATCAGCGGCCTCGGTGTCTCCAAGGCCGCCACGCTCGCCGCGTGCTGCGCGGAGCGCGGTATCGCTGCCGCCGAGGTGGTCGCGTTCGGGGACATGCCCAACGATGTGGAGATGCTGAGCTGGGCCGGCGCCTCGTTCGCCATGGGCAACGCCCACCCGGCCGCCGTGGCCGCCGCGTCCGGTGTGACGCTCACGAACGACGAGGACGGCGTCGCGGTCGTCATCGAACGGATCCTCGCCGCTCGCTGAGCCGTCGGCCGACGCGGCCGGACGGTCGGGACGGCGGGACGGATGTCAGAGCGGGACCTGCCAGGTGACCGTCGTGCCGCTGTCGCCCTCCCCGGCCCCCGGGCCGAACCAGCTCGCGCCACCCAGCGACTCGGCACGCCGTGCGAGATTGCGCAGACCACTGCGCCGGCCGCCTTCCGGGATCCCCACCCCGTCGTCGGCGACCGTCAGCCGTACCGCGTCCCGCCCGTCCGGCAGCACCGCCGTCGCATCCACCCTCACCTCGACGCGCGAGGCCCGCGCATGACGGAAGGTGTTGGACAGCGCCTCCCGCAGCGCCGCGATGAGGTTCTTGCCGGCGAGCTCCCCCACCAGTGAGTCGACCGGGCCCACGAAACGGTGCGAGGGCATGAAGCCCAGGGGAACGGCAGCCATGTTGATCTCCCGCAGGACACGGGTCCGCAGCCCCGACGGCGCCTCGGCCGGTTCCTGCTGAAGGGCGAAGATGGCCGTACGGATCTCCTGGATGGTCACATCCAGTTCGTCCACGGCCCGCCCGATGCCGGCCTGCACCGCGGGGACCGGCGAGCGCCGCTGAGCACCCTCCAGCACGATCCCGGTGGCGAACAGCCGCTGGATGACCAGGTCGTGGAGGTCCCGGGCGATCCTGTCCCGGTCCTCGTACACGGCGAGCCTCTCCCGGTCACGCTGGGCTTCGGACAGCTTCAGGGCCAGCGCGGCCTGGGCCGCGAAGTGGGTGGCCAGCGTCCGCTCCGCACGGGTGAAAGGCCTGCCGCCCCGGGCCCGTGGGATGGAGAGCGCCCCGAGCACCCGCCCACCGCTGCGCAGGGGGAGCAGCATGTGCGGGCCGAACCGGTCCGCCAGTCCGGTCATCATGCGGGGGTCGCTCGCCGAATCGTCCAGAAACACCTCCTCACCCCGCAGGAGCGCGGCCACCACGGGGCTCTGCGGCGGGATGATCACCCCCAGGGAAGCGGACGGCTTGTCCCCGGCGACGGCGACGATCTCCAGCCCTCCCTCCGCGGCCGGAAGCAGCACGATGCCGGCCGCGGCGTCGGCGAGGCGACGCGCCTGTTCGGCGACGACAGCGAGTGCCTCGTCGGCGTCCCCGGCCGAGAGCAGGGCGGTGGTGACGGCCACCGAGCCGTCGATCCACTGTTCACGCTGTCGTGCGGCTTCGTACGTCCGCGCGTGGCCGATGGCGATCCCGGCCTCCGTGGCCAGCACCCGCAGCATGTGCAGTTCGTCGTCGCCGAACGCCTCCCCGCCGCGCTTCTCCATCACGTAGAGATTGCCGAAGATCTTGCCCTGGACCCGGATCGGAACCCCGAGGAACGTACGCATCTTCGGGTGCGCGGCCGGGAACCCGGCGAAGCGTGGGTCCGCCTCCAGATCCTCCAGCCGGATCGGCACGCCCTCCTCGATCAGTGCGCCCAGCAGACCCGTGTGCCCGTCGGGCGGCCGTCCGATCGCCCGGGCGACCTCCTCCGGCACTCCATGGGTGATGAAGTCGCAGAGGCTCTCCCCCGGCCTTTCGACGACGCCGATGGCGGCGTAGCGGGCATGGGCCAGTTCCGCCGCGGTCTCACAGATGCGCTCCAGTGTGGAGTGGAGCTCCAGGCCGGTGCCGACGGACCTCGTCGCCTCCAGCAGCTGCGGAACCCGAGCGGTCAGTTCCGCGGAGAGCCCGCGCAGGCTGCCGGAGTTCCGCTGCGCGGCCCCCTGCGGGTCGTTCGGATCCTGCTCGGCCATGACATGAGCCTAGTAAGCACCGAATAGTCCGGAAAGTCGGAAGCATGGCCCGCTCGCCGTCCTCGTGCCCGTATCCGAACCGCCGACCGCCCTCAGACCCGTACCGAAAGCGGTCGCCTACGCTCCGGCTCCGTACGCACCGGCTCCCGTTCCCGATCGAGCATCCGGCGCAGCGGTCCGTCCTGCGCGGCCAGAACGGCGTACGGCCCCTGCTGCACCACTCGGCCCCCGTCCAGCACCAGGACCTCGTCCACCGCGTCGAGCCCGGCCAGCCGATGGGTGATCAGCACGGTCGTGCGCCCCTCGGTGGCAGCCAGCAGATCCGCGGTGAGCGCGTCCGCCGTCGCCAGGTCCAGGTGCTCGGCGGGCTCGTCAAGCACGAGCACGGGGAAGTCGGCGAGGAGCGCACGGGCCAGTGCCAGCCGCTGACGCTGGCCGCCCGAGAGCCGGGCCCCGTGCTCACCCACCAGCGTGTCGAGGCCCTCCGGCAGTGACCGGGACCAGTCCAGCAGCCGCGCGGCGGCGAGAGCCTTCCGCAGCTGGTCGTCCGTCGCATCGGTGCGGGCGAGCCGCAGGTTCTCGCGGATGGAGCTGTCGAACACATGGGCATCCTGGGCGCACAGCCCGACGAAGGTCCGGACCGTGTCACCGTCCAGCGTGGACGCCTCGACACCACCGAGGCGGTACGTCCCCTCCCGGGCGTCCAGGAAGCGGAGCAGGGCCTGGGCGAGCGTGGTCTTTCCCGAACCGGACCGACCCACGACGGCGAGCCGCTTGCCGGGGTGGAGCGTCAGGTCGACGGAGTGCAGCGCATCGCGTTCCGCGCCCTCGTACCGGGCCGACAGCCCTCGTACGTCGAGGGGGAAGGGCGAGGCGGGTGCCTCGGCGGGGTCCGCCGGCTCCTCCACCGGGACGGGAGCGTCCAGTACCTCGTAGACCCGCTCCGCACTCCGCTCGACACGCCGGCGGTACTGCACCGCGAGCGGCAGTCCCGTCACGGCCTCGAACGCCGCCAGGGGCGTGAGGACGACCACGGCCAGTTCCACCCCGGCCAGCCGTCCGTCCGACACGGCGGGCAGCGCGGCGATCGCCGCGCCCACCACGGTGAGCCCGCAGATCAGGGCGGAGAGCCCCCCGCCCAGCGCGGTCGCGGCCGCCGCGCGTGAGGCGATCCGCGTCAGGACGCTGTCCGCCGCACGCACCTGCTCCCTACGGGCGGGCAGCGCGCCCGCGACGGCCAGCTCGGCGGTCCCGCCGAGGAGATCGGCGATCCGGACCGCCAGCGAGGCCCGGGCGGGCGCGAGTTGACGCTCGGCCCGCCGCGCGCACGCGCCACTCAGCCACGGGACGCCCACGCCCGCGAGGAGCAGCCCCACCGCCAGCACCGCCCCCGCCTCCGGCAGCAGCCAGCCGGTGAAGGCGACAGCCCCGGTCCCGACCAGCAGCGCGGTCGCCGCGGGCAGCAGCCAGCGCAGCCAGTAGTCCTGCAACGCGTCCACGTCGGAGACCAGCCGGGACAGCAGGTCACCCCGCCGCGTGGCCCGGAGACCGGCGGGCGCGATCCGCTCCAGCCCGCGGTAGACCGCGACCCTGAGCTCGGCGAGCATCCTGAGCACGGCGTCGTGGGACACCAGCCGCTCCGCGTAGCGGAAGACGGCCCGGCCCATGCCGAAGGCCCGCGTCGCGGTCACCGCGACCATCAGGTACAGCACCGGGGGCTGCTCGGAGGCGCGTGAGATCAGCCATCCCGAGACGGCCATGAGCCCGACCGACGATCCCACGGCGAGGCTTCCCAGCAGCAGTGCGAGACCCAGCTTCCCGTGCTGGGAACCCGCGGCCTCCCGCACCCGCGCCAGCACTCGGCCCCCGGCGCGGGGCGCGGTGTCCCTGAGCAGCGCCGGCTCCGCCGCCCCCGGGCGCTCGCCGCCGTCCGGCCCTCCCGGAGTGCGCTCGGCCTCACCGGGCCCGCTCGGTGTGGCCGTACCGGAAGCACCCGGCTGCACCCCGGACTTCCCCGGTTCCAGCGTCACCACCCGGTCCGCGACCGTGAGCAGAGCCGGCCGGTGCACGACCAGCAGCACCGTGCGCCCCGCTGCCAGCCTCCGCACCGCGTCGACGATGCCCGCCTCCGTCTCACCGTCCAGGCTCGCCGTCGGCTCGTCGAGCAGCAGCAGAGGCCGGTCGGCGAGGAAGGCCCGTGCCAGCGCGAGCCGCTGACGCTGCCCGGCGGAGAGTCCGGCGCCGTCCTCGCCCAGGGGCGTCCCCGCACCGGCCGGCAGCGCGGCCACGAAGTCGTACGCGCCCGCCGCCCGCAGCGCGTCCATGACCGCCGCGTCGTCCGCGTCCGGCCGGGCGAGGCGTACGTTCTCCGCGATCGTTCCGGCGAAGAGGTGAGGGTGCTGGGGCACCCAGGCGATCTGTTCGCGCCAGCGTTCGGGGGAGAGGGCGGCAAGATCGGTCCCCCCGACCCGGACCCGCCCCTCGTCGGGCGCGGTGAATCCCAGCACCACGCCGAGGAGCGTGGACTTGCCCACTCCGCTGGGGCCGACCAGCGCGACGGTCTCCCCCTCCCCGACCACGAGGGAGGCGGCGTCCAGAGAGGGCTCGGCGCGGCCCTCGTGCCGGACGGTCACCCCCTCCAGTTCCAGCCGCAGGGACGGGGGCACGTCCTGGCTGCCGCCGGCCGCGGGCTCGGTCTCCAGCACGGCGAAGATCTCCTCCGCGGCCGACAGCCCTTCCGCGGCCGCGTGGTACTGGGCACCGACCTGGCGGATCGGCAGATAAGCCTCCGGCGCCAGGATGAGAACCACCAGCCCCGTGTAGAGGTCGAGCTCTCCGTGGACCAGCCGCATCCCGATCGTCACCGCGACCAGTGCCACGGAGAGGGTCGCCAGCAGTTCCAGGGCGAAGGAGGAGAGAAAGGCGATCCGGAGCGTCCTCAGCGTGGCCCGGCGGTACTCCGAGGTGATGCTGCGGATCGATTCGGCCTGCGCCTTGGCCCGGCCGAAGACCTTCAGCGTCGGCAGCCCGGCCACCACGTCGAGGAAGTGACCGGAGAGCCGTGACAGCAGCCTCCACTGACGGTCCATGCGGGACTGTGTGGCCCATCCGATCAGCACCATGAAGAGCGGGATCAGAGGCAGCGTCACCACGATGATCGCCGCCGAGACCCAGTCCTCGGTGACGATCCGCGCCAGCACGGCCACCGGGACGACGACCGCGAGGCCGAGCTGTGGCAGATAGCGCGAGAAGTAGTCGTCCAGAGCGTCGACACCCCGGGTGGCCAGGGCGATCAGCGACCCGGTGCGCTGCCCGCTCAACCAGTCCGGCCCCAGACCGGAGGCACGCTCCATGAGCCGGCCGCGCAGCTCGGACTTGACCGCCGCACTCGCCCGGTACGCCGCCAGTTCGGTCAGCCAGGCCACGAACGCCCGCCCCAGCGCGACGGCGGCGAGGAGGAGCAGTGGCGTGCGGAGCCCGGTGACGGTCAGCCCGTCCTCGAACCCGCCCACCACCACTTCCGCGACGAGCATCGCCTGGGCGATGACCAGGGCGGCTCCGACCAGACCCAGTGCCACCACGGCGGCCAGGAAGAACCGGGTGGCCCGGGCGTACCGGAGCAGACGCGGGTCGATCGGTTTCACGTGAAACAGCTCCCCAGTGAGCTCATGTCGTTCGCTCGGTCAGTGCGCGTCGGCGATGTGGTGCGTGCCGATGCGCTTGCGGAACACCCAGTACGTCCAGCCCTGGTAGAGCAGCACCACCGGAGTGGCGACACCGGCGCACCAGGTCATGATCTTGAGGGTGTACGGGCTGGAGGAGGCGTTGGAGACCGTCAGGTTCCAGGCGTCGTTCAGCGAGGACGGCATCACGTCGGGGAAGAGCGTCAGGAAGAGCATGGCGACCGTCGCCGTGATGGTCACCCCGGAGAACGCGAAGGACCAGCCCTCGCGTCCCGCCGCGATGGCGCCGATGGCCACGACCAGCGACACGACGGCGGTGATCATCGCAGCCAGGCTCCAGCCGTTGCCGTTGTCCGCCTGCGTCCACGCGAGGAAGCCCAGCGCGAGCAGCGCGGTGGCCAGGCCCAGCTTGACGGCGAGCCCCCGTGCCCGCTTCCTGATGTCCCCGACGGTCTTGAGCGCGGCGAACACCGCGCCGTGGAAGGTGAAGAGGAACAACGTGACCAGCCCGCCGAGAACGGCGTACGGATTGAGCAGGTCCCAGAGGTTGCCGACGTACTCCATGTCGGCGTCGATCTTCACGCCTCGGACGATGTTCCCGAAGGCCACGCCCCAGAGGACGGCCGGGATCAGCGAGGTCCAGAAGATCGCGTGCTCCCAGTTGGTCTGCCACCGCTCCTCGGGCCGCTTCGCCCGGTACTCGAAGGCCACCCCGCGCACGATCAGGCAGAGCAGGATGAGCAGCAGGGGGAGGTAGAAGCCGGAGAACAGGGTGGCGTACCACTCAGGGAAAGCCGCGAAGGTCGCGCCGCCCGCGCTGAGCAGCCACACCTCGTTCCCGTCCCAGACCGGCCCGATCGTGTTGATCAGGACCCGGCGCTCCTTGCGGTCCCGGGCCAGCAGCTTGGTGAGGACTCCGATACCGAAGTCGAACCCCTCCAGGAAGAAGTAGCCGGTCCACAGGACGGCGATGAGCACGAACCAGACGTCGTGGAGTTCCATCTCTCAGCTCCGCTTGATCTCAGTAGGAGAAGGCCATCGGCCTGTCGGCGTCCTGGTCGTGGCCGCCGATCCGGGTGGGCGGGTTGAGGTCGGCCTCGGTGAGCTCTGGCGGTCCGGCCTTGACGTACTTCAGGAGGAGCTTGACCTCGATGACGGCGAGCACCGCGTAGAGCGCGGTGAACCCGATCATGGAGGTGAGGATCTCCCCCTGCGAGACCCCGGGGGAGACCGCGTCGCGGGTCTGGAACACGCCGTACACCACCCAGGGCTGGCGCCCCATCTCGGTGAATATCCAGCCCCAGGAGTTGGCGATCAGCGGGAAGAGCATGGTCCAGAGGGCCGTGACCCAGTACAGCCTGGCCAGCTTCGGGCTCAGCGCCTTGTTCCTGAAGAGGACCAGATTCGGCACCTCGTCCTCGCCGGTGCGCAGAGCCGCCGGCAGCAGGAACTTCCGCCGTGTGAGCCACAGCCCCAGCAGGCCGAGCCCGAAGGACGCCATTCCGAAGCCGATCATCCAGCGGAAGCTCCAGAAGGCGACCGGGATGTTGGGCCGGTAGTCGCCGGGCCCGTAGGTCTCCTGCAACTGCTCGTTGATGTCGTTGATGCCAGGGACGTACGAGGTGAAGGTGTTGTCGGCGAGGAAGGAGAGCACTCCGGGTATGGAGACCTCCACGTCGTTGTGCCCCTCGGCGACGTCGCCGACGGCGAAGAGGGAGAAGGGCGCCCCGTCCTCGCCCTCCCACAGGGCCTCCGCGGCAGCCATCTTCATGGGCTGCTGCTTGAACATCACCTTGCCGAGCGTGTCCCCGCTGACCGCGGTGAGCATGCCCGCGGCCACCACCGTGACCAGTCCGACCCGCAACGAGGTGCGCATCACCCGGATGTGCTTCTTGCGGGCCAGATGGAAGGCGGAGATGCCGACCATGAAGGCACCACCGACGAGGAAGGCCGCCGTGATGGTGTGGAAGAACTGGGTGAGCGCGGTGTCCTGGGTCAGCACCTTCCAGAAGTCCGTGAGCTCGGCACGCCCGCGTTCCTCGTTGATCCGGTAGCCGACCGGGTGCTGCATCCAGGAGTTGGCGGCCAGGATGAAGAACGTCGAGAGGATCGTGCCGATCGACACCATCCATATACAGGCGAGGTGGATCTTCTTCGGCAGCTTGTCCCAGCCGAAGATCCACAGCCCGATGAAGGTGGACTCGAAGAAGAACGCGATCAGCGCCTCGAAGGCGAGGGGAGCGCCGAAGACGTCACCGACGAACCGCGAGTAGTCCGACCAGTTCATGCCGAACTGGAACTCCTGGACGATGCCCGTGACCACGCCCATGGCGATGTTGATCAGGAAAAGCTTGCCCCAGAACTTGGTGGCCCTGAGGTACTTCTCGTTGTCCGTGCGCACCCACGCGGTCTGCAGGCCGGCGGTGAGCGCGGCGAGAGAGATCGTCAGGGGGACGAACAGGAAGTGGTAGACGGTGGTGATGCCGAACTGCCAGCGCGCCAGGGTCTCTGGTGCCAGAGCCAGGTCCACGACTCTTCTCCTTACGTCGCCGCGATCACGCCCCAGGCCGCCCGTCGAACCACCCGATCATGGGAGGAAACGGGACGCGCTTGTGAACGCGTTCACATTCACAAGCAATTATGGCGCACGCGCATTCGAAGCTGTCGCGTGGGGGGTGGTTTCCGGCCGACCGGCCCGGACCACCCGGAACCGGACACGCCGCCGGACCGTGTACCGGCGGCTTCCGGCCCAGGAAACACGGTGGCCCCGGACCTCGGTGATCGAGGTCCGGGGCCACCGGAGACGCAGGGGGCAGCCGCGCCGCTAAAGCTCCCGGCCGAAGGACTCCGCCACCTTCAGGAACACGTCGTTGGCCTCGGCCTCCCCGATCGTGACCCGCACGCCCTCGCCGGCGAACGGCCGCACGACCACACCGGCCCGCTCACAGACCCCGGCGAACTCTTGCGTGCGGTCCCCGAGCCTCAGCCAGACGAAGTTGGCCTGCGACTCCGGAACGGTCCAGCCCTGCCGCACCAGCCCCTCGTACACCCGGGCCCGCTCACCGACCAGCGATCCGACCCTGCCCAGCAGCTCGTCCTCGGCGCGCAGCGAGGCGACCGCGGCGTCCTGGGCGACCTGGCTGACACCGAACGGAACGGCCGTCTTGCGCAGCGCCGCCGCCACGGGCTCGTGCGCCACCGCGAAACCGACCCGCAGACCGGCGAGACCGTACGCCTTGGAGAAGGTGCGGAGCACCGCGACATTGGGCCGGTCCCGGTAGATCTCGATCCCGTCCGGCACATCGGCGTCCCGGATGAACTCCTTGTACGCCTCATCGAGCACGACCAGGACATCGCCCGGGACACGGTCGAGGAACCGCTCCAGCTCCGCCCGGCGCACGACCGTGCCCGTCGGGTTGTTCGGATTGCAGACGAAGATCATCCGCGTGCGGTCGGTGACCGCGTCCGCCATGGCGTCGAGATCGTGCACCTCACCCTCGGTCAGCGGGACCTTGACCGACGTCGCGCCGCTGACCTGCGTGATGATCGGGTAGGCCTCGAACGACCGCCAGGCGTAGATGACCTCGTCCCCCGGCCCCGAAGTGGCCTGGAGCAGCTGCTGGGCGACACCGACCGAACCCGTGCCGGTGGCCAGGTGAGAGACGGGCACACCGAATCTGTCGGACAGCTCGTTCATCAGACCGGTGCAGGCCATGTCCGGATACCTGTTGAAGCCGGAGGCAGCGGCGAGCACCGACTCCATCACACCGGGCAGCGGGGGGTACGGGTTCTCGTTGGAGGACAGCTTGAAGGCAACCGGCCCCTCCGCGGACGCCGGCTTTCCCGGCACATACGCAGGGACGCCGTCCAGCTCGGCGCGCAGCTTCGGACTCGTCTCGCTCACCGCAGGTCCTCCTCGACCGTCCGTACACATCAATACTGCTCACCTTATGAGGATTGGGCACCTGTGCGAATGGCCAGGCTCCGAAATCGCCCTCCGGGCCGGGAAACGCCCGTCCCGCACCGCCCCGGCGGGCACCGGGAGGGGGAGCGTCACGCATTCCGCCGCACGCCGGTCGCTCACTCCGTGGCGCGCATCCCTCGAACAGGTGAGTTGAGACCTCTTCGAGACCTGGACCATTCAGCAGGTTCCTGCACAACGATGCATGACACATCAACACTGAACGCATCAACGCCCTTGTTTTGCAAGGCATTTGTGGCTTAATGATCATGCAGAAACGTGCCTGTCAACGCCTGCATATGCGAGCGGCCTGACCTGGCTCCGGCCCCCTACTATCGGCTCGCCATGACAGCAGCAGGGAAGCACCAGGTGAGCCGGACAGAGACGCCCCGGCGCAGCGGCCGGCAGGGACGGGCGGGGATCCGGGATGTAGCCGCGGCGGCCGGCGTCTCCATCACGACCGTGTCCGACGCGCTCAACGGCAAGGGCAGGCTCCCGGACGCCACCCGCAGCCATGTCCGCGAGGTCGCCGAACGGCTGGGCTACCGCCCGTCAGCGGCTGCCCGAACCCTCCGTACCGGCAAGTCGGGGCTCATCGGCCTGACCGTGACCACGTACGGGGATGAACCTTTCACCTTCACCGAATTCGCCTACTTCGCGGAGATGGCGAGAGCCGCCACATCGGCCGCGCTCGCCCGTGGTTACGCCCTCGTGATCCTCCCCGCCACCTCGCGCCACGACGTGTGGTCGAACGTCGCACTCGACGGCACGGTCGTCATCGACCCCTCGGACCAGGATCCGGTGGTCACCGAACTCGTCCGCCAGGGGCTTCCCGTCGTCTCCGACGGGCGCCCGGCAGGCACGCTCCCGGTCACCGCCTGGGTCGACAACGACCACCGGGCGGCCGTCCTCGACCTCCTGGACCACCTCGCGGCGGCGGGAGCCCGCCGCATCGGGCTGCTGACCGGCACCACCACCGACACGTACACCCGGCTCTCCACCACCGCCTATCTGCACTGGTGCGAGCGGGTCGGCCAGGACCCGGTCTACGAGTCCTACCCGGCCCACGACCCCTGCGCCGGCGCCGTCGCAGCGGACCGTCTCCTCGCCCGCCCGGACCGCCCCGACGCCGTCTACGGGCTCTTCGACCCCAACGGCACCGATCTGCTGGCCGCCGCGCGCCGCTACGGCCTGCGGGTCCCCGAGGACCTCCTGCTGGTCTGCTGCAGCGAATCCACGGTGTACGCGTCCACCGAGCCCCCCATCACCACGCTCTCGCTGAAGCCCCGCAGAATCGGCACGGCAGTTGTCCAGCTCCTCATCGACGCCATCGAAGGAGTCGAACACGACGGCCCGGTGGAGCAGGTGATACCGACGGAGCTCATCGTCCGGACGTCCTCTCAACGGCGTCCGCCACGCACCACCGTCAGCCCTCCGCGATCACCCGCCGGGGACTGAACGGATTAATCCGGACCAAACGGCCGGTGAACCGGGTGCTCGCACGGATTCAACACCCCTGGTGCGTCACACAGCACGATCCGCATTCCTATGATGGGCGCACGACACCGCGGACCACCTCTACCAGGCAGGGCCCGTCAGGTGTACGGAGGCGCGACGGTGGTGGAGGGGTCGATGACTCAGGGGGCCGGTCAGGAACCCGTGGTGCGGACAGCGACGTTGCGTGACTTCCGCGTACCGCCGTATGCGCAGGTGCCCGTGCCCGCGCCCATGCCGCACCCCGGCAGCGCCATGGTGGGCGACGAACCGCCGGAGGGGTACACCCCCACCGAACGTGATCTCCCCGTGATCAACCGCGGTGACACCGTCCAGGTGGAGACCGTCCAGGAGACCCGGCCCGCCGCCGACTCCGGCCGCGGCCCGCTGTACGCCGTCGGCGACGTCCACGGCTATCTGGACGAGCTCCTGGCCGCGCTGCGGGAGCAGGGCCTCGTCGACGCCGACGGCCGTTGGGCGGCAGGCAACGCCAGGCTCTGGTTCCTCGGCGACTTCACCGACCGCGGCCCGGACGGCATCGGCGTCATCGATCTCGTCATGCGTCTCTCCGCGGAGGCAGCAGCCGCCGGCGGGTACTGCAAGGCGCTCATGGGCAACCACGAACTGCTGCTGCTCGGCGCCAAGAGGTTCGGCGACACCCCCGTGAACTCCGGTGCAGGGACGGCGACCTTCCAGGCCGCCTGGCTGCTCAACGGCGGCCAGAAGACGGACATGGAACGGCTCCAGGACGTCCACCTCCAGTGGATGTCCCGGCTCGATGCCGTGGTCGAGGAGGACGGGCATCTGCTGATGCACTCCGACACGACCGCCTACCTCGACTACGGATCCACCATCGAGGACGTCAATGACACGGTGCACGCCATTCTCACGCGGAACGACGCCGATGAGTGCTGGGACCTCTTCCGCAAACTCACCAAGCGGTTCGCCTTCCGCGACGAGGGCGGCGCCGAGGCCGTTCGCGAACTGATGTCGACGTACGGCGGACAGCGCGTCGTCCACGGTCACAGCCCCATTCCGTATCTCCTCGGAGAGGTCGGAGCGGAGGACGGCGAGGACGTGCCACGGCCCGTGGTGGACGGTCCGCACGTCTACGCGGAAGGGCTCGCCATCGCCATGGACGGCGGAGTGACCATGGCCGGAAAGCTGTTGGTCGTCCAACTCCCCCTGCATGACTGACGGTGGTCGGGGAAGACGCATGACGACCCGACACCGTCAGCAGCTGGGCCAATTTCCGGAAACACCCTGTCACCCCGTGCCGTAGGCGCTCTACCATCGGCGTACCAGTCGCAGGCTCTCCTCCGTTTCCGCCCGATCGCCCGGCCCGTACGGTCGGTCAGGCCTTACGGAGCATCGGGGGATGCACATGAAAAGCGCTCCGCACCTGCTGGCCGAGGACCGCCCCGAGTACGAGCGGATCCTTGCCGACGCGCTGCGTCATGCTCACGAACGGCCGGATCTGGACGGAGTCGGCGACCGTCTCAACACCGAACAGCTGCGGACCATGGCGCTCAACGCCACGCCGCTGATCACCGCGGCGGCGGCCACCGAGTACGACCACTACGTGAAGGTACGCGGTGAGCTGCGCGGCCCCGGGGAACCGGACGCCCACGGGTCCGTCCTGAGCACCGGCACGGAGGAATCCGACACCACGGGCGCCGGCACCCTCGCGGTGATCGCCGTGCTTGCACCGGTCCTCGCGGGTACGGCCGCGCTGATATTCCTGGCCGTCGGCTACCCCCTGAAGGCGCTCAGCCCGGCCCCGGCCTTCGCCGGGACCATGGTCGCCGCCGGATGGTTCTTCGCCGCCGTCGCCGCCGCCGCCATCCTCGTCGCCGCGGTCGGTCTCCTCGCCACCGCCCTGCGCAACGGCGCCACCGCGCTGCCGGCCGTGGACGAGGAGGAGGAACTGCCGGAGGACGTGGCGCGTGCCCGGGAGGCATGGCGCCACGCTCTGCTGGAACGCGGAATCCTGCCCTTCCTCCGGGACGCGCTGGCCGATCCGACCGCGGGGCCCGCCTCGCGCACCCCGCACCGCTCGGCCAACCGGATCCCCAAGATCGGCTACAGCAGGCCGGACTTCTCCGGACCGGAGGACGGCCCCTCGGCCGGCCCCCGCCCCACCTTCACCAGTCCCGACTTCACCAGCCCGGACTACGGCGGCCCGGAGCACCAGCCGGAGTGATCCGGCGGGGCCCGGCACGGCAGAGGCCGGAACGGCTCGCTGCCGCTCCGGCCTCTGCGGGCATCACACCCGGTGAGGAGCTCAGATCCCCTGCGGGGCGAGCTTCGGGTTCGGGCCGTACTCGTTGACCTCGCGCGCACCCTCGCTGCACATGAAGACGAGCAGGATGATGCCGCCCACGAGCGGCACGAACGAGATCAGGATCCACCAGCCGGAACGGCCGGTGTCGTGCAGGCGGCGCACGACGACGGCTATCGTCGGGATGATCACGGCCAGCAGGTAGATGATGTAAGGAATCTGCGAGTCGATGGCCATGCCGAGCACGCTCAGGACCACCGCGACGATGAAGTTGAAGAGTACGAACATCCAGTACTCCTTGCGGCGCGCACGCCCGCCGAAGCCCGCGTAGTTCTTGAGTACAGCCAGGTACCAGTTCACTGTGCTTCCCTCCCCTGGCGCCCCCGTTCGGGACGCACACCAATTTCGGCCAAGCACAGCGGAAGGTAAAGCACAGATAAGGAAACGGTCAACACCATTCGGGCGACCGCGGAAACTTACATCGACCTGCAGCACGGCTGTGTCCATACTGACGCCGAAAGTTCCTCGAAGGCACGACAGGACGGTGCCGAACAGCTCGAACCAGCCATTGTGGGCACTCTTCATGCTCTACCGCCGCAATCTGACGGCCCGGCAAACGACCGCTGCCGCACCGCGTTACGCCGGACCGCCCCACGAACCCGCCGGGTGACGGCGTGACGGAGGGCAGCATCCATCTCGTGACGGACGACGACGACAAGCCGTTCGCGATGGGCTCGGCGGAGGCGGACCGGCCGGCACTGGTGACCTGGCGAGCCCCTCCTCCGCCGTGGCGGCCGGATCAGCCGGCCGGCCGCCGCCGCCGAGCCGGCCGTGTCAGCCGGCCGACCTGCCTCCCGTCTCCGCCAGAGGCAGGTACACGCGGTTGCCGCTCGCCGCGAACTCCCTGGACTTCTCGGCCATCCCCGCTTCGATCGCGGCCTGCTCGTCACCGTGCTCGCGCCGGATGTCGTGGGAGATCTTCATCGAGCAGAACTTGGGACCGCACATCGAGCAGAAGTGGGCCGTCTTCGCCGGCTCGGCCGGCAGCGTCTCGTCGTGGAACTCCCGCGCGGTGTCGGGGTCGAGCGCCAGGTTGAACTGATCCTCCCAGCGGAACTCGAACCGGGCGTCCGACAGCGCGTCGTCCCACTCCTGCGCCCCGGGGTGCCCCTTGGCCAGGTCCGCCGCATGAGCGGCGATCTTGTACGTGATGACACCGGTCTTCACGTCGTCACGGTTGGGGAGCCCCAGGTGCTCCTTGGGTGTGACGTAACAGAGCATCGCCGTCCCCCACCAGGCGATCATCGCCGCGCCGATACCCGAGGTGATGTGGTCGTACGCCGGTGCGACGTCCGTGGTGAGGGGGCCGAGCGTGTAGAAGGGCGCCTCCTCGCAGATCTCCTGCTGGAGGTCGATGTTCTCCTTGATCTTGTGCATCGGGACATGCCCCGGCCCCTCGATCATGGTCTGGACGCCGAACCGCTTGGCAACGGTGTTCAGCTCCCCGAGCGTCCGGAGTTCGGCGAACTGGGCCTCGTCGTTGGCGTCGGCGATGGAGCCGGGGCGCAGCCCGTCACCGAGCGAGTACGTCACGTCGTACGCCGCGAGGATCTCGCAGAGCTCCTCGAAGTGCTCGTAGAGGAACGACTCCTTGTGGTGCGCCAGGCACCAGGCGGCCATGATGGACCCGCCGCGCGAAACGATCCCGGTCTTGCGACGGGCCGTCAGCGGAACGTACGGCAGCCGCACTCCGGCGTGCACCGTCATGTAGTCGACGCCCTGCTCCGCCTGCTCGATGACGGTGTCCTTGTAGATCTCCCACGTCAGTTCCTCGGCCCGGCCGTCGACCTTCTCGAGCGCCTGGTAGAGGGGGACGGTGCCGATCGGCACCGGTGAGTTGCGCAGGACCCACTCACGGGTGGTGTGGATGTTGCGGCCGGTGGAGAGGTCCATGACCGTGTCGGCGCCCCACTTGGTGGCCCACGTCATCTTGTCCACCTCCTCCTCGATCGAGGAGGTGACGGCGGAGTTGCCGATGTTCGCGTTGACCTTCACCAGGAAGCGCTTGCCGATGATCATCGGCTCGGTCTCCGGGTGGTTGACGTTGGCCGGAAGGACCGCCCGGCCCGCCGCGATCTCCTCGCGCACGACCTCGGGTCCGACGTTCTCCCGGATCGCGACGTACTCCATCTCTGGGGTGATCTCGCCCCGGCGGGCGTACGCGAGCTGCGTGACGGGCCGCCCGTCGCGGCTGCGGCGGGGCTGGCGCGGGCGGCCCGGGAAGACCGCGTCCAGGTTGCGCAGACCGCCCCTCGGCGAGGTGTGCTTCAGCCCGTCGTCCTCGGGACGCGCGGGCCGTCCCGCGTACTCCTCGGTGTCCCCCCGGGTGATGATCCAGTTCTCCCGGAGCGGGGCGAGCCCCCGGCGTACGTCGGTGTCGGTGGTGGGGTCGGTGTACGGCCCGGACGTGTCGTACAGCGTCACGTCCTTGCCGTTGGTGAGGTGCACCTGACGGACCGGAACCCGGAGATCCGGGCGTGAGCCCTGGACGTACCCCTTGTGCCAGCCGATGGACTTCCCGGCCTCTTCGCCCTCCGCATGCGGGGCGTTCTGATTCGAGGCAGGCGTGCGTGCGTCCGCTGTGGTCATGAGACCTACTCCCTACGCCGGCATTACCCGGTAACAGGTTCGGCGGTCGGCGCAGCGTGTCCCGTACGGATGTACGGAGGTCAGCGCCCTCTCAGCCCGGTGCTCCGAGCTCCCGCGTGTACAAATGTGCCTCCACGCTAACCTCCGTTCTGGCGTGCTGGCCAGAGGGCATCCCCGGTTCTTGGGATGATCGCGGGGTGACGTCCCCCGGAAGCGCCCCCGAGCCCCACGGCCCCGCCTCAGGCAGCGCACAGAGTCATGCGCACGGCCACACCCACAGCCACGGGCCTGCCGCACCCGTGTCCAAGCACCTGCGCAAGGTCATCGCGGCCGTACTGATCCCCTTCGCCACGGCGGTCCTGGTCGGCCTCGTGGCCTTCTGGCCCGGCGGGGCACCCGCCCATGAACGCACGGGGGTCGGCTTCGACCGTCAGACCCAGGACGGGCAGGTCACCGAGGTCGTGCGGGTCGACTGTGCGGACGTCAACGCCTCGCAGGTGCCGCCGACCGGAGACACCTCCACCCCGTCGGGACGCGAAGCCGTCAACGAGCAGACGGGGGAGTGCAAGAAGGCCACGGTCGAGGTGACCACCGGCAAGGACAAGGGCCGTACGTTCGTCGAGGTCGTCCAGCCCGACGCGCCCCGGCAGCTGCGCGAGGGCCAGGGGGTGGTCGTCGCGTACGCACCTGACGCGCCCCGGGACCTGCAGTACTCGGTGACCGACATCGACCGCTCGTTCCCGATGGCGCTGCTCGCCGGGATCTTCGCGCTCGTGGTGGTCGCGGTGGGCAGGCTGCGCGGTCTGATGGCCCTGATCGCACTCGCCGTGTCGTTCGCCGTGCTGACCCTGTTCATCCTCCCGGCGATCCTGCAGGGTTCGAACCCCCTGGTCGTGGCGGTGATCGGGGCCAGCGCCATCATGCTGATCGCCCTCTACACCTGCCACGGGCTGACGGCCCGCACCTCCGTGGCCGTCATCGGCACGCTCATCTCGCTGCTGCTGATCGGGCTGCTCGGCTCGCTCTTCATCGGCTGGGCGAGCCTGTCCGGGAACACCGATGACAACACCGGCCTGATCCATGGGCTGTACCCGGACATCGACATGAGCGGCCTGCTGCTCGCCGGTGTGATCATCGGCTCGCTCGGTGTACTCGACGACGTGACCGTGACCCAGACATCGGCGGTCTGGGAGCTGCACCAGGCGGACCCGACCATGGGTGTACGCAGGCTCTACCGGGCGGGCATCCGGATCGGGCGCGACCACATCGCCTCGGTCGTCAACACGCTCGTACTCGCCTACGCGGGCGCGGCGCTTCCCCTGCTGTTGCTGTTCTCGATCGCGGAGAGCAGCGTGGGCACGGTGGCCAACAGCGAGTTGGTCGCCGAGGAGATCGTCCGCACGCTGATCGGCTCGATCGGGCTGGTCGCCTCGGTGCCGGTGACGACGGTGCTCGCGGCCCTGGTGGTCTCCGCGGACCGCACGGGGCTCGGCGCGGAAGCCGGAGCTCCTGCACCCGCACGGACCGGGAGGGGACGACGCCGCAAGGCGTGAGCCGGGACACCGGACGCATGGACCCGGGCCACCGGTGACCGGTGGTCAGCCGGGTCTTCCTACTTCAGCCGGCGTTCTGCTCCTTGGCGAGGATGCGGCCCAGCGCCTCTTCCAGATTGCCGTCGAAGTCACCCAGCGTGTGCTCCTGCCCCAACGGCACCAGCTTGTCCGTCCGGTCGAGAAATGCCACAAGAGGTGCGGTGCCTGCCCTGAAGAGCGCACGGTCCGCGCCGACCTGAAGGCGGATGTGTACATCCGACAACCCTTCGGGCTCGGTCGGGCCGATGTGCACATCGCCGTCACCACTGGGGCTGTTGAGACCGTCGAGCAGCAGCTCACGGCCGAATGCCCAGGTGACGGGGGCGTCACCTGGCAGGTGGAAGGTCATCCGGATCGCATACGGATCACTGACCTCGTACCGGAGCTCCACCGGAATACGGAAGGAGAGCTCCTCGGAGACGAGGAAGCTCATCATGACCTCTGCTTGAACCGACTCGCGCATCGTTCAACCCCGCAGTAGATGAAACTGGCCAGGAATGATCCCCCATGGCCCTATTGACGCCATCGTGGTGCACGCGATAGCAGATCACAAGGAGTGATTTTTCAGATACTGATAGAGAACACGAACGAGCGCAAGAGAGTGGTCACTTCGCAGCGTAGTTGTTCGACTGCGGGGAGCAACCGTTCTTCTTGGTGCAGTGGGAGAGAAACAGCCATGGCCGCCACGGCGCTACCGACAGTGATCGGGATGGCCGCGCAGACGGTTCCCATGGCGTACTCCTGCCGTTCGACGACAGGTTCCGTACGTTTCATCGATCTCAGCCGGCTCAGCAACGCCTGACGGTCCCTTACGGAGTAACGCGTCAGCGGCCGGACCGGATGGCGGTCGAGATGGTCCTCGCGCGCACGCTCGTCGAGCTGGCCGAGGAGACACTGCCCGAGGGCGTGGGCATGACCCGTCTCGCGGAACGAGGCCCACTCGTGCACCGCGGGGACGGCCGGAGTCTCCGCCACGGCAATCATCTCGATCTCGCCGTCCTTGTACAGGGCGCAGTACACGGGGGCGCCGATGACGTCCGCCCAGTGGGCGAGCGATTCGACGATCACCCCGGGGCGCGGCGTCGCGGGGCCTCCCCCCAGCCGCTCGGCCGCGGCTCCGAACAGGAAGACGCCGTTCTCCCTGCGGAGATACCCCTCATGGGTCAGGGTCCGGAGCAAGTGGTAGGCGGTGGGAAGGGGAAGCCCGGCCTCCCGGGCGAGCTGCTTGGCCGGCGCTCCGTCCCGGTGGGTGCCCACAGCCTCCATAAGTCTCAACGCCCGCTGAACCGAACCGATCAACGTCGGGACAGCGGTACTCGATGCCGTGGTCACAGGTCACCCCCAGGCATGGTGACGGGCTCTCCGCCCACCCGCGGGGGCCGCCCCCACGGGCCCGCCGCGAGCCTGGGGTCCGGAGACCGGACGGTCGCACAAACCACTGGGCAGGATGGTGACGGACCGTCATTTCCCAGCTGGCGGCAGCGGTACGCCACTGTATCCGTACGTTCAGTCACGAGTGAGGTTTCGACCGTGACTTAGCTCAGCTGGGCTAATCGTCGGATCCCTTGACCCGTCACTTGACGCCGGAGCCCCGTGTGCCCGGTCGTCCGGCCGACGCTCCTACCAGTCGCTGCGCTCGGACGAGGACATGAACTTCCGCACGACGAAGATCAGACCGCCCACGAGGACGACGAATACCAGCGCCTTGAACAGCAGTCCGATGACGAACCCGACCACACTGGCGATCAGGCCGCCGAACACGACGATCGCGATGAGAGGCACCGCGACCCACTTCACCCACCAGGGCATCCCCGCGAAAATCTCCCGCACCGCCATCGCCGCTACCTCGTCTCTGTGAGTACCTGTCTCGATGCTAGAGGCGCGGGGGTGGCCGACGGGCGTCCGGGAGCCCTTGAAGTCCCCTGAGCGATCCCCTAGGGAACATGGGGACGCGAGGGGGCCCGCCCCCGGGAAACCGGGGTCAGCCCTCGGGCGGGGAGAAGATCACCATCACTCTGAGGTCCTCGGTGATGTGGTGGAACTTGTGAGCGGCTCCCGCCGGTACGTACACGACGCTCCCCCGTGCCACCTGTGTGGTCTCCGTACCGACCGTGATCGAGGCGCGCCCGCTCACGACGAGGTAGACCTCGTCCTGCTTGTGCGGCTGCTGGGGGTCGAGAGCGCCGGCGTCCAGGGCGTACAGGCCCACGGACATGTTGCGTTCCCGGATGAACTGCAGATAGGCGCCGTCGTTGGCAGCGCGTTCCGCCTCCAGCTCGTCCAGTCTGAATGCCTTCATCGTCCGTCCGCCCCTCGCACCCGTGCTGCTCCGTCCCGGCGGTGTCAGCCACCGATCATGTCTGCCACGATCAGACACATGAAGAATTTCGTAGTCAAGACGATCGCCAACGCGGGTGCGCTGGCCGTAGCGATCTGGTTGCTCCAGGACATCACGCTGACCGGTGGCAACACCTGGCGCAAGGCGCTCACCCTGATCGTCGTGGCCCTGTTGTTCGGTCTGGTGAACTTCATCGTCAAGCCGGTGGTGAAGCTGCTCACCCTGCCCCTGTTCATCCTGACGCTCGGCTTGATCACACTGGTGGTCAACGCCCTCATGCTGATGCTGACCTCGTGGCTGGCCGGCGTCATCGACGTGAGCTTCCATGTCGAAGGCTTCTGGACCGCGGTCCTGGGCGGACTCATCATCTCGGTCGTCTCCTGGGCGCTCAACGTGGTGCTCCCCGACGAGGACTGATCCACCCCTTGATGGCACAGTGCAGAAACGGACCGGTGGACGCCGGGGAGAGATGAGGTAGCGATATGAGCACCACGGGCGACGGGACACGGGCAGTACGAGCGGGCCTGCCCGAACCGGAGCAGTACGAGCCCACCCTTCCCGGTCCGGTCTTCGCCGCGCACTTCCATCTGTCCGGCGAGCCGGTCGGCCCCTACACCTACGGCCGGGAGACGAACCCGACCTGGACGCACCTGGAGCGCGCCATCGGCGAGCTGGAGGCGCCGGGGGAGCAGGTCGAGACCACGGTCTTCGCTTCCGGAATGGCCGCGATCTCGTCCGTACTGCTGTCCCAGGCGCGCACGGGCGACACCGTCGTCCTGCCGGACGACGGCTATCAGGCGCTCCCCCTGGTGCGGGAGCAGCTGGAGGCGTACGGCGTCGAGGTGCGGACCGCGCCGACCGGCGGGGACGCCCAGCTGGAACTGCTCGACGGAGCGAAGCTGCTGTGGATCGAGACCCCGTCCAACCCCGGCCTCGACGTCTGCGACGTGCGCAGGCTGGTGGAGGCCGCGCACGCCGCAGGTGTTCTGGTGGCGGTCGACAACACGTTGGCCACCCCTCTCGGCCAGCGTCCCCTCGAACTGGGGGCGGACTTCTCGGTGGCGAGTGACACCAAGGGCATGACCGGGCACGGGGACATCCTGCTGGGCCATGTGAGCTGCCTGGACCCGGAGCTGGCGGCCGGAGTGAGGCGCTGGCGCAAGGTGGTCGGCGCCATTCCCGGCCCCATGGAGGCCTGGCTCGCGCACCGTTCGCTGGCCACGCTGCAGCTGCGGACCGACCGTCAGTGCACGACCGCCCTGACACTGGCCGAGGCTCTGTCCAAGCGGGTGGACGTCACGGGAGTCCGGTATCCGGGGCTGCCCCAGGACCCTTCGTATCCCACCGCGGTCCGGCAGATGCGGCGCTTCGGGTCCGTGGTCTCGTTCGTGCTGGCCGACAAGGACACCGCGGAGCGCTTCCTGGCCGGGCTTCGCCTGGTCGACGACGCGACGAGCTTCGGCGGCGTACGCTCCACCGCCGAGCGACGGGCCCGCTGGGGCGGGGACGCGGTGCCGGAGGGCTTCATCCGGCTCTCGGTCGGTGCCGAGGACCCCGAGGACCTGCTGGCGGACGTGGAGCGGGCGCTGGACGCCGCCGTGCGCTGACCTTTCCTTCCGGTCCCGCCGGCCCCCTTCCGGGTCCGCCGGTTCCCTCCGGGTCCGCCGGTTCCCTCCGGGTCCGCCGGACCTTTCGGAGCCGTCGGTCCTGGCAGGACCGGTCCGGGACGGGCGTCCCCGTCGACCCGACCGGTCCTGCTCCGGACGAGTGGTCCGAGCCTCCCCCCTCGTGACTCGGACCACCCCGGTTCCTGCGCCGAGAACCGCTTGGACAAGGCTAGTTGACTCTGCGTCAGTGTCCAATCACAGTAGCGACAGCAACCTATCGACATATTTATAGTTGGGGCCGTCGTGAGGGACGGTGCGGGACGGCGCCGTGCCGCGAGAGCTGGAGGGGGCGGACCATGGACCTGGCCCTGCTGCGCACATTCGTCACGGTGCACAGGGCCGGATCGTTCACCCGGGCCGCCGCCCTGCTCGGACTGTCCCAGCCGGCCGTCACCTCGCAGATACGAGCGCTGGAGCGTCAGCTGGGCCGCCCGCTCTTCCTGCGCAGGGCCCGTGGGGTGACCCCGACCACCGTCGGCGACGAACTGGCCCACCGGGCCGCACCTCACCTGGACGCCCTGGTCGACATCGTCGAGGTGGAGCTCGACGCGGAGTCGGGGACGCGCACACTGCACCTGGCAGGCCCCCCGGAGTTCACCTCCGTGCGGGCCTTGCCCGCCCTCACCCCGCTGATCTCCCAGGGACTCGCGCTGCGCAGCACCTTCGTCGCGAACTCCGAGGACACCCTGGAAGGACTGGCGGCCGGACATCATGATCTGGCCATCACCACCGCCCGCCCGCGCGGTGGACTGCTGACGTCGACCACACTCTGCGACGAGGAGCACGTCCTGGTCGCCGCGCCGCGCTGGGCAGGGCGCCTGGGTCCCGGCGCGTTGCGTCACAACGGCTCCGTACTCCTGGAGCAGTTGCCGGTGGTCGAGGTACACGAAAGCCTCCCCCTCGTCTCCCGCTACTGGGCGACGGTCTTCGACAGCCGCCCCGCCCCCTCCGCCGCCGTGATCGCGCCGGACCTCCGTGCGGTTCTGGAGTGCGCGGCAGCGGGCGCCGGTCTCGCCGTGCTGCCGCGCTATCTGTGCGAGGACGCGCTGGAGCGGGGGGAGGTCGTGGCACTCCTGGACCCGCCGATTCCACCACTGCGCACGTACTTCCTCATCGCGAGGACCGGCACACTCGGTCTCCCGCACATCGCGCGGGCACACGAGTGGCTGGTGCGCGCCGCCGTGGACTGGTGACCGGTCGGCCGAGAGGAGTTTCAGATCAGGTTTCCCGGGCCACTCTCTTGCCATGACCGAACGTCCAGTGGTCAAGCGCACCGCACGCGCCGTCCTCCTCGACGGCGATGACCTCATCCTGATCAAGCGCACCAAGCCGGGGGTCGACCCGTACTGGCTCACGCCGGGTGGCGGAGTGGAGCCGGAGGACGCCACCGTCGTCGACGCGCTGCACCGCGAGGTCGACGAGGAGCTCGGCGCCAAGATCGTCGATGTCGTGCCCTGTTTCGTGGACACCGTCGAACACATCGCCGGTGGCGGCGTCAAGGGCGTGAAGGTGCAGCACTTCTTCGTCTGCCGACTGGCTTCGATGGACCTGTCGCGTCGCCATGGGCCGGAAATCGACGAACCATGCGGTGAGTACGAGATCGTCCGGGTGCCCTTCAGCCGCATCGGTATCGCGGCCGTACACCTCGTACCCCTGTCGCTCCGGCACTATCTGGACGGCAACATCGAGGGCGTGCGGGCGATGCACGCCCCCGACCTGGGCTGATCCGGGCGGGGGGAGTACGGCGCGGGCGGGGCACTCCCGCGTACGCCGAGGTCAGGAGCGGGGGATGCTCCCGCTGCCGGGTGGCCGCGCACTCCGCGTTCGGCGCCATGTTTCACGTGAAACCACTCAGCGGCCCGGACACTGCGGCATCCACGTCGCCCCCGTAGCGGGATCCGTGAGCCGGCTGGGCCTCACCGTGTGGGGCCCACGGTGCAATCGATCTGTCATCGCACCCACGGTGGCCACCACTACGCATCTCTTCCTCACCGTGACATCGGTACTGAAGCCGTGGGGGCCGACTCAACGGAGCCGACGGCCGCGGCAGGTTCAGAAGTCTGCGCGGCAAGCAGTCGGCCTGGTGTGACAGCGCGCCGCTCGAGAGCACCGGAGAGCACCGCCAGAAGGAGTGCGGCCGCCGCGAGGGCTGCGCCGACCCAGTTGGGCGCGGTGTAACCGAACCCGGCCGCGATCACGATGCCGCCGAGCCACGCCGAGAGCGCGTTTCCGAGATTGAAGGCCCCGATGTTGACAGCCGAGGCCAGGGTGGGCGCGCCGGCCGCCTGGTCGAGAACGCGCTTCTGCAGCGGCGGAACGGTGGCGAAGCCGAGAGCCCCGATGAGGACGATCGTCACCGCGGCGGTGATCTTGTTGTGCGCGGTCAGCGTGAACAGGGCCAGGACCGCGGCCAGCGCACCGAGCGACACGTACAGCATCGGCATCAGATGGCGGTCGGCGAACTTCCCGCCGAGCAGATTCCCGCCGACCATCCCGAGCCCGAAGAGGACCAGCAGCCAGGTGACGGAAGATGTCGCGAAGCCGGCGGTCTCCGTCATCATCGGGGTGATGTAGGTGATCGCCGCGAAGACGCCACCGAAGCCCAGGACCGTCATCGCCATGGCGAGCAGCACCTGCACATTGCGGAACGCGGCCAGCTCGTGGCGGATCCGCACCCCTTGAGGCTTGGGCTGCTCAGGAACGAGCTTCGCCACACCCAGGAGGCCGAGGACACCGAGCCCCGCCACGACGAAGAACGTGACGCGCCAGCCGAGGGTCTGGCCGATGAAGGTCCCCAGCGGGACTCCCACGACGTTGGCGACAGTCAGCCCGGTGAACATCATGGCGATGGCACCGGCCTTCTTCTCCGGGGCGACCAGATCCGCCGCGACAACGGATCCGATACCGAAGAAGGCGCCATGGGCGAGTGAGGCGATCACCCGCCCGGTGAGCATCACGCCGAAGGTCGGGGCGAGTGCGGAGACGACGTTCCCCACGATGAAGAGCCCCATCAGGAGCATCAGCATCCGCTTCCGGGTCACCCGGGTGGCCAGGGCGGTCATCAGCGGAGCACCGAGGACCACACCCAGTGCGTAACCCGTGACCAGGAAACCTGCGGTCGGGATCGAAACCTGGAAGTCCGCCGCGACATCGGGGAGCAGCCCCATGATCACGAACTCGGTGGTACCGATACCGAATGCGCCGATGGCGAGGGCGAGGAGCGCGAGCGGCATGGGAGTGACCTTTCCGAAAGATTGCGTCTGCGCCTTACGAGCGTCCACAATAATTGCAGGCGCTCTTTAATTGCAAGCGCGGGCTATTGCGCCTGTGCCCTATCCTGGAGGGAGCAGCTGAGGGAAGCAGCTCCCGTACGGAGGAGAGACCATGACAGCGACAGACCCCGCACTGACGGCCCTCGCCCAGAGCTGGTGCGCGCTCTCCCTGCTCCACGGGAAGATCGAGGCCCGCATCGAACGGGCCCTGCAGACCCACCACAGCCTCAGCGCGCGCGAGTTCTCCCTGCTCGACGTCCTGAGCCGCCAGCACAGCGGTACCGGCGGGCACCTGCAGATGAAGCAGGTGGCGGACGCCGTGGTGCTGAGCCAGAGCGCCACCACGCGGCTGGTCACCCGGCTCGAGGACCGGGGGCTCCTCACCCGCTATCTCTGCGACACGGACCGGCGGGGGATCTACACCGACGTCACCGAAGCGGGTCTCACGCTGCTGAGCGAGGCGCGGCCGACCAACGACACCGCGCTCCGCGCCGCTCTCGACGAGGCTGCCGAGAACCCGGAGCTCGCCCCGCTGGTCCGGACGGTCGAGGCACTGAAGGTGCCGGCCTGAACCGGCCGGTTTACGTAGTCTGCCGATCATGAGCGATCTCGACATACGTCCTGCGGCACTCGCGGACATCCCCGCCATCGTGGCCATGCTCGCCGACGACCCGCTGGGCGCGAAACGCGAGTCCCCGGGCGACCTCGCGCCGTACCACGCCGCGTTCCGTCGGCTCGCCGACGACCCGAACCAGCATCTGACCGTGGCCGTGCGCCAGGGTCGCGTCGTCGGGACCCTCCAGCTCACGATCGTGCCCGGGCTGTCCCGGCGTGGTGCGACCCGCTCCGTCATCGAGGGCGTCCGCGTCCACGCGGACGAGCGCGGCAGTGGCCTCGGCACCCAGCTCATCCAGTGGGCCGTCGATGAATCCAGGCGTCAGGGCTGCCAGTTGGTTCAGCTGACCTCCGACGCCACCCGTACGGACGCGCACCGTTTCTACGAGCGGCTGGGCTTCACCGCGAGCCATGTGGGCTTCAAACTCACCCTCTGAACCGTAGGGTTGCGGACAGCTCGACAGGCAGGGAGATCACATGCACCGCATCACTGACGAGCAGCGCAGGATCAGGCTCGGCCGGCGGCATCTGCTGGCCCCGTCCGCCCGAGCGACATCCGCCGTCGAGGTGGCGGACGCCGTCGTCGCCCTGCATGCGACCGACGCCGCCACGGTCTTCCTCTCCGTCTGCGCGCGGCTGACCGACCCCGGGGTCGAGGCGGTGGAGCGGGCGCTCTACGAGGACGTCTCACTGGTGCGGCTGCTCTCCATGCGCAACACGCTGTTCACCGTGTCCGCGGCGGCCGCACCCGCCATCGATGCGTCGAGCGCACGGGCCGTGGCCGCCAAGGAGCGCCGGCGGCTCCTCAAGCAGCTGCGGGAGGACGGCCAGGGGCTCGACGAGCGGTGGCTTGCCGAAACCGAGCTCCAGACGCTCGCCGTTCTCACCGCTCGGGGCCATGCCACAGGGAGCGAGCTGTCGGCGGCGGTGCCGGCTCTGCGCACGAAGATCACCGTCTTTCCCGGGACGAGGCAGGAAACGGTGCAGGGAATCGCGACCCGGGTGATCCGGGTGCTGGCCGCCGACGGGCGCATCCGGCGGGACCGGCCGCGCGGTTCATGGACGTCCAGCCAGTTCCGCTGGACTGCGGCCGAGCCATGGCCCTCCTCGGATCCCGCAGAGGCCCGGGCGGAGGTGACCAGGCGCTGGCTCCTCTCCTACGGTCCGGCGACGGAAGGCGATCTGAAGTGGTGGACCGGCTGGGGCGTCCGGGAGACGCGCACGGCCCTGGCCACCGTCGGCGCCGAGGAGGTCATGCTCGACAACGGGGCCATCGGCTGGGTCGCTGCCGGGGATGTCGCCACCGAACCCTCCCCTGAGCCCTGGGTGGCCCTGCTGCCCGGTCTCGACCCGAGTGCGATGGGCTGGGCCGACCGAGGTTTTCACCTGCCCACCGGTCATCGAGCCGCCCTCTTCGACCGTGCCGGCAACATCGGCCCCACGGTGTGGTGGAACGGCGGCATCGTGGGTGGCTGGGCCCAGCGCGCGGACGGCGAGCCGGTGTGGCGCCTGCTGTCCGACGTGGGGCGGGAGGCTTCACAGCTCATCGAGGCAGAGGCGGGCCGGCTGTCGGCGTGGGCGGGGGACGCCCGGGTCACCCCACGCTTCCGTACGCCTCTGGAACGCGAACTGACGGCCTGACCCGCTCGACCAAGGACGTTTCACGTGAAACACCGGCCCGTGCCCCTCAGAGGGCGAGCCCTCGCCAGCCGCCCTCGTCCACCCCACCGGGAATCGCCGCGCTCCGGTCGTACGGCTCCCGGGTGAAGACGAACGATCCCAGGTCGAGATGGTCCACCGTGCCGTCGCCGGCGCGTACGACCTTGAGCGTCTCCCCCGCGTAGTAACCGTTGAGGCCCGTCCAGGTCCCGTCGGGCCGGGCCCGGAACCGGGCCGCGCGACCGGCGCCCCGCAACGGCTGCAACTCGAGGCCCCCGTCCGTCAGCAGCTTCAGGGCGTGGACCTGCGTACCCCAGTACCAGGGCCCCGTCAGCGCCAGCAGCTCATCGTCGACCTCGGGCAGCGGACGCCAGGGCTCCGGGATCCTCGGCTCCGCGTCGGCGACGATCTGCACGAGCTCCGCAGCCACCGCACCGACCAGGGGGCCCGAGGTGGCGTTCGAGAGCACCACGGCCGCCACGTCGTCCTCGACGCTGAACCACAGCGTGGCCAGGAAGCCGGGGAGCGACCCCGAATGGCCGAGGAGTGTACGGCTCCCGCGCCGTACGATCTGAAGCCCGAGGCCGTACGTTCCGGCCCAGTCACCCGCTTCGGGTGGTGCGACTGGAGCGCGCATCTCCGCGACCGAGGACGCACGGAGAACCCGTTCGTCACCCTCGGCCAGGAAAGCCGCGAAGCGGAGCAGATCCGTGGTGGTCGACCAGAGCTGACCGGCCGGCGCCATCAGGCCGAGGTCCTCCGCCGGCTCGGGCAGCATGACATCGGCCCAGGGGTGGACGGCCCAGCCGCCCGCGTGCGGGGCATGCGCCTCCGGGGTCGTACGGTCCATCCCCAGCGGTTCCAGAATCTCGCGGCGCAGCACCTTCGCCCAGGCATCCCCGCGCAGTCTCTCCACGAGCGAGCCGAGCAGCGTGTACCCCGGGTTGGAGTAGTGGTGCCCATGGCCCGCCGGGTGGACGAGCGGCCTCTCGCCGAGCACATCCGCCAACTCCGGGCGCGTGGAGCCCTGGGTCCTCTCCCACCACGGCGCGGGCGTCTCGGCTGCCAGACCTCCGTTGTGGCCCAACAGTTGGAAGACGGTCAGGTGCCCGACGTCCGTGCCCGGCAGGTGCTTCTCCAGGGGGTCGTCCAGATCCAGCAAGCCCTCGTCGCGCAGGCGCATCACCAGCACAGCGGTGAACGTCTTGGTGATGGAACCGATCCGGAACTGCGTATCGCCGTCGGGCTCATGGCCGTCCACACAACTACGGGCACCGCTCCAGGCGATCTTCCCCTCCCTCTGTACGGCGGCGACGAGGGAGGGCGTCCGGCCCTCGGACTGCGCGGTGGCGACACGGTGCAGCAGCGCGCGCCGGGTGCTGGGGAGCAGGGCTTCGGAAGAGGTCATGCCCAAGCATGACCCGAGCCTCGTCAGCCTGACGAACGCTTTTGGCGGCCGACGAGCCGACGCAGGAGCCGTCCAGGGACACCACGAGCGAGCCGTCCGGTCAACGTGTGCGGCGGTACGTCCTGACGAGCACCCCGTTGTCGAAGGCGCGCACGTTCTCCAAGGCGAGTCGGGCGGCCGAGAAGTCGGCACCGAACGTGGTCATTCCCCGGTCCGTGGACCGGGCACGAGCCGTTCTGCCGGGGGCTGATACCGGCCCGGCCGGGGGTCGGCTGTCACTACAGTCCCGTCTCATGACAACGGTCACCACGTGCACGGTCCGCTACCCTGCCGACGGCCTGACGATGATCGGGCACCTCGCGCACCCCGCGGGCGCCGACCGCCGACCCGCGGTCCTCATCGGTCCGGAGGGGACGGGTCTGAACGATTTCCAGCGCCGCCGGGCGGACGCACTCGCCGAACTGGGTTACGTCGCGCTGGCCTTCGACATCCACGGCGGGCGCTGGTTCGCCGATCCGCAGGAGATGCTGGCACGCGTGACCCCTCTGCTCGCCGACCCTGACCGGATGCGGGACATCGGCCACGCGGCACTGGACGTGCTGCGCGCCGAGCCACGGACCGATCCCGACCGGATCGCAGCGGTCGGCTACGGCACCGGGGGCGCGATCGCGCTGGAACTCGGACGTGACGGCGTGGACCTGCGCGCGATCGGAACGGTCAACGCGACCACCACGGGCCGGCCGGGCGAGGCAGCGCGTATCCGTTGCCCCGTATGGGCGGGGGTCGGGTCGGAGGACCCGATCATGCCCGCGCGGCAACGGGACGCCTTCGCCGCCGAGATGCAGGCCGCGGGCGTCGACTGGCGCCTCGTGGTCTACGGCGGGGCCCTGCACGCCTTCCACCATCCCCCGGTGGACCAGACCGTGCTCCCTGGCGTCGGCTACCACCCGCAGCACACCCAGCGAGCCTGGCGCGACATCATCGGCCTGCTCGCCGAATGCCTGCCCCTGACGGACTGAGCTGGAGCGTCCGGGCCTGACCATGTCCGCGAAGCCGGTGCGTCAGGTCTGGGCCATGTCCGCGAAGCCGGTGCGTCAGGTCTGGGCCATGTCCGCGAAGCCGGTGCGTCAGGTCTGGGCCATGTCCACGAAGCGGGAGTAGTGCCCCTGGAACGCCACGGTGATCGTCGCCGTCGGGCCGTTACGGTGCTTCGCCACGATCAGGTCCGCCTCACCCGCTCGCGGCGACTCCTTCTCGTACGCGTCCTCGCGGTGGAGCAGGATCACCATGTCGGCGTCCTGCTCGATGGAGCCCGACTCACGCAGGTCGGAGACCATCGGCTTCTTGTCCGTGCGCTGTTCGGGTCCACGGTTCAGCTGGGACAGGGCGATGACGGGAAGCTCCAGCTCCTTGGCGAGGAGCTTGAGGTTTCGGGACATGTCCGAGACCTCCTGCTGACGGCTCTCCGCCCGTTTGGCGCCGCCGGACTGCATCAGCTGCAGATAGTCGATGACCACGAGCTTCAGGTCGTTGCGCTGCTTGAGGCGACGGCACTTCGCACGGATCTCCATCATCGAGAGGTTCGGCGAATCGTCGATGTAGAGCGGCGCGGCCGACACGTCCGGCATTCGACGGGCGAGCCGCGTCCAGTCCTCGTCGGTCATCGTCCCGGAACGCATGTGGTGGAGCGCCACCCGGGCCTCGGCGGACAGCAGACGCATCGCGATCTCGTTGCGCCCCATCTCAAGTGAGAAGATCACGCTCGGCAGGTTGCTCTTGATCGAGCAGGCCCGGGCGAAGTCCAGTGCGAGGGTGGACTTACCCATTGCGGGGCGGGCAGCGATGACGATCATCTGACCGGGGTGCAGGCCGTTGGTCAGGGCGTCGAGATCGGTGAATCCGGTCGGAACACCTGTCATCTCGCCGCTGCGGGAGCCGATGGCCTCGATCTCGTCGAGGGCACCCTCCATGATGTCGCCGAGCGGCAGGTAGTCCTCGCTGGTGCGCTGCTCCGTGACGGCGTAGATCTCGGCCTGCGCGGAGTTGACGATCTCGTCGACGTCGCCGTCGGCCGCGTATCCCATCTGGGTGATCTTCGTGCCGGCCTCGACGAGACGCCGGAGAACGGCCCGCTCGTGGACGATCTCCGCGTAGTACGACGCGTTGGCCGCGGTCGGCACGGACTGGACCAGCGTGTGCAGATACGGCGCTCCGCCGACCTTGGTGATCTCACCGCGCTTGACCAGTTCTGCCGCCACCGTGATCGGGTCGGCCGGCTCCCCCTTGGCGTAGAGGTCGAGGATGGCCGTATAGACGGTCTCGTGGGCCGGCCGGTAGAAGTCATGACCCTTGATGATCTCCACGACGTCCGCGATGGCGTCCTTGGAGAGCAGCATGCCCCCGAGGACGGACTGCTCGGCGTCCAGATCCTGGGGAGGTACCCGCTCGAAGCCGGACGACCCGCCGTCCCAGCCGCTCTCCCGGCCCCGCTCATGCTGCTCGTCGCGCCCCTTGCCCTCGCCGCGGCGCTGACGGGAAACGGGCAGACGGTCACTGGGACCGACATCGGCCCAGGGGTCGTCCAAAGGCTCGGGAATGCTCACCGGGCCACCTCCTCCCGTCCGCTTCGCGGACCTAACCGTGCCACTCTTTCTTACGGCACGGCACCGACAAACAAGACGCCCGACTCCGGTTCCGGCGCGTCAAGTTCTGCGGATTTCCATGCCGGAACGGAGTGCGGGCGCCGCACCACGGTAGGCCGGTCCGCACCGTCAGCCAATCTGGTTATCCACAGGGCATGTGGATGACGGACCAGATGCTGTGGAGAACTCGTCCGATCCTGTGCACGGACCGGGGGACAGCACTGTGGACAAACTCATAACCACCCACCAAAGATCCCTCTGACCTGCTGTTTCTCAATCCACCGGCTGTGGGGGAGAAAAACTTTTCCCCTCAGATCGAGATCACCGGAAACGGTCTTCCGGTGAGCCAGGGAACCCAGGCCAGGTAAGGGCCCCAACCGCATTGCATCTCTTACCTGTGGAAGATTAGATTTAGCCCATGACCCAGGCGCACACGGCACAGCCACCCTCCCGCCGTCGGCATGACCGCGAGATCGTCGCACTCGCCGTCCCGGCCTTCGGCGCGCTCGTTGCCGAGCCCCTCTTCGTCATGGTCGACAGCGCCATCGTCGGACATCTGGGAACCCCGCAACTGGCCGGCCTGGCGGTCGCCGCCGCCCTGCTGACAACCGCGGTGAGCGTCTTCGTCTTCCTCGCCTACGCCACCACAGCCGCGGTCGCCCGCCAGGTCGGTGCAGGGGATCTGGCGTCCGCCATTCGTCAGGGCATGGACGGCATCTGGCTGGCCCTGCTGATCGGTGCCGCCGTTGTCGCCGTCACCCTCCCGCTGGCACCGTGGCTGGTCGACATCTTCGGAGCGTCCGACACCGCGTCCCCGTACGCCACCACGTATCTGCGGATCTCCAGCCTCGGTATCCCCGCCATGCTGGTGGTGCTCGCGGCGACGGGTGTCCTGCGCGGACTGCAGGACACCCGGACACCGCTCTACGTCGCCATCGGCGGGTTCGCCGCCAATGGCGCCCTCAATGCCGGTCTCGTCTACGGGGCCGGGCTGGGAATCGCAGGATCCGCATGGGGCACCGTCATCGCCCAGGTGGGCATGGCGCTCGTCTACTTGGTCGTCGTGGTCCGTGGGGCCCGTCGACATGGGGCGTCGCTACGACCTGATGCGGCGGGCATCCGAGCGAGCGCTCAGGCAGGCGTGCCTCTTCTGATCCGTACGCTCTCCCTGCGAGCGGTCCTGATGATCGCGACCGCCGTCGCCGCCCGTCTCGGCGACACGGATATCGCCGCGCACCAGATCATCCTGTCGCTCTGGAGTCTTACGGCCTTCGCACTCGACGCCATCGCCATCGCAGGGCAGGCCATCATCGGCCGCTATCTAGGGGCGGACGATGCCAAGGGTGCCCGCGAGGCCTGCCGCCGGATGGTCCAGTGGGGGATCGGCTCGGGGGTGGTTCTCGGGGTGGTCATCGTGCTCGCCCGGCCACTTTTCGTCCCCCTTTTCACCGGCGACACGTCCGTACAGGACACCCTGTTGCCGGCACTGCTCGTCGTGGCTCTCTCCCAGCCGATCTGCGGGGTGGTCTTCGTTCTCGACGGCGTACTGATGGGCGCGGGCGACGGCCGTTATCTCGCCTGGGCGATGGTTCTGACGCTGGCCGTCTTCGCTCCGGCCGCCCTCCTCGTCCCCAGCTTCGGAGGTGGCCTCACCGCCCTTTGGGGGGCGATGACGCTGATGATGACCGTCCGGCTGGTGACGCTGTGGATGCGTATGCGGTCCGGTCGCTGGATCGTGACCGGAGCCACGCGCTGAACCGCGTGACCTGAACAGGAGCCGGGTTGTGCCGTTTCACGTGAAACCGCTCCTTCACGTGACACCGCAGCCCGGTTTCACGTGAAACGACGAAGGGCCGCACCCGGGGGTGCGGCCCTTCACCTAGCTCTGCTGAGCTGTGCCCTTAGGCAGCAACGACCTCGATACCGAGCTTCGCGGCAACCTCGGGGTGCAGACGGACGGACACCTGGTGTCCGCCGAGCGTCTTGATCGGCGAGCCGAGCTCGACGCGACGCTTGTCGACGTCCGGACCACCGGCGGACTTGATCGCCGAGGCGATGTCAGCCGGGGTGACGGAACCGAAGAGGCGGCCGGCGTCGCCGGAGCGAACAGCCAGACGGACCTTCACGGCCTCGAGCTTGGCCTTGATCTCGTTGGCCTGCTCGATCGTCGCGATCTCGTGAATCTTGCGGGCGCGGCGGATCTGCGCCACGTCCTTCTCGCCACCCTTGGTCCAGCGAATGGCAAAGCCACGCGGAACCAGGTAGTTACGGGCGTACCCGTCCTTGACGTCCACGACGTCGCCGGCGGCACCGAGGCCAGTGACCTCGTGGGTGAGGATGATCTTCATGATTCGGTCACCCTTCCCTTATCGCGCGGTGGACGTGTAGGGCAGCAGCGCCATCTCACGGCTGTTCTTGACTGCCGTGGCGACGTCACGCTGGTGCTGCGTGCAGTTGCCGGTGACGCGGCGGGCACGGATCTTGCCACGGTCGGAAATGAACTTCCGCAGCATGTTCGTGTCCTTGTAGTCCACGTACTGGGTCTTGTCCTTGCAGAACGCGCAGACCTTCTTCTTAGGCTTGCGCACAGGCGGCTTCGCCATGGTGTTTCTCCTGTGTGATCAAGAAGTGGGGGTACGAGCAGCCCTAGAAGGGCGGCTCGTCCGAGTAGCCGCCGCCGGAACCGCCGGAGCCGCCGGAGCTTCCGCCCCAGCCGCCCCCGCCGCCCTGCTGGCCCCCGCCCTGCTGGCCGCCGGCCGGCGCATTGGTGGCCCACGGGTCGTCGGCGGGAGCACCGCCGCCGCCCTGCTGGCCACCGCCACCGGGACCGCCGCCCCAGTTGCCGCCACCCTGCTGGCCGCCGCCGTATCCACCCTGGCCGCCGCCCTGGCCACCGCGACCTGTGGTCTTGGTGACCTTGGCCGTTGCGCTCTTCAGGCTGGGGCCGACTTCCTCGACATCCAGCTCGTAGACCGTGCGCTTGACGCCCTCACGGTCCTCGTAGGACCGCTGCTTCAGCCGGCCCTGCACGACGACGCGCATGCCTCGCGTAAGCGACTCCGCGACGTTCTCCGCCGCCTGACGCCAGACCGAGCAGGTGAGGAACAGGCCTTCGCCGTCCTTCCACTCATTGGTCTGACGGTCGAAGATGCGGGGAGTGGACGCGACACGGAACTTCGCGACCGCCGCACCGGACGGGGTGAAGCGCAGCTCGGGGTCGTCGACGAGATTGCCGACGACCGTGATGACGGTCTCGCCTGCCATGGGTGAACCTCTCGGCGGGGATTGCTTCTGGCTGCTTGCTACTCGAACCCGATGACCGCTGAGCTAGATGCTCAGTGGGTCTCGGGACGGAGGACCTTGGTCCGGAGGACCGACTCGTTCAGGTTCATCTGTCGGTCGAGCTCCTTGACGACCGCAGGCTCGGCCTGCAGGTCGATGACCGAGTAGATGCCCTCAGGCTTCTTCTTGATCTCGTAAGAGAGACGACGACGGCCCCAGGTGTCGACCTTCTCGACCTTTCCGTTGCCCTCACGGACGACGGAGAGGAAGTTCTCGATCAACGGGGAGACTGCGCGCTCCTCGAGATCGGGGTCGAGGATGACCATCACCTCGTAGTGACGCATGTGGAACCCACCTCCTTTGGACTCAGCGGCCACGGTCGTTCCGTGGCAGGAGGGTCGTGATGCGTAAGCATCAGTGTCTCCGAGTAAAACAGCCGCCACTGACAACGCCCGTCTTCGGAGTCGAGGGGAGCTGCAGTGCTGGCTCAAGGCAGACACCGGTGCAGACCGTACAGACTACCCGCAGACCGGCTTCCGGTTGAAATCCGGTGTTCAGGGCGCACAATCGAGACAGATGCGGTGTGAGAGGCGCTACATCGCACCGCCCTTCCCGCCAGGAGGTGCTCCATGGCACAGACAGTCCGACCCGCCGGCAGCCGGCCCGCACCCAGCCGGGTGGCCAATGCCCGGCCGGCCACCGGGTCCCTCTTCGCCACGGACGGCAAGCCGCACCCGCTCCAGGAAACACTGATGGTGGTGACCGGGGTCCTCGGCGTCCTCGCGTTCGTGACGGCGATGTTCCACAGCCTGCACCTGCTCAGCTCGTGGGCAGGGCTGATCGGCATCCTGACCGGCGCTTACGGTCAGTACATCTCCAGGACCACCTGGCAGCGGTTCGCCTTCATCCTGGGCATGGGCTCATCCGGAGTCGGTTTCCTCCTGGGCATGGCGCACGGCGGCCTCTTCGGCGGCGTCATCACCTGACCGGCATATCCGGGGCCGACCGCCCCGCGGGGCGTGCGGCCCGGCAATCCCGCGCGGGTGGCGCCCGGTGCGGTCCTGACGGGCCGGACCGGGCGCCCCTCGGTCACAGTAGGCTTCGGCGCGAGAGCCGGAGCCCCTGACCGATGGGGACACACCTGCCGAGGAGCGCCCCGCATGAGCCTGACCCTGAGGACCATCAGCCGAGAACAGCATCTGGCGTACATCCAGAATCTGCCCTCGGCCAGTCACTGCCAGGTCCCGGCGTGGGCTGACGTGAAAACCGAATGGCGCTCGGAGAACCTGGGCTGGTTCGACAAGAACGGCGAGATGGTCGGTGCCGGGCTGGTGCTCTACCGCCAGCTGCCCAAGATCAAGCGCTACCTCGCGTACCTCCCCGAGGGCCCGGTCATCAACTGGTACGCCCCGAATCTGGACGAGTGGCTCCAGCCGATGCTCGCCCACCTCAAGCAGCAGGGTGCCTTCTCGGTCAAGATGGGCCCTCCCGTGGTCATCCGCCGCTGGGACTCGGCCGCCATCAAGTCCGGCATCCAGGATCCCGACGTGAAGCGGCTGCGCGACGTCGAGGCCAGCCACATCGAGCCGCGCGCCTTCGAGGTCTCGGACCGGCTGCGCAAGATGGGGTGGCAGCAGGGCGAGGACGGCGGCGCCGGCTTCGGTGACGTCCAGCCCCGCTACGTCTTCCAGGTGCCGCTGGCCAACCGCTCCCTCGAGGACGTGCTCAAGGGCTTCAACCAGCTTTGGCGGCGCAACATCAAGAAGGCCGACAAGGCCGGCGTCGAAGTGGTCCAGGGCGGCTACGAGGACCTCGCCGAATGGCAGCGGCTGTACGAGATCACCGCCGTGCGCGACCACTTCCGGCCGCGCCCGCTCTCGTACTTCCAGCGCATGTGGTCGGTGCTCAACTCCGAGGACCCCAACCGCATGCGGCTCTACTTCGCCCGGCACAACGGCGTGAACCTGTCGGCTGCCACGATGCTCGTCGTCGGCGGGCACGTCTGGTACTCCTACGGCGCCTCGGACAACATCGGCCGCGAGGTCCGCCCCTCCAACGCCATGCAGTGGCGCATGCTCCGCGACTCGTACGCGATGGGCGCGACCGTCTACGACCTGCGCGGCATCAGCGACTCGCTGGACGAGACCGACCACCTCTTCGGCCTGATCCAGTTCAAGGTCGGCACGGGCGGGGAAGCCGTCGAATACGTCGGCGAGTGGGACTTCCCCCTCAACAAGCTGCTGCACAAGGCGCTCGATATGTACATGTCGCGCCGCTGAGCGCATCCTGACCACCATCCATCAGTTCCACCCCTCTCTCACGCACACCGCAGCCACCAGAAAGGTTCCGGGCCGGCCATGGCGCTCTCCCTCTACGTCGACACCGCGCGCTGGCGGGCGCACCAGAAGTCCGTCCTGGACCAGTTCCCGGGCCTCGTGCCCGTCTGCAAGGGCAACGGCTACGGCTTCGGACACGAGCGCCTGGCCGACGAGGCGATCCGCTTCGGCTCCGACACGCTGGCCGTCGGAACCACGTACGAGGCCGCTCGCATCAAGGACTGGTTCAGCGGCGACCTGCTGGTGCTCACGCCCTTCCGCCGCGGCGAGGAGCCGGTGCCGCTGCCCGACCGCGTGATCCGTTCCGTCTCCTCCGTGGACGGGGTGCACGCCCTGGTCGGCGCCCGCGTCGTCATCGAGTGCATGAGCTCGATGAAGCGCCACGGTGTGAAGGAGGAGGAGCTGGGCCAGCTGCACGCGGCCATCGAGGACGTACGTCTCGAAGGCTTCGCGCTGCACCTGCCGCTCGACCGCACGGACGGGTCCGACGCGGTCGAGGAGGTCATCACCTGGATGGACCGCCTGCGTGCTGCCCGGCTGCCGCTGCACACGATGTTCGTCAGCCACCTGCGGGCCGAGGAACTGGCGCGCCTGCGGCAGCAGTTCCCGCAGACGCTCTTCCGCGCGCGCATCGGCACACGGCTCTGGCTCGGCGACCACGAGGCGACGGAGTACCGCGGCGCGGTGCTCGACGTCACGCGCGTCTCCAAGGGGGACCGTTTCGGCTACCGCCAGCAGAAGGCCGCGTCCGACGGGTGGCTGGTCGTCGTCGCCGGCGGGACCTCCCACGGTGTCGGCCTGGAGGCACCGAAGGCCCTGCACGGGGTGATGCCGCGCGCCAAGGGCGTCGCGCGCGCCGGGCTGGCAACGGTCAACCGCAACCTGTCGCCGTTCGTCTGGGCGGGCAAGCAGCGCTGGTTCGCCGAGCCGCCGCACATGCAGGTGTCGATCCTCTTCGTGCCCTCGGACGCCCAGGAGCCGAGGGTCGGCGACGAGCTGGTGGCCCACCTGCGCCACACCACCACCCAGTTCGACCGCCTCGTGGACCGGTAACCCCGGCCCCCTCTCAGTCGGAAGCCGTTCTTCCGGCAGTGCCCCACTCCACCCGCGGTCCCTCGGCCGCGGGTGCCGTGTGCTGGTCCGTATGAGGGCGCACCTGCGGAAACGCCTTCCGGTCCGGCGCCCCGTCGAGCACCCCGCCCGACGGGTCGTCGGAGCCGTCGAGCCGCACGGGATCCCGGTCCGGCCTCAGGATGTCCCTGACGATCAGCGCGCAGAGGTAGAGCGTGCCCGCCAGGTGCAGGGCGATCGCGACCTGATAGCCGTCCTGCGGCAGCCCTTGGTGCTTGTCACCGCTCGTCGTGTACGCGAGGTAGAACCAGATCCCCAGGAAGTACATGACCTCGCAGGCCTGCCAGACGAGGAAGTCCCGCCAGCGCGGCCTTGCGAGCGCGGCCAGCGGGATCAGCCAGAGCACGTACTGCGGCGAGTAGACCTTGTTCGTCAGGATGAAGGCGGCCACCACGAGGAACGCCAGCTGGGCGAAGCGCGGCCGGTGACGGGCGGTCAGTGCCAGCCCCGCGATGCCCGCGCACAGCACGGCCATCAGCAGGACCGAGGCCGTGTTCACCGTGGACACGTCGATGGGCCGACCGGTGCGCTGGGTGATGATCAGCCAGAACGAGCCGTAGTCGATCTGCCGTTCCTGGCTGAACGTGTAGAACTTCTTCCACCCCTCGGGGGCGTACAGCATCACCGGCAGGTTGACCACCAGCCAGGCCGCCGCCGCGCCGAGGAGCGCCGTCCCGTACTCCCGCCACTTCCCGGCCCTCCAGCACAGCACAAGCAGGGGTCCGAGGAGCAGGACGGGGTAGAGCTTCGCGGCGGTGGCGAGGCCGATGAGGATTCCGAACGCCACGCTCCTGCCGCGCGACCACATGAGCATCGCCGCCGCTGTCAGCGCGACGGCGAGCAGGTCCCAGTTGATCGTCGCGGTGAGCGCGAGCGCCGGTGCGAGCGCCACCAGCAGACCGTCCCACGGACGCCGCCGGTGCGTACGGGCGACGCACACCGCGAGGATCACGGCGCAGACCATGAGCATGCCCGCGTTGACCATCCAGTACATCTGCTCCCGCTGCTGTGCGGGGTCCGAGGACGGCGTCAGGGTCAGCCAGGACGCGACCTGCATGAAGAGGCCGGTCAGGACGGGGTACTCGAGGTACGCCATGTCGCCGCTCAGCCGGTCGAAGTACGGCACGAGGCCGTCGGCGAAGCCGCGGCCGAGGTAGAGGTGCGGGATGTCCGAATAGCAGGCGTGCGTGTACTGCGAACTGGTCCCGCGGAACCACGCCCAGTCGTAGCAGGGGATCTTCTGCACCATGCCGAGCGCGAACATCCCGATGGTCACGAGCACGATGACGCGCACCGGTGTCAGTGGTCCCGGTCCGAACCGTGCCCAGCGGCCCGCGGGTCCGCCGATCAGTTCGCTGCCCGCTGCGGCGATCTCGTCCTGTCGCGTGGGCGGTACGACGGACGGCTCCTGGTGCACGCTCGTGTCTTCTGCGCTTGGCATGCCGCACATCCTGCCGTACGGGGCTGTGGGCGGGCGTTGCCCGCGCCCGGCACACGAAGGGCCGTCGGCACCTGTGTCAGGTGCCGACGGCCCTTGTCCGCGTGCCCGGTAGGGCCCCTCAGGGGGCTCCCGGAGGGCGCGTGGGGTCATCCACGCCGCCCTGAGGGGTGCTAACCGCCGCCGCCGAAGATCCCGCCGCGACCGTTCTCCTCGCCCTCTGTCGTGCCTTCGGTCGTGCCTTCGGTCGACCCTTCGGTCGCTCCGGTGTCCGTCCCGCCGTCCGAGGTTCCGGCATCCGTCCCACCGTCGGCCGTCCCTTCGGTGGTCCCTTCGTTGCCGTTGCCGTTGCCGTTGGTGGCTCCGCCGTCCTGGTTGTTCCTGCACTCCCAGTCGAGCGGTGCGCACGTCTCGCTCGCCGAGGGGGACGGGGACGACGTGGTGGGAGACGGGGGCGCCGGCTCCTCGCTGGACTCCGAGGGCGAGGGCGTCGGGCTCGGCGTCGGGCTGGGGCTGACCGCGCCGCCGCCGAAGAGCGTCTCGCCGATCGGTTCCGGCTTCGGGAAGTTCACGACCTTCGTGCCCTTCACCGCTTCGGTCATGTAGTCCTGCCAGATCTGCGCCGGGAACGAGGCACCGTGGATCGACTTCTCGCCGCCCGTGCCGTACATCTCCAGGAACTCGCGGTTCTTCTTCGTCTCGTCGTCGTCCATCCGGAACATGCTGACGGCCGTCGAGATCTGCGGTGTGTAGCCGACGAACCAGGCCGACTTGTTGCCGTCCGTGGTACCGGTCTTGCCCGCGACGTCACGCCCTGGGATCTGGGCCGGAGTGCCTGTCCCGTTCTCGACGACGTTCTTCAGCACATCGGTGACGTTGTCCGCGACGACGCTGGGGAACCCGTTCTTGGTCTCCGTGTCGTGCTGGTACACGATTTCGCCCCTGTGCTTGACCTCGGTGACCGAGAAGGGCTCACGCTGCTTGCCGCTGGTGGCGAAGGTGGCGTATGCGCCGGCCATCCGGATGGCGCTCGGCGAAGAGGTCCCGATGGAGAACGAGGGGACGCTCGAGTCCGCCATGTAGTCGTCGTCGCGCAGCCCCGCGGCCATGGCCGCCTCCTTCACCTTGTCGGTGCCGACGTCCATGCCGAGCTGGACGTACGGGGAGTTGGCGGACTCCTGCATGGCGTAACGGAGGGTGATGTCCCCGTAGCTGTGGTCACCGTCGTTGGTCTGGAGCCACTCCTTGCCTTCCTCGTTCTGCCAGACCTGACCGTTGTACAGATTGATCTTCAGCTCGTTGTCGCCGTTGTAGATGCTCTTCGGCGAGACGGGCGTACGCTCCGAGTCGCTCTGCTCCTCGCCCCTCTTGGGGTCTCGCTTCCCGTGCTCCATGGCGGCCGCCAGCACGAACGGCTTGAACGTCGAACCGACCTGCGCACCGGTCGCGTCGGCGTTGTTGGTGTAGTGCTGCGTCGCGTCCTGACCGCCGTACGTGGCGATGATGGCGCCCGTCTCGGTGTCCACCGACGCACCGCCGAACTCGACGTGCGTGTCCTTGTCGGGCCGCTTCTTGGGGTCGATCTTGGCGTCGTACACCTTCTTGATCGACTTCTCTAGCTCCGCGACCTTCTTCTTGTTGAAGGTCGTGTGGATCTCGTAGCCGCCCCGGGCCAGTTCCTTCTCGGTCACGCCCTCCTTGTTGTGCGCGAGGAAGTACTTCGTGGCGAGGTCGACCAGGTACCCGGTCTGGCCGCCGAGCTTGGCGTCCTTCTTCGGCGGATCCGGCATGGGGAACTCGGTGAAGGTCTTGCGCTTCTCCGCGCTCAGCCGGCCGTCCTTGACCTCTTCGTCGAGGATCCACTTCCAGCGCTTCGTGGCCCGCTCGGTGTTCTTCTCAGCCGTGGCGTTCACCGAGTCGACGTCCGGGGCACCCGCGGGGTCGTAGTAGCTCGCGCCCTTGAGCAGCGTCGCCAGGAACGCGCACTCGCTCTCGTTGAGCTTCTCGGCGTCCTTGCCGTAGTACGTACGCGCCGCCGCCTGGAGCCCCGACGCACCCCGGCCGTAGTAGGAGACGTTGAGGTACCCCGCCATGACCTCCTTCTTGCTCACGGTCTCACCGACCTTGAGCGTGATGAAGAGTTCCTTGAACTTCCGGCTCAGGGTCTGGTCCTGGGAGAGCATGGAGTTCTTCACGTACTGCTGGGTGATCGTGGAACCGCCCTGGGTGTCACCGCCCCGGGCCATGTTCCAGAAGGCCCGGGCGATACCCATGGGGTCGATGCCCCTGTCGGAATTGAACGACTTGTTCTCGGCCGAGATGACGGCGTTCCGCATCGCTTCGGGGATCTGGGCGTAATCGATCTCCTGGCGGTTGACGGAACCGCCCGTGGCGACCATCTGGGTGTCGTCGTCCCAGTAGTAGACGTTGTTCTGCGCGGTGGCCAGGTCCTTGATCTCGGGCGGAACCACCAGCGCGTACGCGATACCGGCCGCACCCATCATCAGGCCCAGGAAACCCAGGCACAGGCCGGAGACCAGCTTCCACGACGGAACCCAGCGGCGGAAGCCGTACTTGCCGGCCCGCGGGTAGTCGATGAAGCGCTTCTTGCCGGAGTCGGCACGACCCCGGCCACGGCCTTCGTGACCGCTGCTGTCGCCACCTCCCCGACGCCTGCCGCCGCCGCGCTGGGCGGCGCGACGGGCCTCGGCGCGACTGGCGAAAGCCGGCTCGTCGCCGTGCGCTCCGGAAGGTGATGCTGTTGGCACTCTTCGTGACGACTCGGTGCGACGTCCAGCAGGCTGTTGGGCGGCTCGTCTGGCCGCTGCGCGCCCGCCACCTTGCGGTTGCGACGTTTTGCGACGGTGCTCGCTCATCGAACGACTACTCCTCGGGCAGGCGAGAGCGCCTGGAAGCGGCAGTTGAGATCCGGTCCCCCCGAATTACGGACAAGCCGTGCGGAAGGCTCACCCGCAGTACATCCGACAGTCCGCGATAACTGACGCTCGGCGGCGTCTCACGGTTCCCGGTGGTCTGCATGCCGCACAGACTACGCACGGTCAAAAACCTCTGGGGACCGAACTTCACCCCAAATTACGCAAGTCACTCCCTATGAATCGGGGATGTGACGCCGCTCACGAACCCTCCCCTTGTCGAACATCGCGGGCCGATCTATCGTGCTGATGTATCGAGTCGATACATCAGCACGGCATAAGGTGGGTCCGACGGCCCGTGGAAGCACCAGGCGGAGGAGGAGGCGAAGATGAGCAGGCGCTCCGGCATCCTCGAATTCGCCGTACTCGGCCTGCTCCGCGAGTCACCCATGCACGGATACGAGCTGCGCAAGCGCCTCAACACGTCGCTGGGGATCTTCCGCGCCTTCAGCTACGGCACCCTCTACCCCTGCCTCAAGACGCTGGTCGCCAACGGCTGGTTGATCGAGGAACCGGGAAGCGTTCCGGCACTGCCGCCTGCCACAGGCCGCGGGGTCGCCCCCTCGTCCTCGCTGGCCGGGCGCCGCGCCAAGATCGTCTACCGGTTGACGGCAGAAGGTAAGGAGCACTTCGAGGAGCTGCTCTCGCACACCGGTCCGGACTCCTGGGAGGACGAGCACTTCGCGGCTCGTTTCGCCTTCTTCGGACAGACGGAGCGCGAGGTGCGGATGCGTGTGCTCGAAGGACGCCGCAGCAGGCTGGAGGAGCGCCTCGAAAAGATGCGCGCCTCTCTCGCCCGCACCCGTGAACGACTCGACGACTACACGCTTGAGCTGCAGCGGCACGGCATGGAGTCCGTGGAGCGCGAGGTGCGCTGGCTGAACGAGCTCATCGAGAGCGAGCGGTCGGGACGGGATCAGCGACGATCCTCGCCCGAGGGCTCCACTCAGCACGACACATCAGGAGAGACGGGCGGCCTGCCCCGGCACCGGGACGACTCCCGGCCGGATCCGTCCGACGACACCAAGTGATATCCCCGCAGATCCGCAAGGCGTCATCGGGGAACACCGAGAACACACAGGGAGCAATCGGCATGGGTTCGGTTCGCGTAGCCATCGTCGGCGTGGGCAACTGCGCCGCCTCGCTGGTGCAGGGCGTCGAGTACTACAAGGACGCCGATCCGGCCGGCAAGGTGCCCGGCCTGATGCACGTTCAGTTCGGCGAGTACCACGTGAGTGACGTCGAGTTCGTCGCCGCCTTCGACGTCGACGCGAAGAAGGTCGGCCTCGACCTCGCGGACGCCATCGGCGCCAGCGAGAACAACACCATCAAGATCGCCGACGTGCCGAGCACCGGCGTGACCGTTCAGCGGGGCCACACCCACGACGGCCTGGGCAAGTACTACCGCGAGACGATCGAGGAGTCGGCCGACGCCCCCGTCGACATCGTCCAGGTCCTCAAGGACAAGCAGGTCGACGTCCTCGTCTGCTACCTGCCCGTCGGTTCCGAAGTGGCTGCGAAGTTCTACGCGCAGTGCGCCATCGACGCCAAGGTCGCCTTCGTCAACGCTCTCCCGGTCTTCATCGCCGGCACCAAGGAGTGGGCCGACAAGTTCACCGAGGCCGGTGTCCCGATCGTCGGCGACGACATCAAGTCCCAGGTGGGCGCCACCATCACGCACCGCGTGATGGCGAAGCTCTTCGAGGACCGGGGCGTCATCCTCGACCGCACGATGCAGCTGAACGTCGGCGGCAACATGGACTTCAAGAACATGCTCGAGCGTGAGCGCCTGGAGTCCAAGAAGATCTCGAAGACGCAGGCCGTCACCTCGCAGATCCGTGACCGCGAACTCGGTGCGGACAACGTCCACATCGGCCCCTCGGACTACGTGGCCTGGCTGGACGACCGCAAGTGGGCGTACGTGCGTCTTGAGGGCCGCGCCTTCGGTGACGTCCCGCTGAACCTGGAGTACAAGCTCGAGGTCTGGGACTCCCCGAACTCCGCCGGTGTCATCATCGACGCGGTGCGCGCTGCGAAGATCGCCAAGGACCGCGGCATCGGCGGCCCGATCCTGTCGGCCTCCTCGTACTTCATGAAGTCCCCGCCGGTCCAGTACTTCGACGACGAGGCCCGCGAGAACGTCGAGAAGTTCATCGCCGGCGACGTCGAGCGCTGATCCAGCGACTCACTGCTTCACGCTTGTCCATGTCGGGGGGTCTCCGGGCAATACGCCCGGAGGTCCCCCGCATGTGTGACCCTTGCACACATGTCTGTCGTGCGTGATCTGGGCGTACTCCTGCGCCTTCGGAACTTCCGTCGCCTGCTCGCCGTACGACTTCTCTCCCAGTCGGCCGACGGCGTCTATCAGGTCGCGCTCGCCACGTACGTCGTCTTCTCGCCGGAGAACCAGACCACGCCGGGGGCCATCGCCTCCGCCATGGCTGTCCTCCTGCTCCCGTACTCGTTGATCGGCCCCTTCGCGGGAGTCCTGCTCGACCGCTGGCCCCGCCGCCAGGTTTTCCTGTACGGGAACCTGCTGCGTGCCGCGCTGGCCTGCTGCACGGCCGTGCTGCTCCTGAGCTCCGTACCGGACTGGCTCTTCTACATCTCCGCGCTCTGCGTCACCGCCGTCAACCGATTCGTGCTGGCCGGGCTTTCGGCAGCTCTCCCTCGCGTCGTCGACACCGAGCGGCTCGTCCTCGCCAACTCCCTCTCCCCGACGGCCGGCACACTGGCCGCCACTGCGGGCGGGGGCCTCGCCCTGGGCATCCGGCTCCTGACGGACGGGTCCGACGCCGCCGTGGTCGTACTGGGCGCTGCCCTCTACCTCCTCTCGGCCCTGGCCTCACTGACCTTGCCCCGCACGCTCCTGGGACCGGACCGGGCCCTGCACCATGTGCCACTGCGCGAGGCACTCGGCACGACGGCCCGGGGGCTCGTCGCGGGTTTGCGCCATCTGGCCGAGCGAAGGGACGCGGCGCACGCCCTCGCGGCCATGACGGTGCTCCGCTTCTGCTACGGAGCGCTGACGGTGATGGTGCTGATGCTGTGCCGCTACGCCTGGTCCGACAGCGAGTCAGACGGTCTCGCCCTCCTCGGACTCGCGCTCGGCGCGTCGGCGGCGGGGTACTTCGTCGCTGCCCTCATGTCCCCCTGGGCGGTCGGACGCTTCGGACGGTACGGGTGGCTGGCTGGGTGCGCCGGGGCGGCCGCTGTCCTGGAGCCTGCACTGGGGCTCCCGTTCACCCCCGGCCCGATGCTGGTGGCGGCCTTCATCCTGGGGCTGGTGACACAGGGAGCGAAGATCGCGGCGGACACCGAGGTGCAGACCTCTGTGGACGACGCTTATCGCGGCCGGGTCTTCTCGCTCTACGACGTGCTCTTCAACGTCGCCTTCGTCGCAGCCGCCGGCGTGTCCGCCCTCGCACTTCCCCCTGACGGGCGGTCCGTCGTCGTGGTGCTCAGCGTCGCCGTGCTCTACGCCGTCGTCTCGATGGCCATGATTCATCGGCGGCGGGTGAGCAGCGCGCTTCAGCGCGCACGCATCAAGGAGTGAGGGGCGCTGTTTCACGTGAAACATCGCCCCTCACCGACTGCACTCGCTCACCCTCCGGCGCCCGACGTCATGTTTCACGTGAAACATGACCGCCTGCTCAGTCCTGCGCGGCCCACCACTTCTTGAGGGCATCGACCGCGGCATCGCGCTCCATCGGACCGTTCTCCAAGCGCAACTCCAGCAGGAACGAGTAGGCCTTGCCGATCACCGGCCCGGGCCCCACGCCCAAAACCTGCATGATCTCGTTGCCGTCCAGGTCGGGCCGGATCGCCTCAAGCTCCTCCTGCTCCTGCAGTTGCGCGATGCGCTCCTCCAGCCCGTCATAGGTGCGTGACAGGGCGTTCGCCTTGCGCTTGTTCCGCGTCGTGCAGTCGGAGCGCGTCAGCTTGTGCAAGCGGTCCAGCAAGGGCCCCGCATCCCGCACATACCTGCGCACCGCGGAGTCGGTCCACTCCCCGTCGCCGTATCCGTGAAAGCGCAGATGCAGCTCCACGAGCTTGGAGACGTCCTTGACCATCTCGTTGGAGTACTTGAGCTCGGTCATCCGCTTCTTGGCCATCTTGGCCCCCACCACCTCGTGGTGGTGGAAGGAGACACGGCCGTCCTTCTCGAAGCGTCGCGTCCTCGGCTTCCCGATGTCGTGGAGCAGGGCCGCGAGGCGCAGCACGAGATCCGGGCCGTCCTCCTCCAGGTCGATGGCCTGCTCCAGGACCGTCAGGGAGTGCTCATAGACGTCCTTGTGACGGTGATGCTCATCACTTTCAAGGCGCAGGGCGGGAAGCTCGGGCAACACCCGGTCGGCCAGGCCTGTGTCCACGAGGAGACCCAGTCCCTTACGGGGGTGGCCGGAGAGCAGCAGCTTGTTGAGTTCCTCACGGACCCGCTCGGCCGAGACGATCTCGATCCGCCCCGCCATGTCCGTCATGGCCTTGACGACGTCGGGAGCCACCTCGAAGTCCAGCTGCGCGGCAAAGCGAGCGGCGCGCAGCATACGAAGAGGGTCGTCGGAGAAGGACGCCTCAGGCGTGCCCGGAGTGCGCAGGACGCGCTGAGCAAGGTCGTCGAGGCCGCCGTGCGGGTCGATGAACTCCTTCTGCGGCAAGGCGACGGCCATGGCGTTGACGGTGAAGTCACGGCGCACGAGGTCTTCCTCGATCGAGTCGCCGTAGGAGACCTCGGGCTTGCGTGAAGCCCTGTCGTACGCCTCCGACCGGTAGGTCGTCACCTCGATCTGGTAGCCGTCCTTCTGGGAGCCGACGGTGCCGAAGGCGATTCCGACCTCCCAGACCGAGTCGGCCCAGGGACGGACGATCTTGAGTACGTCCTCCGGGCGGGCGTCGGTCGTGAAGTCCAGGTCGTTCCCGAGCCTGCCGAGCAACGCATCGCGGACGGACCCACCGACCAGGGCGAGGCCGAATCCGGCCTCCTGGAATCGGAGAGCGAGGTCATCGGCGACGGGGGACACCCGCAGCAGTTCGGTGACTGCGCGGTGCTGCACCTGACTCAGTGCACGGGGGCTGTCTTCGTTGGCGTTCGGCACAACAGAAAAGGGTACGTGCCCGGACCGGCCCGGGCGTCATCGTTTCTTGCACCCCTGCGAGACTCTCCCGATCATGTGGCACGGTCCCCGGCACTCAGGTGTCGGGCGCATCGTTACCATGCGGGGACGCAGAGACCGGCAGGGCCGGCACCAGCTGACGACGACGAGGGACGGATACGCGTGGCCGAGGCGGCAGACTTTCAGGGGATGAATCCCTCCCCTGCCCGCCGGTGGCTCCGGCGCACAGCCTCCTTGATCGTCGGGGCACCACTGATCGCCGGCCTCCTCGCCGGTCCTGCGGCCCCCTCGGCCCAGGCCGAGGCGGCCACCAAGGCCCCGACCGGTTCGCGCACCGTCGATGTGTCCCTGGACACGCTGGCGCCCAGCACACCGGTCGAGGGCGACACGCTCACCGTCTCCGGCACCCTCACCAACAGAGGGAAGAAGACGGTGACGGACTCGGAGGTCGACCTGCGCGTCGGGCCGAGGCTCTCCGGCAGGGGCGCGGTCGACGCGGCCGCCAAGCGCACCGGGTACCTGCCCGGGAGTGACCCGGCCAAGCTCGGGGGCGACTACACGCTGAAGGTCCCCGAGCTCGCGGCCGGGGTCAGCCGGGACTTCTCCCTCTCCGTGCCGGTGGACAAGCTGGATCTGGGCACGGAGGGCGTCTACCAGCTGGGTGTCTCCCTCACGGGCCGTACCACCGACTACGCGTACGACCAGGTGCTCGGCATCCAGCGGACCTTCCTGCCGTGGCAGCCGGAGGACGCCGAGAGCAAGACCAAGCTCACCTTCCTCTGGCCGCTGATCGCGTCGGCGCATGTCACAGCGGAGACGGGGTCCGACGAACAGCAGACCCCCGTGTTCGCCAATGACGATCTGGCTCTGGAACTCGCTCCCGGCGGCCGCCTGGAACAGCTGGTCTCGCTGGGACGGCAACTCCCTGTCACCTGGGTGATCGACCCGGACCTGCTGGCCTCTGTCGACGCCATGACGAAGAACTACCGCGTGAAGTCCGGCGACACCACGGTCGCCGGCAAGAACCAGGCCATCGCCAAGAAGTGGCTCGCGGACCTCCAGGCGGCGGTGAAGGAGGGAAAGGTGGTGGCCCTGCCGTTCGCCGACCCCGATCTCGCGTCCATCGCCCACCGCGGCAAGAACGTCTCGGGTGCCCTCAGCCATCTGCAGACCGCGACCGAGGTCGCCGGCACGACGGTGGAGACCGTCCTTCACGTGAAGCCGAGCACCGACTTCGCCTGGCCCGTGGACGGTGCGATCGATCCCTCCGTCGTCGACGTAGCGACCTCCGCCGGGGCGCACAAGGTGATCGCCCGCAGCGACAGCCTCCAGGAGACCGCCGGACTGCCCTACACACCGACGTCGGCGCGGCCGATCGGTGGTGGCACCACCGCCGTCGTCGCCGACCACCGGCTCTCCACCGCGTTCACCGGCGACATGTCCAAGGCCGGCGCATCCACCCTGGCGGTCCAGAAATTCCTGGCCCAGACGCTGGCGGTGACGGAGCAGGCCCCGGACAACGAGCGCAGCATCGTCGTCGCCCCTCAGAGGACGCCCACCGCTGCCCAGGCCCAGAGCATGGCGCGCGCGCTGCAGGCCCTCACGGACGAACACTGGACAGAACCCCTCGACCTGACGGCCGCAGCCGAGCAGAAGCCCGACGCGCAGGCCATCACCAAGGTCCCCAGTGCCTCTCAGTACCCGAAGAAGCTGCGGAGCCAGGAGCTGCCCACCCAGGCGTTCCAGGACATCAGGACGACGCAGGACTCACTCGACAGTTTCCAGGTCATCCTCACGCAGCCCGACCGGGTGGTGACGCCCTTCGGAAACGCGATCAACCGCTCCGTGTCGACGTCGTGGCGCGGCAAGCCGTTGGAGGCGCAGCGGTACCGTGACGCCGTCCGCACCTACCTGCAGGGCCTCAGCAACGAGGTTCAGCTGATCACGAAGTCCGACGTGACCCTGTCCGGGCGCAGCGCCACGATTCCTGTGACTGTGCAGAACAAGCTGGTCCAGGGTGTCGATCACCTCGTTCTCCGTCTGACGTCGGGCAACGCCACCCGGCTCAAGCTCAACGACGGCGGAGCGGTCGCCGAAAAGCCTGTCGAGATCGCGGGCGGGCACAGCCAGTCCGTGAAGTTCGACGCCGCGGCCAACGCCAACGGACAGGCTCAGGTCACCGCGCGGCTCTTCACCGCGGACGGCGTGCCGTACGGCGAGGAGATGACCTTCACCGTGAAGGTCTCGGAAGTCACACCGACCGTTCTTCTGGTCATCGCCGGCGGACTGCTGCTGCTGGTCCTGGCAGGCATCAGGATGTACACCCACCGCAAGCGCACCGTCGCGGGCGGAGCAGTGGAGAACAACGGCGGCGAACCCGAGCAGCCGAGTGACCCGACGCCGGACACCGGTCCGGAAAGCGGGAACCCGTCGGGCCCGGGTGAGAAAGTGGACCGTTGAGCGATGTCTGTCGGGGCCTGTCGGCCGGGGACAATGAGGTGGGGTTTCGATGAACGCGCCGTACGACGGTGACCGCGGCCAGGGTGCGGGCGGAGCTGGTTCTTCCAGCGGCCCGCCGGTGCCACCGGGCGCCGGGCAGGACGGAGAGGCACCCGACCCGTACCTGCAGCACGCGTACGACCACGACCCGTACCGTGCCCAGGACCTCGCCGCGCAGGACCCGGTGGCGGAGGCGCTCTACGACCGCGCCTCACATCCGCCGCCGCCTCCCGGCACCTACCAGGAGCCGCAGGCCCTCTACCAGCAGCCTCCCGCCGCCCAGTACGCCCCGGACCCCCGGATCTGGGCCCAGACGCCGCCACCGGAGCCCGCAGGCCCCTCCCGGCACCTTCCGTACGGCGACCACGCGGCGACCACCCAGTACGTAGGTGTGGACGACCTGGTCACCCAGGCCTCCGGCGACCAGCAGGACGCCTTCGCGCACCTCTTCCGCGACCAGGAGGGGTCGGGCCGGCCTCCCGGCCCTCCGGCCGAGCCCGAGGCGGCCCCGGCGCCCGTCCCGCCGAAGTCCGGAGGCCGTGCCGCCGGAATACTGAAGTCCAGCGCGGTGATGGCGGCCGGCACCCTGGTATCCCGGCTCACCGGCTTCGTCCGCAGCCTCGTGATCACCGCGGCGCTGGGTGCCGCGATGCTCGGTGACAGCTTCACCATCGCGTACACCCTGCCGACGATGATCTACATCCTGACCGTGGGCGGTGGGCTGAACTCGGTCTTCGTCCCCCAGCTCGTCCGGTCCATGAAGGACGACGAGGACGGCGGCGAGGCCTTCGCCAACCGGCTGCTGACGCTGGTCATGGTCGCACTCGCTGTGATCGTCGCTCTCGCCGTCTTCGCTGCGCCATGGCTCATCCACATGATGTCGCCGACGATTGCGAACAAAGAGGCCGCCAACAGCGTCGCGGTCACCTTCGCCCGCTACTGCCTGCCCACCATCTTCTTCATGGGCATCCATGTGGTCATGGGCCAGATCCTCAATGCCCGCGGCCGGTTCGGCGCGATGATGTGGACCCCGGTCCTCAACAACATCGTCATGATCTTCACCTTCGGCCTGTTCATCTGGGTCTACGGCACCTCGGCCGAATCCCGCATGGGCGTGGAGACGATCCCGCCGGAGGGTGTGCAGCTCCTGGGCATCGGCACGCTGCTCGGCCTGGTGGTCCAGGCGCTCGCCATGATCCCGTACCTCCGTGAGGCGGGATTCCGTTTCCGTCCCCGCTTCGACTGGAAGGGCCACGGACTCGGGAAGACGATCAAGCTCGCCAAGTGGACCGTCCTGTTCGTGCTGGCCAACCAGGCGGGCGTCATCGTCGTCACCCAGCTGGCGACCTCGGCCGGCAGCCTCTCCGGCAAGGACGGCACAGGCTTTCTCGCCTACTCCAACGCCCAGCTGATCTGGGGCATGCCGCAGGCCATCATCACCGTCTCCGTCATGGCGGCCCTGCTGCCCCGCATCTCCCGCGCCGCCCACGACAACGACCCTGGAGCCGTCCGCGACGACATCTCGCAGGGTCTGCGCAACTCGGCGGTGGCCATCGTCCCGGTCGCCTTCACCTTCCTCGCGCTCGGCCTGCCGATGTGCACCCTGCTCTACGCCTCCAGCGGCACCGAGGCCGCACGGTCGATGGGCTTCATCCTGATGGCGTTCGGCCTCGGCCTCATCCCGTACTCCGTGCAGTACGTCGTACTCCGCGGCTTCTACGCGTACGAGGACACCCGCACCCCCTTCTACAACACGGTGATCGTGGCAGCGGTCAATGCCGCTGCTTCCGCCCTCTGCTACGTGATTCTTCCGGCCCAGTGGGCAGTCGTGGGAATGGCGGCCTCCTACGGGCTGGCCTACGCGGTCGGTGTCGGCATCGCCTGGCGGCGGCTCAGCAACCGCCTCGGCGGGGACCTCGACGGAGCCCGCGTGGTGCGCACCTACGCCCGTCTCTGCCTCGCCGCGATCCCCGCGGCGGTGGTCGGCGGCGGCGTGGGCTTCGCTCTTCTGAAGGCCCTCGGCGATGGAGCCGGCGGCTCCGTGGTGGCATTGGTCTGTGGCAGCGTCGTCCTCCTGGGCATCTTCTTCGTCGCTGCGAAGAAGATGCGTATCGAGGAGCTCAACGGCATGGTCGGCATGGTCCGGGGACGGCTCGGACGCTGAATGAGCTCCGAGCCGCACAACCATCGCCGGACACCGCGTGTCGTGCATAGCGCCGGAGTGTGGGCACAATTGGCGTGACTGTGCAGAGCTGGCTGGCATCGCGCAACGGATGGGGAGGCAGGAACGACGGTGGCGGAACGTAGCACGGCTGCCGTCGACGTGGCCGACAACGGCGGCGACGAGCCGCTGACCGCCAAGGCGGACGCGGCCACGACCGACGGGACGGCACAAACCCAGGACTCAGAGGGCACAGGCCCGCAGGACGCGGAGAGTGGGAGCGACAGCTCGGCCACCGTGCCTGCGTCGCCCGACCTGCACAGCGGTCACAAACTGGCCGGGCGGTACCGCCTCGAGGAGTGCGTCACCCGACTGGACGGATTCAGCAGCTGGCGTGCTGTCGACGAGAAGCTACGGCGCGCGGTAGGCGTTCACCTCCTTCCCGCCGAGCATCCGCGCGCCCGCTCGGTGCTGGCCGCGGCCCGCTCCTCGGCACTGCTCGGTGACCCGCGCTTCGTCCAGGTCCTGGACGCCGTGGAGGAGGACGACCTCGTCTACGTCGTCCACGAATGGCTCCCCGACGCCACCGAGCTCACGGCGCTGCTGGCCGCAGGCCCCTTCGAAGCCCACGACGCCTACCAGCTCGTGAGCCAGATCTCCCAGGCCATGGCCGCCGCACACCGCGAAGGGCTCGCGCATCTGCGCCTCACTCCCGGCGCCGTGCTGCGCAGCTCGACAGGCCAGTACCGGATCCGCGGCCTGGCCGTGAACGCCGCGCTGCGCGGCATCACCGCCGCTCAGCCGCTGCGCACCGACACCGAGGCCATCGGCGCACTGCTCTACGCCGCCCTCACCCGGCGCTGGCCCTACGAGAGCGATGCCTACGGTCTCACCGGGCTCCCCAAGGACCTGGGTCTGATCCCCCCGGACCAGGTGCGGGCCGGTGTCCACCGCGGTCTCTCCGAACTGGCCATGCGCGCCCTCGCCAACGACGGCGCAACCGCGTCGCGGCAGGAACAGCCGTGCACCACCCCGGACGAGCTGGCGAAGGCCGTCGCGGCCATGCCCCGCATCCTGCCCCCGGAACCCGCCTTCACGGCGCCGCCGGAGTACCAGCGCACGACGTACCAGCAGGGCACCTACGGGCGCCCGTCGGTGCGGCCCGCCTCGGCCACCCAGCCTGTCATCGCGGCTCCTCCGCCCCCTCTCCAGAGCCGCACGGGCAAGGCGCTCAAGTGGGCCGTCTCCGCACTGCTCATCGCCGCTCTGGGGCTCGGCAGCTGGCAGCTGGCAGAAACGGTGCTCAACCGGGACAACGACTCCGGGGAACCGACTCCGACCCAGACCGCCGAGGACGGGGCCGACAACAAGGTGCCGGCCGACCCCAAGGACCTCCGCATCGCCGACGCGAAGGAGTTCACTCCCAGCGGTTCCGGTATCCAGCAGCAGGACGTGCCGAACGCCATCGACGGTAAGTCGGACACCGCTTGGGTCACTCCCCGGTACGTGGGTTACGCCAACTTCGGCAACCTTGCGAACCGCAAGCAGGGCAGCGGCATAATCGTCGACCTCGGCAGCGCGCAGGATGTCGCCGGCATCGACGTCACGATGTACCGCAGCCAGCAGAAGGCCGAAGTGCTCGCAGCGGACGAGGGTGCCTCCGACCCCTCTTCGCTGTCCGACTTCCCTCATCGCCTCACGAACCTGGAGACGGCGGGGAAGGCCGTGCAGAAAACTCTCACCGAACCGGTCCGGACCCGCTACATCCTGATCCGCATCGCGGAGCTGCCTCCCGACGGTTCATCAGGCTTCCGAGGCGGCATCTCGGAGATTTCGGTACTCGGCTGAACGAAGGGGCCGGTGAGGAGCTCCTCACCGGCCCCTTCTGCGCCTCCGCACCGATTCGATCCGTCGGCGCCGACGCTCATTCCCTCCATCTGCTGCCAGGACACGATGCAGCTGCCCTTGTCCGTCCTCGGTACTCAACAACGCCCGCACGAGCGAGCGTTGTGACTGAGATACTCATGGCCGCAGTCTTCTTAGAGCTAGGCTTCTTCAGCTCTATGCTCTCCTCCGTCGAACCGTGATAGACAGACCGGCACTCCGGTCAGGCCGACCCGGTCACGGTCACGTACGTCCGGCCGGCTGTTCGCGGCAAGATCAAGAGAGTGCTTCCGGTTACATGCGGGCAGGGCTCAGAAGTAGGGAGGGGGACCGTGCAGCAATCCGACCCGCCCAGCGACCAGGATCTCCTGGCCCAGCACGTCGCAGGCGACCCTGACGCCTTCGGCGAGCTCGTGCGACGACACCGTGACCGCCTCTGGGCCGTGGCCCTGCGCACACTGGGCGACCGTGAGGAAGCAGCCGACGCCGTGCAGGATGCCCTTGTCTCCGCCTTCCGTGCTGCCCATACCTTCCGTGGCCAGTCCGCCGTGACCACATGGCTGCACCGGATCACCGTGAACGCCTGCCTGGACCGCGCCCGGAAGGCCGCCTCCCGGAAGACCGCGCCGGTCGACGACACCGAGCGGCTCGACCAGCTCATGGAGCCGCACGAATCCGCCGAGGCTCCCGCTGAGCGACAGGACCTGCATCGAGAGCTCCTGGCCGCACTGGCCACCCTGCCCGCCGAGCAGCGGGCCGCGCTCGTCCTTGTGGACATGCAGGCCTACCCCGTCGCCGAGGCCGCCCGCATCCTCGACGTACCGACCGGGACCGTGAAGAGCCGCTGTGCGCGTGGCCGGGCCAGACTCCTCCCCCTGCTGACGCATCTGCGAGCCAACAGAGAGGACGGCAAGGACGTCTCCATGGAAAGGAACCGGACGCAGGGGCCATCCGTCCCACCGGCGTCAGGACCAAGAGACGCAGGCGATGGTGATCCTGCCGGAGTGAAGGGTGGAGGTGGGCTCGCATGACATCCACGGCCGACACGGCTCAGCACCCGGACATCTCCGAGATCTCCGACCTCACCGAAGGTCTCCTCCAGCCGTCCCACGAAGCAGAACTCCGCCGCCACCTCGACGCCTGCGAGGAGTGCGCCGACACCCACACCTCACTGGAAGAGATCCGATCGCTGCTGGGGGAGCGTGAGCCACTTCTTGAGCGCATGCCGGAAGATGTCGCCGACCGCATCGATGCGGCGCTGGCGTCCGAAGCTGCGACCATCGCTCAGGCGCCCACCGCCGAGACTGCTGTTTCACGTGAAACAACAGCTGACGGCAGCGCGGCAGCCCCTCGACCCGCAGGACGCCCGCGTGGAGCCACAGGCCCCGGCCGGAGTCCGGCCCGCCGTCGGCGCCGCACCGTGATCCTCGGCACCGCCTTCGGTGCTGCCGCAGTCGGCATGAGCGTCTTCCTGCTCCAGTCCTTCCAGGTGTCCCAGGACTCGGCCGGCAAGATGGCTGACAGCGGAGTCAGCGCTGCGGACAGCAGTCGGGAGGACTTCTCGGAAGGAACGCTGGAAGGCCGCGTCCATACGCTTCTGAGCGAGTCGGGCGCCTCCGAGGCCGTCGGGGACGCGGGCAAGCCGTCGATGGACACCAAGTCCTCCCCGGGGGATCTGTCCCCCGGTGCCGCGTCCCCCCGTACACCCCTGCGCGCGCCGATCGTGGATGTTCCGCCCTGCGTCCAGCAGGGCACCGGCCGGGACACTCCCCCTCTGGCGGTGGAAGAGGGAAGCTACGAGGGAACGGCCGCCTTCCTCGTCGTGCTGCCCGATGCGGCTGACTCCGCTCGCGTCCAGGCCTACGTCGTCGACGCTGCCTGTGTGGATTCCACGCCTGCGGCAAAGGGGCACCTGCTGCTCACGCACTCCTACGCACGCCCCTGAGGACACTGCCGGGAGCCGGACCGGTATTTCGGGAATGCATGCCCCGTAGGATCCGTTGGGTGGGGTGAGAGTCGTGGAACCGACCCCAGTAGGCAGTAGGCAGTCTGCAGAGACGAGGAAGAACCCGTGAGCGACGTCCGTAATGTGATCATCATCGGCTCTGGGCCGGCTGGTTACACCGCCGCCCTGTACACCGCTCGCGCGTCGCTGAAGCCGCTGGTCTTCGAGGGCGCCGTCACCGCCGGCGGTGCACTGATGAACACCACCGACGTGGAGAACTTCCCGGGTTTCCAGGATGGAATCACGGGCCCTGAGCTCATGGACAACATGCGCGCCCAGGCTGAGCGCTTCGGTGCCGAGCTCATCCCCGACGATGTCGTCTCCGTCGACCTCTCCGGGGACGTCAAGACCGTCACGGACACCGCGGGCACGGTACACCTCGCCAAGGCCGTCATCGTCACCACGGGCTCCCAGCACCGCAAGCTCGGTCTGCCCAACGAGGACGCGCTCTCCGGACGTGGGGTCTCGTGGTGTGCGACCTGCGACGGCTTCTTCTTCAAGGACCAGGACATCGCCGTGGTCGGTGGCGGTGACACCGCCATGGAAGAGGCGACCTTCCTTTCCCGGTTCGCCAAGTCCGTCACGATCGTGCACCGCCGTGACTCCCTGCGCGCCTCCAAGGCCATGCAGGATCGCGCTTTCGCCGACCCGAAGATCAAGTTCGCGTGGAACAGCGAGGTTGCCACGGTCCACGGGGACCAGAAGCTCTCCAGCCTCACCCTGCGCAACACCCAGACCGGTGAGACCTCGGAGCTTCCCGTGACCGGCCTGTTCATCGCTGTCGGCCATGACCCCCGCACGGAGCTCTTCAAGGGTCAGCTCGACCTCGACGACGAGGGCTACCTCAAGGTCGACGCTCCTTCGACGCGCACCAACCTGAAGGGTGTCTTCGGCGCCGGCGACGTCGTCGACCACACGTACCGGCAGGCCATCACGGCAGCCGGTACCGGCTGCTCGGCTGCTCTCGACGCCGAGCGGTTCCTGGCCGCACTCTCCGACGAACAGCCCGCCGAGCCGGAGAAGACCCCGGCAGTCTGACTGATCCCCCGAACCCCACCCCCGCGAAGTTAAGGAGGTCGCCGTGGCCGGCGCCCTGAAGAACGTGACTGACGACTCCTTCGATGAGGACGTCCTGAAGAACGACAAGCCCGTACTGGTGGACTTCTGGGCCGCCTGGTGCGGCCCGTGCCGCCAGATCGCTCCTTCCCTGGAGGCCATCGCGGCTGAGCACGGCGACGAGATCGAAATCGTCAAGCTCAACATCGACGAGAACCCGGCCACCGCGGCGAAGTACGGCGTCATGTCGATCCCCACGCTGAACGTGTACAAGGGTGGCGAGGTCGCCAAGACCATTGTCGGCGCCAAGCCGAAGGCCGCGATTCTCCGCGACCTCGAGGGCTTCATCGTCCAGAAGTAGCGCCTGACTGTTTCACGTGAAACGGGTCCACCCCTCGGGGTGGACCCGTTTTACATGTACGGCCCGTTTCCCCTGCACGGCCCGTTCTGCAGGGCCAGGCCCTCTGCGCACGGATCGGCCACGGTTCGGATCGCCGGGCTCAGAGAGGACGGAGCGCCGGCTCCTTCTGTACTGCGCCCAGCAGCCTGTCCAGCGCCAGCTCGACGTCTTCCTTCCAGGAGAGCGTCGTACGCAGCTCAAGCCTCAGCCGCGGATGCGCAGGGTGAGGACGCACCGTCTTGAAGCCGACCGCGAGCAGGTGATCCGCAGGCAGCACACACGCCGGCTCTTTCCATCGGGCGTCACCGAAGGCCTCGATCGCCTTGAAGCCACGTCGCAGCAAGTCCTTGGCCACTGTTTGCACCATCACGCGCCCCAGCCCTTGTCCCTGGAAACCCGGCACGATCAACGCGGTCATCAGTTGCACGGCGTCGGGGGAGACAGGGCTGGTGGGAAACGCCGTAGAACGGGGAACGTACGCAGGCGGCGCATAGAGAACGAAGCCGGCCGCGACATCGTCCACGTAGACGACCCGTCCGCAGGATCCCCACTCCAGCAGCACTGCGGAAATCCAGGCCTCCTTCTCGAGTTCAGGCCTGCCTGCCTTTACCGCAGCTTCCCCGCTGACCGGATCAAGTTCCCAGAAGACACACGAGCGGCATCGCCTGGGGAGATCCGGAAGGTTGTCCAGTGTGAGCGGTACGAGCCGTCGCCCCATGTAGGCGGTTCCTCACTTCCTCCGCCCGCCGCATCACGTGCGGATGCCAGCGCGCTCCGTTCTCGGAACAAGCTGCCGACGAACCCCCCGACAGCACCAAGCCCCAAACCGACTGTCACCAGGTGGCTGCGATTCACTGATCGCACGGCCCCCGCCTCCTCTGAGGTGGATCACGGTGGTGGATACGCCATACCAGAACGCATCGTATCCACCCAGAGGTGATGGGGATACCGAGAGACGGCAAAGGGCGGGCCGAACTCCGGAGATCTTGCCGGAGCTCGGCCCGCCCTTTGCCGTCCTGCAGGTTCAGGCCTCGTCGGCCTCGGCCTGCCCTTCCTCGATGCTGCGCTCCAGCACTCTTCCCTCGCCGGGAGCGAGGCTGCCGAGAATGCGGTCCAGATCCTCCATCGAGGCGAACTCGACGACGATCTTCCCCTTCTTCTGCCCGAGGTCGACCTTCACCCGCGTCTCGAACCGGTCGGAGAGCCGGGAGGCAAGATCGGTCAGAGCCGGCGAGACCCGGCCTCCGGCCCTGGGCCCCCGAGGCTTCGCGGAACTGGTCGGCTCAGAGCCCAGAAGGTTCACGATCTCCTCGACCGCCCGCACCGACAGTCCCTCGGCCACGATGCGATGCGCCAGCCGGTCCTGCTCCTCGGAGTCGTCCACCGAGAGCAGGGCCCTCGCGTGGCCGGCCGAGAGGACTCCTGCCGCCACCCTGCGTTGCACCGGCGGGGAGAGCCGGAGCAGACGGAGCGTATTCGACACCTGCGGACGGGACCGGCCGATCCGATCCGCCAGCTGATCGTGCGTGCACTTGAAGTCCTGCAGCAGCTGGTCGTACGCCGCCGCCTCCTCCAAGGGATTCAGCTGAGCCCGGTGCAGGTTCTCCAGGAGTGCGTCGAGCAGCAGCTTCTCGTCGTCCGTCGCTCGGACGATGGCCGGGATGCGCTCCAGACCGGCTTCGCCGCACGCCCTCCAACGCCGCTCACCCATGATGAGCTCGAAACGGTCGTCGTCGACCTTGCGTACGACGACGGGCTGGAGGAGACCGACCTCCTTGATAGAGGTGACCAGCTCGGCCAGAGCGTCCTCGTCGAAGACTTCGCGAGGCTGCCTGGGGTTCGGCGTGATCGAAGACAGGGGGATCTCAGCGAAGTACGCCCCGGCTGAATCGGTCTGTTCGGTGGTGGCATCCTGCTCCCCGACGGGAGAACTCGGCTCCGGGACCAACGTGCCGGCAGGGAGCGCCGCCAGTTTCGCGGCAGCCACCCCACGCTCGGCGGTCAGGATGGGCGACGCACCCCCCGCATTCCCAGCGGACGCCGGGCTCGCGACCTGCTTTTCCTGCGGAGCTGCGGGAATCAGTGCACCGAGCCCACGCCCCAGCCCTCTACGACGCTCACTCACTGCATGCCCTCCGAATGGCTCTGCTGACTGTTCTGGACGCCCGTGTGGGCAGGCTCGCCCGTCGGCGCGTGCTGGGCCTCGTAATGCACTCCGACGCCTCTGAGCGCGATCTCACGGGCCGCTTCGAGGTAGGACAGGGATCCGCTGGAGCCCGGATCGTATGTCAGGACGGTCTGCCCGTAGCTGGGCGCCTCCGAGATGCGCACAGAACGCGGGATGCTGGTCCGCAGGACTTCCTTACCGAAGTGGCTGCGCACCTCCTCCGCGACCTGTGAAGCAAGCCGGGTCCTGCCGTCGTACATGGTGAGCAGGATCGTCGAGACGTGGAGATCGGGGTTCAGATGCCCCCGGACCAGGTCGACGTTGCGAAGCAGCTGCCCCAGCCCCTCCAGCGCGTAGTACTCACACTGGATCGGGATGAGCACCTCTGCTCCCGCGACGAGCGCGTTGACTGTCAGCAGTCCGAGCGAGGGGGGGCAGTCGATGAGGATGTAGTCGAGTGGCTGGTCATACGCCTGGATGGCCCGCTGCAGTCGGCTCTCCCGCGCCACCAGCGATACGAGTTCGATCTCCGCACCGGCGAGATCGATGGTCGCCGGCGCACAGAAGAGGCCCTCGACATCCGGGACCGGCTGAACCACATCGGAGAGCGGCATGCTCTCCACCAGTACGTCGTAGATGGAGGGGACTTCCGCGTGATGGTCGATCCCCAGAGCCGTGGAGGCGTTCCCCTGCGGGTCGAGGTCCACCACCAGGACGCGTGCGCCGTGCAGCGCGAGCGAAGCGGCGAGGTTGACCGTCGAGGTCGTCTTCCCCACGCCGCCCTTCTGGTTGGCCACGACCATGACGCGTGTCCGGTCAGGTCGCGGCAGCCCCTCGCCGGCGCGGCCGAGAGCCTCGACCGCCAGCTGGGCCGCACGACCAATGGGCGTGTCGTCCATCGGAGGCGGTGTTTCACGTGAAACACCGTCCCCCAGGGACTCGGTACGGGGACCGGGGACCGGATCGGTCATCGGTCCCGCGATGTTGGCGTCGGACCGCAAGGATTCACTCTCCTCGACTTCAGGCTCGCAATGAACAGAGCCTGCCATGCTTTCGGGGTCGTGAACCAGCGAGGCCGACTCTTCTGTGGATGAATCCGGTTCTGTGGACAACTCGGTAGCCCGTAGGGGCTTGCGGTCGCGCGGCGCGGCGGCCACACGACCGCGACCGATGATTCCCTGCAGCAGAGAGCGACGTTTCACGTGAAACACGATGCCTGTGCGGCACAGCGGCGGGCTCCCGACACTCCGCAGGCTCCACATATCGCTGCTTGCATGGAGCATCTGCGCAAAAAGGCCAGTAGCGCCCTAAAGGCACCAGATCAGACTCACTGAATCGTCGGCCGACCGGCGCTCATCGTCGTCGGCGCGTCCGGCCCACCCGTGCGGCCTTGGCTCGCTTTGCGGCGAACCTCACACCACCGGGGCTCTCCCCGACCACCACACGCACCACCGTGGACGCCGGGTCCACCAGGCCCTCGCCGACCTGTAGCACCTCGGTCTCCACCACTCCGAGCTTGCTCAGAGCAGCCCGGGCCCCCTGGATCTCCTCCTCGGCGGTGCCCCCCTTGAGCGCCAGCATCTCTCCGTAGGGGCGGAGCAGAGGCACCCCCCATCCGGCGAGCCTGTCGAGCGGGGCGACCGCCCGGGCCGTCACCACGTGAACCGGCTGAAGTGTCCCCAGCACCTCCTCGGCCCGGCCGCGGACCACCGTCACATGATCCAGGCCCAGGAGCTCGACGACTTCCTGGAGAAAATTCGTGCGCCGCAGCAGCGGCTCGAGCAGCGTGATCTTGAGATCGGGGCGCACCAATGCGAGCGGGATACCGGGAAGGCCGGCCCCCGAACCCACATCGCACACCGTGACACCCTCGGGCACCACTTCGGAGAGCACCGCACAGTTCAGCAGATGGCGCTCCCACAGGCGTGGCACCTCGCGCGGGCCGATCAGACCGCGCTTGACGCCAGCGTCCGCGAGGAGCTCCGCGTACCTGACAGCCTCTGGGAAGAACTCACCGAATACCGCCTGCGCCTCCTTGGGCGCCTGAGGGAGCTCTGCTTCCTCCGTCACGGGGGACCGTCCTTCCGTACCGCTCTAGCACGCTGACTATCAGGCTGACAAAGATCGGCCCCGCCTGCGAACAGACGGGGCCGACAGTACAAGGAACCGGTCAGGCCGGGAGAACGACGACGAAGCGCTGAGGCTCCTCGCCCTCGGACTCGCTGCGCAGACCCGCGGCCGCGATCGCGTCATGCACGACCTTGCGCTCGAACGGCGTCATCGGCTCGAGCTTCACCGGCTCGCCCGAGCTCTTGACCTCATCCGCGGCCTTGGCACCGAGAGCGGCCAGAACCTCACGCTTCTTGGCACGGAAGCCGCTGATGTCCAGCATCAGCCGACTGCGGTCCCCGGTCTCACGGTGAACGGCCAGGCGCGTCAGCTCCTGGAGTGCCTCCAGCACCTCACCCTCGCGGCCCACAAGCTTCTGCAGGTCACGCGCCGAGTCGCTGATGATCGAGACCGCGGCCCGGTCCGCCTCCACGTCCATGTCGATGTCACCGTCGAGGTCGGCGATGTCGAGCAGGCCTTCGAGGTAGTCAGCCGCGATCTCCCCCTCCTGCTCGAGGCGGGTCAGAGTGTCGCTGCCCTCAGCGGCCGTGGTGGTGGTGCCTTCCGTCACGGATGGACTCCTTCTTACTTCTTGGACGGGTGCTTGGGCCGCTGTGGGCCCTTGCGCTGTCCGGACTTGGCTTGGCGTGAGGAGCCGGACGCGGCGCGCTTGGCCGCCGGCTTCGGCTTGTCGTCCTGCGGTGCGTCCTGCTTCTCCAGCGAGGTCTTGGGTTCCGAGCCCGTGGAGTCGGTCGCCTTGGCCGTACCGGGATGCGTGGCAGCGGTGTGGCGCTTCGCCTTGGTCTGGCGCTTGGGCTGCTGCCGCTTGGGCGCCGCCCCACCCTCGGCCTCGAGAACGGCGGCTTCGCTCTTGGCGACCGTCCCGTCCTCCTGGGCCGCGAGGCCGAGCTTGCCCAGACCGGTGATGAACTTGCGCTCGATGTCGTTGCGGTCGGGGCCCTTGGCGACGATCCGCTTGACGGTGTTACGCCGCGTCCGGCCACGCACCTCACCATGGGCGGTCACGCTCTTCAGCACGCGGTTCAGGTACTGGTCCTGCGCCTTGCTGCCGGGAGTCGGGTTCTGGTTGATCACGTACATCTGCTGACCCATGGTCCAGACGTTGGTGGTCAGCCAGTACACGAGGACACCGACGGGGAAGTTGATGCCCATGACGGCGAAGATGAGCGGGAAGATGTACATCAGCATCTTCTGCTGCTGCATGTACGGGGTCTTCACCGTCAGGTCGACGTTCTTCGTCATCAGCTGGCGCTGGGTGAAGAACTGCGACGCTGACATCATCACGATCATGATCGCGGTCACGACACGGACGTCGGTCAGGGAGGCGCCGAGCGCCTGCACCTTCTCCTCGCTGTCCATGAACTTCGCGGCCAGCGGAGCGCCGAAGATGTGTGCCTGACGGGCGCTGTCCAGCAGCGGCTGGTCGATGACACCGATCGTCTTGCCCGAGGCGATGGCCGAGAGCACGTGATACAGGGCGAAGAAGAACGGGGACTGCGCCAGGATCGGAAGGCACGAGGAGAGCGGGTTGGTACCCGTCTCCTTGTACAGCTTCATCATCTCTTCGGACTGACGCTGTTTGTCGTTCTTGTAGCGCTCCTGGATCGCCTTCATCTTCGGCTGGAGCACCTGCATGTTCCGGGTCGACTTGATCTGCTTGACGAAAAGCGGGATCAGACAGATCCGGATCAGGACCACCAGGGACACGATGGACAGGCCCCAGGCCCACCCCGTGTCATCGCCGAACAACGCACCGTAGATCTTGTGGAACTGGACGATGACCCACGAGACAGGTGTGGTGATAAAGCTGAACAGACTGGCAATCGTGTCCACTAATCAGGCTCCTTGAGCTTTGGGCGAGGTCTCTGTGGCCGGGCTCAGGGGTTCGGAGACCGACCCCCCGGAAGGCACATCGGCGGCGGAGTCCCCGCCCTTGCCGCCACGCACACAGTTGCGCAGCATTTCGTGCCAACGCGGACGTTTGCGTGGCGGTACGTAATCCACGCCGCCGGGTGACCACGGATTGCAACGCAGGATGCGCCATGCGGTCAGCGCTGTTCCCTTGATCGCACCGTGCCGGTCGATCGCCGTATATCCATAGTGGGAACACGACGGGTAGTAGCGGCAGACGGGCCCGAGGAGCGGGCTGATCGTCCACTGGTACAGCTTGATGAGAGCCAGCAACGGGTACTTCATCGCGCACCCCTTCCCAGCAGCCGCTGAAGGGCGGCGTCCAGGTCTCGGGCCAGCTGTGCATGGTCGGCGTCACCCGATCCGGGTAGCGCTCGTACGACAACAAGGCTACCGGGGGGCAGCTGAGCAAGCCGATCGCGGACCAGATGGCGAAGCTTCCGCTTCACCGCGGTGCGAACGACCGCTCCCCCCACTGCTTTGCTGACAACGAAACCCGCACGCGGCGGGGGAACACTCTCCCCTGTCACGTGCGGGTCCGTAACACCGCTGCGTAGGTGCACGACAAGTAGCGGACGCCCGGCTCGGCGTCCTCGTCGTACCGCGGTCGCGAAGTCCTCGCGCCGCCTCAGCCGATTCTCGGTAGGCAGCACGTCATGGACCTGTAAGCGATCAGGCGGACAGGCTGCTGCGGCCCTTGCCACGGCGGTTCGCGAGAATCGCGCGGCCGGCACGGGTACGCATACGCAGCCGGAAGCCATGGGTCTTGGCGCGACGACGGTTGTTCGGCTGGAAGGTGCGCTTGCTCACTCGGGGGCTCCAGAAATGTTTCGTGTGTTGGCGGGACATCGCCTGGCTGTCACCGTGCGCCCACGAGGAACTCGCGTAAACGCCTTAGTGCACCGCTTCACAATCACAGATCGTGATGTTTGCCCATCGGAGGCAGGCGGCAGCAGCCATCGACAACTCGACCTGGTCACGGTACGCGCGGCTACGCCATCCGGTCAAACCGGCCTCGCACCACCCCCTGCTGTACACAGCCTGTGGACAACAACTTGAACCGCGCGGGTCGGCCTGACTACCGTGGCTGAACTCCGGTTCTTTTCCTTCCTGCCTGCCGGGCCTCACCCGACCCGACCCATCCGTCCCGAGAAGCACACATTCGTGGGACATGCGAGAGAGCGTGCCTTGTGGCTGACGTACCTGCCGATCTTGCCGCAGTGTGGCCGCGAGTGCTGGAACAACTCCTCGGGGAGGGCCAGCAGGGCATCGAGCCGAAGGACAAGCAGTGGATCGAGCGCTGCCAGCCCCTGGCACTCGTCGCCGACACCGCACTGCTGGCCGTCCCCAACGAGTGGGGCAAGCGTGTCCTGGAGGGCCGTCTCGCCCCGCTGATCAGCGAGACGCTCACCCGTGAGTGCGGACGGCCGATCCGTATCGCGATCACCGTCGACGATTCCGCGGGCGAGCCCCCCGCTCCGCCGGCGCCCCCGATGCACCAGTCCCACCCAGGACAGCAGTCCCACCGCTACCAGGGACCGCAGCACGACGAGCCCTCGCGCAGCGACGGGTACGACGGCTACGGCCCCAGGTCCTCCGACGACGGCATGCCGACGGCCCGCCCCGCCTACCCTGACTACCAGCAGCACCGTCCCGAGCCCGGCGCCTGGCCCCGGGTCCAGGACGACCTCTCCTGGCAGCCCCGGCACGGCGGCTACCAGGACCGCGACCCGTACGCGAGCCCGCGCCCCCAGCAGCCACAGCACGACTACCGTCCGCAGCCGCCCGAGCACCAGGGTTACGAGCAGCAGCGGGACAGCCGCGACCGCCACGAGCTGCAGGACCAGCACCGCCAGGGCGGCCCCGGGACCGGGAGGGCCGGCGGCGGCCACATGGGCACGCAGTCCGCACCCCCGCCCGGGACCGGCGAGCCGCACGCCCGGCTGAATCCGAAGTACCTCTTCGACACCTTCGTGATCGGGGCGTCCAACCGCTTCGCGCACGCGGCCGCGGTCGCCGTCGCCGAGGCACCCGCGAAGGCGTACAACCCCCTCTTCATCTACGGGGAGTCGGGGCTCGGCAAGACCCATCTCCTGCACGCCATCGGGCATTACGCGCGGAGCCTCTACCCGGGGACCCGGGTGCGGTACGTGAGCTCCGAGGAGTTCACCAACGAATTCATCAACTCGATCCGCGACGGCAAGGGCGACACCTTCCGCAAGCGCTACCGCGACGTGGACATCCTCCTGGTCGACGACATCCAGTTCCTGGCGAGCAAGGAGTCGACGCAGGAGGAGTTCTTCCACACCTTCAACACGCTCCACAACGCCAACAAGCAGATCGTGCTCTCCTCCGACCGGCCGCCCAAGCAGCTGGTGACGCTGGAGGACCGGTTGCGCAACCGGTTCGAGTGGGGCCTCACCACCGATGTGCAGCCGCCGGAGCTGGAGACGCGCATCGCGATCCTCCGTAAGAAGGCGGTGCAGGAGCAGCTCAACGCGCCGCCGGAGGTACTGGAGTTCATCGCGTCCCGCATCTCGCGCAACATCCGCGAGCTGGAGGGCGCGCTGATCCGGGTGACGGCGTTCGCCAGCCTCAACCGGCAGCCTGTGGACCTCGGTCTGACCGAGATCGTGCTCAAGGACCTGATCCCCGGCGGGGAGGACTCGGCGCCCGAGATCACCGCCCCGGCGATCATGGCGGCGACGGCGGACTACTTCGGACTGACGGTGGAGGACCTCTGCGGATCCTCGCGCAGCCGGGTCCTGGTGACGGCACGCCAGATCGCCATGTATCTGTGCCGCGAACTCACGGACCTCTCGCTGCCCAAGATCGGCGCCCAGTTCGGCGGCCGGGACCACACCACGGTGATGCACGCCGACCGGAAGATCCGGGCGCTCATGGCGGAGCGCCGCTCCATCTACAACCAGGTCACCGAGCTCACCAACCGCATCAAGAACGGCTGACGGGCCGGCACCGGCCAGGACAGCACAACAGCGCGCCCCGGGCGCCCCGCGAGGACCTCACGACGTCCTCGCGGGGCGCCCTTCTTCGTCACGGGCTGCTGAGAGCGGGCTCCAGAAACCGGCGTGCGGTGTCCCTGGGGGCGGCCTTCGGGGTCTCCGGCGCGTGCGATCCGGCTCGACTCCATGGCCTCCGGAACGGCTCCGGCCCTCTGAAGTGTTCGAATACAGGCCCCGGACCAGCGCTTCTCCACAGAAGGATGAGGAATCCGGCGTCCACAGCCTGGGGACTGCGAAGTTGTCCATATTGCGTCCACAGGGCCTGCTGTCGATACTCCATCAGGCCAGGTCACATGCCTGGGGATTTGTGGTCAACGATGATCCACAGCCTGTGGACAGAGATTTCGTCCACAGGGCCCCGATGATGTTGTCCACCGGCGGCCCACAGGCACAGCGCGGTTGTCCCCAGCTTCTCCACACCCCTGTCCACTGTTCGGCAACCCGACACCGCCTTTCACTGCCGAGAGTGAAAGGCGTCACACGAGGACCCTCGGTTGAGCTGTGGGGAACGTGGGTAAAGCTGGGGACAGCCCTGGGGAGAAGTGACCCCGCCCTGTGCATCGGGTGTGCAGAACTTTCGCGTGTCCACAGAAACGCCTGGTTGTCCACCGGCGCCACCCACAGGGTCGGTGGACAAAATATGGGGCCTGACCTGCGAAAACGACGTTATCCACGGTTTCCACAGGGCCTACTACTACTACCACTCAGAGTTAGCCAGGAATCCGCTTCGAAGTGGGGCCTGTGCACAACTTGAGTGGCGAGCTCCGCGAACCTCTTGGTGCGACTTGACCCCGAGCAGCAACGAGTGTCGGTGCCGTACGTCAGACTGGACCCCGGCGGCCTCCCCAGCCCTTGGGCAGGGAGACCCCCGACCAGACGACGAAGGCCAGCAGGGCGAGCGAGCAACAGCAGGAGGCGGTTCCGGTGAAGATCCGGGTGGAGCGCGATGTACTCGCGGAGGCGGTGGCCTGGGTGGCCCGTAGCCTCCCGGCCCGTCCGCCGGCGCCCGTTCTCGCGGGCCTTCTGCTGAAGGCCGAGGACGGAGCTCTCAGCTTCTCGAGCTTCGACTACGAGGTCTCCGCCAAGGTCTCGGTGGACGCCGAGGTCGAGGAGGACGGCACGGTGCTCGTCTCCGGCCGTCTTCTCGCCGACATCTGCCGCGCCCTGCCGAACAGGCCGGTGGAGATCTCCACCGACGGTGTGCGCGCCACGGTGGTCTGCGGCTCCTCGCGGTTCACACTCCACACACTGCCTGTGGAGGAGTACCCGGCACTGCCGCAGATGCCGACCGCCACGGGCACCGTCCCCGGCGAGGTCTTCGCCTCCGCGGCGGCCCAGGTCGCCATCGCGGCCGGGCGGGACGACACCCTGCCCGTCCTGACCGGCGTGCGGATCGAGATCGAGGGCGAGACCGTCACGCTCGCGTCGACCGACCGCTACCGCTTCGCGGTCCGCGAGTTCCTGTGGAAGCCGGAGAACCCCGACGCCTCCGCGGTGGCCCTGGTGCCCGCCAAGACGCTGCTGGACACCGCCAAGGCACTGACCAGCGGTGACACGGTGACGCTGGCGCTGTCCGGCTCGGGCGCGGGCGAAGGTCTCATCGGTTTCGAGGGCGCCGGCCGCCGTACGACCACGCGACTGCTGGAGGGTGACCTCCCGAAGTACCGGACGCTCTTCCCCACCGAGTTCAACTCGGTCGCGGTCATCGAGACCGCCCCGTTCGTCGAGGCCGTGAAGCGTGTGGCGCTCGTCGCCGAGCGCAACACCCCGGTGCGCCTCAGCTTCGAGCAGGGCGTGCTCATCCTGGAGGCCGGTTCCAGCGACGACGCACAGGCTGTGGAGCGCGTCGACGCCGTGCTCGAGGGCGACGACATCTCGATCGCCTTCAACCCGACCTTCCTGCTGGACGGGCTCAGCGCGATCGACTCCCCGGTCGCGCAGCTCTCCTTCACGACGTCGACCAAGCCCGCCCTGCTCAGCGGCCGGCCGGCCGTCGACGCCGAGGCCGACGACGCGTACAAGTACCTGATCATGCCGGTCCGCCTCTCCGGCTGATCCGGCGGTCGTCCCTGTCATGGCAGTTTCCGGCGGGCAGGCTCAGCGCAGAGCGGGCCCTCCGTGCTGCACCCCGCCGTGCTGTCCCGGCCGGGCGTAGGCTCGGTCCTGGGTACGAATCGGCACAACGCTTAAGGAATCTCTGATGGAGCTCGGTCTCGTCGGCCTCGGCAAGATGGGCGGCAACATGCGCGAGCGCATCCGCCGCGCAGGGCACACGGTCATCGGTTACGACCGCAACCCGGACGTCGCCGATGTCCACAGCCTCGAAGAGCTTGTGGGCAAGCTCAAGGGCCCGCGCGTCGTGTGGGTGATGGTCCCGGCCGGTGCCGCGACCCAGTCGACCATCGACGAGCTGGCCGATCTGCTCTCCCCGGGCGACGTCGTCGTGGACGGCGGGAACTCGCGCTGGACCGACGACGAGAAGCACGCCGTCGAGCTGGGGCTCAAGGACATCGGCTTCGTCGACTGCGGCGTCTCCGGTGGTGTCTGGGGCCTGGAGAACGGCTACGCCCTGATGTACGGCGGTACCGAGGAGAACGTCGCGAAGGTCCAGCCCGTCTTCGACGCGCTCAAGCCCGAAGGTGACTTCGGTTCGGTCCACGCGGGCAAGGTCGGTGCCGGCCACTTCGCGAAGATGGTCCACAACGGCATCGAGTACGCCATGATGCAGGCCTACGCCGAGGGCTGGGAGCTCCTGGAGAAGGTCGACTCCGTCACCGACGTGCGCGAGGTCTTCCGCTCCTGGCAGGAGGGGACGGTCATCCGTTCCTGGCTGCTCGACCTGGCGGTCAACGCACTGGACGACGACGAGCACCTCGACCAGCTCCGTGGTTTCGCGGCGGACTCCGGCGAGGGCCGGTGGACGGTCGAGGCCGCCATCGACCACGCGGTCCCGCTGCCCGCGATCACCGCGTCCCTGTTCGCGCGCTTCGCCTCGCGTCAGGACGACTCGCCCCAGATGAAGATGATCGCCGCGCTGCGCAACCAGTTCGGCGGCCACGCGGTCGAGAACAAGAAGTAACCAGCGGCACAGCAGCACACAGCAGAGCACGCAGTCGGAAGGGTCGGCGACCATGCACGTCACGCATCTTTCGCTGGCCGACTTCCGCTCGTACGCCCGGGTCGAGGTGCCTCTCGACCCGGGCGTCACCGCGTTCGTGGGGGCCAACGGACAGGGCAAGACCAATCTGGTGGAGGCGGTCGGCTATCTGGCGACGCTCGGCAGCCACCGGGTGTCCTCCGATGCCCCCCTCGTGCGCATGGGTGCGGAGCGCGCCGTCGTACGGGCCGCGGTCACCCAGGGGGAGCGCTCGCAGCTGATCGAGCTCGAGCTCAATCCCGGCCGCGCCAACCGGGCCCGTATCAACAGGTCGTCGCAGGTCAGGCCGCGGGACGTGCTGGGCATAGTGCGCACGGTGCTCTTCGCCCCGGAGGACCTGGCCCTGGTGAAGGGCGACCCGGGTGAGCGCAGGCGCTTCCTGGACGAGCTGATCACGGCGCGCTCCCCCCGCATGGCCGGGGTCCGCTCCGACTACGAGCGGGTGCTGAAGCAGCGCAACACCCTGCTGAAGTCCGCGGCCATGGCCCGCAGGCACGGCGGCCGGTCGATGGATCTGTCCACGCTGGACGTGTGGGACCAGCACCTGGGCCGGGTGGCCGCGGAGCTGCTGGCGCAGCGGCTGGACCTGATCGCGACCCTGCAGCCGCTGGCGGACAAGGCGTACGCGGACGTGGCCCCCGGTGGCGGCCCCGTCGCCCTGGAGTACCGCAGCTCGGTCGGTGCCGACGTGGAGCCCGCGCGCACCCGTGAGGAGCTGTACGAGCAGGTGATGGCGGCCCTGGCCGAGGCGCGCAAGCAGGAGATCGAGCGCGGGGTGACCCTGGTCGGCCCGCACCGCGACGACCTGGTGCTCGGCCTTCGCGGCATGCCGGCGAAGGGGTACGCGAGCCACGGCGAGTCCTGGTCGTACGCCCTGGCCCTGCGGCTGGCCTCGTACGATCTGCTCCGCACCGAGGGCAACGAGCCGGTGCTGGTGCTCGACGACGTGTTCGCCGAGCTGGACGCGCGCCGTCGCGAGCGGCTGGCCGAGCTGGTGGCCCCCGGTGAGCAGGTGCTGGTGACGGCGGCAGTGGACGACGACGTCCCGGGTGTGCTGGCGGGCGCCCGGTACGCCGTGTCCGCCGGTGCGGTGGAGCGGCTGTGAGCGGCCCGGACGAGCGGGGCGGGCCGCCTCCGGGACAGGCGGAGCCGGCCGTAGCGGGTCCGGGTCCGGTGAAGCCGCCGGAGGTGTCCGGCGTGGATCTGGCGCGGGTGGCCCTGCGCGCCGCCAAGGAACAGGCCCGTGCCCGGGGCGCCGCGGCGCAGCAGAAGAACCAGGCGAGGCGGGGCGGCGGCCTGCGGTCGGGCGCCCGGTCCGACGGCCGTGACCCGCTGCCGCTGGGGTCGGCGATCAACCGGCTGATCACCGAGCGGGGCTGGGAGACACCAGCTGCCGTCGGCGGTGTGATGGGCCGCTGGCCGCAGATCGTCGGTGACGATCTGGCCAACCACTGCGTCCCCGTGCGGTACGACGAGGATCCGGCCGAGCGGGTGCTGACCGTGCAGTGCGACTCGACGGCGTGGGCGACGCAGCTCCGGCTGCTGGCCCCGCAGCTCGTGGCCCGGCTGAACACGGACCTGGGCCACGGCACCGTGCGGATGATCAAGGTGCTCGGTCCGGGTGGTCCACCGCGCAGATTCGGCCCTCTGCGGACTCCCGGGAGCAAGGGGCCCGGCGACACCTACGGCTGAGCAGGCCTTTTCCTCATCCGGAGCCTTCGGACGCCGGCCCGCGCCGAGGGAGACCCTGGTTGCGCTTCACCCACGTATGTCCCGCTTCTTCGACAGCCCCGCGTTTCCGGTCTGTACGACTATGTAGGGATTTGCTCACTGTGAGGGAAGTGGGGCGTCCCTCACCGTAGTGAGAGGTTGACAGCCCGAAGCGCGCAAAGCCCTCGTGAGCCCCCCGAGGCCCCTTCCCGAATATGGGGAGTCGTCAGCCGCTCATTCAGGGCGGCACATGCGTACTCAGGCACCGGCAAACCCCCATTCATGTCGGCGCTACCGGTAGACTGGTGGACAATCCCGCTTCCTCGCGGGAGTCGTCGATACAAGCCGAACGACGCAGCCGCTCCCGCCAGCCGGAGAACGGCCTGTGCTGTGCCAGAAAGGGCGCTTCGTGGCCGATTCCGGCAACCCCAACGAGAACATCCCGTCCACAGCCGGTGAGCACGGCGAGGTCACCGCCTCGTACGACGCCAGCGCGATCACCGTGCTCGAGGGCCTGGACGCGGTCCGCAAGCGACCCGGTATGTACATCGGGTCCACCGGTGAGCGCGGTCTCCACCACCTCGTGCAAGAGGTTGTCGACAACTCGGTCGACGAGGCCATGGCCGGGCACGCGGACACCATCGACGTCACGATCCTCGCCGACGGCGGGGTGCGCGTGATCGACAACGGCCGCGGCATCCCGGTCGGCATCGTGCCGTCCGAGGGCAAGCCGGCTGTCGAGGTCGTCCTCACCGTGCTGCACGCCGGCGGCAAGTTCGGCGGCGGCGGTTACGCCGTCTCCGGCGGTCTGCACGGCGTCGGTGTCTCCGTCGTCAACGCCCTGTCCACACGGGTGGCCGTGGAGGTCAAGACGGACGGCTACCGCTGGACCCAGGACTACAAGCTCGGTGTCCCGACCGCCCCGCTGGCCCGGAACGAGGCCACCGAGGAGACGGGGACGACCGTCACCTTCTGGGCCGACGGAGACGTCTTCGAGACCACCGACTACTCCTTCGAGACCCTCTCGCGCCGCTTCCAGGAGATGGCGTTCCTCAACAAGGGACTCACCCTCAAGCTCACCGACGAGCGGGCGGCGGCGAAGGCCACGGCGGGCGCGGACAGCGCCGAGGTGGTCGACGTCCCCGACGAGGAGTCGACCCGCACGGTCACGTATCACTACGAGAACGGCATCGTCGACTTCGTCAAGTACCTCAACTCCCGCAAGGGCGAGCTCATTCACCAGTCGGTGATCGACATCGAGGCCGAGGACAAGGAGCGTCTCCTCTCGGTCGAGATCGCCATGCAGTGGAACACGCAGTACACCGAGGGCGTCTACTCCTTCGCCAACGCGATCCACACGCATGAGGGCGGCACGCACGAGGAGGGTTTCCGCGCGGCGCTGACCTCGCTGGTCAACCGCTACGCGCGGGACAAGAAGCTGCTGCGCGAGAAGGACGACAACCTCACCGGTGAGGACGTCCGTGAGGGCCTGACGGCGATCATCTCGGTCAAGCTGGGCGAGCCGCAGTTCGAGGGCCAGACGAAGACCAAGCTGGGCAACACCGAGGCGAAGACCTTCGTCCAGAAGGTCGTCCACGAGCAGCTGACGGACTGGTTCGACCGGAACCCCAACGAGGCCGCCGACATCATCCGCAAGGGCATCGCGGCTTCCACGGCCCGTGTCGCCGCCCGCAAGGCGCGTGACCTGACGCGGCGCAAGGGGCTCCTGGAGAGCGCCTCGCTGCCCGGCAAGCTGAGCGACTGCCAGTCCAACGACCCGACGAAGTGCGAGATCTTCATCGTCGAGGGTGACTCCGCCGGTGGTTCGGCGAAGTCCGGCCGTAACCCGATGTACCAGGCCATCCTGCCGATCCGAGGCAAGATCCTGAACGTCGAGAAGGCCAGGATCGACAAGATCCTGCAGAACACCGAGGTCCAGGCGCTGATCTCCGCCTTCGGCACCGGGGTCCACGAGGACTTCGACATCGAGAAGCTCCGCTATCACAAGATCATCCTGATGGCGGACGCCGACGTCGACGGCCAGCACATCAACACCCTGCTGCTGACCTTCCTGTTCCGCTTCATGCGGCCGCTGGTCGAGTCCGGGCACGTGTACCTCTCGCGCCCGCCGCTGTACAAGATCAAGTGGGGCCGTGACGACTTCGAGTACGCGTACTCGGACCGTGAGCGCGACGCCCTGGTGGCGCTCGGCAAGCAGAACGGCAAGCGGATCAAGGAAGACTCGATCCAGCGCTTCAAGGGTCTCGGTGAGATGAACGCCGAGGAGCTGCGCGTCACCACGATGGACGTCGACCACCGTGTGCTCGGCCAGGTCACGCTGGACGACGCGGCGCAGGCGGACGACCTGTTCTCGGTGCTGATGGGCGAGGACGTCGAGGCGCGGCGCTCGTTCATCCAGCGCAACGCCAAGGACGTCCGCTTCCTCGACATCTGAGTCGGCCGTACAAGCAAGCCGCAGCCGCAGCGCGAAAGGACTTTGACCAGCAATGGCCGACGAGAACACCCCTGTGATGCCCGAAGAGGAGCCCGCCGTCCCGGGTGTGGGCATGCGTGTCGAGCCCGTGGGGCTCGAGACGGAGATGCAGCGCTCCTACCTCGACTACGCGATGTCCGTCATCGTGTCGCGTGCCCTGCCCGACGTGAGGGACGGCCTGAAGCCCGTCCACCGCCGGGTGCTGTACGCGATGTACGACGGCGGCTACCGGCCCGAGAAGGGCTTCTACAAGTGCGCCCGTGTCGTCGGTGACGTCATGGGTACGTACCACCCGCACGGCGACTCCTCGATCTACGACGCGCTCGTGCGACTGGCGCAGCACTGGTCGATGCGCATGCCGCTGGTGGACTCCAACGGCAACTTCGGTTCTCCGGGCAACGACCCGGCCGCCGCCATGCGGTACACCGAGTGCAAGATGATGCCGCTGTCCATGGAGATGGTCCGGGACATCGACGAGGAGACCGTCGACTTCCAGGACAACTACGACGGCCGCAACCAGGAGCCGACGGTTCTGCCGGCGCGTTTCCCGAACCTCCTGGTGAACGGTTCCGCGGGCATCGCGGTCGGTATGGCGACCAACATCCCGCCGCACAACCTGCGTGAGGTCGCCGCCGGCGCCCAGTGGTACCTGGAGCACCCGGAGGCCTCGCACGAGGAGCTCCTGGACGCCCTCATCGAGCGGATCAAGGGCCCGGACTTCCCGACCGGCGCGCTGGTCGTGGGCCGTAAGGGCATCGAGGAGGCGTACCGCACGGGCCGTGGCTCGATCACCATGCGGGCGGTCGTCGCAGTCGAGGAGATCCAGAACAGGCAGTGCCTGGTCGTCACGGAGCTCCCGTACCAGACCAACCCCGACAACCTCGCTCAGAAGATCGCCGACCTGGTGAAGGACGGCAAGGTCGGCGGCATCGCGGACGTCCGGGACGAGACGTCCTCGCGTACGGGCCAGCGCCTGGTCGTCGTGCTGAAGCGTGACGCGGTCGCCAAGGTCGTGCTGAACAACCTCTACAAGCACACCGACCTCCAGTCGAACTTCGGCGCGAACATGCTGGCGCTCGTCGACGGGGTGCCGCGCACCCTGTCGATCGACGCGTTCATCCGCCACTGGGTGACGCACCAGATCGAGGTCATCGTCCGGCGTACGAAGTTCCGGCTGCGCAAGGCCGAGGAGCGGGCGCACATCCTGCGCGGCCTGCTCAAGGCGCTGGACGCGATCGACGAGGTCATCGCGCTCATCCGGCGCAGCAACACGGTGGAGATCGCGCGCGAGGGCCTGATGGGCCTGCTGGAGATCGACGAGCTCCAGGCGAACGCGATCCTGGAGATGCAGCTGCGCCGTCTGGCCGCGCTGGAGCACCAGAAGATCACCGCCGAGCACGACGAGCTCCAGGCGAAGATCAACGAGTACAACGAGATCCTGGCCTCGCCCGCGAAGCAGCGTCAGATCGTCAGCGAGGAGCTGGCGGCGATCGTCGACAAGTTCGGCGACGACCGGCGCTCCAAGCTGGTCCCCTTCGACGGTGACATGTCCATCGAGGACCTGATCGCCGAGGAAGACATCGTCGTCACCATCTCGCGCGGCGGCTACGTCAAGCGCACCAAGACGGACGACTACCGCTCGCAGAAGCGCGGCGGCAAGGGCGTGCGGGGCACGAAGCTCAGGGAAGACGACATCGTCGACCACTTCTTCGTGTCGACGACCCATCACTGGCTGCTGTTCTTCACGAACAAGGGCCGGGTCTACCGGGCGAAGGCGTACGAACTGCCGGATGCCGGCCGGGACGCGCGCGGCCAGCACGTCGCGAACCTGCTGGCGTTCCAGCCGGACGAGCAGATCGCCCAGATCCTGGCGATCCGTGACTACGAGGCCGCGCCCTACCTGATCCTGGCCACCAAGGGTGGTCTGGTGAAGAAGACCGCGCTGAAGGACTACGACTCCCCGCGGTCCGGCGGCGTCATCGCGATCAACCTGCGGGAGACCCAGGACGGCGGCGACGACGAACTCATCGGCGCCGAGCTGGTGTCGGCCGAGGACGACCTGCTGCTCATCAGCAGGAAGGCCCAGTCGATCAGGTTCACCGCGACGGACGACGCGCTGCGCCCGATGGGCCGCGCCACCTCGGGCGTGAAGGGCATGAGCTTCCGCGAGGGCGACGAACTGCTCTCGATGAATGTCGTCCGGCCCGGTACGTTCGTGTTCACCGCCACCGACGGCGGGTACGCGAAGCGGACCGCGGTCGACGAATACCGCGTCCAGGGTCGTGGCGGTCTGGGCATCAAGGCCGCCAAGATCGTCGAGGACCGCGGATCGCTCGTCGGCGCGCTGGTGGTGGAGGAAGCGGACGAGATTCTCGCCATCACGCTCGGCGGTGGTGTGATTCGTACGCGAGTCAATGAAGTCAGGGAGACGGGCCGTGACACCATGGGCGTCCAACTGATCAATCTGGGCAAGCGTGATGCCGTCGTCGGCATCGCGCGTAACGCCGAGGCCGGTCGTGAGGCCGAAGAGGTCGACGGGACCGATGAGGCCGAAGGCGCCACGGTCGAGGCGGATGCCGCGAGCGTGGACGAGGGCACAGCCGAGGGCACGGCGCCTTCGGCAGGGGAGCACGAGGAGTAGAGCGTGAGTGGAGCCACGGGCGCCGGGTCGGCCGCTTCCGGAGCAGGCGCACACGGCGCCCGTGGCCCTGCCACGGACTCCCAAGGGGGCACTGTGACGGACACTCGGGGACCTCAGCCGCAGTACGAGGGTTACGCGACCGGGCCGCTGCCCGGCGAGCGGGAGCCCGCGGCGGGACAGACGGGTCCCTACCACCCGCCGCAGGCGTACCCGTCCCCTGCGGGCGGTACGCAGGGCGGCGGGACTCAGGGCGGTGTACAGGGCGTGGGCGGAGCGCAGGCGACCCGGCTGCCCCGGACCGGGGCGCGGACGACTCCGCGTACCCGTAAGGCGCGACTGCGGGTGGCGAAGGCCGATCCGTGGTCGGTGATGAAGGTCAGTTTCCTGCTCTCCATCGCGCTCGGCATCTGCACGGTGGTCGCGGCCGCCGTGCTGTGGATGGTGATGGACGCCATGGGCGTCTTCGAGACCGTGGGCGGCACGATCAGCGAGGCCACCGGCTCGAACGAGAGCAACGGCTTCGATCTGCAGTCGTTCCTCTCGCTGCCGCGCGTCCTCATCTTCACGTCGGTCATCGCCGTGATCGACGTGGTGCTGGCCACCGCGCTGGCGACGCTGGGCGCGTTCATCTACAACCTGTCGGCCGGCTTCGTCGGTGGTGTGGAGCTCACTCTCGCCGAGGACGAGTAGGGCACCGGGTATCGATTTTGGGACTGGCCCCGACGTGCGCTAATCTTCAGAAGTCAGCGCAACAGCGCGGCGGGGCTATAGCTCAGTTGGTTAGAGCGCATCCCTGATAAGGATGAGGCCACAGGTTCAAATCCTGTTAGCCCCACCAGCACGAAGGCCCCTCACCGGAAACGGTGGGGGGCCTTCGGCGTTTCCGGCTGACATCAGCTGATCCATGATCTTTCAGAGGCTCGGTGAGCATCGTCACGGCTTCCCGCTCACCCTCGCCCAAGCCGATGTCCCGGAGAGGCGGAGAGGGGGGTGGATGCCACGGCCTTAGGCTCACAGTCCCGAGGCGGACCCGGGGACCTTTGTGCCCACCCCCCTTGGCCGCGGACCTCATGGGTTCTCCGACCGGCCTATGACGAGCAAGCTACCAAGTGGCTCTGACAGTGAGCCTGCGACCAGGTGGTGTCATCGGCGGCTGGCACCGCCGGCTCCGAGCGGTTCACGTACGCAGGCACGGAAAAGGCCCCCGCCGGTGTGGAACCGGACCAGGGGCCTGGGTGGCGTTAGCGGCGCCGTCAGGGTGGCAGCGGGGCCGAGTCCCCGGCAGGTGCGGCGCTGTGGGCGGAGCGGGTGCTGTTCGTCGCGTCGGTGGCGTCCGTGGTGTCGGCCGACAGCTGCCGGGTGGCGGGCGAGGAGCCGTGCGCCTCGGCGCGGATGCGCTGCTTCATCGTGGGTGGCAGCGCCCTGTCACGCGGAAGGGTCCATCGCACCGACGGCGTGGTCGCGGTTGCCGGGTTCGCACCCGTGTGCTCGTGGCTCGTGACCGTCGGCTCCGCGGCCGCGGCCTGGGCGGTGGCGAGGCCCAGCGACGCGAGAAGTGCGAAGAATGCGGTGATGAAGGCGGTCCAGATGCTCTTGACCCTGAAGGTGCTCATGGCCCCTCGCTTTCAGGTGGTCCGGTTTGCTTACCTTTCCGATGATGTGGATCCGGGCCCTGGAAACCGGTACCGACGCCCCCGGTGCGCCGATCTTCCGATGAACACCACTCTTATGGTTCAACCGGCTCGGAAAACCCGCTCCGGGGTCCAGAAGGGGCTCGACAGGGGTCCGGATCAGGCGGCGACCGGGTACCGGGGAGGTCACCGATCGGTATCGGTCGGTGTGTATAGTCGGGCGGCAGAAGTCCCTTACGTCAAGGAAAGACGAGGTCGCGCGGTGAAGAAGCTTCTCCTGGTCGCACTGGCTGCCATCGGCGGGCTCCTCGTGTACCGCCAGATCCAGGCGGATCGCGCCGAGCAGGATCTGTGGACGGAGGCGACCGACTCCGTGCCCGCAGGTTCAGGTGTGTGAGACGGAACAGTCTGCTAAAAGCCCCGGCCGCCGAGCGGCCGGGGCTTTCTGCTGCCCGGGGCCCGCTGTGGCGGGACCGTGACGGCCGCGCCCTTGACCCTTGAGTTCTCCTAAGCAAATTATTAGGTTGCAGGAGTGAAGTGGCGTTGGCCGAAGGGGGCCGGTGCTGCGACAAGGCGGGCAATGACGGCAGTACGGCAGGGGCCGCAGACAGCGGTGGTACGGGCGGGGCAGGATGGTCCGGCATCGCGGCCGCCGCCGGAGCGGGCACCGCGTCGCACCGGCCGCCGGGTTCCTGCTCGTACGCGGACGGTGCAGGGCAGCTACGCAGATGACGAGGGGGAGCGCGTGAACAGGCAGCGCGACAGGGGCCGGGTGACGCTCGCGACGTTCGCGGCGGTGTGCGCGGTGGCGGCGCTGCCGGGGCAGGCGCACGCGGCCGACAGCCCCGCGGCGTACGCCTTCGACCCGGCGGCGGAGGCGGTCCGGGGTGCGGAGTCCAACGCCGACGCGGCGGAGCTGAAGCCGGGGTCGGTCCACAGGAGCTCCATCGGGCAGGGGCAGAAGCTCTACTACCGTCTGGAGCTCGACGACAGGACGGATGCCTACGTCTCCGCCGTCGCGGTCCCGAAGGGCGGCGGAAAGGTCGCCTACGGGGACGGCATCACGATCAGCATGAGGGATCTCGACGACAACCGGTGCAGTTCCGAGGACGCGGCCTTCGAGTCGGCGGAGTTCCCCCGCCCCATCGCGGCCTACGCCCACCGGATCGTGGAGAAGGACAGCACCACGTGCGCGGCGGGTGGCACGTACAACGTCCTGATCGAGCGGGAGAGCAAGGCGACGTCGTCCCCCGAAGCCTGGGACCTGGAGCTGCGCTTCGAGAACGAACCGGCGCTCAGGGACGCGAAGTCGATGCCGACCGAGGCGCCGGAGAACTGGCCCTCCGCCTCGCCGACGCCGCCCACCGGCAAGCAGAAGCGCTCCGGGGGCAGCGGTTTCCACGACGCCACCGGCCTGGACACCGGTGAATGGGCCGACACCATCGCGCCGGGACAGACCCGCTTCTACCGGGTTCCTGTGGACTGGGGGCAGCAGCTCTTCGCCACGGCCGCGCTGAGCAACAGCGGCAAGTCGACGGAGTACCTCGGCAACGCCCTGGCGCTGGCCCTGGACAACCCGGCGCGCGGCCATGTGGACGACGCGACGCTGTCGTACTCCGGGACGCCCAACTCCGTGGCCCTGGACCCGCTTCCGCCGGTGGCGTACGAGAACCGCTACGACTCGGCGGCCGACGTCAGCGCGATGCGCTTCGCGGGCTGGTACTACCTGTCGGTGACGCTGTCGCCCGAGGTCGCCGAGCACTACGGTGACGGGCCCCTCGGGCTGACGCTGAAGGTGAAGGTCGTCAACGACAGCGAGCCGTCGCCCTACCAGGGGGACGCCGGGATCTTCGGGGTCACGGACGACGACCGGGACATGGCCAGGAGCGGCCGGAGTGCGGCCGAGGCCGGGGAGAGCGGCACGATGAAGATGGTCGCCGCGGCGGGCATCGGCGCGGGTTCGGTGCTCGTGCTGGGGGTCGGGGCGTGGACCCTGCTGGCCAGGCGCCGGGCGCTACCGGCCGCTGTGCCGCCGGGCGCGGGCGGGCAGCCGCCGTTCGGCGGCCCGCCGCAGGCCTGGTAGGCGGCGCGGACGTCCGGAAGGGCGCTCAGGCCTGGGTGAGCGCCCAGATCCCCACCGCGAAGCAGATCAGCGCCACCACCAGCACCGGGACCGCCACCTTCGGGGACGGTCCCGGCCGCTTCGCGGGGGCCGGGACCGGGGCGGCCGGTGCGACGTGCTGGGGAGCCTGCGGGTGCTGAGCGGTGTACGGGCGCGTGGGCGTGGTCCCGTACGGCACGGCGGCCGTGGCGGCCCGGGCGGGATCCGGGGCCGCGTCGGAGGCGTAGGGGGACGCCGCGTGGGCGGGCGGCGGGGCGGACGACGGCGTCTGCGGCTGCGCCGGGTGCGGAACCGGAGCGGGCCGCTGCGGGGGCGGCGCGAGGTGGAAGCTGCCCGTCTCCGACATCGACGGGGGCGGGGCGTACGGCTGCTGCCCCGGCGTGCCCTGCGCAGGGGCGTAGGACTGCTGGCCCTGGTTTTCCGGCGCGTACGGCTGCTGCGACGGCTGAGGTGCGGGCGATGGCGCCCCGGCGGCCCGTACGGGCGACTGCGGCCCGCCGCCGGGCGTCCCGGGCCCGGTGGCGGGTCCTTCGGGGCCGAATCCCGCCGGCAGCGGGCCGATCTGGTCGAACACCTCGACCCGTTCGTCGTCCGGACCGGGATCCGGCAGCATCTCGACCGCCGCCGTCAGCGCCTTGCGCGCCCCGGTGGCCGTACGGAAGCGGGCGTGCGGGTCCGGCTGCAGCAGGCCGGCGAGAACCTGCCACAAGGGCTCCGGAACGCCCTGGGGGGCGCCAGGGGTGCCGTGGGCCACGAAGTACTCGATCAGCGCCTTGGAGTCCGGCTTCCGGCCCTCCAGCAGATAGAGGGCGACGAGCCCGACGGCGAAGAGGTCTGCCGGGAAGTCGGGCTCCGCTCCCATCATCTGCTCGGGAGCGAAGTAACCCGGCGTGCCCACCACGTAGTTGGTCTCCGTCAGCCGCGGCTCGCCCTTCCGCATCGAGATGCCGAAGTCGGAGAGCCGCAGGTGCGGACGGCCCGTACCGGTGGCCTCCATAAGGATGTTGGCCGGTTTGATGTCGCGGTGCACGACCCCCTCGGCGTGCACCGTGGACAGCCCGGACAGCAGCTGGTCGAGCAGGAGACAGACGAACCGCGGGGGCAACGGCCCGTAGTCACCGATGACATGGGCCAGCGAACCGCCGCTGACCAGATCCATCGTGAACAGGACCTTGTCGTCGTCGGCGGCCCAGCTGGCCGGGGCGAGCACATGCGGATGCTCGATCCTCAGCGCCTGCTCACGGACGAAGCGCAGCAGCGTGTGCGCGTCGCTCTGCTGCAGGACCTTGGCCGCCACGTACCGGCGGCGGCGGTGGTCCCACGCGCGCCAGACGGCGCCGACCCCACCACGTCCGATCGGATCGACCAGCTCGTACCGACCAGCGAAGACCTCACCCATTGCGCTGCGCCCGCTCCCGTTCCCGTTTCGGTTCGTGCCCCGGCTGCCGGGACACTGCCACGGCCGGCCGCCCCGGGGAGCGGCCCCGGGCGCTAGCTCTGGTGGCCCTCGTAGTGCGCCACCGCGTCCGCGGTGCGCCCCGCTCCGTACACCCTGAGGAACTCTGCCAGCTCGGGGTGGGCCGGGGCGAGGGAGTCCGCGGCATCGATGATGTCGCCGGCCGCGGCGACCGACCGCAGCAGCGACTGGATCTCACGGACCACACGCCGCACGGTGGGTGCACCACCCGTGGTGGAGGTCTGGCCGGTGCTGGTCAGGACCGAACCGCCCTGCGACTTCTTGATCTCTTCCATCCGGTCGGTGGCCTCTCCCGCGCTCACACTGCCGTCCGCCACCTGGCTCGCCAGTTCCTGAAGCGCCTGGACCCGCTGGACGACCGCGGGATTGCCGATCTTGGCCCGCTGTCCGCTCATCAGCTGGGAGAGCATGGGGGCGGACAGCCCGAGCACCGCCGCGAGGCGTGCCTGGTTGAGGCCGAGGTCGTCGATCAGCCTGCGGAAGAGCGCCCCCAACGGCTCTCCGTACCAGCTGCGCTGGAGCTCCCGGGCTCTAGCCGTCGCCTCTTGCTGCGCTGCGTCCATTGCGTCTCCCCTTCGCTGCGGCTTCGCTGCTGCGAACCTCGTCGTGCATCTTACGGAGAGCTGTTGCGGGCCGGGAGCCCCAATCCTTTTGCAGGATTCGGGGGGTCACCCGGTACTCTGTTCTGCGACGGACGCCGCGGCGTGGTTTTGTTCGTGATGTCCGGCTTTTCGGGGCCTTAGCTCAGTTGGTAGAGCGCTGCCTTTGCAAGGCAGATGTCAGGAGTTCGAATCTCCTAGGCTCCACAGACGAACGCCCCTGACCCGCTTCACAGCAGGTCAGGGGCGCTTTTGCTTCTTACGGGGAGGGGCGCCGGAAGACCGTGAGGTCCTCCGGCGCCCCTCTCTCACACGCGGTGCTCCGCGTGCTCAGCGGCGGTCGTCGCGGTCGCCTTCCGCGGTGTCCGATCCGGCCTCGTCCTGCTTGGCGCGGACCTCCGGGTCGAGCACGGTCGAGCCGCTGCCGTCGACCGAGGTCAGAGGGGCGCGGTCGTCGCCCACCTCGGTGGGAGCGGGCGGCTCGACCAGCCAGTCCGGGTTGGCCTGCTTGTCCCACCACTTCCAGGCGGCGAAGGCCCCGCCGGCCAGGACGCCCAGCACGAGGAATCCCTTGAACGTCCGGCCCGCCCTGGCCCGCCGCTCGTGCTTCCTGACGAGCTTCTGGATCTCCTTGGCCGTCACCTGGCCACGGAGAGCGGCCAGTGCGGCGGCGCTGCGGGCGGTGGCCTCCTCGGCCATGGGGCGGCTCGCGGCCACCGCGTACTCGACGCGCGGCACGGTGTAGTCCGCGGCCGTGCGGGCGGCGTTGCGCGTCCGCACCGCGGCCTTCTGTGCGGCCTCGTCGACCTTGGGGGGTACATGGGTGAGCGCCTGTTCGATACGCGGTGCGAGGTGTGCGCCGTACTGGACGCGGGCCTGCGCGGCTGCCTTCGACACCTTGGGCGCGATCCGCGCACGAGCCTCGTGCGCGTAGTGCGTGGCCTGTTCCTTGGCCGTGTCGGCGTAAGGCGCCACCACTTCCGCGGCGTGCTGCGCGCTGTCCTTCGCCGAGTAGGTTGCGGCGCGCACGCTGTCGATGCGGGTCACGGGATCCTCCTCATTGGTGGCGGGTAGGTACTCCGCCTATCCACCCAATTCGAAATCATGCCCGCTGACGCCTTGGGCGCCATGCGGGACGGGCATCCGGGTCATGAACGTCATTCTCTGGCAATACGGTGCAAGGGGAGCGTGACGCCGACGATGCCACGGTTCGTGTCCGCGCGCTCCGTGTCGTCGGGCACTTGGCCGCATTTATCCCGCAGGAAGTGTGGGAAAGGTGCAGGAAAGCGAGCAACAAGGTGAGTGCCGCCCTTCCCGGTGCTGTGACCGCGCTGTGGACCGGGTTCCCCGTGCAAGGATCGGTGGTCATCAGCGGAGACTTACGGAAGGCAGACCGTGGCCGAGCAGCTCTACGCCACTTTGAAGACCAGTCGGGGCGACATCGAGATCCGGCTGCTGCCGAACCACGCGCCCAGGACGGTCAGGAACTTCGTCGAGCTCGCCCAGGGCGAGCGTGAGTGGACCGACCCGGAGACCGGCCGGAAGTCCACCGACAAGCTGTACGACGGCACTGTCTTCCACCGTGTCATCAGCGGTTTCATGATCCAGGGCGGCGACCCGCTGGGCAACGGCACGGGCGGCCCCGGATACGAGTTCGGCGACGAGTTCCACCCGGACCTCGCGTTCGACAAGCCGTATCTCCTGGCGATGGCCAACGCCGGACCGGGTACCAACGGGTCGCAGTTCTTCGTGACCGTGTCGCCCACCGCCTGGCTGACCGGGAAGCACACGATCTTCGGCGAGGTAGCCGGAGAGGCGGGCAGGAAGGTCGTGGACGCCATCGCGGCGTCTCCGACCAATCCGCGCACCGACCGTCCGCTCCAGGACGTGGTGATCGAGTCGGTCGCCATCGAGACCCGGTGAGCCGGGGGACGGCCGGTCTCCCGGGCCGCTGACCCGAACGGCCGCCGCCCTTGCGGGAACCAACCGCCCTGCTCGTCCGTACTGTTACATAACGGGCGAGCGGGGCGGTCGCATGTGTGCCCCCCGCACGGACGAGGACCGAAGGGGCCGTGACCGATGGACCAGCAGCCGCCGGAAGACCAGGACAGGTCCGCGGCCGCGGACGGTCCCCCCACGTGTTACCGGCATCCGGGCAGGGAGACGGGAATCCGCTGCACGCGGTGCGAGAGGCCGATCTGTACGGACTGCATGATCGAGGCGTCGGTCGGCTTCCACTGCCCGGAGTGCGTCCGTCAGGGTTCCGGCACGGGCCACCACCCCGCGGCGAACCGGCCGCGGACCCTGGCCGGCGGAAGCGTGGCCGCCGACCCCAGGCTGGTCACCAAGATCCTTCTCGTCGTCAACCTCGCCGTCTTCATCGCGGTCTCGGTCGGCGGCCGCTCACTGCTCGACGACCTGCTGCTGTTCGGCCGTGCTTACGCGGGCGATCCGTCGGCCGGCGTCGAAGGCGTGGCGGAGGGGCAGTGGTACCGGCTGGTGACGTCGATGTTCCTGCACCAGGAGGTGTGGCACATCGCGTTCAACATGCTGGGGCTGTGGTGGCTCGGCGGCCCCCTGGAGGCCGCGCTGGGCCGTGCCCGGTACCTCGCGCTCTACCTGCTGTCGGGACTGGCGGGCAGCGCTCTCACCTATGCGATCGCGGATCCCGGTCAGGGGTCGCTCGGCGCCTCGGGGGCGGTCTTCGGGCTGCTGGGTGCCACGGCCGTGCTGATGCGCCGGATGAACTACGACATGCGGCCGGTGATCGCGCTCCTCGTGGTGAACCTGATCTTCACCTTCAACCCGTGGGGCGGGATCGCCTGGCAGGCGCACGTCGGTGGGCTGGTCGCCGGGGCGCTGATCGCGATCGCCATGGTCCACGCGCCCCGGGAGCGCCGGAATCTCGTGCAGTACGGCGCCTGCGGGCTGGTCCTCGTGGCGGTCGTGGTGACCGTCCTCGTCCGGACGGCTGTGCTCACCTGAGCGGAATCCGTTGCTCCAGCGGTGCGGTTGTCCACAGAGCGTGCCGGATCTTGTGCATGACGTGGGGAACAGGTGTGCCCCTTGTCGCTGGACCGGGTTTTACCAGTCAGGACAAGGGGCGTACCCTCGCGCGACGCGTAAGTGTGTAGTCACACCGGCGTCAACTTCGGGGGAAGTTATCCACAGATCGTCTGACCTTTTCCCCCACCTGTGGATAACTCTGTGGGTAACTTCAGGGCAGACTTACTTCTCCTGCGTGGAAGCAGCTACTTCCACTGCGTGGAGACTCCGAAGCCACCGGCGATGAAGCCGAAGCCCACCACGATGTTCCAGTTGCCGAGGGCGTCGATCGGCAGGTCGCCCTCGGTGACGTAGAAGACCACGATCCAGGCCAGACCGATCAGGAAGAGCGCCAGCATCACCGGCGCGACCCAACTGCGATTGGTCAGCTTTATGCTCGTCGACTGCTTGGCCGGCGGAGGCGTGAAATCTGCCTTCTTGCGGATACGTGACTTCGGCACGAGGGACTCTCCTGTCGATGCGCTGCGTGACCGCGCAGGGATCTGTGGCTGGCGCCGGGGCGCGAGGGGGAATGCTGCCTCCCCGGGGCGTCCGTTAGCGTAGTGCTTCCGTGGCGCCTAAGGAGATAAGGGTACGTTGAGCAATTCTGCCGACTCTCCTCGAGGCCCGGCCGGGCGCATGTCCCGATGGCCGGTCCAAGGCCTCACCGCTGCCGTTTTCGCGCTGGCCGGGCTGATCTTCGTCACCAGTGCCAATACGGCCAAGGGGACCGATATCCGGACCGACTCCTCTTTGCTGAAGCTCTCCGACCTCATTCAGCAGCGCAGCGAGAACAACGCGGAGCTGGACGAATCGACCGCTTCCGTGCGCGCGGACATCGACACGCTCGCCCGGCGCGACGATGGGAGCACCCGCGCCGAGGACGCCGAGCTCGACGCGCTGGAGAAGGCCGCGGGCACCACGAAGGTCACCGGCGAGGCGCTCTCCGTCACGCTGAACGACGCTCCGGCCGACGCCACCGCCAACCCCGGGTACCCCGAGCCGCAGCCCAACGACCTGGTGATCCATCAGCAGGACCTGCAGGCCGTCGTCAACGCCCTCTGGGATGGCGGCGCACGCGGGATCCGGGTGATGGACCAGCGGCTGATCTCCACCAGCGCGGTGCGCTGCGTCGGCAACACCTTGATCCTGCAGGGCCGGGTCTACTCGCCTCCCTACAAGGTCACCGCCGTCGGCGACACCGGGAAGCTGCGGCAGGCGCTCGACGACTCCACCGCCATCCAGAACTACCAGCTGTACGTGAAGGCGTACGGGCTGGGATGGAAGGTCGAGGAGGACGACAAGCTGACGCTTCCCGGCTATTCGGGCACCGTCGACCTCCACTACGCGCAGCCGGTGGAGTAGCCCGCGGGGGTCCCGCGCTCCACTGTGACGTACGTCCGCACGAGCGGCTTTCCACAGCTGACCCACGCCTGTGCCCCGGCCGTTTAGTCTGGTGCCGTACCGAATGGAGGCAACAGCATGTACGGCTGGATCTGGCGGCACCTGCCGGGCAACGCATGGGTGCGGGGCTTCATCTCGCTCGTGCTCGTCCTGGCCGTTGTCTACGCGCTCTTCCAGTACGTCTTCCCCTGGGCGGAGCCCCTGCTCCCGTTCGGTGATGTGACGGTGGACGGCGAAGGAACCAGCGGAGCGGGGTCCGGCCAGTGAGCGCACGCATTCTCGTCGTCGACAACTACGACAGCTTCGTCTTCAACATCGTCCAGTACCTCTACCAGCTCGGTGCCGAGTGCGAAGTGGTGCGCAACGACGAGGTGACCACGGCGCACGCCGAGGACGGCTTCGACGGGGTCCTGCTGTCGCCCGGCCCGGGAACACCTGAGCAGGCGGGGGTCTGCATCGAGATGGTCCACCACTGCGCGCGGAGCGGGGTGCCGGTCTTCGGCGTCTGCCTGGGCATGCAGTCGATGGCCGTCGCGTACGGCGGTGTGGTGGACCGCGCGCCGGAGCTGCTGCACGGCAAGACCTCCCCCGTGCTGCACGAGGGCAAGGGCGTGTTCGCCGGTCTGCCGTCCCCGTTCACGGCGACGCGTTACCACTCGCTCGCCGCCGAGCCGGCGACGGTCCCGTCCGTGCTGGAAGTCACCGCTCGCACCGCCGACGGCATCATCATGGGACTGCGCCACCGCGAACAGGCGGTGGAGGGAGTGCAGTTCCACCCCGAGTCGGTGCTCACGGAGCACGGTCACCTGATGCTCGCCAACTGGCTGGAGCGGTGTGGTGACGAGGGCGCGGTCGCGAGATCGGCGGGGCTCGCCCCGGTGGTGGGCAAGGCCGCCGCGTGACCTCACTCCGCCCCTCCGCCGGGCAGGAAGGCCCGTACTCGCAGGGTGCGTACGAGCCCGACGGCACGTTCGAAGCGGCGGTGGAGCAGCTCGCGGACCCGCTGAACGATCCGCTGCCGGGGCAGCGCCCCACGGATCCGCCGGCGGGGCAGCACACCTCGCCCTGGTTCCGGGCGGAGGGCCCACAGGACGGCGGGCCGCGGCAGACGCCCCGGACGGGGCCCCAGGCGCCCGCGGAGACCCCGGGCGAGTGGTACGACCCGGAGGGATACCGGAGGGACTGGTACGGGCACCAGGGGCCGGAAACAGCCCCTGCGGCACCGACCGTCCAGGGCACAGCGGTGATACCCGGTCAGGGGACGCCTCCCCCGGTCCCGGCAGCAGCTGACCCGGGCCCGGCGGAGGCTTTCGCCGGCGTCCGTCCGGGCCCGCGGATGCCCGTCGACGACGTCGGTCCGGCCCTGCCCGACGAGACCATGGCGCTGCGGGCCGCCGATACGCGGAGAGCGTCGGAGCCGGACGGATCCGACACCTCCGAGCCCGCTCCCGAACCGCTGCCGACAGGCGGCCGGGCCGAGCGCCGCCGGGCGGCCAAGGGGCACGGACGACGACGGGGCGAACCCCGGCGTGCGGCGGTGCCCGAGGCGGCGGAGCCCGCGGTCCCGATGTCACGGCTGGAGGCCCGTCGCGCGGCCCGCGCCGCGAAGGACAGCCCCGCCGTCGTCGCCAGCAGGGTCGTCGGCGAAGTGTTCATCACCTTCGGCGTGCTGATGCTTCTGTTCGTCACGTACCAGCTGTGGTGGACCAACGTCCGTGCCGACCAGATCGCCGGCCGGGAGACGAACAAGATCCAGGACGACTGGGCCAACGGCGAGCGCAGCCCGGGGGTTTTCGAGCCCGGCCAGGGGTTCGCCATCATGCACATCCCCAAGCTGGACGTGGTCTCCCCGATCGCGGAGGGCATCGACAAGGAGAAGGTCCTCGACCGCGGCATGATCGGTCACTACGCCGAGGGCAAGCTGAAGACCGCGATGCCTTCGGACGAGCAGGGGAACTTCGCGGTGGCCGGTCACCGCAACACCCACGGCGAGCCCTTCCGCTACATCAACAAGCTGAAGCAGGGCGACGCGATCGTGGTGGAGACGCAGGACGCCTACTACACGTACGAGATGACCAGCATCCTTCCGCAGACGTCGCCGTCCAATGTGGCCGTGATCGACGAAGTGCCCCAGGGCTCCGGCTTCACCGGCCCGGGCAGGTACATCACGCTGACGACGTGCACCCCGGAGTTCACGAGTACGTACCGAATGATCGTGTGGGGCAAAATGGTCGAGGAACGGCCGCGCAGCAAGGGGAAGCCCGACGCGCTCGTCGGCTGACGCGAGCTGGACGACATCACGACAGGGACGGGTGCGGTGGCAGCGAGGACCGAGCACGAAGAGCGCACCGATGAGCCGGCGGCCCCGGTCCGCAGCAGGAAACGCCGTCCCGTCGCGACGGCGGTGAGTCTTTTCGGTGAACTGCTGATCACCGCCGGGCTGGTGCTGGGCCTGTTCGTCGTCTACTCGCTGTGGTGGACCAATGTGCTGGCCGACCGTGAGGCGGACAAGCAGGGCAACACCGTCCGTGACCGCTGGGCGGGCGGCCCGGGGGAGCTGGACACCAGGGACGGCATCGGCTTCCTGCACGTCCCCGCCATGAAGAACGGCGAGGTGCTGGTCAAGAAGGGCACCGACACCGAGACGCTCAACAACGGCATCGCCGGCTACTACACGGAGCCCGTGAAGTCGGCGCTCCCCTCGGACGCGCAGGGCAACTTCTCGCTCGCCGCGCACCGGGACGGGCACGGCGCCAAGTTCCACAACATCGACAAGGTGAAGAAGGGTGACGCGGTCGTCTTCGAGACCAAGGACACCTGGTACGTCTACAAGGTCTTCGCGGAGCTGCCGCAGACGTCGAAGTTCAACGTCGACGCGATCGCCCCGGTGCCCAAGGAGTCGGGCGTGAAGAAGGCCGGCCGCTACATCACGCTGACCACGTGCACCCCGGTCTACACCTCGAAGTACCGCTACATCGTCTGGGGTGAGCTGGTGCGGACCGAGAAGGTGGACAGGGACCGCACGAAGCCGGTGGAGCTGCGGTAGTCACGGACGAACGCACAGGGCCCCGGTCACCGTTGAGGTGACCGGGGCCCTGTGCGTGTGGTGTACGGCGCTACGCGGGTCAGTCGCGCGAGCCGGACCGGCCGCCGATGATGTCGCCGCCGATGGTGGTGAGAGTGACCGTCTGCCCCTTGGGGACCTGGGAGTTGGGTCCGGGGTTGGCCTGCATCACCATGGCGTTCGGCTTGTCGGACGAGTTGGGCGCGAGTGCGACCACGAGGCCCATTCCTTCGAGCGTGGCCTTCGCCTGCTGGAACCGCTGCCCGAGGAGGTCACCCGGGATGGTGACCTGCTCGGGCTGCTCGGGCTGAGCAGGGCCCTTGGAGACCTTCAGGACGATCTGGACGTCCTTGGCCTGCTCGCTCGGACCCGTGGGGGTCTGCTCGATGACCGTCCCGGCGGCCTCCTCCGAGTCGACCTCCTGCTTCGACACATTCCCGAAGCCGAGGCCGTTCAGCTGTGCCACGGCCGCGTCGTACGAGCGGGTGCGCACGTCGGGCATCGGGACCGTGGCCTCCTTGGCCACGGTGATCGTGACCTCGGTGTCCTTCTCGACCTTCGAACCGCCCTCGGGGTCCTGGGAGATGACCGAGTTCAGGGTCTTCTCGGACTCGGCGGTCTCGACGTTCACCGTGAAGCCCTTGTCCTCCAGCGCCTTGCGGGCACTGTCCTCGGACTTCTCCAGGACGTCCGGGACCTCGACCTTGGGGGCGCCGGTGGAGACGACGACCGTCACGGTCTCGCCCGTCTCCATCTTCTCGCTCGGGGACGGGACCTGGCTGCAGATCTTGCCCTTCTCCTGGTTCGCGCAGGGCTCCTTGGAACCGACCGCCAGTTTGACCTCGGCGTTCTCCGCGCGTCCCTGGGCCTGTTCCATCGTGGAACCGACCAGGTTCGGCACGTCGACCTTGCCGCCGCCGCTGTCGGTGGAGCTGAAGACGTAACGGCCGATGAGGATCGCACCGATGAGTACCAGGATGCCGGCGACGACCAGGAGGATCGTCGAGGTGTTGCTCTTCTTCTGGCGCCGGCGGTCCGGGCGGTCGTCGTAGCCGTAACCGCCGTCGTCCGGATTGACCGGGGGCAGCATGGACGTCTGGGCGCCACCCTGGTCCGCGGCCCGCAGGGCGGTGGTGGGCTGGTCGTTGTTGTAGCCGTCGTACCCGCCGTAACCCGCCGCTCCCATGGCCGCCGCGGCCGCGACCGGCTGGCCGTCGAGGCAGGCCTCGATGTCGGCCCGCATCTCGTCGGCCGACTGGTAGCGGTAGTCGGGGTCCTTGGTCAGAGCCTTCAGGACGATGGCGTCCATCTCGGGCGTGATCTCGGGGTCGAAGTTGCTCGGAGGCTGCGGTTCCTCACGGACGTGCTGGTACGCGACCGCGACCGGCGAGTCCCCGACGAACGGCGGCCGGACCGCGAGCAGCTCGTAGAGCAGGCAGCCGGTGGAGTACAGGTCGGAGCGTGCGTCGACCTGCTCGCCCTTGGCCTGCTCCGGGGAGAGGTACTGGGCGGTGCCGATGACCGCGGCGGTCTGGGTCATCGTCATGCCGGAGTCGCCCATGGCACGGGCGATACCGAAGTCCATGACCTTGACCTGGCCGGTGCGCGTCAGCATGACGTTCGCCGGCTTGATGTCACGGTGGACGATCTGGGCGCGGTGCGAGTACTCCAGGGCCTGGAGGATCCCGACCGTCATCTCCAGGGTCCGCTCCGGCAGCAGCTTGCGGCCGGAGTGCAGGAGCTCTCTGAGCGTCGATCCGTCGACGTACTCCATCACGATGTACGGGATGGAGACACCGTCGACGTAGTCCTCGCCGGTGTCGTAGACGGCGACGATCGCGGGGTGGTTGAGCGAGGCGGCCGACTGGGCCTCACGGCGGAACCGTGCCTGGAAGGACGGATCGCGGGCGAGGTCGGCCCGCAGCGTCTTCACAGCGACGGTGCGGCCGAGCCGGGTGTCGTGCGCGAGGTAGACCTCGGCCATGCCACCACGGCCGAGCACCGAGCCCAGCTCGTACCGGCCGCCGAGGCGACGCGGCTCTTCCATAACTGATCCAGCCCTCTCCGTCAGTCCCGACCGCACCCGTGTGTGGTCCGGCGGTGCGCTGTTCCGGGCATACGCTACCGGGCACTCCCGGCGTGATCGGCCCGCACCCGTCAGCTGATATCCGACCGGTATCCCAATGTGCTGGTGTGAACAGAAGTTGTGACGGGTGTCACTACTTTCCGTCGAGTACCGCCTTCATCACGTTCTTGGCGATCGGAGCCGCCAGTCCGCCGCCGGAGATGTCGTCCCGGTTGGCATTGCCGTCCTCGACCACCACGGCGACGGCGACCGGGGAGCCGCTGTCGGTCCTGGCGTACGAGATGAACCAGGCGTACGGCTTCTCGCTGTTGTTGAGGCCGTGCTGTGCGGTACCCGTCTTGCCGCCGACGGTGACGCCGTCGATCTGAGCGTTGGTACCCGTGCCGTCCTCGACCACGCTCTCCATCATCTGCTGCACCTTCTGGGCGTTCTCACCCGAGAGCGGCTCGCTGAGCTGCTCCTTCTCGTGCGTGTAGATGACGTCCAGGTTGGGCGCCTGGCGCTGGGCGACCATGTACGGCTTCATGAGCTTGCCGTCGTTGGCGATCGCGGACGCCACCATGGCCATCTGGAGCGGGGTCGCGCGGTTGGACGCCTGGCCGATGCCCGCCATGGCGTTCTGCGGCCGGTTGTCCTTCGGGTAGACGCTGGCGTCGGCGCGGACCGGCGTGAAGACCTCTTCGTTGAAGCCGAACTTGTCGGCCTGCTCGATCATCTTCTCGTTGCCGAGGTCGTCGCTCATCTTGCCGAAGACGGTGTTGCAGGAGTAGCGCAGCGCCACCCGGAGCGAGGCGTCCTTGCAGGGGATGTTCCCCTCGTTCTGCAGGAGGTTGGTCGACTGCGGGAGCCGCCAGGGCAGCGGGGAGTCGGTCTTGGCGTCGATGTCGGTGTAGAGGCCGTTCTCCAGCGCCGCGGCGGCTGTGACGACCTTGAACGTCGAGCCGGGCGGGTAGGTCTCCCGCAGGGCCCGGTTCAGCATCGGCTTGTCCTCGTCCTCGAGGAGCTTCTGCCGGGCGTCCGAGTCCTTCATGGAGTTGCCCGCGAAGACCGAGGGGTCGTACGAGGGAGTGCTGGCCAGCGCCAGTACGGCGCCGGTCTGCGGATCGAGTGCGGCGACGGCGCCCTTCTTGTCGCCGAGCCCCTCGAAGGCGGCCTTCTGGGCGGCGCCGTTGAGGGTGGTGACGATGTTGCCGCCGGTCTTCTTCTCGCCGGTGAACATCGACAGGGTGCGGTCGAAGAACAGGTCGTCGCTGTTGCCGGTGAGGATGCCGTCCTCGATGCTCTCCAGCTGCGAGGAGTCGAAGGCCTGCGAGGAGTAGCCGGTGACGGGCGCCCACATGGGGCCGTTCTTCCAGACCCGCTTGTACTTGAAGTCGCTGTCCGTGGTCTCGACCGAGCCCGTGACGGGCTCCCCGTCGACGATGATGTTGCCGCGCTCGTGGGCGTAGCGCTCGATCTGGACGCGACGGTTGTGCTCGTTCGCGTTGAGCTCGTCGGCACGGACGTACTGGAGGTAGTTCGTGCGGATCAGCAGGGCCAGGACGAGGATGCCGCAGAAGATCGCGATCCTGCGGAGCGGCTTGTTCACGGTCGGACCACCTGGGTCATCTCGGCATCCGGGGACGGCGCGGGGGCCGGGGCGGGACGTCGGGCCGTATCGCTGATTCTGATCAGGATCCCGATGAGCGCCCAGTTCGCGATGACGGACGAGCCACCCTGTGCGAGGAACGGCATGGTCATACCGGTCAGCGGGATGAGCCCCATGACACCGCCGGCGACGACGAAGACCTGGATGGCGAAGGAACCGGAGAGGCCGATGGCGAGAAGCTTGCCGAAGGGGTCGCGGGCGGCGAGGGCGGTGCGGACACCACGCTCAACGATCAGGCCGTAGACGAGCAGGACTGCCATCATGCCGGCGAGGCCGAGCTCCTCACCGACGGTGGCAAGGATGAAGTCGGAGTTGGCGGCGAAGCCGATCAGGTCGGAGTTGCCCTGGCCGAGGCCGGTCCCGAGCGTGCCGCCGGAGCCGAACGCCATGAGGGACTTGGCCATCTGCTCGCTGGCGGGAATCTCGCCCCAGCCCGCGAACGGGTCGAGCCACGCGGTGACGCGGTCCTGTACGTGCGGCTCGAAGGTGGCTACACCGACGGCGCCGGCTGCGGACATCAGCAGACCGAACACGATCCAGCTTGTGCGCTCGGTAGCGACGTACAGCATGACGACGAACATGCCGAAGAAGAGCAGCGACGAACCCAGGTCCGTCTCGAAGACCAGGATGAGGATCGAGAACGCCCAGACCATGAGGATCGGGCCCAGGTCGCGGCCACGGGGCAGGTACAGCCCCATGAAGCGGCGGCTGGCCAGGGCCAGCGCGTCGCGCTTGACCATGAGGTAACCGGCGAAGAACACCGCGATGACGATCTTGGCGAACTCTCCCGGCTGGATCGTGCCCACCCCCGGAATGTTGATCCAGATCTTCGCGCCGTTAACGGCGGGAAAAAACATCGGCAGGATCAGCAGGATCAGCGCCACCACCATGGAAATGTAGGTGTAGCGCTGCAGGATGCGGTGGTCCTTGAGGGCGATGAGAACGCCCACCATCAGGGCAACACCGACAGCGGAGAAGATCAGCTGCTTGGAGGCGGCAGGAGCGAAGGTCTTGAGCGCCTGGAAGCGTTCAGACTGGTCCAGACGCCAGATGAAAGCCAGGCCCAGCCCGTTCAGCAACGTCGCCAGCGGCAGCAGCAGCGGGTCGGCGTACGGAGCGAATCTCCGTACGGCGATGTGTGCCACACCGCCGAGCAGTGCGAGCCCCAGCCCGTAGCCGAGCATGCCGGCGGGCAGCTCGCCGTTGAGGGCGAGGCCCACGTTGGCGTACGCGAAGACCGAGATCAGGACGGCGAAGGCGACCAGCGCCAGTTCGGTGTTACGGCGGCTCGGTGCGTCGATCGCGCCGATGGTGGTCGTGTTGGTGACAACGCTCATGTGCTGAAGGCCCCCTACGGCTTACTGCTTACCGCACTGCAGGGCCAGCTTCTTCTCTTCCTCCGAGAGGCTGGGGCCGGGAGTGGGAGTCGCGGTCTTGGTCCCCTTGGCGGGAGACGTGGCTGACGTGCTGTCGGAGGCGTTGCCGGTCTCGCCCTTGTCCTTCGCGGCATTGGTGTCCGCCTCGGCTGCGCGGCGCTGCGCGTCCTTCTTGCAGGCGGAGGCCTGTGCGTCGAGTTCGCTGAGCTTCTTGCGTGCCTCGGTGAGGTTGCCCTGGGAGATCGTCGCCTCGACCCGCTTGCGCCAGTACGGCGGGAGGTACTTGAGTTCGATCTCGGTGTCCTCCTCGACCTTCGAGAGGGACACCCAGGCGAGGTCCTGGCTGATTCCGCGGTACAGCGCGACGTTGTCGTCCTTCGTGCCCACGTAGAACTGCGTCTGGGTCCAGCGGTACCCGCCGTAGACGCCACCGCCGATGACGGCCAGCGCGAGCACGATGTAGAACGACCGCTTCAGCCACCTGCGGCCACCGCGCGGCTTGACGAAGTCGTCGTCGGTGTACGAGTTGAAGGCGCCGTCCGGGCCGGAGCCGTAACCCACGTCGTCGCCGCTGCCGGGGGGGCCGAAGCCTCCGGCCGGCGGCGGCACGGGGCGGCCGAGGCCGGCCGCACGGCCTGCCGGGGTCTCCATGGCGCGGCCGTCGTTCGCCTGGGCGGCCTGGTTCTCCGCGACGGCGCCGACGATGACCGGGGTGTCGTTGAGCTGCCCGGCCAGGGTGTCGTTGCTTTCGACGTCCAGGACGTCGGCGACGATGCAGGTGATGTTGTCGGGACCGCCGCCGCGCAGGGCGAGCTGGATGAGGTCCTGGATGGTCTCCTGAGGGCCCTGGTAGCTGGCCAGGGTCTCTTCCATCGTCTGGTGGGAGACGACGCCGGAGAGGCCGTCCGAGCAGATCAGATAGCGGTCACCGGCGCGGACCTCCCGGACGGAGAGATCGGGCTCCACATGGTCGCCGCTGCCCAGTGCCCGCATCAGCAGGGAGCGCTGCGGGTGGGTGGTGGCCTCTTCCTCGGTGATCCTGCCCTCGTCGACGAGACGCTGCACCCAGGTGTGGTCCTGGGTGATCTGCGTCAGGACGCCGTCACGCAGGAGGTAGGCGCGGGAGTCGCCGACGTGGACGAGGCCGAGACGCTGACCGGTCCAGAGCAGGGCCGTGAGCGTCGTGCCCATGCCCTCCAGCTGGGGGTCCTCCTCGACCATGACGCGCAACTGGTCGTTGGCCCGCTGGACCGCGGTGCCGAGCGAGGTGAGGATGTCGGAGCCCGGGACGTCGTCGTCGAGCTGCACGAGCGTGGAGATCACCTCGGAGCTGGCGACCTCTCCGGCCGCCTGGCCGCCCATGCCGTCGGCGATGGCGAGAAGGCGGGGGCCGGCGTAGCCGGAGTCCTCGTTGCCTTCCCGGATCATGCCCTTGTGCGATCCGGCGGCGAAGCGCAGGGACAAGCTCATGCGCACCTCGCCCGTCGGTTCGGGGTACAGCCGGTCTCGAGCCACACTGCCCACCCTCCGGTCGGGAGCCGGGCCGGGTCCGTCGTGAGGACCGCGGCGGCTCGCTCGCTCCGCTCGCTCATTGTCGTACTACTTCCGCAGCTCGATGACGGTCTTGCCGATGCGGATCGGCGCGCCCAGCGGAACAGGTGTCGGGGTGGTGAGCCGGGTCCGGTCGAGATAGGTGCCGTTGGTGGACCCGAGATCCTCGACGATCCACTGGCCGTCACGGTCCGGGTAGATCCTGGCATGCCTGCTGGACGCGTAGTCGTCATCCAGCACGATTGTTGAATCGTGCGCCCGGCCCAGGGTGATGGTCTGGCCCTGGAGCGCGACGGTGGTGCCGGTGAGCGTGCCCTCGGAGACGACCAGCTTGGTGGGTGCCCCGCGGCGCTGGCGCCCGGACTGCTGGCGCTGCTGAGGAGGCGCTGCTTGCTGTTGGCGTCCCTGCTGGGGACGGGCGTCAGCGGCAGTGCGGCGTGAGCCGCGCTGCGTGACACGCGTACCGAACAGGTCGCTGCGAATGACCTGGACGGCCACGATTACGAATAGCCACAGAACAGCCAGGAAACCTAGCCGCATGACCGTCAGGGTCAGCTCTGACATTGCCCCCGCTTCACCCTTCGGCTTGCCGGTAAACGATGGTGGTGCTGCCCACGACGATCCGCGAGCCGTCGCGGAGCGTAGCGCGGGTGGTGTGCTGCCCGTCTACCACGATGCCGTTGGTAGACCCGAGATCCTGGATCGTCGAGGGCGTTCCGGTCCGGATCTCACAGTGCCGGCGCGATACGCCGGGGTCGTCGATCCGCACGTCGGCGTCGGTGCTTCGTCCCATCACCAACGTCGGGCGGGAGATCTGATGGCGGGTGCCGTTGATCTCGATCCAGCGCCGCACCTGGGCGTCCGGCATGGGGCTGGACGCGGCCGGCGGGCGCCAGTCGCTGGAAGGGCCTCCTGGGCGTCCCGCGCCCGGCGGCGGGGCCGCGGGCATGGGAGGGGCGGAAGCCGGCGGGTAGCCGTAGCCGCCCTGCCCCTGAGGGGCGGCGGGGCGGTTCGGCTGGGCGTAGGGAGCGGGGCCGCCCTGGCCCTGCTGTGACGAACTCGACGCGAGGGTCCGGCTGCGTACGCGGTAGAGACCCGTGTCGAGGTCGTCCGCCTTCTCCAGGTGGACCTTGATCGGTCCCATGAAGGTGTACCGCTGCTGCTTGGCGTAGTCACGTACGAGGCCGGACAGCTCGTCCCCCAGCTGGCCGGAGTACGGGCTGAGACGCTCGTAGTCCGGGGTGCTGAGCTCGACGATGAAGTCGTTGGGTACGACGGTCCGCTCGCGGTTCCAGATCGACGCGTTGTTGTCGCACTCGCGCTGAAGGGCTCCCGCGATCTCGACCGGCTGCACCTCGGACTTGAAGACCTTGGCGAAGGTGCCATTGACCAGACCTTCGAGACGCTGCTCGAAACGCTTCATGACTCCCATGGGGCACCTCCTCCGGTGTCGTCATCCCTGTACTGCTTACTGATCGTATCCACGCGTGGGGAAATCGGCTGGTTCCCCTTGTCTGCACAGTGGATGAGTGTCACCTCTCACACGGATCGTAGAGGTGCCCTCCTGACAGTGTCCCGCACTCCGGGTGCACTCAGGAGGAGTGGGGCCAGGCTTTCCGCGTTCCCGGTTCCCCCCGTGGGTCCGGCGAAACAACGGATGTGAATCCACCCTGTCCAGCGTGCTAATCTTCCGTTTGTCGCCAGGCGCTCACACCACTGGGTGAGGGAGTCTGAAAGCACCACTCATGCGCGAGTGGCGGAACGGCAGACGCGCTGGCTTCAGGTGCCAGTGTCCTTAGGGACGTGGGGGTTCAAATCCCCCCTCGCGCACAACAGGCAGTCGCTTGCGACCGTCGGGTTGGTTCGACAGAGCCCCCGCACCGGAGAGATCCGGCGCGGGGGTTCTTCGTTGTGTGGATTCTTTGGTGCGTGCGTCGAGCCGGGCGTGCCTGAGCGGGCTGTGATGAAGCCCGCATCCCTCGCGGGAGCAGGGCCGGAGGCGGCTTCTGTTTCACGTGAAACGTCGGATCCGCACCAAAGCGGCCTTTCGTGCGGGCCCGCCCGGCAGGGTCGACTCAGGCGGCGAGGCGGGCTGCGAGAGCCTTGGCCTTCTCTGCGGCGTCTTGGAACGCCTGGGCGCGGGAAGCGTCGGCGAGGGGGATGAGCCCGGCCATCTCGGGCTTCGAGTGGGCCAGCGTCAACTCCGGGACGATGAAATCGACTTCGGCCCCCAGCATGCCCGTCAGCACCTTCTCCAGGTAGTTCTGGACGAACTCGAACTCCGCGCGCGGCGTGCCGGGGGCGTACGAGCCGCCTCGGCTGGCCACAACGGTGATGGGCGTGCCGGCGACAGGGCCCTCGGGACCTGCGTTGTGACCCACGATGATCACTTGGTCGAGCCACGCCTTGAGCGTGGACGGGATGGAGAAGTTGTACATCGGCGCGCCGATGAGTACGGCGTCCGCAGCGGCCAGTTCGGCTGCCAGTTCCCCGCGCAGCGGGTCCTCGGCACCGGCGGCTACGGCCGAGGCGTCGAGGTGGGGCAGGGGGTCGGCGGCGAGATCGCGGTGGACGACCTCTCCGTCGGGGTGCTGCTCGCGCCAAGCCGTGACGAAGGCGGCGGTGACCTCACGGGACGTGGAGCCCTGGGGAAAAACGGCGGAGTCGAGGTGCAGAAGCGTGGCCATGGGGATCTCCGTAGGGGTCGGATGAAGCGGATCGGCGCGGGCCGTGGGGGATGGCGGTCGTGGCAGGTGAGCGATCTGACTTTTCAGTACGTGGCTAGTAATAGCATAGCCACTTACTTTTCATAAGTCGCCAACTCCGGCGCAGTACTCTGGAGGCATGGCGGATCACAGCGAGCAGACCTGTCGGCAGGTGGACGGGAGCATCACGCGCGTCTTCGAGCTGTTCGGGAAGCGCTGGACGGGCCCGATCGTCTCGGTGCTGATGCAGCAGCCGGTGCACTTCGCGGATCTGCGGCGGGCGATTCCAGGCATCAGTGAGCGGATGCTGTCGGACCGGCTGTCCGAGCTGGGGGCGGCCGGTCTCGTGGTGCGTGAGGTCGACGAAGGGCCGCCGCTGCGGGTCGCGTACCGACTGACGGAGGCCGGTGCCGCGATGGGTCCCGCGCTTGAGGAGCTCGGGCGGTGGGCCGACACCTATCTCGGAGGCCCGGGGAGCTGCTGACCCGCCCCCGGGCCGTCCGATCGGCTGCTGACCTGCCCCGGGCCGGCCTGGGGTGGGGTGGCGGGGCGGCTATCGGGGCGCGGCGTCCTCGCCCGCCGAGTTGTAGCGCAGCAGGTACTCCGCGAACTGTTCGAGATCGTCCGACGTCCACGCTCCGAGGCGTTGCCTGTAGGCGGCGCGCCTACTGGTCTGGGTCGAGGCGAGCGCCCGGATGCCGGCGTCGGTGGGGTGCAGCACCTGGATGCGTTGGTCGTCCGGGTCCGGATGGCGCTCGACCAGGCCGAGCTTCTCCAGCGCCGCCACCTGTCGGCTGACCGTCGACTTGTCCAGCATGTAGTGCGCCGCCAGATCGGTCGCGCGGCAGCCGTGCCGGTCGTCGATGTGGGCGAGCAGCGTGTACGAGACCAGCGGCAGATCCGGATGGAGCCGTGCCGCGGCCGAGCGTGCGCGGCGCGCAAAGGCGGTCAGCTCGCGCTGGATGACGTCCAGCGACTCCTCGCGTTCCCGGGGGGCGTCTGCCACGTGAATCACCTTCTCGAATTTTAGTTGTATGCTACAACGAGACTGATAGTTGTAAAAGCCAACCATTGGAGGAGTGATCGAATGTCCGCAGGTCCGAGCTCCGCCTCCGGCTCAACCGCCGGTGCGCTGCGTCATGTGCTCAGCCATCTCGTCACGCCGCTGCTGATGTGCATCGGTATGGGGCTTGCCTACCTGGGGGCCTTTCACGCCCCGCAGCCGCACGACCTGAGGGTGGACGTCGTCGGCTCGGGAGCAAGCGCGCAGGTGCTTGCCCAGACCTTGCAGGACAAGGGTGACGGTGCGTTGAGTGTGCGTACCGTAGCGGACCGCGACATCGCGGTGAACCACCTGAGGACGCAGCAGAGTTACGGCGCGTACGTACCGGGCGGCAGCCCCGAGCTCATGGTGGCCACGGCCTCGTCGGACACCAGCGCGACGGTGGTCCAGAAGGTCTTCACCGAGGTGGCCGCGGAGCAGGGGGCTCCGCTCGAGGTGACGGATGTGGCGCCCACGGCGGAGGGTGATCCGACCGGTCAGGGGATCTTCTTCCTGCTGGTGGCTGTCAGTATCGGGTCGTACGCCTCGGTCGCGGTGATCGGCGGTGCGGGGGCGGTGCTGGCCCTGCGGATCAGGGCCGGGCTGGCCGTCGCCACCTCGTTCGCGGTGAGTCTGATCGGAGTCGCTTTCGCGGGGCCGGTGTTCGGGCTGGTGGACCACGGCCTCGGCGGGCTCTGGGCGATGGCATGGCTCTATTCGGCGGGGATCCTGCTGATCGGGGTAGGGCTGCACACCTTCCTCAAGCGGTGGACGACGCTCGGCGTGATGCTGCTCTTCGTCATGCTCAACTTCACGAGTTCCGGAGGCATCTTCCGGCCGGAGGTCCAGCCGGGCTTCTTCGGTGCCCTGCACGCCTTCTGGAACGGAGCGGGATTCGTCGAGGGAGTGCGCAGCCACGTGTACTTCGGCGGCCACGCCCTGGGCGGGCACCTGCTGGTACTGGCTCTGTGGTTCGTCGCCGGTCTGGCCGTCCTGGGCCTGGCGGGCCTGGCCGAGGCGAGGCGGCGTCGCGAGAAGGCCGAGACGGCGCGTCAGGCGGCCCGGGCGCGGGCTGCGGCCGGGGTCGAGGAGGAGATGGAAGAGGCCGTGGGGGTATGACGTCCCGGTGCCGGGGTGGATCGCGGTCCTGGCCGGGGCCGCCCCGTGCCAGTCGGGGTGCCCACGTCCAGGGAGCCCGGGAATCTTCGGTGAGCCCGCCCGGGGCCCGGCCTCTGCGGGAGGTTGTCCACAGGCCGGCTCCCGGGTTGTCCACAGCGGAAGACGACTGTGACGGACGGTTGTACCGTCGTCCGCAGTTGATGTCTCGGCCGGACAGGACGGCTGAACGAGGCGGGGGAGGCGGCGCACCATGGGTGAAATCGAGCGGACGGTGCCGGCGGAGCGGATGTCGGGGGACGGGCGTATCCCGGTCGTTCCCGGATTCGCCCGGCGCCTGGCCGGAGGGGTGCGGTCCGGACCGGGGCCGGCCTCGTCCGGGGCGGCTTCCCCGAAGGCGGCCGGCAAGGCGCTGAGGGTCGGTGTGCCCAGGTCCGCGCACAGTTCGCTGGACCTGCCCGCCGGGAGGCCGGACGCGGTCCAGGCGGTCGAGGAGTCGAATCAGGGCCGGGTGCCCGGCCTGGTGCCCATACGGGTGGGGCGGATGGTCGCGACACCGTTCGCGTTCCTGCGCGGCTCGGCCGGACTGATGGCGCACGACCTCATGGGCACTCCGGTCACGGGCGTGGGCGCCCAGCTCTGCGGTGACGCGCACGCGGCCAACTTCGGGCTGTACGGCGACGCGCGCGGCAACCTGGTCATCGATCTCAACGACTTCGACGAGACCGTGTTCGGCCCGTGGGAGTGGGATCTCAAGCGGCTCGCCACCTCGCTGGTGCTCGCGGGCCGGGAGGCGGGGGCGGACGAGGACACCTGCCGGCAGGGTGCGTACGGCACGGTGGGCGCGTACCGCCGCACCATGCGTCTGCTGGCGGGGCTGCCCGCACTCGACGCGTGGAACGCCATCGCGGACGAGGAGCTCGTCTCGCACACCGACGCCCGGGACCTGCTCGGGACGCTGGAGCGGGTCTCCGCCAAGGCGCGGAACAACACGAGTGCCCGCTTCGCCGCCAGGTCCACGGAGGAGTGCGAGGACGGCGGTCGCCGCTTCGTCGACTCACCACCCGTGCTGCGCCGTGTGCCCGACGCGGAGGCGGCGGCCGTGGCGGCGGGGCTGGAGGGTTACGTCGGGACGATCTCCGAGGACAGGGTTCCGCTGCTGGCCCGTTACGCGATCCACGACGTGGCGTTCCGGGTGGTCGGTACGGGAAGCGTGGGAACCCGGTCGTATGTGGTGCTGCTGCTCGACCACCGTGGCGAACCGCTGGTGCTGCAGGTGAAGGAAGCCCGCCCGTCCGTTCTCGCTCCCTGCCTCCGGAGCATCGGCTTCGAGGTGCCCGATGTGGTGCACGAGGGGCGCCGGGTGGTGCTCGGACAGAAGCGGATGCAGGTCGTCAGCGACATACTGCTCGGCTGGGCCGAGGTCGACGGCCGGCCGTATCAGGTACGCCAGTTCAGGAACCGCAAGGGCAGTGTGGACCCGGCCGCGCTCGCTGCGGACCAGGTGGACGACTACGGGCGGATGACAGGTGCTCTGCTGGCCCGGGCCCATGCGCACAGCGCCGACCCCCGACTGCTCGCGGGTTACTGCGGGAAGAACTCCGAGCTGGACGCGGCGGTGGCAGATTTCGCCGTGACGTACGCGGACCGGACCGAGGCGGATCACGCCGAGCTCGTCCGGGCTGTCCGAGCCGGTCGAATAGCCGCTGAGCTCGGCGTCTGAGCGGGGCCTGGGGCCGACGTGTGTCTTCACAGCGCGGGCCGTGGCCATACGCTGGACGGGTGACCCACGAAGCCGCCGGGGTGCCGACCACCCGGAACGACGAAGACCGGCAGAACCAGGACCGGCAGAACCAGGACCGGCAGAACCAGGACCGGCAGGACGCGCCGCAGCACGCGCGGGATGTGCCGCGGCACGCCGAGGAAGCGTCGCAGGGGGACGGTCTGCGGGCCGGCCCGGACGAGGCCGCGGAGGCGGGGCCCGCATTCGTCGGCGCGGTGGGTGATCCGGCAGGCGGTGCGGCCGGTGAGGCCGGCGGTGACGCGGTGGGTGAGGGAGCGGCCCCCCGGCCTGAGGAGCGGCTCGCCAAGGCTGTGCGGGTGGCCGAGCAGGCGCTGATCGAGTTCGAGATCGCGGTGGAGACCTTCCGGGTCGAGGTGGAGAACTTCTCCCGGCTGCATCACCAGAAGCTCGGCCCGATGTACGCCCGCCTCGACGAGCTCGACGCGCAGATCGCGGAGGCGCGGGCGGCGAAGAGCGGCGATCCGGAGGATCTGCGCAAGGCTCAGGAAGCACGGGCGATCGTCATGCCGATGCCTGGTGTCGAGGAGCTCTTCCACGACTGGATGGACTCGGACGGCCTCTCGCCCGAGGCCTCGGCCATGCTCACAGACCAGCCCGTCCGGCCGCCGAAGCGGGTCAGGCCGAGCGAGGAGGCGCGCAAGCTCTACCGGGAGCTCGCCCGTCAGGCACACCCGGACCTGGCACCGGACGAGACGGAGCGGGCACGGCGGGACGAGTTCATCGCCCGGGTCAACGCGGCCTACGGGCGCGGCGACGTGGCTTTGCTGAAGGAGCTGGCCGCGGAGTGGGCGGCGGGGCCGGTGACGCCGGAGCTGCGGCTCAGCGAGAGCGAGGAGCTCTACGCACGGCTGGAGTGGCTCAGCCGCCGTAAGGAGCTGCTGACCGTTCTGGCGCAGGAGCTGGAGGAGAGCGCGATCGGTTCGATGCTGCGGATGGCGCCGGACGACCCTGACCGGTTGCTGGACGACATCGGCGAGAAGCTTCTGGCGGAGGTGTCCCAGCGTGAGGGCGAGCTGGCAGGGCTGGTGCAGTAGCGTTCCGGATGACCCTGGCGCGTACGTACGAGAGAAGGCATACCCATGAATTTCCCTCCACTGCCCTCGGTGGACGTCGCGGCGATTCCGGCGGACGGCTTCGTTCTGGACGTCCGGGAGGACGACGAGTGGGCGGCCGGGCATGTCGAGGGTGCGCTGCACATTCCCATGAGCGACTTCGTGGGCCGCTTCGGTGAGCTCACCGAGGCGGCCGACGACGGTCGGCGTGTGCATGTGATGTGCCGCGTAGGAGGCCGGTCGGCCCAGGTCACCCAGTATCTGGTGCAGCAGGGCATCGACGCCGTGAACATCGACGGCGGCATGCTCGCCTGGGACGGCGCCGGGCGCCCGATGGTCACGGACAACGGGAGCTCGGCCTTCGTACTCTGACCGCTTCCGCAGGGCCGTCCGCAACGCACGTGGCGGTGCGCATGCGCCGGTCGCACTACGGCGGGCGCACGCACGGCTGTCATACGCACGGCGGTCGTGGGCCGGCTGTGGTGCGTACGGCTATGGCGCGTACGGCTGTGTCGGTGCGGGCGGTTCCTGTCGGGCGAAGCCTTGGCCGGCCTTGGGCGGTCTCAGCGGCTGGATGATCTCGGCGGTCGGGCGGTCGGGCGGTCGGGCGGTCGGGTGGTCGGGTGGTCGGGTGGTCGGGTGGTCTCAGCGGTCGAAGTCGAGCTCGACCTCCGGGGTGACGGGGTGCGACTGGCAAGCCAGCACGAAACCTGCCCCGGTCTCCTCCGGTTCCAAGGCGAAATTGCGGTCCATCCGCACCTCGCCCGAGACCAGGAAGGCCCTGCAGGTCCCGCACACCCCGCCCTTGCAGGCATACGGAGCGTCCGAGCGGCTTCGCAGCACTGTGTCCAGCAGCGATTCGCCGTCCTGGACCGGCCAGCTGCCCGACCGCCCGTCGAGTGTTGCCGTGAGCCTGCTCTCCGACGGTGTGGCCACCCTGGCGGCCGTGGGCATGCCCGCCCCCTCGTCGGCGACGTGGAAGATCTCCTGGTGGATGCGTGACCGGTCGGCTCCGAGTGCGCGCAGCGCCCCTTCCGCACCCCGGACCAGGCCGAGCGGCCCGCACAGGAACCAGCCGTCCACATCGGGAACGGACAGCAGCGCGGGCAGCAGCCCGGTGAGCCGCTCGCGGTCCAGTCGGCCCGAGGGGAGCCCGGCGGCCTGTTCCTCCCGGGACAGCGCGGTCACCAGCTGGAAGCGGTCCGGGTAGCGGTCCTTGAGGTCTGCCACCTCGTCCAGGAACATCGTCGACGCAGCCGTCCGGTCGCTACGGATCAGACAGAAGCGCGCCGAGGGCTCCCGCGCGAGCAGGGTCGCTGCCATCGACAGCACCGGGGTGATCCCGCTGCCGCCGACGATCGCGGCGAAGCGGCCGGGGCGCGGATCGAGGACGAAACGCCCCATCGGAGCCATCGCCTCCAACTGGTCCCCCACGGCCAGCTCCTTGAGGGCGTACGTCGAGAACGCGCCTCCGTCAACCATGCGGATGCCCACCCGCAGCAAGGGGTCGCCCGGCTGTTCGGCGGCCGGGGCACAGATCGAGTACGACCGCCGGATCTCCTCGCCGTCGACGCGGTAGCGCACGTTCAGGTGCTGGCCGGGGCGATGGCGGAAGGTCTCGCGCAGTTCGGACGGCACGGCGAAGGTGACGGCCACCGCGTCGTCCGTGATCCGTTCGATCGCGCTGACCCGGAGCGGATGGAACATCTACAACTCCTTGAAGTGGTCGAACGGTTCGCGGCACGTCACACATCGGCGCAGTGCCTTGCAGGCCGTGGAGGAGAACCGGCTCAGCAGCTCCGTCTCCGTGGAACCGCAGTGCGGACAGCGCACCGAGAGCCTCAGAGGAACCGGCCCGCCGGGCCCGCTCCCCGGCCGAGGCGGCGCTATGCCGAACTCCGCGAGCTTGCGGCGCCCCTCGTCGCTGATGTCGTCGGTCGACCAGGCAGGGGCGAGGACCGTGACCACGGACACCTCACCGACGCCGTGGTCGTGCAGCACACGCTCGATGTCGGCGGACATGGCCTCGATGGCCGGGCAGCCGGTGTACGTCGGGGTGAGCCGCACGGTGACCTTGTCCGGCCCGTCGGCCCGCACGCCGCGGAGCACGCCGAGCTCGTCCAGCGTGAGGACCGGCAGCTCGGGGTCGGGGACGGAGCCCGCCAGCCGGTGGAGCTCCGCCTCCAGCGGCGTCTCGGTGGTCACCATGACGCCCCCGGGTGGCTGCGGTGCAGATGCTGCATCTCGGCGAGCATCCGCCCGAAGGGCTCCGTGTGCAGGCCCTGCCGGCCCGCTCCCGCCGCCCAGGCACCGGACTGCGGCCCTGTCGGCAGAGACAGGGTGGCCCGCTCCACCACGGAGGTGACCGCGGCCAGCCAGCCGTCGCGCAGGGCCTGATGGTCGACGGCTAGTCCTTCGACCGGCTCGAACAGCTCACCCGTGAACCGCCACAGGGCGTCCAGCGCGAGCTGCATCCGTTCATGACTTTCCGCGGTGCCGTCACCCAGCCGCAGGACCCACTGCTCGGCGTGGTCCCGGTGATAGGCGACCTCTTTGACCGCCTTGGCCGCGAGATCCGCGAACTCGACCTCGCCGGCGGCCAGCGCTTCGAACAGCAGGTGCTGGTACACGGAGAAGTAGAGCTGGCGGGCGATGGTGTGGGCGAAGTCGCCGTTCGGCTGCTCCACCAGCTGGACGTTGCGGAAGGCTCGCTCCTCACGGAGGTACGCCAACTCGTCCTCGTTCCCCACGAGCGAGAGCAGAATCCGGGCCTGGCCGAGCAGGTCGAGGGCGATGTTGGCCAGGGCCACCTCCTCCTCCAGTACGGGAGCGTGGCCCGCCCACTCCCCCAGCCGGTGCGAGAGCACCAGGGCGTCGTCGCCGAGGGCGAGAGCCGCGCTCACAGGTGCTTCACTCCTTCCGGGATCTCGTAGAACGTGGGGTGGCGGTAGGGCTTGTCGCCGGCGGGTTCGAAGAACGAGTCCTTCTCGTCCGGTGACGATGCCGTGATCGCCGTCGAGGGGACCACCCAGAGGGAGACGCCCTCCGATCGGCGGGTGTACAGATCGCGGGCGTTGCGCAGGGCCATCTCGGCGTCCGGCGCGTGCAGACTGCCCGCGTGGGTGTGGGACAGCCCTCGCCGGGAGCGCACGAACACCTCCCACAGAGGCCAGTCGGTCGAGCTGCTCATGCGGTCGCCTCCACGGGCTGGGCGGCCGCTCCGGCTGTGCCGGGCCGTGCCGCGTGCTTGTCTGCGTATGCCGCCGCCGCGTCGCGGACCCAGGCGCCCTCCTCGTGGGCCTTGCGCCGCTGGGTCAGCCGTTGTTCGTTGCAGGGGCCGTTGCCCTTGAGGACCTCTTGGAACTCGGTCCAGTCGATCGCGCCGTAGTCGTGCTGGCCCAGCTCCTCGTTCCACCGGATGTCGGGGTCGGGGAGGGTGAGCCCCAGCGCCTCCGCCTGCGGGACGCAGATGTCGACGAAGCGCCGGCGCAGCTCGTCGTTGGAGTGCCGTTTGATCTTCCAGGCCATCGACTGTGCCGAGTGGGCCGAGGAGTCGTCGGGCGGCCCGAACATCATCAGGGAGGGCCACCACCAGCGGTTCACCGCGTCCTGGGCCATCTCGTGCTGTGCGGGGGTGCCGCGGCTGAGGGCGAGCAGCAGCTCGTATCCCTGGCGTTGGTGGAAGGACTCCTCCTTGCAGACACGGACCATCGCGCGGGCGTACGGGCCGTAGGAGCAGCGGCACAGCGGCACCTGGTTGGTGATGGCGGCGCCGTCCACCAGCCAGCCGATCGCGCCGACGTCCGCCCACGTCAGCGTGGGGTAGTTGAAGATCGAGGAATAGCGCTGACGCCCGGCGTGCAGCTTGTCGAGCATCTCCTGGCGGCTGGTCCCCAGCGTCTCCGCCGCGCTGTACAGGTAGAGGCCGTGACCCGCCTCGTCCTGAACCTTCGCCATCAGGATCGCCTTGCGGCGCAGAGAAGGCGCCCGCGTGATCCAGTTGGCCTCGGGCTGCATGCCGATGATCTCGGAATGGGCGTGCTGGGCCATCTGGCGGATCAGCGAGGCCCGGTACGCCTCGGGCATCCAGTCCCGCGGCTCGATCCGGTCGTCGGCCGCCACCGCGGCGTCGAAAGCCGCCAGACGGGCCTCGTCGGCCTCGTCCGCCGCGCCTGCTGTTCCCTGCGTCGTCTGGTCCGCAGTCACTACCGCCATCCCGGGCTCCCTACCGACCGATCGTTCGGTTCATCGGCTTCAATGGTGAGCCGGAGGCCCGTAGGGTGTCAACCCTGTGGATAACTGAGTGGTGATCGACGGTGATCGGGGCGGAATGGACGGGGACCACGATGGGCGCACCGGAAACGAGAAGAAGCTCGCCTGGCCCGGCGTGAGAAGCCGCCCGTCCGCAGATCAGGAGGCGGAGGCCGCACCTGCGGGAATACCGGACACCGGTGCGGCGGTCCTCCCCCCGGACCGGACTCCGGACCAGGCCCCGGACCCGCACGCGAGCCGGCATCCGGACCCGCGCCCGGACCCGCACCCTGATCCGGCTGCCGCGGCGCCGTCGCCGAACACTGCCGCGGCCGGAGCCGAGCCCGGAGGGCCTGAGCCAGGCCCGGGTTCCGGAAGAGCCGAACCGGGACCGGCAGGACGCCGGCCGGGCGGCGGTATGGCGGCACTCTCGCTTCCGTACCAGGTCGTCGCGGCGCTCGCGCTGGCCGGCCTGGGGCTGCTGGCCTGCGTACACATAGCCATGATCTTTCTGCACGTCGCGCCGTCCAACACCCTGACGAAGCAGCACGGCGAGGTGGTCGACGACTGGGTCTATCCCGAGTTCGAGCAGAACTGGAAGCTGTTCGCCCCCAACCCGCTCCAGCAGAACATCTCCGTGCACGTACGCGCCGAGTTGGCCGACGGCGGTGCTGACGGCAGCAAGATCACGCGCTGGATCGATCTCTCGCGCGACGACGGCGAGGCGATACGCGGCAATCCCCTCCCCAGCCACGTCGACCAGAACGAGCTGCGCCGTGCCTGGGACTTCTACTCCGGTTCCCACGACAGGGAGAACCGCCCCAACGGCCTGCGCGGTGAGCTGTCGGAGCGCTACATCCGCCGCATCGTCATGCTGCGTCTCACCGAACACGGCTACGGCGGAAAGGTCGAGCGCATCCAGGTGAGGTCCGCCACGCGTTCCGTCGGTGCGCCGGCGTGGAGCGACGAGAAAATCAGTACCCGTCCGAGGTACACGGAACTCCCGTGGTGGACCGTGACCCCGTCCGACCTCTCCGGTGCTGCCGCAGCGGGTCAGGCCTCGAAGGCCGGAAAGGCCGAGCAGTGAGCGCCCCCGCCCCCGCCTCCGTCGGTCCCGCGCTCGCGCGCGCCGTACAGCGCGTCACGGCCGCCCCCCTCGGCACGTACCAGAGCGCCGTCGTCCGGATCGGTGTCTCCGCCACCTATCTGCTGTTCCTGCTGCGAGAGCTGCCCAACCGCCACGAGTTGTACGGTCCGGACGGTCCGTGGAGCTGGGACATGGCGCGCCGGCTCATCGCCAACAACGACGCCTTCACCGCCCTGATGTGGTCGGACTCCACGGTCTGGTTCGAGACCGTGTACGGGCTCACGCTGGTCTCGGCCGCGCTCCTGATGACCGGCTGGCGGACCCGGGCCATGTCCGTCCTGTTCATGGTCGGTGTCCTCTCCCTCCAGAACCGCAGCATCTTCATGGGCGACGGCGGTGACAACGTCATCCATCTGCTGGCCGTCTACCTGGTGCTGACCCGCTGTGCCCGGGTGTGGTCCCTGGACGCGCGCCGCGCTTCGAGGAACGCCGCACGTCTCGCGGCGGGCGGCCCGCCGGCGCGTGATGTCGCGGGGCCGGTCCTGTGGGTGGCCCTCGGCTGCGTCCTCCTGCCGGCCACCCTCATGCAAGGGCTCGGCGGCACATGGTGGCTGCAGTCCCTTCTGTGGGTGCTGTGGCTCGGAAACGGCGTCCGGTGGGCCCTGAACCGTCTGGCGCCGGACCATGAGCTGCGCGCCCTTCTCGACGTCCTGGCCAATTTCGCCCACAACGCCGCCCTCCTCGTGATCATGGCCGAGGTGTGCCTGATCTACGCGACGGCCGGCTGGTACAAGATCCAGGGTTCTCGCTGGCAGGACGGCACCGCGGTCTACTATCCGCTCCAGCTGGACTACTTCACCCCGTGGGACGGTCTCTCCGGACTGGCCGCGTCGAGCGCTCTGTTGATCATGGTGCTGACGTACGTCACGGTCATCGTGCAGGTCGCCTTCCCGTTCACCCTGTTCAACCGGCGGGTGAAGAACGTCCTGCTGGTCCTCATGATCGGTGAGCACGCGGGGATCGCTGTCCTGCTGGGGCTGCCCTTCTTCTCCATGGCGATGATCGCCGCGGATGCCGTCTTCCTGCCGACGGTCTTCCTGGTGTGGCTGGGGCACCGGGTGTCGCTCGGCCGGCGGCGTCTGTTCTCACGGACGGCGGGGCGGCTGATGCTTCCCCGGCAGCGGCGGGCAGGGCAAGACGACGAGGAGGCCGCGCGCAGCGGCGGTGGCGATGGCCATACGCTCGTCGGGTGACCAGCGAGACCGGCAGTGCAGAAGAGCCCGGGGCGGCAGCCGAGCCCGCTCCCTCCGGGGAACCGATCCAGTACGACGACGGGTACGGCGTGATCGGGGTCGGTCCGCACCCGCTGCCCTGGCCCGAAGAGGAGCGCTACGACCCCGAACTCCTCGCCCACGGGGACCGGCGCAATGTGGGCGACGGCTACCGGTACTGGACACGGGAGGCGATCGTCGCCGATCTCGACCTGCGGCGGCACGACTTCCATGTGGCGGTGGAGAACTGGGGTCATGACTTCAACATCGGCTCGGTGGTGCGCACCGCCAACGCCTTCCTCGCGAAGGAGATCCACATCGTGGGCAGGCGGCGCTGGAACCGGCGGGGCGCGATGGTCACCGACCGCTACCAGCATGTGCGGCACCACCCGGACACGGCGGACCTGACTGCCTGGGCGGAGGCCGAGGAACTGCCGATCATCGGGATCGACAACCTCCCCGGGGCCGTGCCGCTGGAGCGGACCGAGCTGCCGCGCCGGTGTGTGCTGCTGTTCGGGCAGGAAGGGCCGGGACTGACGGAGGAGGCGCGCAAGCACGCCTCGATGGTGTGCTCGATCGCCCAGTTCGGTTCGACCAGGTCGATCAACGCCGGTGCGGCGGCCGCCATCGCGATGCACGCCTGGGTGCAGCGGTACGCGGACGTCCCGGACCCGCGCGACGGGTGACGGGTGACGGGTGACGGGTGACGGGTGACGGGTGACGGGTGACAGGTGACGGAGCGGTGGAGTGTGGATCCTCGCGCGGGTCCACACTCCACCGGATGCCGTCGGCCGGACCCGCCCTCAGGCCTGGCGGCGGACCTCCACCACCCGGAAGCGGTTGGAGACGAACGCGCCGTCGCACAGAGCCGCGTTGGCAGCCGGGTTGCCGCCCGAACCATGGAAGTCGGAGAAGGCCGCCGTCTGGTTGACGTACACCCCGCCGGTGAGGTTCAGCGAGAGCTGAGCCGATTCGTCGAAGCAGACTTCCTCCACCGCGCGTTCCACGTCGGGGGACGTGGTGTACGCGCCGACGGTCATCGCGCCCTTCTCCCGGATCGTGCGGCGCAGCAGGTCCAGAGCGTCACCGGTGGAGTCGACGGCCACGGCGAAGGAGACCGGGCCGAAGCACTCCGAGAGGTAGGCCGCCCCGTCGTCGGGCTTGGTGCCGTCGAGTTTCACGAGGGCCGGTGTGCGGACCACGGCGTCGGGGAAGTCGGGGTTGGCCACCGGGCGCGAGGCCAGTGCCACGTCGCCCAGGGCCGCGGCCCCCTCCAGCCGGGCCTTCACGTCCGGGTTCACCAGGGCGCCGAGCAGCCCGTTGGCCCGGGCGTCGTCACCGAGCAGCCCGCTCACCGCGTCGGCGAGGTCCGCCACCACGTCCTCGTAGGACTTGGCGCCCGCGTCGGTCGTGATCCCGTCGCGCGGGATGAGCAGATTCTGCGGGGTGGTGCACATCTGGCCGCTGTAGAGCGAGAGCGAGAAGGCCAGGTTGGAGAGCATGCCCCGGTAGTTGTCGGTGGAGTCGAGGACGATCGTGTTGACGCCCGCCTTCTCCGTGTAGACCTGGGCCTGCCGGGCGTTGGCCTCCAGCCAGTCCCCGAAGGCGGTGGAACCCGTGTAGTCGATGATCTTGATCTCGGGGCGCACCGCCAGGCTCTTGGCGATGCCCTCGCCGGGCCGCTCGGTCGCCAGGGCGACGAGATTCGGGTCGAAACCCGCCTCGGTCAGCACCTCGCGCGCCAGCCGGACCGTGAGCGCGAGCGGCAGCACCGCCCGCGGGTGCGGCTTGACCAGCACGGGATTGCCGGTCGCAAGCGAGGCGAAGAGGCCCGGATAGCCGTTCCACGTCGGAAAGGTGTTGCAGCCGATCAACAGGGAGATACCGCGCCCCACCGCTGTGTACGTCTTGTCCAGCCGCAGCGGGTCGCGCTTTCCCTGGGGCTTCGACCAGTCGGCGCTGCGCGGCGTACGCGTCTGTTCCTCGTACGCGTACGCCACGGCTTCCAGGCCGCGGTCCTGGGCGTGCGGGCCGCCCGCCTGGAAGGCCATCACGAATGCCTGCCCGCTGGTGTGCATCACGGCGTGGGCCAGCTCGTGCGTACGCGCGCTGATCCGGGCCAGGATCTCCACGCAGACCAGGGCCCGCGTCTCGGGGCCCGCCGCACGCCAGGAGCCCGTCGCGGCGCTCATGGCGGGGAGCAGGACGTCCGGGTCGGCGTGCGGATACTCGACGCCGAGCTCCGGGCCGTACGGCGAGACCTCCGCGCCGGTCCAGCCGTCGGTGCCGGGCTGGCCGAGGTCCAGCCGGGTGTTGAGCACGGCGTCGAAAGCGGCCTTGCCCTCGGCCGCGCCGAGGCTGCCGGGGAGGCCTCCCTCGCCGTACGCCTTGGGGTGCTCGGGGTGCGGGGACCAGTAGGCGCGCGTCCGGATCGCGTCGAGGGCCTGGTCGAGCGTCGGACGGTGGATCTCGGACAGCTTCTCGGGGGAAAGCTCGGCGGCCATGACGGACCAACTCCTCGTCGAGCCGGGCAGGGACATGCTGACGGAGTTAGAGTAACCGAACGATCGGTCGGGACAAGGGGCCCCAAGGAACCTGTGGACAACTCATGGGGGAGGATCGCGGTCATGACCACGGCCAAGCGGGACACGTACACCCCGGAGACGCTCCTGTCCGTTGCCGTCCGCGTCTTCAACGAGCGCGGCTACGACGGCACGTCCATGGAGCACCTCTCCAAGGCGGCGGGCATCTCCAAATCGTCCATCTACCACCACGTGGCGGGAAAGGAAGAGCTCCTGAAGCGTGCGGTGAGCCGGGCGCTCGACGGGCTCTTCGGGATTCTCGACGAGGCGGGGGCCACCCGCGGGCGGGCGATCGCCCGGGTCGAGTACGTCACGCGCCGGACGGTCGAGGTGCTCATGGCGGAGCTGCCGTACGTCACGCTGCTGCTGCGCGTACGGGGCAACACGAAGACGGAGCGCTGGGCCCTGGAGCGCCGGCGTGAGTTCGACCAGCGGGTCGCCGAGCTGCTCAAGGCCGCGGTGGCGGACGGCGACCTGCGTGCGGACGTGGACATACGCCTGGCGACCCGGCTGCTCTTCGGCATGGTGAACTCGCTGGTCGAGTGGTACCGCCCGCAGCCCGGCGGATCCCAGGAGGCGGAGCAGCTCGCGGACACCGTCGTCCAGCTCGCCTTCGAGGGGATGCGGGCCGGCTGACCGGTAAGGCCCTCAGCTGATCTCGGCCGTGCGGTCCGGGCGGGGGCCCAGGTCGGTCTCCTCGAACACCAGCAGGGTGCGGGTGGACAGCACCTCGGGGATGGCCTGGATCCTGGTCAGCACCAGCTCGCGCAGGGCCTGGTTGTCCGGGGTGTGCACCAGGAGCAGGACGTCGAAGTCGCCGCTGACCAGCGCGATGTGTGTGGCGCCCGGAAGCGCCTGGAGCTGTTCGCGCACGGTGCGCCAGGAATTCTGGACGATCTTGAGCGTGATGTAGGCGGAGGCGGCCTGGCCGGCCCGCTCATGATTCACCCGTGCGCTGAATCCCCGGATCACGCCGTCCTCTACGAGCCTGTTGATCCGGGCGTACGCATTGGCCCGGGAGACGTGGACGCGCTCCGCGACCGCCCGTATCGAGGCGCGGCCGTCCGTCTGGAGGATGCGCAGGATGGCACGGTCGATGGAGTCGAGCGGCCGGGCGAGAGGAGTGCGGTCCTGGACGCCGCCCCCGTCGGCCATTTGTTCAGCTGCCATCTGCCCGCGCCTCCCTGTTGTGGACGACCTGTCTCTATCCCAGGCTGTGGAGAACCGTTTGTCCACAGGCTGAGGGTGCCTGTAGCCAAATTGCCTCCGCGACCGAACAATCGGTAGGTGAGGCACACCACATCCGTGCCTTGCCCACGCCCGACATTCTGCAGATTTCGACACCCCTCGATATATCTCGATGCCAGGAGGTGCTTGTCATGACGGTCCAGGAGCTGCCCGGCGCAGCCGCCTACCGGCCCACGCCGCCCCCGGCCTGGAAGCCGCTCACCGATCCCGCGCCGCTGCTCCCGGACCCCGAGCCCCATCGCGTGCTCGGTACGGACGCGGCGGCCGGGGTCGACCCCGAGCTGCTGCTGAGGCTCTACGCCGAGCTGGTGCGTGGCCGCCGGTACAACGCGCAGGCCACCGCACTGACGAAGCAGGGCAGGCTCGCGGTGTACCCGTCGAGCACCGGCCAGGAGGCGTGCGAGATCGCTGCGGCGCTCGTGCTGGAGGACCGGGACTGGCTCTTCCCCAGCTATCGCGACACGCTCGCCGCGGTCGCGCGCGGTCTGGACCCGGTCGAGGCGCTGACACTGCTGCGGGGGGACCGGCACACCGGCTACGACCCGCGTGAGCACCGCATCGCCCCGCTCTGCACCCCGCTGGCCACCCAGTTGCCGCACGCCGTGGGCCTCGCGCACGCGGCGCGCCTCAAGGGCGACGACGTGGTGGCCCTCGCGATGGTCGGCGACGGCGGGACGAGTGAGGGCGACTTCCACGAGGCGCTCAATTTCGCCGCTGTCTGGCGGGCCCCGGTGGTCTTCCTCGTACAGAACAACGGCTTCGCGATCTCCGTGCCGCTGGCCAAGCAGACCGCGGCGCCGTCCCTGGCGCACAAGGCCGTGGGCTACGGGATGCCGGGGCGCCTGGTCGACGGTAACGACGCGGCCGCGATGCACCAGGTGCTCAGCGAGGCGGTGGCCCGTGCCAGGCGGGGCGAAGGGCCGACGCTGGTCGAGGCGGTCACGTATCGCATGGACGCCCATACGAACGCCGACGACGCCACCCGCTACCGCGGCGACAGCGAGGTGGAGGCATGGCGCGCACACGACCCGATCAGACTTCTGGAGCGGGAGCTGACCGGGCGGGGGCTGCTGGACGAGGACGGTATCCGGGAGGTGCACGAGGCGGCGGAACGGATGGCGGAGAGGCTGCGGGAGCAGATGAACGCCGATCCGCCGCTCGACCCGATGGATCTGTTCGCCCATGTCTACGAGGAGCAGACCGGCCAGCTGCGGGAGCAGGCGGCGCGGCTGCGGGCCGAGCTGGACGCGGGGAACGGCGCGCACGACGAGAGCGGCGCGGAGGAGGGACGATGAGCACCGCTGCCGCGACGGCCGGTGAACGGACCGGCAGGGCCGGTCCGGCCACGATGGCGCAGGCCCTCCGCCGGGCGCTGCGTGACGCGATGGCGGAGGATCCCACCGTGCACGTCCTCGGGGAGGACGTGGGCACGCTCGGTGGCGTCTTCCGCGTGACCGACGGCCTGGCCAAGGAGTTCGGCGACGACCGCTGTACGGACACGCCGCTGGCCGAGGCGGGCATTCTCGGCGCGGCCGTGGGCATGGCGATGTACGGGCTGCGGCCCGTGGTGGAGATGCAGTTCGACGCCTTCGCGTATCCGGCGTTCGAGCAGCTGGTCAGTCACGTCGCGAAGATGCGGAACAGGACCGGGGGCGCGATGCCTCTTCCGATCACGGTGCGCGTGCCGTACGGCGGCGGGATCGGTGGGGTCGAGCACCACAGCGACTCCTCCGAGGCGTACTACATGGCGACACCCGGGCTGCACGTCGTCATGCCGGCCACGGTCGACGACGCCTACGGGCTGCTGAGGGAGTCGATCGCCTCCGACGACCCGGTGGTCTTCCTCGAACCGAAAAGGCTCTACTGGTCCAAGGCCGACTGGTCGCCGGACGCGCCGTCGCGGGTCGAGCCGATCGGGCGGGCCGTGGTCCGGCGCCCCGGTCGCAGCGCGACCCTGATCACCTACGGCCCGTCCCTCCCGGTGTGCCTGGAGGCCGCCGAGGCGGCCACGGCCGAGGGATGGGACCTCGAAGTGGTGGACCTGCGCTCGCTGGTGCCCTTCGACGACGGGACAGTCGCCGCGTCGGTGCGCCGCACGGGGCGTGCGGTGGTCGTCCACGAGTCGTCCGGGTTCGGCGGGCCGGGCGGTGAGATCGCGGCGCGGATCACCGAGCAGTGCTTCCACCATCTGGAGGCGCCCGTTCTGCGAGTCGCCGGGTTCGACATTCCCTATCCGCCGCCGATGCAGGAGCGGCACCATCTGCCGGGCGTGGACCGGGTGCTGGACGCGGTCGCCCGTCTTCAGTGGGAGGCCGAGAGCTGATGGCGCAGGTGCTCGAATTCAAGCTGCCTGACCTGGGTGAGGGTCTGACCGAGGCCGAGATCGTGCGCTGGCTGGTGGAGGTCGGCGATGTCGTCGCCGTCGACCAGCCGGTCGTCGAGGTCGAGACGGCCAAGGCCATGGTGGAGGTGCCCTGCCCCTACGGGGGAGTGGTGACGGCGCGGTTCGGCGAGGAAGGTGCGGAGCTCCCGGTCGGCGCGCCACTGCTGACGGTGGCAGTCGGCTCGATGGAGAGAGTGGACGGGCACGAACTCCCCGCCGATCCCTCCGGCGACGGCTCCGGGGGCGACGCGTCCGGCAATGTGCTGGTCGGTTACGGCACAGCCGCACCGGCGGCGCGGAGACGCCGGGTGCGGCCCGCTCCGGTCTCGGCGCAGACCCCTGCGGCGCCCGAGGAGGGGACGGCCTCGGCCAGGGCCACAGCCCCGAAGCGGGACCTTGCCGCGGCGGAGCAGTCGGCGGCTGCGACGGCGGCGCCCCCGGCGGGGGATGCCCAAGGGCCCGTCGCAGTCATCTCCCCGCTGGTCCGGAAACTGGCGCGACAGCACGGTCTCGACCTCCGGCAGGTCGCCGGTACCGGGCGGGACGGTCTGATCCTCCGCACCGACGTGGAGTGCGCGATCAGAGCCGTGGACGAGGAACGCGCTGCCGGCACGTCCCGTACCGGCGGCCTGACGGAGCCGGACCCGTCGGCCGAGCGGATCGCGCTGCGCGGTGTCCGGGGCGCGGTGGCCGAGAAGCTGTCCCGCAGCCGGCGTGAGATCCCCGATGCCACCTGCTGGGTCGATGCCGATGCCACCGAGCTGATGGCGGCGCGGGCCGCGATGAACGCCGCCGCGGGGACCTCCGCAGGACCGAAGGTGTCGGTGCTCGCGCTGCTGGCCCGCATCTGCACGGCAGCGCTGGCGAGGTTCCCCGAGCTCAACTCCTCGGTGGATGCCGAAGCCCGGGAGATCGTGCGGCTGTCCGGGGTCCATCTGGGTTTCGCCGCCCAGACGGAGCGAGGCCTGGTCGTTCCGGTGGTCCGGGACGCGCACACCCGTAACGCGGAGTCGATCGGGGCGGAGATCGCCCGGCTGACCGAGGCCGCCCGGGACGGGAAGCTGACCCCCGCGCAGCTCACCGGAGGGACGTTCACCCTGAACAACTACGGGGTGTTCGGCGTCGACGGTTCGACGCCGATCATCAACCACCCCGAGGCGGCCATGCTCGGCGTCGGCCGGATCGTGCCCAAACCCTGGGTGCACGAAGGAGAGCTGGCGGTTCGCCAGGTCGTCCAGCTCTCGCTCACCTTCGACCACCGGGTCTGCGACGGTGGCACGGCCGGCGGCTTCCTGCGCTACGTCGCCGACTGTGTGGAGCAGCCGGCGGTGCTGCTCCGCACGCTGTAGCGAGCCGGCCGGTGGACGGCCGGGGCCCGGGCATCGTGTGAGTTCGGTCCCCGGGGGCCCGTCACCGGCGGGCGGCCCCCATACTCAGGGGCATGACCACGTATGACGCCGTCGTCCTTGCCGGAGGGGCTGCGAAACGCCTCGGGGGGGCCGACAAGCCAGGGCTCCGCGTGGGCGGCCGTGCGCTGCTCGACCGGGTGCTCGCCGCATGTGCCGACGCCGGGTCGACCGTGGTGGTCGGCGGGCGCAGGCCCACCGTGCGTCCGGTCACCTGGACACGTGAAGTGCCCGAGGGCGGCGGCCCCTTGGCGGCCCTCGGTGCCGGGGTACGGCACACGGCCGCGGAGAGCGTGCTGGTGCTCTCCGCGGATCTGCCGTTCCTGGGGGAGCCGACGGTCCGCTCGTTGCTGACCGCGATGGAGCAGGGAGACCGCGAAGGCGCCCTGTGCACCGACCAGGGCGGCCGGGACCAGCCGTTGGTCGCGGTCTACCGGGCCGAGCCGCTCCGCCGCGAACTCGCCCTTCTCGCCACCGAACACGGCAGCCTGGCCGGTCTCCCCCTCCGGTTGCTGACCGCCGAACTGGATCTGGTCCGGGTCCAGGCCGGGCCGCTGGCCGCGTTCGACTGCGACACCTGGGAAGACATTGCCGCCGCCAGGGCCCGGATCAGGGAGCATGGGACCGTGCTGGACGAATGGATCACCGCAGTCAAGAACGAACTGGGCATCGAGCTCGACGTCGACACCGGCGTCCTGCTGGACCTCGCCCGAGATGCCGCGCACGGCGTGGCCCGGCCCGCCGCGCCGCTGACCACCTTCCTGGTGGGGTACGCGGCGGCCATGGCGAGCAGCGGCAAGAGTCCGGAGGCCGCGGCTGAAGCCGTGGCTGAAGCCTCCCGCAAGGCCACCGCCCTCGCGCTCCGGTGGGAGGAGGAAACGGCTGCGGGAAGCGGACCCGGCACGCCATGACCCCGCACGGACGCGACACGCGCGCGGCCGAGGAGGAACGCGCGGCCGAGGAGAAACGGGCGGCCCAGAGGAAGCGGGCGGTCGCCGAGGAGGAGCGGGCTGCCGCCGAGGAGGAGCGGGCGGTCGAGCAGGCACTGGCCCTCGTGGGACGGCGGCCCGGCACTTCGCATCCCGCCCCGGACCGGCAGCCCGGCACTTCGCATCCCGCCCCGGACCGGCAGCCCGGCACTTCGCATCCCGCCCCGGATGGGCAGCCGGGGACTCAGCATCGCGCGCCGGGCCGGCCCGACGCGGGGGAGCCGCCTTCCAGGCCGGCACCGGCAGCTCCGGGCATGCGCACCGGCCCGACTCCGGACGCCCCTGTGCCAGGCGGAGGGGAGCCGGGCGTCCCGGCCCCGAGCCTTTCCGGTCACCGTGGACCGTCGTCGGCCCCCGGCGCTCCCCCACACACCCCCGGTTCTCCCCCGCACACCCCCGGCTCTTCCTCTCACGCCCACCGGGACGGTGCCACCGCCTGGCCCGCGGCGCGTGCCCTGGCCGACCGTCTCGGCCGGGCCATCCTCCCGGCCGCCCACCGGCTCCCGCTGGACCGGGCTCTCGGGCACGTCCTCGCCGAGGCCGTCGTCGCGCTCACCGATCTGCCGTCGTTCGACACCTCGGCCATGGACGGCTGGGTCGTCGCGGGGCCGGGCCCCTGGGCCGTACGGGAAGGGGAAGGGCTGCTCGCCGGACGCGGATCCGTGGAGCCGCTCCCCGACGGGCACGCCCTGCGCATCGCCACGGGCGCTCGCCTCCCGGCGGACGCCACCGCCGTGATCCGCAGCGAACACGCACACTGCGACGAGGCCAAGGGGCTGCTGCACGCCACCCGCGAAGTGGTGCAGGGCCAGGACATCCGGCCCCGGGGCCAGGAGTGCCGGTCCGGCGACGAGCTCCTCCCCGTGGGGACCGTGGTGACCCCGCCCGTTCTCGGGCTGGCGGCTGCCGCGGGGTACGACGCCCTCGTCGCCGCGCCCCGGCCCCGTGTGGATGTCTTCGTCCTCGGTGACGAGCTCCTCACGGCGGGGCTCCCGCGGGAAGGGCTGATCCGCGACGCCCTCGGCCCCATGCTCGCCCCCTGGCTCCGCGCCCTGGGGGCGGAGGTCGCCGAGCCCAGGCGGCTCGGTGACGATGCCGACGCCCTCCGCCGGGCCCTCCTCTCCTCCGACGCCGACCTGATCCTCACCACGGGTGGCACAGCCGCCGGCCCGGTGGACCATGTCCATCCGGTCCTGGCCGAGATCGGGGCCGAGCTGCTGGTCGACGGGGTGGCCGTACGGCCGGGACATCCGATGCTCCTGGCGCGGCTCGCCGAGGGCGGCCCCTGCGTGGTCGGCCTGCCCGGCAACCCCCTCGCCGCGGTGTCCGGACTGCTCACACTGGCCGAGCCGCTGCTCCGGGGGCTCGCCGGGCGGCCCGCCCAGGACCGCTACCGCGCCCCCGTCCGCGAAGAGGTGCACGGACACCCACATGACACCCGGTTGATTCCCGTGGTCCACCGCGACGACAGCGTCGTACCCCTGCACTACAACGGTCCCGCCATGCTGCGTGGGATCGCGGCAGCGGACGGGCTGGCCGTGGTGGGGCCCGGCGGGGTACGGTCCGGCACCGAGGTGGAGATCCTCGATCTACCGTGGGCCTCGGCATCGCCGTGGACGGAAGGGTGTTTCACGTGAAACTTCCCGGCCATGACGCGATGGCCAGGCGGGCGGACGAACATGTCGTCCCGACCCGGGTGCTCCTGCCCCGGCGCGTCGTCGACAGACCGCTGCGACAGGTGGCCAAGCGACTGGCGATGGCTCTCACGGTGCTGGCCATAACGGTCTTCATCGTCTGGGCCGACCGGGACGGTTACCACGACAACGCCGACGAGAGGGTCGACTTCCTCGACGCCGTCTACTACGCGACGGTGACGCTGTCGACGACCGGCTACGGCGACATCGTCCCGTACAGCGACCCGGCCCGGTTCGTCAACGTGGTGCTGGTGACGCCGTTGCGGGTGCTCTTCCTCATCATCCTGGTCGGCACCACCCTCGAGGTCCTGACGGAACGGACCCGCGAGGACTTCCGGCTGAATCGTTGGAGAAGCAACTTGCGTGAACACACCGTGGTCGTCGGCTTCGGCACGAAGGGCCGCTCAGCCATCCAGACGCTCTGCGCCACCGGTCTGAGGAAGGACCAGATCGTCATCGTCGACCCGGCCGGCAAGGTGATCGAGGCGGCCAACGCGGAGGGCTTCGTGGGCGTCCTGGGTGATGCGACACGCAGTGACGTGCTCTTGCGGGCAGAGATCCAGAAGGCTCGCCAGATCATCATCGCCACCCAGCGCGACGACACCGCGGTGCTGGTCGCCTTGACCGCGCGTCAGCTCAACCGGGGTGCGAAGATCGTGGCCGCGGTCCGCGAGGAGGAGAACGCGCCACTGCTGCGGCAGTCGGGCGCCGACGCCGTGATCACCAGCGCGAGCGCGGCCGGACGGCTGCTCGGTCTGTCGGTCCTCAGCCCCAGCGCGGGCACGGTGATGGAGGACCTCATCCAGCAGGGCAGCGGGCTCGATCTCGTCGAACGGCCGGTGATAAAGGCCGAGGTGGGCAAGAACGTCCGCGAGACCGACGACCTCGTGGTCAGCGTCCTGCGCGGCCACCGGCTGCTCGGTTACGACGATCCCGCGGCCAGCCCCCTGCAGCTGACGGACCGGGTGATCACCATCGTGCGCGCCTCACCGAGCCACACGGCGCCGACGAGCTATCCGCAGCAGCCCAACCAGCGGCCGTAGGAGCGGGTCCCGGACACGACGCAGGCAGTGCCGCCCCCGTCCGGGACTCCGCACGGAGTAGCCTCGCCGCCATGTATGCGATCACGATCCCCGAACCCGGCGGCCCCGAAGCGCTCGTATGGGCCGAGGTCCCCGACCCCGTACCAGGCGAGGGCGAAGTTCTCGTCGAGGTCGTGTCCAGCGCGGTGAACCGGGCCGATGTCCTGCAGCGGCAGGGGTTCTACAACCCCCCGCCCGGCGCCTCCCCCTACCCCGGTCTGGAGTGTGCGGGCCGTGTCGCGGCGCTCGGCCCCGGGGTGACCGGGTGGTCCGTGGGCGACGAGGTGTGCGCGCTGCTCGCGGGCGGCGGATACGCGGAGAAGGTCGCTGTACCGACCGGACAGCTGCTGCCCGTGCCCGCCGGTGTGGACCTGGTCGATGCGGCGGCGCTGCCCGAGGTCGCGGCGACGGTCTGGTCCAACGTCTTCATGGTGGCCCACCTGCGGCCCGCCGAGACCCTCCTCGTCCACGGTGGTTCCAGCGGTATCGGCACGATGGCGATCCAGCTCGCCAAGGCCGTCGGCGCGCGCGTCGCGGTGACGGCGGGAGGTCCCGAGAAGCTGGCGCGCTGCCAGGAGCTGGGCGCCGACATCCTCATCGACTACCGCGAGCAGGATTTCGTCGAGGAGCTGCGGCAGGCGACGGACGGCGCCGGAGCGGACGTCATCCTGGACATCGTCGGAGCGAAGTATCTGGACCGGAACGTGCGGGCCCTCGCCGTGAACGGCCGTCTCGCCATCATCGGTCTCCAGGGCGGAGCCAAGGGTGAGCTGAATCTGAGCGCCCTGCTGAGCAAGCGGGCGGCTGTCACGGCCACGTCGCTCCGCGCACGACCGCTCGCGGAGAAGGCCGCGATCATCGCGGCGGTACGCGAGCACGTGTGGCCGCTGCTCGCCGACGGCGTCGTCCGGCCGATCGTGGACCGCACGATGCCGATGGCGGACGCGGCGGAAGCACACCGGCTGATGGAGTCCAGCAGCCACATCGGCAAGATCCTCCTGGCCGCGCCGAAGGCCTGACGCGAGCGCCAGGCTGCCGAAGGCCTGACGCGAGCGCCAGGCAGAGAACAGCACAGCACAGACGCGGGGCCCGGCACACGCGGCGTGTGCCGGGCCCCGGTGCGTACCACGGTCGGTGTGGGCTCAGGTCCCAGGGGCTGCTCTCGTCCGGACGGAAGACCCTAGAGGTACGGGCCGGAGCGCGCCGGTCCGTGCGGGTCGACGCCGCCTTCCTCGTCCTCCTGACCGACCCCCGGAGGGAGGGCGCGGCGCATCTGCTCCAGCTGGGCGCGGGCCGCCATCTGCTGGGCGAACAGCGCCGTCTGAATGCCGTGGAAAAGGCCCTCCAGCCAGCCGACCAGCTGGGCCTGCGCGATCCGCAGCTCGGCCTCCGAGGGGACGGACTCCTCGGTGAACGGCAGCGAGAGCCGTTCCAGCTCCTCCACGAGCTCCGGCGCCAGGCCGTCCTCGAGCTCCTTCACCGAGCTCGCGTGGATCTCCTTGAGCCTGACACGGCTCGCCTCGTCGAGAGGAGCCGCCCTGACCTCCTCCAGAAGCTGCTTGATCATGCTGCCGATCCGCATGACCTTCGCGGGCTGTTCGACCATTTCCGTCACCGGCACCTCGCGCGACTCGTCGTCACCCCCACCGCCGCCGATGGCCATTCCGTCCTGCCCCACCACGAGGACCTGGGGGTGCTCCTGCGACCGTTCACTCCTCGGCATTTCCATGCCGACATTGTCTCCCACACCGACTGCTCAACACGGTGGTGCCCCCGGAAAGGCAAGATCCAACCTTTCCGGGGGCACAGGAGCAGCCGCTCACCTCACGAGGGTGCTCACCCCGCGCGCCGTGCCAGGGCCAGCCGTGAGCCGGCGAAGGCGGCCGCCAGCAGCCCGGCCAGGACCGGCACGACCAGGGCCAGCAACCCGATGGTCTCCCACGGCATCACGATGGGCGTGTACGCGGAGTCCATGGGCTCGGCACGCATCGCCTCCATCGCCTCCCGCAGGTCGACCAGGCGCAGGGCCACCGCAGGCACGACGCCCGCGGCCGTGCCCAGCAGTACGCCCGTGAGGGCGACGACCACGCACTGGAACCCGGAGAGTGAGCGCCGCACGCCCGGCGGTGCCCCCACCGCGCTGAGCGTGGTGAGGTCGGCCTCCGCGTCGGCCTTGGCGAGACCGGTGGTGATGGCGGCCGCGCCGAGCGTGACGACGCCCGCGAACAGGGCGAGGATCAGCAGGACCACATCCTCGTCGCGCGTCTCCATCGGATTCGGCGCCTGGAGGTAGACCCCGTTGCCGGCCTGGGTGAACGCGGCCGCCACAGCCTGCTGCTCGGCGTCCGTCGGCGTGTGCGTGACGGTGTAGATGCTTCCGTACGCCTCGGTGTGCAGCCCGAGCCGCTCCGCGGTCCGCTGCGGCAGGATCATCCGGATCCCGGGGGTGGTGGCGTACTTCGCGGGAGCGACGTACACCTTCAGCCGGTCCGTGGTGGTCCTGGCCTTCCCCGGATGGAGCTTGCGGTTCTCCTTGTCGCGCTCGTTGTACGTGTGTACGGCCTTGAGCGTGACCTGGCCGTCCTGTGCGTACGCCGGGTTGAGCAGCACAGGAGTCCCGGCCGCGAGGGCTTCGGCCGCCGCCGGGTCGTCGAGTTTCACGTACGACCTGAGCAGTGCGGCGTCCCCCACGGCGATGTTGCTCTCGCCCGTGGAGATTGCCTGTGCGGTGATGTACTCGTCGACGCAGGCGGGGGAGCCCATCAGCTTCTTGTGCTCGTCGGCGGAGAGACTCTCGGCGAGCTCCTTGGCACCCTCCCCCTGGAGCGGGCATGTGTGGCCCTCCCCGGTCGGCTTGACCAGTTCGAGCGCCCCGCAGCTGTTCTCGTCCTCGTAGTAGACCGTGCAGTCGGACCCGGCCCAGACCCGCCCGATGTCGGCGCGGCCGCCGCTGACCGCCAGATTCTGTTCCGCGGCGGTCCTGGCGAGGGGAAGCTGGTCCACGCCGGCCGATTCCGAGGCGATGAGCGCCACCGTGCCCGGGGTGAGGGAGCGCACGTGGTCGTAGTCGTGTTCCGCCATGACGCTGGTGGTGTACGTGGCGATGGCGACGGTGCCCGCCACGGCCGCCATGACGGCGGCGACCGCCGGCGCCGTACGCCCTCGGTTACGCGCCGCGTCGCGCAGTGCCATGCGCGGGGAGAGGGGGAGCCGGGTACCGAGCCGTCCGAGGAAGCCGACGATCACGGGGATGCAGGCGAGCACCCCGAGCTCGGCGACCACGGAGCCGCCGGCGATGAGGCGGGTGTCGGCGCTCATGCCGCCGAACACGGCGACCACCACGCCGCCCGCCAGCGCCACGCAGCCCACGACGGGGAGGACGCGCGAGCTCCGGCGTGTTCCACGGCGCCCGGTGAGCGATTCGAGCACCGACTGCCGGCCGGCGACGATCGCCGGCGCCAGAGCCGCCAGGACTCCGGTGACGAGGCCGATGGCGGCGATGCCCAGCAGCTCCCAGGGGCGGATGTCGAACTCGCCGAAGCGGCTTCCCATCCAGCCCTCGATCATCGGACGGAACAGGACGGTGAGGCCGAGCCCGGCGGCGACACCGGTCACGGCGCCCACCGCGCCGAGGACCAGGCCCCCCGACAGCACGACGGCCCGGACCTGGCCCCGGTCGCCGCCACAGGTGCCGACGAGGCCGAGCTGCCTGCGCGAGCGCCTGGCCCCTACCGCGAAGGCGGGACCCGCCAGCAGGACGATCTCCAGGACCGTCATGGCGACGACGGTCACCACCGCCGCGCTCAGCTCCGAGGAGCCTTCGTAGGAGGAGATGTCCTGGTGCGCGAGCAGCGGGACCTCGGAGTCCGGGGGCGGGTCGAGAGCGACCTGGCGGGACAGCACCACGACGCCCTTCTCGTTGGCCTTGAGCACATCCGGCCAGGAGATGCCGGCACCGGCGGGGCCGCGGACGAGCCAGGTCATGTCGCCCGGGTAGGGAGGGACGACCTTCTCGTCACGGTCGGCCGCCGCCTTCCACGGAGCGAGCACCGCCCCCGGGTCGGCGTACAGGGCGCTCTTGTCGAGCTCCCCGGGCAGCTCGACGCTGCCGGTGATCGTGTACGTCTGCTCGGGGCCGCGCAGTGTCGTGCGGGAGCCGACAGCGAGCCCGGCCGATTCCAGGAAGTGCTCGGTCGCGACGATCTCCCCCTCGCCGTGCGGGTACGCGCCGTCGACCAGGTCGAGCCTGCCCCGGACCGCCGGATCGGAGGTGCGCAGCTCCACGATCTCGGTGTTGGCGACCCCGTGCCGCGTGGTGACCACGGCGGGTACGGACTGCTCGGTGAGGTAGCGCGAACCCTCCGGGAACGTGGCGGGCACATCGACGGGGTCGCGCTCGTCGTCGGCCGGGATCTCGGGCTCGTCCTCAGGAGTGCCCCATGTACTGGCGTCGGGCATCTGTTCCAGTGGGACGGGCCCGATGCCCGGCGAACTGAACACGGCGTCCGCCGAGCCCATCCGGGCGGTCAGGTCCTCGGCGACGGTGGACGCGGAACTGCGGTACGTCACGTCGGCGGCCGTCACACCGAGGACCGGCAGAGCGATCATCGCGACGACGAGAGCGCTGCGGCCCTTGGACCGCATGGCATCACGCCGGGCGATCCGGAGGGCGGCGCGCCACCCGGTGAAGACGCTCACTCGGCACCTTCAGCGGCGAGCAGGGACTCGGCGGCGGTGGCCACCGTCTGGTCCACGATCGACCCGTCCCGGAGGAAGACCACCCGGTCCGCCCAGGCCGCGTACCGGGGCTCGTGCGTCACCATCACCCCGGCAGCGCCCTGGTCGCAGCGGTTACGGAGCAGGGCGAGCACCGCCTCACCGGTCTCGGAGTCGAGCGCTCCGGTCGGCTCGTCGGCGAGCACGAGGCGGCGGTCACCCACGAGGGCGCGGGCGATGGCGACGCGCTGCTGCTGGCCGCCGGACATCTCGTCGGGGAAGCGGTCGGCGACCTCCGCGAGGTGCATCTCCTCCAGCGAGGCCATGGCCTCCTTGCGCGCCTTGCGTACGGAGACGCCGTCGAGTTCGCGCGGCAGTGCGATGTTCTCCGCGGCGGTGAGGGCGGGGATCAGGTTGTAGTCCTGGAAGACGTAACCGACGCTGCGCCGGCGCAGACGCGCGATGCCCTTGCGGCCGAGCGCGGAGATGTCCTGGCCCTCGATGACGACCTGACCGCTGGTCGCGGTGTCCAGGCCGCCCGCCAGGGTCAGAAGCGTGGACTTGCCTGAACCGGAGGGCCCCATCACGGCGACGAGCTCACCGGTGTGGACGGACAGGTTGATGCCGCGCAGGGCGTGGACCTCGGCGATGCCGGAGCCGTGGGTGCGGGTCAGGGCCCTCAGCTCGAGGACGGGAGCGTCCACGGAGAGACCGGTGGACGGTGCGGGGACGGACGAGGACATGGTGGGCTGTTCCCCCTGAGAACGGTGTACGGAAAGGGGCCGTGGGCCGGAGTGGCGCGGCCCGGTGTGGCTGTCGTCGCCGTCGGTCAGCGGCGGGCGGACGGGCGCGGAGCGGTGGAGCGCGTGGTCCCGTGGCTCGTGGGCGCGGCGGGTTCGGTCGCGGCGGCCGCGGCGAGGCGCACGAGACGGGACTCGCAGTGGTCGAGCCAGCGTGCCTCCGCCTCGGCCTGGAAGATCAGCTGTTCCACCACGAGCAGCCAGGCGACCTCGTCACGGTCGGCGGGTACGTCGGCGAGCGCCTGCGCCTTCAGCCGGGTGTAGTCCTGCATCGCCTTCAGCGTGTGGCTCCGCTGGGACTGGATGACGGCGCGGATGTCGACGCCGGGCGCCCCGACCGCCATCGCGAGCTTGATCGCCAGCTCGTCGCGGGGCGGGCTGCTGCGGTCGACGGGGGTCGCGAACCAGCTCCTCAGCTCGTTGCGCCCGTCCTCGGTGATCGAGTAGAGCGCATGGCCCGCGTCGTCCTCACCGTCCTGGGCGACCATGCCGTCGCGCTCCAGACGGCTCAGCGTCGTGTAGACCTGCCCGACGTTCAGCGGCCAGGTGGAACCGGTGCGGGACTCGAATTCGGTGCGGAGCTGGGAGCCGTACCGAGGTCCCCGCTCAAGGAGGGCCAGCAGCCCGTGGCGGATCGACATACTGAGTATGTATACCCAGTATGTTGCTCGGCGCAAGCGCCCCTGGCCAAGGCCCCGGCCGGTCGGACGGGTCAGTTCGGACGGGTCAGTTCGGGCGGCGCATGCGGAGGGCCAGGAACGCCAGTCCCAGCCCGACCAGGGCGATGCCGCTGCCCAGCGACACGTCCCGCACCTGCTCCAGGGCGGGCTCGTCAAGCGCCTGTCGCTGCCGCGCTGTCGCACCGGGCTCCGGGAACGCCTCGGGTGGTGGGGTGAAGGCAGGGACCTTCGCGGGATCCGGATCCGGCGGCATCTCGTCCGCCGCGGCCTCGGACTCCGCGGCCTCCAGGGGGGAGAGGGACCTCCCCGGCCGCGCCCGCCCCTCCCCGGCCTGCCGCCCGGCCAGAGGCGACGCCTCGGCGGAGGCGGAGGCAGAGGCAGACGGACTCGCAGTGGAGGATGAGGAGCCGGAGGGTTGAGCCGGAGCCGGAGCCGGAGCCCGATGCCCCGGGGGTGCCGAATGTGCCGAGTGTGCCGAGTGTGCCGGGCGTACGGACGCGACCGACCCGCCCTCCGCATGTGCCAGGGCGGCGGGCCCGAGTGCCACCCAGACCGCTGTCACCACACAGGCGACGCACCGTGACGACCGTGAAGCCGGGAGTCCTGGAGGCATGGGATCAGCGTCACACGCACCGATATGTCCGGCATCCCGAGTGCGTCCGGACGGCGCCCCTCACCGGTTCCGGTCAGAGCGGAAGGCCCGGCAGCGGGCGGAGGCAGGCGGCCGGCCGGTCAGGCCGGGTCACCCGTCGCGATGCGCAGCTCGAAGTGGGCGTCCCGCTCGGCCACGGCCGCGCCCGCGCTCGGGAACTGGTCGATGACCTGGTCCTCGGCGTAGGTGTTGCCCTCGACCTTGATCTCCTTGATCGTCCAGCCCGCGGCCATGGCGCACGCCTTCGCGGAGAGGATGTCCTTGTAGACGAAGTTCGGGGCCTGGACCTTCGCCGGGTCGTCCGTGTCCTCGGGCGCGTCCGTGCACTTCTCGGTCTTCATCGTCCGGTTCCGCTCCGGATCCTTGTGCTCGCCTGCCACGCCGGCCTCACTGGTGCCCGGGTCGCCGCCCTTGCCGTTCTCCGAGTCGCCGTTCATGTTGAGGAAGGCGATCAGGCCGCCGATGGCGACCAGGGCGACCACGATCGACCCCACGACGACCGGCATGTTGCGCCTGGACCCGCCGCTGCCGCCCGCGCCCGTGACGGTCTGCGGGGCCATCGTGTACGGCGGTGGGGTCTGGTGACCCAGCGGTGCCGGCGTGCCGTACGGCTGGGCCGCCTGCGGGTAGCCGTAGCCCGGGGTGGGTGCGGGGGTCGGTACGCCGTAGGGACCCGGCTGCTGAGGGTGCGGCTGGTACGGCGTCTGCACGCTGTGCGGGGCCGGGGCGGCCTGGTCGACGGGCGGGAAGACCGCCGATCCGACGCCCGAGCCGCTGTTCGCCGGGGCACCGCCGCCGACGATCACCGGGGCGCCCGCGGGGCCGCTCGCGTTCAGGACGCGAGTGATCTCGTCCTGCATCGCCGCGGCACTCGGGAAGCGCTCGTTCGGGTTCTTTTTCAGCGCGCGGGCGACGAGGGCGTCCATCGCGGGCGTGATCGACCGGTTGATGCCCGACGGGGCGACCGGCTCCTCCTGCACGTGCGCGTACGCGATGGCGAGCGGGGAGTCCGCGTCGAACGGGATACGTCCCGTGAGCAGCTGGAAGAGCATGATGCCGACCGAATACAGGTCGGAGCGCGCGTCGACGCCGCGGCCGAGCGCCTGCTCGGGGGAGAGGTACTGCGGGGTACCGACGACCATGCCGGTCTGGGTCATCGAGGTGACGCCCGACTGCATGGCACGGGCGATACCGAAGTCCATGACCTTGACGACGCCGCGCTTGGTGATCATCACGTTGCCGGGCTTGATGTCGCGGTGGACCAGACCCATCTCGTGGCTGGTCTCCAGGGCGGCGAGCACGTCGGTCGTCACCTTGAGCGCCTTGTCGGCCGGCATCGCGCCGTACTGCTGGATGTCCGACTGGAGCACGGAGCCGAGCGGCTGCCCCTCGACGTACTCCATGACGATGTACGGCATCAGCGCGCCGCCGAGCTCGTCCTCGCCCGTGTCGAACACCGAGACGATGTTGGTGTGCTGCAGCTTGGCGACGGCCTGCGCCTCGCGCCGGAAACGCTCGCGGAAGGACTGCTCGCGTCCCAGCTCCGTGTGCAGGGTCTTGATCGCGACCTGGCGGTCGAGGGCCGAGTCGTACGCGAGGTAGACGGACGCCATGCCGCCCTCGCCGAGCAGGTCGCGCAGCTGGTAGCGGCCGCCGGCCACGGAACCGCCCGCGTAGCGCCCCTGGGCGCCGTGTGCCCCGTCGTGGCTCATGACTTGCATCCCCCTCGGCGCCCGACGGACGCGATCATCCCTATTACGGGCCAAGTCTGCCCGAGGGGTACGACACGTCAAGCCGGGTGCCCGTTCCGTGACCCTACGCACAAGAAGCGTCTCGGAAGCGTTACAGGAAGCGCATGGAATTTGCGCGTACGGCACGCGAGCCGATTGGATGACCGGTCACTCTGGAAAACCGGTGTGTCGGACAGAGGCTGTAGCGTGACCTGGCAATGCAGCAAGGCACCGTGAGACCCGCGGACGCGCGGACAGATACGACGGCGAGGACTGATGGCACCCGGATCCGAAGCAAACGGCGGCGGAGTTTCGGATGGCACCGACTCCTGGGGTGTCGGCGGTGTGGTCGGGGACGGCCGTTACCGCATGACCCACCGGCTCGGCCGCGGCGGCATGGCCGAGGTCTACGCCGCGGAGGACGTCCGTCTGGGCCGCACGGTGGCGGTGAAGCTGCTCCGTTCCGACCTCGCCGAGGACCCGGTCTCCAAGGCCCGCTTCACGCGTGAGGCGCAGTCGGTCGCGGGGCTCAACCACCACGCGATCGTCGCCGTGTACGACTCCGGTGAAGACGTCGTGGGCGGTTCGACCGTGCCGTACATCGTGATGGAGCTCGTCGAGGGCAACACCATCCGCGATCTGCTGCTGGAGGCCGAGGCCCCGCCGCCCGAGCAGGCGCTGATCATCGTCTCGGGCGTCCTGGAGGCGCTGGCCTACTCCCACCAGCACGGCATCGTGCACCGTGACATCAAGTCGGCGAACGTGATCATCACGCACTCCGGCGCGGTCAAGGTGATGGACTTCGGCATCGCCCGCGCGCTGCACGGCGCACAGTCGACGATGACCCAGACCGGCATGGTCATGGGCACGCCCCAGTACCTCTCCCCCGAGCAGGCGCTCGGCAAGGCCGTCGACCACCGTTCCGACCTGTACGCCACCGGCTGCCTGCTCTACGAACTGCTCGCCCTGCGGCCCCCGTTCACGGGCGAGACCCCGCTCTCCGTCGTCTACCAGCACGTCCAGGACACCCCGGTGCCGCCCTCCCAGGCCGCCGGGGCCGTCCCGCCGGAGCTGGACGGGCTCGTCATGCGCTCCCTCGCGAAGGACCCGGACGACCGGTTCCAGAGCGCCGAGGAGATGCGCGGCCTCGTCCAGTACAGCCTGCAGATGCTGCAGGTCCAGGGCGGGCACACGGGCACGTGGAACACCGGCCCGGTCAACGTGCAGGACAGCGGCCACACGGCGGCGATGAACGTCGCCGGCAGCACGGCGGCCATGAGCCACCCCATGCACGGGGACACCTCACAGGGCCCGATCCTGCCGCCCATGAACCCCGACGACGGGGCGTACGCGGGCGGCAGTCATCGCGAAGGCGGCGGTCGCGGCAAGATGCTGCTGTTCGTCGTGCTCGCGCTGATCGCGATCGGCGCGGGCGTCGCGTTCGCCCTCCAGGCGGCCGACGGTGACGGCGACAAGAAGAAGGACCCGGTCGCGCCCACCACCTCCTCCAGCCCGTCACCGACCCCGTCCTCGGCGGAGCCGACGGACGAGGAGACCCAGGAGACCGAGGAGCCGTCCGGCTCCACGGGCGATCAGACGTGGCCCACAGAAGAGTCGACGTGGACCCCGACGAACGAGCCGACCCAGCCGACGCAGGAACCGACGGTGACACCCACGACGCCGTCCCCGGACACGGGCGGGACGTCGGACGGCGGCACGGTGACCGAGGGCGGCACCGGTGACGACGGCGGCACCGGCGACGACGGCGGCAGCGGTGACGACGGTGGCACCGGCGACGACGAGGGCGCGACGACGACGGGAACGACCGCCGGCACATCGGCGGGCGCCGCGGCGGGCGCCGCGGAGGGCGCGGCGGGCACCACCGGCTGACCGAGGGCCGGGGGCCGGGGGCCTGAGGGCGAGGGTCCTCACCCCGTGAAGGCCTCGCCGACCGCCTCGTACTCACGCGTCCACCACACCGCCAGGGCCGACACCGCAGGGAACTGCGGGTCGGCCCTGCGGTCGTGGAGGCGGTAGCGCCAGCGCAGTATCCAGAAGTCGTTGAGGCGCTCCCACCACACCCGGTGCACCGCGGCCGCCAGCTCGGCCGCCCCGGCGCCCGCAGACCGCCGGTAGGCGCGGGCGTACGCCCGGACCTTCTCCAGTGCCAGCTCGCCGTCCGGCCGGACGAAGAAGATCGCCGCCGCCCGTACGGCCTCCTCGGCGCGCGGCTGCACACCGAGCCTGTCCCAGTCCACGATGGCGACGGGGTCAGCGCCCCGGTAGAGGAGATTCAACGGGTGGAAGTCGCCGTGCACCCACCCCCTGGCAGAGCCCTCGGGCATGGGCGGGCGGCGGTGCGCGTGCTGCTCCAGCAGGGCGCGGCGCTCGACGAGCCGGTGCACGGCGAGCTCGTCGAAGGCGTCCCGGGGGCCCATGTGCCGCGCGGCCGTCAGCAGCTCGTCGATCAGCGTGAACGTGTCGGCGGGATCAGGGCTCTGGCCCCGGACCGGGGGCGGTGGCGGGTCCGCCTCCATGACCTGCTCCAGGCCCGTGTGTACGGCGCCGAGGAGCGCCCCGAGCCGGCGCGACTGGGCGGTCGTCAGCTGGGCGCCGTCCCGGTGGAGTCCGTCCACCCACCGGTGCAGGGCATAGCGCTCCCCGTCGATCACCGTGACCGTGTCACCCTCCGTGTCCGAGAGCGGCGGGGCCACCGGCACACCGAGGGAGTGCAGCTGCTGGGTCGCCCGGTGCTGCCGGACGATCGTGGCGTGATCGCCGCTGGCGTCGTCGAGGTGGTGCTTGTCGAGGTGATGCTTCAGGAAGTACGAGCCGCGGGTGGTGGACACGCGGTAACCGTGGTTGAGCAGGCCCTTGCCGATCGGTTCGCATGCGAGGGGCTCACCGGCGTCCGGGTAGCGGCGCAGGACCTCGACGACCGGAGGGACAGGCGGAAGGGTCACAGATGAGCGCAGCACTCGCCACATGTTAGGTGACGCTGAGTGGCCGGTTTTACGGACTTGCGTCGAAGGTCAGAGCGTGCATATGGGAGAGGTGCGGATCGAGCCTCAGATACACCGGATCGAAGACCTCGCCGTTCACCTTCGCCGGACCTGCCCCGAAGCGTTCGCGCTGGTCGGAGGCGGGTTCCACGATCTCGGCGGGGCCGGTGAACTGCACCGACCAGAGGTCCTCCGCACCGCCGGGCCCGGGGGAGTTGAAGTTGTCCGCCCCGTAGGCGATGACGCTTCCGTCGCAGGACTCGTGGAAGCCGAGTCCCCTGTGCATCCGCAGGAAGACACCGCCCTCGGTCACCAGGTGCCGGGCCACTGCCAGAAAGGGCAGGGCCCGCATGCTCATGGCCAGCCGGCCGTAGCGGACACTGCCGAGCAACTCGATGGCACGGCGCCTGTCCGCCACGGAGGAGACGGAGGAGGCCGACGGACCCGAGGAGGCCGACGGACCCGATGAGGCCGGCGGACCCGATGAGGCCGCCGGGCCGGAGGAGGTCGACGGACCGGAAGGGCCGAGGGTGCCGGAACCGGCCGCGACACCGGAACCAGGCGCGGTTCCGGTGTCGGAGGGGCGGGAAGAAAGCATGCCCCCACTCTCCGCCACGGGTAGGAGCCGTGTAAGGGTCCGCCGCCCCGGACGGCCAGGGACCAAAGTCCCTGCCCGTGCCCCGTCAGCGCCTCTCGGCCTGAAGCCTCGCCACGTACGCCGCCGCCTGCGAACGCCGCTCCATGCCCAGCTTGGAGAGCAAGCTGGAGACGTAGTTCTTGATGGTCTTCTCGGCGAGGTGCAGACGCTCGCCGATCACCCGGTTCGTCAGCCCCTCGCCGATCAGGTCGAGGATCTTGCGCTCCTGCTCGGTCAGCCCAGCGAGCCGGTCGTCCCCCTTGCCGTCCTTGCCCTCGCGCAGCCGCTCCAGCACGCGGGCGGTGGCCGCCGGGTCCAGCAACGACTTGCCGGCTGCCACGTCACGCACGGCGCTGAGCAGCTCGTTCCCGCGGATGGCCTTCAGTACGTACCCCGAGGCGCCCGCCATGATCGCGTCGAAGAGGGCCTCGTCATCGGCGTACGACGTGAGCATGAGGCACCTGATGTTCTCGTCCCGCGAGCGGACCTCGCGGCAGACCTCCACCCCGCTGCCGTCCGGCAGCCGGACGTCCAGGACGGCGACGTCGGGGCGGGTCGCCGGGATCCGCGCGAGCGCGTCCGCGGCCGTGCCCGCCTCGCCGACGACCTCGATGTCCTCCTCGGAGGACAGCAGCTCGTGGACTCCGCGCCGGACGACTTCGTGATCATCGAGCAGGAATACCGTGATTTTTCCTTCTTCGCGCACATTCGCAGTCTCACACACTCCTTTCTCGTCCGCCCTTCCCTGTGACTGCGGGCCGGGATAACGTGCCGTTGTTCCGGCCGCCTGCAAGGCTGTTACCAGTGCTGTGACCAGCGGGACTTGGCGTTTTTCTGGATTTACTTGGAAATCCAAGCAAAATCGCAGGTCACAAGGTGTTTCGCAGTTATGCGATGCACTGGGTAACGTGCTTATGACAGGACGCTCGCCGGGGCACCTGTCACGCCTGTTCCCGGCCGAGTGGCACCCACCCCGTGCACGGGTCCGGACACAGGCGAGCCGCACTGGTTCCCGGCCATCCCGGGGGCCGGACCGACGGAGGAGCACGCACGTGACCGTGGAGAGCACTGCCGCGCGCAAACCGCGACGCAGCAGCAAGCGGACCAGCGCCGCGAAGACGCCCGCGAAGACGCCGGAGGGTTCCGACCCCCAGCTGGTACAGCTGCTGACGCCCGAGGGCGAGCGCGTCGAACACCCGGAATTCGAGATCGACCTGAGCGCGGACGAGCTCCGCGGCCTCTACCGGGACATGGTCCTGACCCGCCGCTTCGACGCAGAGGCCACCGCGCTCCAGCGCCAGGGCGAGCTGGGCCTGTGGGCCTCGCTGCTGGGCCAGGAGGCCGCGCAGATCGGTTCCGGCCGGGCGCTGCGCGACGACGACTACGTCTTCCCGACCTACCGGGAGCACGGCGTCGCCTGGTGCCGGGGCGTGGACCCGACCAACCTGCTCGGCATGTTCCGCGGTGTGAACCACGGCGGCTGGGACCCGAACACCAACAACTTCCACCTGTACACGATCGTCATCGGCTCGCAGACCCTGCACGCCACCGGCTACGCCATGGGCGTCGCCAAGGACGGCGCGGACTCGGCCGTGATCGCGTACTTCGGCGACGGCGCCTCCAGCCAGGGCGATGTCGCGGAGGCCTTCACCTTCTCCGCCGTCTACAACGCCCCCGTCGTGTTCTTCTGCCAGAACAACCAGTGGGCGATCTCCGAGCCCACCGAGAAGCAGACCCGCGTGCCGCTCTACCAGCGCGCGCAGGGCTTCGGCTTCCCGGGTGTGCGGGTCGACGGCAACGACGTACTCGCGTGCCTGGCCGTCACCAAGTCCGCGCTGGAGCGGGCCCGGCGGGGCGAGGGGCCCACCCTCGTCGAGGCGTTCACCTACCGGATGGGCGCCCACACCACCTCCGACGACCCGACGAAGTACCGGGCGGACGAGGAGCGGGCGGCCTGGGAGGCCAAGGACCCGATCCTCCGGCTGCGTACGTACCTGGAGAAGCAGGGCCTCGCCGACGCCGCGTACTTCACCGCGCTGGAGGAGGAGAGCGAGACCCTCGGCAAGCGGGTCCGCGAAGCGGTGCGGGCCATGCCCGACCCGGACCGGCTGGCGATCTTCGACCACGCCTACGCCGACGGCAACCCGCTGGTCGACGAGGAGCGCGCCCAGTTCGCCGCCTACCAGGCATCGTTCGCCGAGGAGGGCAACTAGCCATGGCCGCTGAGAAGATGTCCCTCGCGAAGGCGCTCAACGAGTCGCTGCGCAAGGCTCTGGAGACCGACCCCAAGGTCCTCATCATGGGTGAGGACGTCGGCAAGCTCGGCGGGGTCTTCCGCATCACGGACGGGCTCCAGAAGGACTTCGGCGAGGACCGGGTCATCGACACCCCGCTCGCCGAGTCCGGGATCGTCGGTACGGCGATCGGCCTGGCCCTGCGCGGATACCGCCCGATCGTCGAGATCCAGTTCGACGGCTTCGTCTTTCCCGCGTACGACCAGATCGTCACGCAGCTCGCGAAGATGCACGCCCGTGCCCTCGGCAAGATCAAGATGCCCGTCGTCATCCGCATCCCGTACGGCGGAGGCATCGGTGCCGTCGAGCACCACAGCGAGTCGCCGGAGGCGCTGTTCGCGCACGTGGCGGGGCTGAAGGTCGTCTCGCCGTCCAACGCGAGCGACGCCTACTGGATGATGCAGCAGGCCGTCCAGAGCGACGATCCGATCATCTTCTTCGAGCCCAAGCGGCGCTACTGGGACAAGGGGGAGCTCGACACCGAGTCCATCCCCGGCCCGCTCCACAAGGCCGCCGTGGCCCGCGAGGGCTCCGACCTCACGCTCGTCGCGTACGGCCCGATGGTGAAGGTCTGCCTGGAGGCGGCAGCGGCGGCGCAGGAGGAGGGCAAGTCGGTCGAGGTCCTGGACCTGCGGTCGATGTCCCCGATCGACTTCGACGCCGTACAGACCTCGGTCGAGAAGACCGGCCGGCTCGTGGTGGTTCACGAGGCGCCGGTGTTCTACGGCTCCGGGGCCGAGATCGCGGCCCGGATCACCGAGCGCTGCTTCTACCATCTCGAAGCGCCGGTGCTGCGGGTCGGCGGCTACCACGCCCCCTACCCGCCGGCCCGGCTCGAGGACGAGTACCTGCCGGGGCTCGACAGGGTGCTCGACGCCGTCGACCGCTCGCTGGCGTACTGAGGAGAGGGTCGTGACGACGATGACCGAAACGTCCGCGCGTTTCCGTGAGTTCAAGATGCCCGACGTGGGCGAGGGACTGACCGAGGCGGAAATCCTCAAGTGGTTCGTCCAGCCCGGAGACACCGTCACGGACGGCCAGGTGGTCTGCGAGGTCGAGACCGCCAAGGCCGCCGTCGAGCTGCCGATCCCGTTCGACGGGGTGGTGCACGAGCTGCGCTTCCCGGAGGGCTCGACCGTTGACGTCGGCGAGGTGATCATCGCGGTGGACGTGGCGCCGGGCAGCGGTGACGCCCCGGCCGACCCGGAGCCCGTGCAGGAGGCCGTGGCGGAACCCGCGGCGGAGGAGGCCCCCAAGGGCCGTCAGCCGGTGCTCGTCGGCTACGGGGTGGCGGAGAGCTCCACCAAGCGCCGGGCCCGCAAGGGGGCCGAGGTCCCCGGACCGGCCGCCGCCGCCATCCAGGCGGAGATCAACGGCCACGGTGCGAAGGCCGGCCACGGGGCGAAGGTCGCGGAATCCCGTCCCCTCGCCAAGCCGCCGGTGCGCAAGCTGGCGAAGGACCTGGGCATTGACCTCGCCACGGTCACCCCGACCGGGGAGGGCGGTGTGATCACCCGCGAGGACGTCCACGCCGCAGCCGCCCCGGCGCCCGCCGAGGCTCCCGCACGGTCCGAGGAGAGCGTCCCGGCCCCCGCGCCCGTGGCGGCACCCGTGGACCGGGCGGGCCGCGAGACCCGCATCCCCGTCAAGGGCGTACGCAAGGCCATCGCGCAGGCCATGGTCGGCAGCGCCTTCACCGCGCCGCACGTCACCGAGTTCGTGACCGTCGACGTGACGCGCACGATGAAGCTCGTGGCGGAGCTCAAGGAGGACAAGGAGATGACGGGGGTCCGGGTCAATCCGCTCCTGATCATCGCCAAGGCGCTCCTGGTCGCGATCAAGCGCAACCCCGAGGTCAACGCCGCCTGGGACGAGGCCGGCCAGGAGATCGTGCAGAAGCACTACGTCAACCTGGGCATCGCCGCCGCCACCCCGCGCGGTCTGATCGTGCCGAACATCAAGGACGCGCACGACAAGACCCTGCCCCAGCTGGGCGCGGCACTGGGCGAGCTGGTCACCACCGCCCGCGAGGGCAAGACGTCCCCCGCCGCGATGGCCGGTGGCACGGTGACCATCACCAACGTCGGCGTCTTCGGCGTCGACACCGGTACGCCGATCCTGAACCCGGGCGAGTCCGCGATCCTCGCGGTCGGGGCGATCAAGCTCCAGCCCTGGGTCCACAAGGGCAAGGTGAAGCCCCGTCAGGTCACCACGCTGGCACTCTCCTTCGACCACCGCCTGGTCGACGGCGAGCTCGGCTCCAAGGTGCTCGCGGACGTCGCGGCGATCCTGGAGCAGCCGAAGCGGCTGATCACCTGGGCGTAGGCATCTGGGATGGGCCCGCGCAGTGCTTGCGCGGGCCCATCGGCATGTCCGCCGATGGGTCGTGCGACTACTCTGCGAGCAGGACATGTCACCCGACGCAGTCATTCCAGGAGGCGCCCCGTGTCATCGAGTTGCGAACCCCAGTACGCTCCCGCCGGCGATGTGGGCGCCGCGCTGATGATGATCGACTCCCGGCTCAAGGAGGTTCACGACGGCGACGCCGTGAGCCACCTGGAGCAGAGGGCGCTGGCGGAACAGGTCGTCGCCTCCCTGGGCCCCGGCGGTGCCGAGGACGTCCTGGACGGCACGTGCACGATCATCTACATGTTCATGAGCTGGCTGCGGCAGGCGCACGAGGCACAGGACAAGGACGTCATCGAGTACGTGGTGCCGACCCTCGTGTCCTCGATGCGCCGGATGCCCAGGAGTATCCGTCCCGAGGCCATCCCCACCATGGCCGGCCTGGTCGTCGCCGCGGGCATGGGCCTGAGTCCCAACCTGTGGCGCAAGCAGTACGGGGACTGGACGGAAGCGGAGATGAACCCCTTGGAGGCCACCGCGTTCCTGCTCGCGGAACACATCAACCGCATCACGGACGACCCGGACTTCGCCACCCGCACGATCGCCGAAGCGCTGTCCCTTGCGGAAGAGGGCGCCTGAGCCGCCGCTCCGCAGTCAATCCACGGTGAGTTCGGCGAACACGGTCTTGCCCACGGTGCGCGGCTCGACGCCCCAGCGGTCGGCGAGCCGGGCGACGACGAGCAGGCCGCGCCCGTAACAGTCGTCCGAGCCCACTTCGCGCAGTCCGGGCAGCCGCTCCCCGCGAGGATCGCTGACCTCGATGCGGAGGGCGGTGCGGGTGAGAGTGAGGCGCACCCGGAAGAGCCTGCCGCGCATGCAGCCGTGCAACAGCGCGTTGGTCGCCAACTCGCTGACAAGCAGCGCGGTTTCATCCGCACGATCGGGCTGTCCCCACTCCGTGACGAGGCGCGCCGCCCGTCTGCGGCAGAGAGAGACGCTGCGGGCGGTCGGGGTGTAGTCGAGGCGGTCCTCGTGGAGTACGGGCTCGGGGGCCGGGATCTCTTGGGCTGCGGTCATGCGCGCGAGCTCCTTGGGTGCGGGCGGTGGCGATGCCGCGCCTGCGCAGGGCAGGGCGGTGCACTTCCGCCGGGCGGTGCCGCTGTGTGAGCGGTGCGCTGCTGAAAGTAGCGACACCCGGCAGGTCGGCACAATCTCTCCGAGATATTTATCCCCGTCCGAGTGATTGTGGCCTGACGCTCCGCGATTGCAGACTGTCTCCGACAACAGGAGGTATGAACGGTGCCGAAGGCGCGCGTGGACGTAGGAAACCGTGTGTCCACGGTTCTGGCCCGCCAGTTGGGCAACCAACTACTGGCCTTCCGGGAAGCTGCGGGTCTGAACCAGACGCAGGCTGCTGGAGTCCTCAGCGCTCAGGCGGCCAAGGTCGCCAAGATGGAGCGTGGTTGGGTCCCGTTCCGAGATCCTGACGTCATCGCACTCTGCCGCGCGTACGGGGTCGATGACCCGCGTGTCGTGGAGGGCATGCTCCAGTTGGCCAAGCTGGACCGGGAGCGGCGTAGAGCCAAGGGCTGGTGGGTCACCGAGCTCACGCCAGGAAGCTTGCGTGAGTACATCGCGATGGAAGATGTCGCTCTCCGACTGCGAACTTGGCAGCTCGCCCTGATCCCAGGACTGTTTCAGACGCCTGAGTACATGAGGGCTCTTGCGGTCGCCGCTGTCTCGCCCGACCGGATCGAGGAGATCGAGCGCCTCGTCGACGTGCGTCTGCGGCGTCAGCGGCGCCTGCACGGTGACAGCCCCTTGCATGTGCACGCGGTGATCTGGGAGGCGGCGCTGCGCCAGATGATCGGCGGTCCCCAGGTCATGCGTCAGCAGCTTCGCCATCTGGGCGAGCTCATGGAAGCACCCAACATCGATGTGCAGGTGCTCCCCTTCCGCGCGGGCGTGCATTCCTGTGGCGGCGGGGCCTTCAACGTGCTCTCGTTCGCGGAGGAAGGTGCGGTGGACGTGGTGCACATGGACGGTCTGCGCTCCACCAACTGGGTCGAGGGCGCGGAGGAGAGCGCCGCCTACACTGAACTGTTCGCACGCACCTGTGCGACGAGCCTGTCACCGTACGACTCGTTGCGGTTCGTGGAGAGCCTGGCCAAGGGGATGGACGAGTGAGCGAGTTCGACTTCTGCAAGTCCAGTTACAGCGAGCCGAACGGCGAGTGTGTGGAAGTCGCCCTCAACGTCCCGGGCACAGTGGCGATCCGCGACTCCAAGGGGCCCTACGGAGACGTCCTGGCTCTGGCCCCCGCCGCCTGGGACCGCTTCGTAGCGGATCTGCGCCGGCAGCCGTAGGACGACCGAGGGCCCCGCCCGCGCATCGTGCGAGCAGGGCCCACTTCCGAGCCGCGGCGCTACTTCTTGAAGCCGTAGTCCAGGAGCTTCTTCGCGTCGGACGTCCGGGTGTTCGCGGACGTCGAGGTGAGAACGGTCCCGATGACCGTCTTGCCCTTCCGGGTCGCCGCGAAGACCAGGCAGTACTTCGCCGAGGGGCCCGAGCCGGTCTTCACGCCGATCGCGCCGCTGTAGCTGCCCAGCAGCGGGTTGGTGTTCGACCACGACATGTAGCGGTAGCCGCCGCTCTTCGTCGTGACCTTCTGCTTGGTCGACTTCGTCTTCACGATCGCGCGGAACGTGGAGCTCTTCATCGCGCTGGCGGCGATCTTCGTCAGGTCGCGCGGCGTGGAGTAGTTCGAGCCGCTGCCGATGCCGTCGAACGAGTCGAAGTGGGTGTTCTTCAGGCCGAGGCTCTTCGCGGAGGCGTTCATCTTGCCGATGAAGGACTTCACCCGGGCCGCGCGGGTGGAGCCCGAGCCGAACTTGTCGGCCAGTGCGTACGCGGCGTCGCAGCCCGAGGGCAGCATCAGGCCGTACAGGAGCTGGCGGACCGTGACCTTGTCGCCGACGATCAGCCGGGCCGACGAGGCGGTGTTCTTGACGATGTAGTCGCTGTACGCCTTCTGGACCGTGACCTTGGAATCGAGGTTCAGGTTCTTCTGCGCCAGCACCACCTTGGCGGTCATGATCTTCGTGGTGGAGCCGGTGGAGCGGCGGGTGTCCGCGGCCTTTCCGTAGAGCGTCTTCGCCGTGCCGCTGTTCATCACGAAGCCGCCCTTGGCGGCGATCGAGGGCGTCGGCGGGGCCGCGGCCTGAGCCGTGGAGGCGAACGCGCTGCCCGCGAGGACGGCGCCCGCGGTGAGAGCGACGGTGGCGGCAGCGCTTACGCGGTTCATGCCCGTGGGACCAGTTTTCAAGTCGAACGCTCCAAATACACCTGAAATGCGGCTACATGGGGTGCCGCTCGCTGGTGAGACTCGCGAGACACCCGGATGGATGCCTCCTCGTACGGGTGATTTCACACCTGACCGGAGCTCGGCCGGACACCAGGGTCGAACGTCTGCTCCCCCCGTCCGGATCCCGGACAGGGAGAGCGGACGCACCCATCTTGTATCTATGCTGTGTGCATGCCTGCCGCGCCTATCGCCGAACCCGCCGCCCACAAGGCGGCTCCCAAGCCACCGCCCGCAGCCGAGCGCGTCTACACCCACATCAAGGAAGCCGTCCTCGACCGCCGCTACGAAGGCGGCACGCTCCTCACCGAGGGCGACCTGGCCGAGGCCGTCGGAGTGTCCCGGACCCCGGTGCGGGAGGCGCTGCTCCGGCTCGAGGTCGAAGGGCTGATCAAGCTCTACCCGAAGAAGGGCGCGCTGGTGCTCGCGGTCTCCGCGCAGGAGATCTCCGATGTGGTGGAGACCCGGCTGCTCGTGGAGGAGTTTGCGGCACGGAAGGCCGTGCCCGCGTCGGCGCAGCTGATCGCCCGGCTGGAACAGCTCCTGTCCGAGCAGCGGGAGCTCGCGGAGGCGGGAGATCTGGCAGCGGTCGCCGTCAAGGACCGGTGCTTCCACGCCGAGATCGTGAAGAACGCGGGCAACGAGATCCTCTCCCGTCTCTACGACCAGCTCCGTGACCGGCAGCTGCGCATGGGCGTGGCCGTGATGGAGGCGCACCCCGGCAGGATCGCCGCCAACATCACCGAGCACGGCGAGCTGCTGGACGCCATCAGGGCCGGCGACGCCGACGGCGCCGCACAGGTCGTGCGGCGCCACGTCAGCCGGGTCAAGGTGCTGGTCCGGGGTGATGACCGATGAGCTCCGCGTCCCCCACCCTCTCCCTGCCCGGAGACCCGCCCGGCGGACGGCGTGCCCTCTGGGTCTGGGGCATCGGTGTCGCCGTCTACTTCGTCGCGATCATCTTCCGCACGAGTCTGGGCGTCGCCGGACTCGACGCCGCCGACCGGTTCGAGGTCAACGCCTCGGCCCTGTCGACGTTCTCCATCCTGCAGCTGCTCGTCTACGCCGGCATGCAGATACCCGTGGGCCTCATGGTCGACAGGCTCGGCACCAAGAAGGTCCTCACCATCGGCGTGGCGCTCTTCACGCTGGGGCAGTTGGGCTTCGCGCTCTCCCCCTCGTACGGCATGGCGCTCGCCTCACGCGCGCTGCTCGGCTGCGGCGACGCGATGACCTTCATCAGCGTGCTGCGGCTCGGCGCCCGGTGGTTCCCGGCCCGGCGAGGACCGCTGATCGGACAGGTGACCGGGCTCTTCGGGATGGCGGGCAACCTCGTCTCGACCCTCGTCATCGCCCGTGCGCTGCACGGCTTCGGCTGGACCGCGACCTTCGTCGGCAGCTCGCTGGCCGGAGTGGTGGTACTGATACCGCTGCTGCTCTTCCTCAAGGACCACCCCGAGGGCCACGAGCCCCCGCCGGCCGAGCACGCCGGAGCGGCGTACGTGCGGAAGCAGATCGCCGCTGCCTGGCGGGAGCCGGGCACCCGTCTGGGCATGTGGGTGCACTTCACGACGCAGTTCCCCGCCATGGTCTTCCTGCTGCTGTGGGGCATGCCGTTCCTGGTCGAGGCCCAGGGGCTGAGCCGGGGCACCGCCGGTGAGCTGCTCACCCTGGTGGTGCTCTCCAACATGGTGGTGGGGCTGGTCTACGGCCAGGTCATCGCCCGCCACCACGCGGCGCGCGCCCCGCTGGCCCTGGGGACGATCGCGACGACCGCGCTGCTCTGGGCGTCGACGATCTTCTACCCCGGCGACCACGCGCCGATGTGGCTCCTGATCACCCTGTGCGTGGTGCTCGGCGCCTGCGGACCGGCCTCGATGATCGGCTTCGACTTCGGACGCCCGGCCAATCCGCCGGAGCGTCAGGGCACCGCCTCCGGCATCGTCAACATGGGCGGTTTCGTGGCCTCGATGACGACACTGTTCGCCGTCGGCGTCCTGCTGGACGCGACCGGGGACAACTACCGCGTCGCGTTCGCGTCGGTCTTCGTCCTGGAAGCGCTCGGCGTCGTACAGATCCTGCGGCTGCACGCCCGCGCCACCCACAGGGAACGCGATCACCACGTCGTCAGCCGGGTCGAAGCCGTGCACGTCCCCGCCTGACGGCGGACCCGGCGGCGCGCCCGTCCCGGTCTCTCCACGGGCGGGCGCCGCCGGTCACGGGGTCACGGCTTCACGGGGTCACGGCTTCACGGGGCCACGGCTTCACGGGGTCACGGCGAAGTGGCGCAGGATCTCGGCCGCCAGCTCCTGGTCACCCTCGATCTTGATCCGGTCCTCCACGGCCCCCGCCCGGACCCGGCCGCAGGCCAGCCGGTAGTACGTCTCCCAGTCCATCGCCAGGGTCGCCGCAGGGCCCAACGACGGCGCGCCGTCGACCGAGCCGTGGCCCTCGCCGTCGACCCTGACCGTACGCAGGAACTCCAGCGGGCCGTGCACATCGAAGACCACGGCCGTGTTGGGCGGCGCGCCCGCGTCCTTGGCGACCACCTTCGCCAGCCCCGCCAGCAGCGTGTCCCGGACGACGAGGGCGCCGGGGGAATCCAGGTTGCCGGGCTGTCCGAGCGTGGTGCGCAGGTCCTGCTCGTGCACCCAGACGTCGAACGCCCGCATCCGCAGCGCCAGTTCCAGCGTCTGCTCGGCGCCGAGGGGCGCCCGGACCATGGTCTCGGGGGCGCGCGACTCGTTGCGCAGCTGACGCATGCGCCGGATGAGCGTGTACTCCAGCTCCGAGGTCATCTCCGGCGCGGTGTGGTGGCGCCGGACGTCGACCTGCATCTCCATGTACCGCTGGTGGTCGTTCTGCACGTGGTAGAGGTCGCGTGGCAGCGTGTGGATCGGCCGGGGGTCGCCGAGCTGCTCGCACTCCATGCCGATGACGTGCGAGACGATGTCGCGTACCGACCAGCCCGGGCAGGGCGTCCGGCGGTTCCACTCCCCCTCGACGAGCGGCTTGACCAGCTCGGATATCGACTCGACGGAGTGGGTCCAGGCATCGGCATAGGTCTGGAGGCTGGGATGGACGGTCACGGGACCCCTCGTGCGGTTCTGCGGTGCATGGGCTGGAGAGCAGGTGGTGCCGGTCGGGACGGCCGGCACCGACGGTGCGGTCTGCGGTCTGCGGTCTGCGGGCTGCGTGGGGAGTTCGCTCGCTAAGTTACGCTGCGAGCAGGCACCCCGGCAGTGCTTTCGTGTGACGATCGTAGGCCCGCGTTGACGGCTCCCATGCCAGGACGGTGGTAGTGTGCACGCCTCCCTCATCCAGATCGCAGTAAACCCGGATGAATCGGTCAATTCCCGTAGAGAGCGCGCGGCTTCACTGGTCGTGGCCCAGCGGGGCGCGGACCTGGTCGTCCTTCCTGAGCTCTGGCCGGTCGGTGCCTTCGCCTACACCGCGTTCGCCGATGAGGCGGAGCCCCTGGAGGGCCCCACCCACGACGTCATGGCGAAGGCGGCCGCCGAGGCCGGGGTCTGGCTGCACGCCGGGTCGTTCGTCGAGCGCGCCGAGGACGGCACCCTCTACAACACCTCGCTGGTCTTCTCCCCCGAGGGTGAGCGGGCCGCCTCCTACCGCAAGATCCATCGCTTCGGCTTCGACAAGGGCGAGGCGGTGCTCATGGGCGCCGGGGAGGAACTCGTCACCGTCGCCCTGCCGGAGACCGTGGTCGGCCTCGCCACCTGCTACGACCTGCGCTTCCCCGAGCAGTTCCGGGGGCTCGTCGACGCGGGGGCCGAGACCATGGTCGTCGCGGCCGGCTGGCCGGAGCGCCGTCGTTCGCACTGGACCCTGCTGGCGCAGGCCCGAGCGGTCGAGAACCAGGCGTACGTTCTGGCGGTCGGTTCGGCGGGCACCCACGCGGGGGTCGAGCAGGCGGGCCACAGCATCGTCGTCGACCCCTGGGGCGAGGTGCTCGCCGAGGCGGGGGCCGGCGAGGAGGTGCTCACCGTGGAGTTCGACCCGGTGAAGGCCACCACCACCCGGGAGCAGTTCCCGGCCCTCAAGGACCGCCGCCTGGGCCTCGCGCCACGGCGTCTGGCCTGAGCCGTACGCAGTCGTCCCGAGGGCCCGGTTTCACGTGAAACCGGGCCCTCGCTCCGGTCCGGAGGCCGTTCAGTCGTCGTCGTGCTCCTTGTCCGCGAGGACGATGACGCACACCGCCACGGCGAGGAGCAGGGGCGCGTCGGCGTCCTCCCGCACGATGTCGACGCCGTAGGTGTCGCGGACGGTCAGCCAGCGCCGGGAGACCTGGGCGAGCAGCTCACCGTCGTAGTCGATGGCGAACTCGCGGTCCAGGATCTTGCCGCTGACGTCCAGTTCGGTGCCGTCCACCAGGGTCACCCGGTAGTGGTTGCGCAGGAGCGACAGCCGCTTCCGCTTGATCTTGGCGAGTTCCTCGCCGTTCCGCTCGATCAGCATCGTGTCGCGCAGGCTGATCAGCTTCTGCCGGATCTCCACCAGCACCTGGCCATCGGTGTCCTTCAGCTCGAAGGTGTCCCGGAGCCGCATGGCCTTGCCGTCGACGAGGAAGAGCTTCCGCCCGTCCGCGTCCTCGATCCAGTAGTCGTCTCCGACGCCGAACACTCGCTCACGTACGAGAAGTCTCATGGATCACAGGTTCCCCGACGACCTGCCGGAATGCGCGCAGGCCACGGTGCTGTTGACTGTTGGCATGACAGCACGTGCACGTGTCCGCGCCCCCGAACTGATCGGCAAGGGCGGCTGGCTCAATACAGGCGACCGGCAGTACACCCTCGCTGACCTGCGGGGACGCATCGTCATTCTGGATTTTTGGACATTCTGCTGTGTCAACTGTCTGCATGTGCTCGACGAGCTGCGTGAGCTGGAGGAGAAGCACCGCGACACCGTGGTGATCATCGGCGTCCACTCCCCGAAGTTCGTGCACGAGGCGGAGCACCAGGCCGTGGTCGACGCCGTCGAGCGGTACGAGGTGCACCACCCGGTCCTAGACGACCCGGAGCTCGCCACGTGGAAGCAGTACGCCGTCCGCGCCTGGCCCACGCTCGTCGTCGTGGACCCCGAGGGCTACGTCGTCGCCCAGCACGCCGGTGAGGGTCACGCGCACGCCATCGAGAAGCTGGTCGAGGAGCTGGAGGCCGAGCACGCCGCGAAGGGCACCCTGCACCGCGGTGACGGCCCCTACGTCGCTCCCGAGCCCGTGGCCACACACCTGCGGTTCCCCGGCAAGGCGCTCGCCCTTCCGGGCGGCGGCTTCCTGGTCTCGGACACCACCCGGCACCGCCTGGTGGAGCTGGCCGAGGACGGCGAGACCGTGCGGGGTCACTTCGGCACCGGTGAGCGCGGATTCGCGGACGGCGGCCGCGACGAGGCCCGGTTCAGCGAGCCGCAGGGCCTCGCCGTCCTGCCCGACGGCCGGGTGGCCGTCGCGGACACCGTCAACCACGCGATCAGGGCGCTCGACCTCGCGACGGGCGTGACGACCACGCTCGCCGGGACCGGACGCCAGTGGTGGCAGGGGTCCGCGACCAGCGGCCCGGCCACGGAGGTGGACCTGTCGTCGCCGTGGGACATCGCCTGGTTCGGCGACCGGCTGTGGATCGCGATGGCCGGGGTGCACCAGCTGTGGACGTACGACCCCGGGCAGGGCACGGTACGCGTCGCCGCCGGGACGACCAACGAGGGACTGGTCGACGGGCCAGGGGAGGAGGCGTGGTTCGCGCAGCCGTCCGGTCTGGCCGCGGCCGGTGACCGGCTCTGGATCGCCGACTCGGAGACCTCCGCGCTGCGCTACGTGGACCGGGAGGGCGTCGTCCACACCGCTGTCGGTACCGGTCTCTTCGACTTCGGCCACCGCGACGGTCCGGCCGGCCAGGCGCTTCTCCAGCACCCGCTGGGCGTCACAGCCCTCCCCGACGGCTCCGTGGCCGTGAGCGACACCTACAACCACGCGCTGCGGCGGTACGACCCGGAGAGCGGCGAGGTCACCACGCTGGCCACCGACCTGCGGGAGCCGAGCGACGCGGTCCTCGTGGACGGCGATCTGGTCGTCGTCGAGTCCGCACGGCACCGGCTGACCCGGCTGCGGCTTCCCGAGGAGGCCGTGCGGGTCGCGGACCGGGCCCACCGCACCCGGCGCGCGGCCACCGAGGTCGCCGCCGGCACGCTGAGGCTGGACGTGGTCTTCCAGGCGCCCGCCGGGCAGAAGCTCGACACCCGGTACGGCCCCTCCACCCGGCTGCTGGTCTCCTCGACCCCGCCGGAGCTGCTGGCCGGGGGATCGGGCCAGGGAACGGATCTGGGGCGTGACCTGGTCCTCGCGGACGGGGTCACCGAGGGCGTTCTGCACGTGTCCGCGATGGCGGCGTCCTGCGACGACGACCCGGACAACGAGTACCCGGCCTGCCATGTGCACCAGCAGGACTGGGGCGTTCCCGTGAGCGTCACCGCCGCAGGGGTGTCCAGGCTCCCGCTGGTGCTGGCCGGGATGGACGAGCAGGGCTGACGGCGGACCGGCGCGGCGGCGCCGCGCCACGCGCCCTCAGGGCACGTGCCGGCGCCACGCCGCCTGGCGGGACGTCAGCTCACTGGTAGCGGCGCTCGTCCTCCGAGACGACCGTGGTGGTGGGCGGCACGACCATGCGGCGGCGTCGCGCGATGCTCACGTAGACGAAGACCCCGACGAGGCCGACGAGCATCATGATCCAGCCGACCAGGTCGACGTTGACGGTATCCATTTCCCAGTCGGTGGCGAACGCCAGGATCGCCCCGGCACCGATCAGGAGAATGCATCCTCCGAGTCCCATGATTTCCGCCTCCTCGACGGCCCGGTGAATCCGGGCCGGTGTACGGGTCGCGTACCCGGCCCGGCAACAACCATGTCCCCCGGGGCGGTTGGGACGGTGGAGGATCAGCCCGCGAGGAACGCCGTGAGCGCGTTGGCCAGGAGATACGGATCGTCGGCGCCGCAGAGTTCGCGCGCACTGTGCATCGACAGGATCGCCACGCCGATGTCGACGGTCGTGATGCCGTGCCGGGCCGCGGTGATCGGGCCGATCGTCGTGCCGCACGGCATCGAGTTGTTGGAGACGAACGTCTGCCACGGCACGCCGGCCTTCTCGCAGGCCGCGGCGAACACGGCGCGGCCACCGCCGTCGGTGGCGTAGCGCATGTTGACGTTGACCTTGAGGATCGGCCCGCCGTTGGCCACCGGGTGGTGCGTCGGGTCGTGCCGCTCGGCGTAGTTGGGGTGGACGGCGTGGCCGGTGTCCGAGGAGAGACAGACGGTTCCGGCGAAGGCCCTGGCCCGGTCCTCGTACGAACCGCCGCGCGCGAACACGGAGCGCTCCAGGACCGTGCCCAGCAGCGGGCCGTCGGCGCCGGTGTCGGACTGGGAGCCGTTCTCCTCGTGGTCGAAGGCGGCCAGCACGGGGATGTACGGGATCTCGCCGTCAGGCTGCCCGGCCACGGCGGCCAGCGCGGCCGTCGCCGCGTGCACCGAGAGGAGGTTGTCCATGCGCGGCCCGGCGAGCAGTTCGCGGTCCCGGCCGAGGTAGGCGGGCGGCTCGACGGGGTGCGGCATGAGGTCCCAGCCGGTGATCTCCGTGGCGTCGACGCCCGCCGCGTCGGCGACGAAGCGGATGAGGTCGCCCTCCTCGACGTCGCCGAGGCCCCAGATCGGCTGCATGTGCTTCTGGCGGTCGAGCTTGAGGCCGTCGGGGTTGGCGGACCGGTCCAGGTGCACGGCGAGCTGGGGGACCCGCAGCAGGGGCCGGTCGATGTTCACCAGCCGGTGCGTGCCGTCACGCAGGGAGATGCGGCCGGCGAGACCGAGGTCCCGGTCGAGCCAGGTGTTCAGGAGCGTCCCGCCGTAGATCTCGACGGCGATCTGACGCCAGCCGTACGCGCCGGTGTCGGGCAGCGGCTTGACCCGCAGGTTCGGGGAGTCGGTGTGGGCGCCCACGATCCGGAACGGGGTGTGGGCCGTGGCGCCCTCCGGCACGTACCAGGCCACGATGGCGCCGCCCCGCAGGACGTACTTCCCTCCGGTGGAGCCGTCCCACGCGTCCGTCTCCTCGACCTGCCGGAATCCGGCCTTCTCCAGCCGCGCGGCGGCCGCGGCCACAGCGTGGTACGGGGAAGGGGCCGCCATCAGGAAGGCCATCAGATCGTCGGTGTGCCCGCGGTCGAAGCGGAGGGGAGAGCTCATGTTCTTCACTGTAACGACGGCGGCCCGAGACGTTTAACGGTGTACGACGGCGGGGCGCCGCCCGTGTCCGGAAAGTTGCCCCGCGCAGGACGACGCCGCCGCCCGGAGGGTTCCGGACGGCGGCGTCGTCGGAGTGGAGCGGCGAGGACTAGAACGCGGCCTCGTCCAGCTCCATCAGCGAGTTGTCGACGGCCTCGGCCAGCGCGCGCTCGCCGGAGACGCCCGGCAGGACGTTCGCGGCGAAGAACTTCGCAGCGGCGATCTTGCCCTGGTAGAAGGCGGTGTCCTTGGCGGAGGCGTTGCGCAGCTTCTCGGAGGCCACGACCGCGCCCTTGAGGAGCAGGTAGCCGACGACGACGTCGCCCGAGGCCATCAGGAGGCGGGTCGTGTTGAGACCGACCTTGTAGATGTTCTTGACGTCCTCGCCGGTGGCGGTGAGGTCGGTGATCATCGTGCCGACGATCGCCTCCAGGTCCACCGCGGCCTTGGCGAGGTTGTCCAGCGAGCCGGACAGCTCCTCGTCGCCCTGGGCGCTCGCGAGGAACTTCTTGATCTCCTCGGAGAGGGCGTTCAGCGAGGCGCCCTGGTCGCGGACGATCTTCCGGAAGAAGAAGTCCTGGCCCTGGATCGCCGTCGTGCCCTCGTAGAGGGTGTCGATCTTGGCGTCGCGGATGTACTGCTCGACCGGGTACTCCTGGAGGTAACCGGAGCCGCCGAAGGTCTGGAGCGACTGCGCGAGCTGCTCGTAGGACTTCTCCGAGCCGTAGCCCTTCACGATCGGCAGCAGCAGGTCGTTGAGGCCGTTGAGCGCCTTGGCGTCCTCGCCCGCGGCCTCCTTCACCTGGATCGCGTCCTGGACGGAGGCGGTGTACAGCACGAGGGAGCGCATGCCCTCGGCGTACGCCTTCTGCGTCATGAGGGAGCGGCGCACGTCGGGGTGGTGCGTGATGGTGACCTTGGGAGCCGTCTTGTCCATGAACTGCGACAGGTCGGTGCCCTGGACGCGCTCCTTGGCGTACTCCAGCGCGTTGAGGTAGCCCGCCGAGAGGGCCGCGATGGCCTTCGTGCCGACCATCATGCGGGCGAACTCGATGATGCGGAACATCTGGCGGATGCCGTCGTGCTTGTCGCCGATCAGCCAGCCCTTGGCGGGGTGCTGGTCGCCGAAGGTCATCTCACAGGTGTTCGACGCCTTGAGGCCCATCTTGTGCTCGACGTTCGTCGCGTACACGCCGTTGCGCGCACCGAGCTCGCCCGTGGTCCAGTCGAAGTGGAACTTCGGGACCAGGAAGAGGGAGAGGCCCTTGGTGCCCGGGCCGGCGCCCTCGGGGCGCGCCAGGACGTAGTGGAGGATGTTCTCGGACATGTCGTGCTCGCCCGAGGTGATGAAGCGCTTCACACCCTCGATGTGCCAGGAGCCGTCCTCCTGCTCGACCGCCTTCGTGCGGCCGGCGCCGACGTCCGAACCGGCGTCCGGCTCGGTCAGCACCATCGTCGAGCCCCACTGCTTCTCGACGGCGATCTCCGCGATCTTCTTCTGCGCCTCGTTGCCCTCGTCGAAGAGGATGCCGGCGAACGCGGGGCCGGAGGAGTACATCCAGACCGCCGGGTTCGAGCCGAGCAGCAGCTCCGCGTAACCCCAGATCAGGGAGCGCGGCGACGTCGTGCCACCGATCTCCTCGGGCAGGCCAAGGCGCCAGTACTCGGAGTCCATGAAGGCCTGGTAGGACTTCTTGAAGGAGGCCGGGACGGGTGCGGTGTTCGTCGCGGGGTCGAAGACCGGCGGGTTGCGGTCCGCGTCGGCGTACGAATCGGCGAGCTCGTTCTCCGCGAGGCGGGTCACCTCGTCCAGGATGCTCTTCGCGGTGTCGACGTCCATCTCCGCGAACGGACCGGTGCCGTACAGCTTGTCGCGCCCGAGGACCTCGAAGAGGTTGAACTCGATGTCGCGGAGATTCGACTTGTAGTGCCCCATGGGAAGGCTCCGTAATCAATAGCAGTGGCGCGCAGCGCCCCGTGGAGGAGTGAGGATCGGGCGACGGACGGCCGGGCGTGGGTATATCAACCTGACCCCTACGATGATGCTACCCGCCAGTAATAAGGCGCAACCCCTCTAGGCGCAGATGTGTCCGATTACTCTTTGCGGCATGTATGGCTACGACCAGAACCAGGGCGCACAGCAGCAGATGGGCGGCGGCTACGGCGAGCAGCCGTTGTACCCCGAGCCCTCGCCGCCGTCCCTGGCCGACGCGGTTCGGGCCTTCACGACCGGTTCGCTGTCCGCGGAGGACTTCCAGCAGATCTTCGCCACGGCGAAGGTCTACTGCCCGCGCGGTGACAACCCCGGCTTCCTGGCGCTCCACAACACCCAGCAGCCCGTGATCCCCATGTTCACCACGCTCAAGGAGCTCCGGAGGTACGCCGGCAAGGAGTCCAAGTACTTCGTGATCACGGGTGCCGAGGTGATCGACCTGCTGCCGACGGGCTACGGGTTCGTCCTCGACATGGAGGGTGATCACCGCATGGTCTTCGACGCCAAGGCGGTGGAGCAGATGGTGGACTTCGCGATGCGTCGTATGTACGGCTGAGCCCGGTCCCGCACCGGACGGCGACGAGGGCCCGCACCGAACCGGTGCGGGCCCTCGTCGCTGTCCGGAGGGGCGGGAATGGATGCGGCCTTGCTAGATGTTCACTGTTCAACTAAATTGGGATCAGAAGACTCCCGGAGGTGGCTCCCATGCCCGCAGTGACCGTCGAAAACCCGCTGACCCTGCCGAAGGTCGCGGCCCAGGCCGAGGCCGTGGCCCGCCCTGTGCTGACCGTCACCACCGCGCCCAGCGGCTTCGAGGGCGAGGGGTTCCCGGTGCGGCGCGCCTTCGCCGGGATCAACTACCGGCACCTCGACCCGTTCATCATGATGGACCAGATGGGTGAGGTGGAGTACGCGGCAGGCGAGCCGAAGGGGACCCCCTGGCACCCGCACCGCGGCTTCGAGACCGTCACCTACATCATCGACGGGAGCTTCATCCACCAGGACAGCCACGGCGGCGGCGGCGCCATCGAGAACGGCGACACCCAGTGGATGACCGCCGGCAGCGGGCTGCTGCACATCGAGACGCCGCCCGAGGCGCTCGTCATGTCCGGCGGCCTCTTCCACGGCCTCCAGCTCTGGGTGAACCTCCCCAAGGCCGACAAGATGATGGCCCCCCGCTACCAGGACATCCGTGGTGGCCAGGTCCAGCTCCTCGCCTCCCCGGACGGCGGCGCGCTGCTGCGTGTCATCGCCGGTGAGCTCGACGGCCACGAGGGACCGGGCATCACGCACACGCCGATCACCATGGTCCACGCGACGGTCCGGCCGGGTGCCGAGGTGACGCTCCCGTGGCGCGAGGACTTCAACGGCCTCGCGTACGTACTCGCCGGGCGCGGCAGCGTCGGCGAGGAGCGCCGCCCGGTCCGCACCGGGCAGACCGCGGTGTTCGGCAAGGGTTCCTCGCTGACCGTCCGCGCCGACGAAACGCAGGACGGCAACACACCGGACCTGGAGGTCGTGCTGCTCGGCGGGCGCCCGATCCGGGAGCCGATGGCGCACTACGGGCCGTTCGTGATGAACACTCAGGACGAGCTCAAGCAGACCTTCGAGGACTTCCAGGCCGGCCGCCTCGGCAAGGTCCCCGCGGTCCACGGCATGTGACCCGCCCCTGCCGTCCGAGCGTACGGTGACGGACCGTCACCCGTACGCCCGTGCGGAGGGGACACCGTTCCCGGCCCGTGATCGGGTGGGAGGGTGCCTACCCGGAAGCCCCTCCTGCCCGACGTCGCGCGGCGGACGGCCGCCTGGTGCGGTGTCCTGCTGCTGGTCGCCGGCGTCGCGGCCGTGGCCGTCTGGCTGTGCGTGGCGCTCAAGACGGCGGTCACCCCGGTCCTGCTGGCACTGCTCGGCACGGCACTGCTCGGTCCCGTCCACCGCTGGCTGACCGCCCACAAGGTGAACAGGTCGGTGGCGGCCGGACTCACCTGCGCCGCGCTCGTCGCGGTGGTGGGCGGCGCCGGATACATCGTCGTCACGGCACTCGTGGACACCGGCGGCCAGATCGTGGCCTCGCTCAAGGAAGCCGCGCAGTGGGTCATCGACCACTTCGACATCGCGGGCGTCGCCGACGTCGACGACCTGGCGGACAACGCCAGGGACCTCGTCGAGAAGTTCGGCGCGAGCGCCGCGGGCGGACTGCTCACCGGGATCAGCCTCATCGGGTCGCTCGTGGCCACGGCGGTCCTGGCGCTGCTGCTGACGTTCTTCTTCCTGCGTGACTCGGACCGCGCCGTCCACCTCGCCCACACCGTCGCCCCGCGCGGCACGGGCGAACTCGTGGAGGCCATGGGGCGCAGGGCCTTCGAAGCCGTCGAGGGGTTCATGCGCGGCACCACCTTCATCGCCCTGATCGACGCGCTGTGCATCACGGTGGGCCTGCTGATCCTGGGGGTGCCCGGGGCGGTGGGGCTGGGCGCGCTGGTCTTCGTCGGCGCCTACATCCCGTATCTCGGGGCCTTCATCTCCGGTGCCGTCGCCGTGCTGGTCGCGCTCGCCGACCGGGGCTTCGTTATCGCGCTCTGGGTGCTGGGAGTGGTGCTCGCCGTCCAGGTGCTGGAGGGGCACGTGCTCCAGCCCGTCATCCAGAGCCGTACGGTCCAGATGCACCCCGCCACGGTCATGATCGCGCTGACCGCGGGCGCGAGTGTCGCGGGGCTGCTGGGCATGCTGCTTGCGGTGCCGGTGTGCGCCGCGGTGTTCGGCGTGATCGGCGAGCTGCGCAAGGGATACGAGGCCGGAGGCCGGGAAGGCGCGGTCCCCGGGAGCTCATGAGCCGGTGACGCCCAGCTCCGCCGGCTCCTCGGACTCGTACAGCTCGAACCAGATCGACTTCCCCTCGCCCCTCGGGTTCACCCCCCAGGCGTCGGCGAGCATCTCCATCAGCACCAGCCCCCGGCCGCTGGACGCCATCTCCCCCGGACGCCGCTTGTGCGGCAGCTCGTCGCTGGCGTCGGCCACCTCGACACGCAGCCGCCGCTCGCCGCGCTCGCCCGTCACCTCCGCGACGAGCAGCGCGTCCCCGTCCGTGTGGACGAGCACGTTCGTGGACATCTCGGAGACCATCAGCTCCGCGGAGTCGACCTGTTCCGTGTCCGCCCAGTCGTGCAGCAGCTCCCGCAGTTGCTGCCTGGCGGCCGCGACGCGCTCGGGCTCCGCCTGGGCGATGGTCATGGCCGAGCGCCGCGCCGGGGTCCTGCGCGTCCGTTCGGCCTCGCGGCGCAGCACCAGGAGCGCGATGTCGTCCTCACGCCGGTCCACCAGGGGGCCCGTCGTGTAGTGGGAGCCGGGGCCGTGCACCGTCTGCACGAGGGCGTCCGCGAGCTCCTCCAGGTCCTCGACGGGCTTCTCCAGGACCGGCCTCAGCCTGGTCCATCCGGTGGCCATGTCATGCCCGCCGGTCTCGATGAGCCCGTCCGTGCACAGCATGATCGTCTCGCCGGGGCTCAGGACGACGCGGGTCGTCGGGTAGTCGGCGTCCTTCTCGACGCCCAGGGGCAGCCCCCCGGCGGTCTGCCGGATCACCGCGGTGCCGTCGACACTGATCACCACCGGGTCCGGGTGTCCCGCACGGGCGACGTCGAGGGTTCCGTCCGCCGGGTCGGCCTCCGCGTACAGGCAGGTCGCGAAGCGTGTCGTGTCGGACCGGTCCTCGCCGTCGTCGAGGTCGTACGTCTCGGTCAGTCCGGACAGGAAGCGCGAGGCCCTGGAGAGCACGGCGTCGGGGCGGTGCCCCTCGGAGGCGTACGCGCGCAGGGCGATCCGCAGCTGGCCCATCAGGCCGGCCGCCCGCACGTCATGGCCCTGGACGTCACCGATGACGAGGGCGATACGGCCGTTGGGGAGCGGGATCACGTCGTACCAGTCGCCGCCGACCTGGAGCCCTCCTCCTGTCGGGATGTAACGCGCCGCCACCGTCAGGCCGGGCACACCGGGGCCCAGGGACGGCCTCATCGCCCGCTGGAGGCCCAGCGACAGCTCGCGCTCGGTCTCGGCGGCGCCCGCGCGGGTCAGCGCCTGGGCGAGCATCCTGGCCACCGTGGTCAGCACGGAACGCTCGTCCGGCGAGAAGACCACGTTGTGCCGGAATCCCGCCATCCAGGCGCCCATGGTGTGCCCGGACGAGATCAGCGGCAGGAAGGCCCAGGACTGGCGGCCGAACTCCTGGGCGAGGGGCCAGGTGGCAGGGAAGCGGCGGCGGTACTCCTCGGGGGACTCCAGGTAGATCGCCTGGCCGGTCCGCACGACCTCGGCGGCCGGGTAGTCCGTCTGGAGGGGCATGTCGGTGAACGGCTTCTCGTCGCCGACGTTGTGCCCGTGGTGCCCGACCACCGTCAGCCGCTCACCCGAGACCCCGAACACGGCGAGTCCGTCGGGCGAGAAGCCGGGCATGGAGAGCGAGCCCGCGACCCGCAGGACCTCCTCGGTGGACACCGCCTCGGCGAGCGCCCGCCCCGCGTCCAGCAGGAACGCCTCCCGCGACCGCCGCCAGTCGCCCGTGATCGGGGTCATCGCCGCTGTGTCCTCCGGCAGCTGGGTGACCTCCTGGAGGATGCCCTTCAGTACGTACGTGTGGCGGCCCGGGGTGTCCAGCGGGACCGGCTTCGACCGGGTGCGCACCGTGCGCAGGACCACGCCGCTCTCGTCCAGGATCCGCATCCTGGCCTCGGCCACCGTGCCCTCGGCGATCGCGAAGGCCACGATGCCGTCGATCTCGTTCCAGTCGGCCGGGTGGAAGCGGGGGCGCACCTCGGCTCCGGGGCGGACCGTGGCCTCGGCGGGCAGTCCCACCAGCCGCGCCGCCTCGGCGTCGAGCGTGACCGTGCCCGTCGAGCTGTCCCAGCTCCACAGCCCGGTCCCGATCGCAGCCAGGATCTCCTCGGTGCGCATTGCCCCACTTTAGGAAGATGTTCTCCGCAGTCGCCACCGAAGGAGAGCGCCCGTCGGATGCCGCCGGGCGGGTCCCGGACAGCCGTGCGGCGACAATGCCAATGAAGCGGTGCGTCCACGGGCGGTAGCCTGGGGTGTCAATCCACCCCGACCGCGAAGACTGGATGAACGACGATGCATCGGTACAGGTCCCACACCTGCGGCGAGCTCCGCGCCTCTGACGTCGGCACCGACGTCCGGCTGAGCGGCTGGCTGCACAATCGTCGAGACCTGGGCGGCATCCTCTTCATCGATCTGCGCGACCACTACGGTCTGGTGCAGCTCGTCGCCCGCCCCGGCACCCCCGGCAACGACGCCCTGGCGAAGCTGACCAAGGAGACCGTCGTCCGGATCGACGGCAAGGTCTCCGCGCGCGGCTCCGACAACGTCAACCCGGAGCTCCCGACCGGCGAGATCGAGATCGAGGTCACCGAGGTGGAGGTGCTGGGCGAGGCCGGCCCGCTGCCCTTCACGATCAACACCGAGGACGGGGTCAACGAGGAGCGGCGTCTGGAGTACCGCTTCCTCGACCTGCGCCGCGAGCGCATGCACCGCAACATCATGCTGCGCTCGGCCGTGATCGCCTCCATCCGCTCCAAAATGGTGGCCCTCGGCTTCAACGAGATGGCGACGCCGATCCTCACCGCGACCTCCCCCGAGGGCGCCCGTGACTTCGTGGTCCCGTCCCGGCTGAACCCGGGCAAGTTCTACGCGCTTCCCCAGGCGCCGCAGCAGTTCAAGCAGCTGCTGATGATCTCCGGCTTCGACCGCTACTTCCAGATCGCGCCGTGCTTCCGCGACGAGGACGCCCGCGCCGACCGTTCGCCCGGCGAGTTCTACCAGCTCGACGTCGAGATGTCGTTCGTCGAGCAGGAGGACGTCTTCCGGCCGATCGAGAAGCTGATGACCGAGCTCTTCACCGAGTTCGGCAACGGCCGCGAGGTCACCTCGCCGTTCCCGCGCATCCCGTTCCGCGAGTCGATGCTGAAGTACGGCAACGACAAGCCGGACCTGCGGGCCAAGCTGGAGCTCGTCGACATCTCCGACGTCTTCGCCGACTCCGGTTTCAAGGCGTTCGCCGGCAAGCACGTCCGCGCGCTGCCGGTCCCGGACACCGCGGGCCAGTCCCGGAAGTTCTTCGACGGCCTCGGTGAGTACGCCGTCGAGCACGGGGCCAAGGGCCTCGCCTGGGTCCGCGTGGGCGAGGACGGCACGCTGGCCGGGCCGATCGCGAAGTTCCTCACCGAGACGGACGTCAAGACCCTCACCGAGCGGCTGTCCCTGGCCCCCGGCCACGCGGTCTTCTTCGGCGCGGGTGAGTTCGACGAGGTCTCCAAGATCATGTCCGCCGTCCGTGTGGAGGCCGCCAAGCGCGCCGGCCACTTCGAGGAGGGCGTCTTCCGGTTCTGCTGGATCGTCGACTTCCCGATGTACGAGAAGGACGAGGACACCGGCAGGATCGACTTCTCGCACAACCCGTTCTCCATGCCCCAGGGCGGCATGAAGGACCTGGAGGAGAAGGACCCGCTGGACATCCTCGCCTGGCAGTACGACATCGTCTGCAACGGCATCGAGCTGTCCTCCGGCGCCATCCGTAACCACGAGCCCGAGGTCATGCTGAAGGCCTTCGAGATCGCCGGCTACGAGGCGGAGACCGTCGAGCGCGAGTTCGCGGGCATGCTGCGCGCGTTCCGTCTCGGCGCCCCGCCGCACGGTGGCATCGCCCCGGGTGTCGACCGCATCGTGATGCTGCTGGCCGACGAGCCGAACATCCGCGAGACGATCGCCTTCCCGCTCAACGGCAACGCCCAGGACCTGATGATGGGTGCCCCGACCGTGCTTGAGGAGACCCGGCTGCGTGAGCTGAACATCCAGCTCCGCAAGCCCGTCGCGGCCGCGAAGGACAAGGTCGACGTCACGGACGCCGTGGCGCGGGACACCGGCGCGAAGTAGATCTCAGCGGTTCCGCTTCGGTTCCACGTGAAACAGTCCCCGGCCACCGGCCGGGGACTGTTTTTTCGTGGCGCCGGGGGCCACGGCACCGGCGCCTGACGGTTCCGGGCTTTTTGCCTGCGTACGGGTGGACCGTGCGGAACTCCCGGACCTCGGGTACACGAACCGGGTACATCCGGATGGCCCCGGTTCCGGTTCGGCGCCGTCGGGCCCGGCAAGGACTGGCACGGGAAGTGCTCGTCCGCCCCCACCGAGGAGTTCCGCACCGTGTCCGTCCCGCGCCGCTCGTACGTCCTGATCGTCGCCCTGTTCCTGCTGGTCATCGGCTGCTCCGCAGGGGCGGTGCAGACCACCGACCCCTCCGCGCCCCGCGGCGCGGCCGGCCCGGAGTCCTCCGCCGCCCCGCCCCGCGTCGTGGAGAGCCTCCGCCCCCCGGCGGAGATCCCGGCGCTCGGCCCCCAGACCCGGGCGCAGATCCCGGCCACGGCCCGGCAGGCCGTCGTGGTGACCGGGCAGGGCCCCGATGCCAACCGTTCCTCGGTGATGCTCTACAGCCTCGACGACCCCGCTCTCGGCTGGAGACCCGGGGCGGGCCCCTGGCCCGCCCACAACGGCATGGAGGGCTGGACGGACCACCATCTCGCGGATGACCTCCGCTCACCCGTCGGGGTGTTCGGCCTCACCGACGCGGGCGGCCGGCTGCCCGACCCGGGCGCGCTGCTCCCGTACGACGAGCAGCACCGCTTCGCGGTGAGCGGCGAGGGCTTTCTGGGGGAACCCCTCGAAGGCTCCTTCGATTACGTCGTCGCCATCAACTACAACCGCTCCCCGGGCACCAGCCCGCTGGACCGCACCCGGCCGCTCGGCGCGGAGAGGGGAGGCGGCATCTGGATCCACGTGGACCACGGGGGACCGACCCAGGGCTGCGTCTCGCTGACGGAGGACCGGATGCGCGAGCTCCTGCTCACGCTCGATCCCGCGAAGCACCCGGTGATCGTGATGGGGGACGCCGCGTCGTTGGCCCGGTGAAACGCGAAACATGCGTGGATACATGCCCGTAGGCTGGATCCGTCGCCCAGTTCCCGAGGAGGCTGCCATGACCGTTGTTGAGGACTCCGTGCTGACCCAGGACGTGTTCGAGGATCTGGCCCGTCACGCCATACGCGCGGAGGAAGCGCTGCGGCTGGAATTCGTGAACGGGAAACTGGGGGTCAAGGCTGTGCCGGACGGGGATCACGGGCGGATCATCGCCTGGCTGACGCAGATCTGCATGCAGGCGGATCCGAGCCGATGGCTCTTCGGTGAGCAGGGACTGCGTATCGAGTCCTACCGCAGGGGCAACGCCCGGCCGGATGCTTCTCTCGCCCCCATGGAGACATTCGTCGGCCAAGGCGAATGGGCCGACCCCGACGGCGTGCTCATGGTCGTAGAGGTCACCTCGTACGACGAGGACACCGACCGTCGCGACCGCGTCGAGAAACCGCGTGCGTACGCCGAGACCGGCATCCCCGTGTACCTGCTGATCGACCGGGACACCTGCGAGGTGAAGGTCCACTCGCAGCCCGACGGCGTGCGGTACGAGCAGGTCGTCACCGTGCCGTACGGCAAGACCGTGACGCTCCCCGACCCTGTGGGGATCGAGCTGGACACCGAGCCGCTCAAGAACTGGACGCGCTGAGGGGCCACACGCAGGAGCCCGGGTCCCGAACACATCGGGACCCGGGCTCCTGCGCGTGTACGCCGCTTACGCGGGCTTCTCCTCCAGGCGCGGGAACAGCACCGCGCCCTTCGTCACCGTCGCGCCCGCGGGGAGCTGGCCCCAGCGGCCCGCGTCCTGCACCGGCTGGTCGGCCAGGGCGCCCAGCGACGCCTCGGCGCCCAGGGACTCCCACAGCTTCTGCGAGGTGTCCGGCATGACGGCGTTCAGCAGGACCGCGACACCGCGCAGCGAGTCGGCCGCCGTGTACAGGATGGTCGCGAGCCGGGCCTGGCCCTCCGGGGAGGTGTCCTTGGCGACCTTCCAGGGCTCCTGCTCCGTGATGTAGCCGTTGACCTGCTTCACGAAGTCGAAGACCGCCAGGATGCCGCCCTGGAAGTCCAGCTCCTCGCCGATCTTCCGGTCGGCCGACGCGACGGCCCCGGCCAGACCCTCCTGGACCGCCCGCTCCGCGTCACCGGCGGCCGTGGCCTCCGGGAGCGCACCGCCGAAGTACTTGCCGACCATGGCCGCCACGCGCGAGGCGAGGTTGCCGTAGTCGTTGGCGAGCTCCGAGGTGTAGCGGGCGCTGAAGTCCTCCCAGGAGAACGAGCCGTCGCTGCCGTACGCGATGGCGCGCAGGAAGTACCAGCGGTACGCGTCCACGCCGAAGTGCGAGGTCAGGTCCTGCGGCTTGATGCCCGTCAGGTTCGACTTGGACATCTTCTCGCCGCCGACCATCAGCCAGCCGTTGGCGACGACCTTGCCGGGCAGGGGCAGGCCCTGCGCCATCAGCATCGCCGGCCAGATGACCGAGTGGAAGCGCAGGATGTCCTTGCCGATCAGGTGCACGTCGGCCGGGAAGGTGCCTTCGAACTTCTCCTGGTTGGCGCCGTAGCCGACCGCCGTCGCGTAGTTGAGCAGCGCGTCGATCCACACGTAGATGACGTGCTTCGGGTCCCACGGCACCGGGACGCCCCAGTCGAAGGTGGAGCGCGAGATCGACAGGTCCTGGAGGCCCTGCTTGACGAAGTTCACGATCTCGTTGCGGGCGGACTCCGGCTGGATGAAGCCCGGGTTGGCCGCGTAGAACTCCATGAGCTTCGGGCCGTACTCACTCAGCTTGAAGAAGTAGTTCTCCTCCTTGAGGAGCTCCACCGGCTTCTTGTGGATCGGGCACAGCTTCGTGCCGTCCTCGGCCTCGATCAGGTCGCCGGGGAGCTTGTACTCCTCGCAGCCCACGCAGTACGGGCCTTCGTAGCCGCCCTTGTAGATCTGGTCCTTGTCGTACAGGTCCTGCACGAACTCCTGCACACGGTCGGTGTGCCGCTTCTCCGTCGTACGGATGAAGTCGTCGTTCGCGATGTTCAGGTGCTCCCAGAGGGGCTTCCATGCCTCCTCGACGAGCTTGTCGCACCAGGCCTGGGGGGTGACGTCGTTCGCCTCGGCCGTGCGCAGGATCTTCTGGCCGTGCTCGTCCGTGCCGGTGAGATACCACACCTTCTCGCCGCGCTGGCGGTGCCAGCGGGTGAGCACGTCGCCGGCGACGGTCGTATAGGCGTGCCCCAGGTGAGGAGCGTCGTTGACGTAGTAAATGGGGGTCGATACGTAGAAACTCTTCACGCCGTCGCCCCCTTGCTTCTCGGATCCAGTGGCCGCCATGGTCGAAATCCTAACGGTCCGTGGGAGATCCACTCACATCGATTACGGCGGCCCCGCCCGCGGAGAGCTTTGCGAAACATCCTTTCCCGTACCAAAGACGCATCCTGGGAGGAGTGGGCTCACGTGCACGAGGCAGGGGACAACACGATGCGGGTACTGGTCGCCGAGGACGAGGAGATCCTGGCCGAGCTGGTGGCGACCGGGTTGCGACGGGCGGGATTCGCCGTCGACACCGTGTACAGCGGGGACGCCGCGCTCGCCTACCTCGGGCTGCACGACTACGACGTCGTCGTCCTGGACCGTGATCTCCCCCGGGTGCACGGCGACGACGTGGCCCGCAGGCTCGTGTCCGCCGGCTCACGGACCAGGATCCTGATGCTCACCGCCTCGGGGACCATGGAGGACCGGGTGGAGGGGCTGGACCTCGGCGCCGACGACTATGTGAGCAAGCCCTTCGAATTCCCCGAGCTGGTGTCCCGGGTGCGTGCCCTGCGGCGCCGCAGCGCCCGGCCAGTGCCGCCGCAGCTGGAGAGACACGGCATCCGGCTGGACAGCGTGCGCCGGGCCGCCACCCGCGACGGCCGGGATCTGGACCTTTCGCCGAAGGAGTTCACGGTGCTGCAGCTGCTGCTGGAGGCCGACGGCGCCACGGTCAGCGCGGAGGAGCTGCTGGAGCGGGCCTGGGACGCCAATGCCGACCCCTTCACCGGCGCCGTCCGCGTCTGCATGAGCAAGCTCCGCGCCAAGCTGGGTGACCCGGCGCTGATCCGCACCGTCCAGGGCGTCGGGTACGCCCTGTGAGCCGGCTGCTGAGGCTGGTGCGGGCCACGGGGGGGACGCAGGTCCGGCACTCGACGATCCGGGTGCGGATCGCTCTCGTGTACGGCGGGGTCTTCCTGGTCCTCGGTACGGCGCTGCTCGCCACCGTCAATCTGGCGTCCCGCGCCGGTACGGACTCGCAGGCACGGGCCATCGCCACGTCCGCCGCGGTCGCCCAGCCGGGCTTCGCCGTCAACGGCCCGCTGCACACCCGGGGCCGTATGGGCCCGCCCACGGTCTACGACGTCACCGACGACGTCAGCGACGCCGCGAGCCGGGAGCTCCTGTACTGGTCGGTCGCGGCACTGCTCGTCATGACGGGCTGCGCGGTCGGCGTGGGCTGGTGGACCGCGGGGCGGGTGCTGCGGCCCGTCCACGCGATGACGGCGAAGGCGCGGCGGCTCTCCGAGCACACCCTGCACGAGCGGATCGCTCTGAGCGGCCCGGACGACGAGCTGAAGGAGCTGGGGGAGACGCTCGACGCGCTGCTGGCGCGGCTGGAGAAGGCCTTCGACAGCCAGCGGCGGTTCATCGCCAACGCGTCGCACGAGCTGCGGACCCCCCTGGCCACCCAGCGGGCGGCGATCCAGGTGGGGCTCGACGACCCTTCGCCGGAGGACCTCGTACGGACCCGGCAGACGCTGCTGGACAACAACCGGCGCAGCGAGCGGCTCATCGAGGGACTGCTCGTGCTGGCGCGCAGCGAACGCGGGCTGGCGAAGAGCGAGCGCGCGGAGGTCGACCTGGCGCAGGTGGTGGCGGAGGAGTCCGCCCGCCCCCTGGCATCATCCGGCCCGGACGTGACGGTCGCGGCCGAGCCCTGCGTCGTACGGGGCAACCGGCAGCTGCTCGCACAGCTCGCGGCGAATCTGCTGTCCAACGCGGTGCGGTACAACGTGCCCGGGGGCCGTGTGGAGGTGTCACTGGCGGCGGACGGGGTCCTGGTGGTCCGCAACACCGGCCCGGTCGTGGCCGAGGAGGACATCTCCGGGTTCTTCCAGCCGTTCCGGCGCGGGGAGGGGCGGGACCGGATGGGGCAGGGATCGGGGCTCGGGCTGTCGATCGTGCGTTCCATCGCGATGGCCCACGGCGGTACGGTCACGGCGGTACCCGGCCCGGAGGGCGGGCTCGCCGTGACCGTACGGCTGCCGGTGGATCAGTCCTCCGCGACGACTCCGCGGGCAGTGGCCCAGGCGGGCAGTGCGGCGAGGACCTCCCGGTAGAACGCCGCGTCGGGGACCTCGCGCGGGGCGGGGCCCGCGTGGAAGAACCCGGCGTTCTCGACGTTTAGCTTGCGCAGGAAGTCGAAGGCCTTCGCGTCCTCGTCGCCGAACGCGACGAACTGGAAGAACAGCGGCAGCCGCGCCGCGTCCGCCAGGGCCTGCTTGGCCGCCACCTTGGCGTCCGGTGCGCCGTCCGTCTGGAAGACGACCAGCGCCGGGCCGTCCGCGCCGGACTTCTCGTAGTGCGCGACGACCTCCTCGACGGCCCGGTGGTAGTTGGTCCGTCCCAGGCGGCCGAGGCCCGCGTTCAGCTCGTCGATCCGGCCCTCGTGGGCGGTGAGGTCGATCGTCCCGGTGCCGTCGATGTCGGTCGAGAAGAAGACGACGGGCACGGTGGCGTCCGTGTCCAGGTGGGCCGCGAGCGCGAGGGTGCGGTCGCCCAGGTGCTGGGCGCTGCCGTCCTTGTAGAACGGCCGCATGGAGCCGGACCGGTCGAGCACCAGATACACGGTGGCCCGGAGCCCGGTCAGCCCGTGCGCCTTGAGCCCGGCCTGCGCGGCCTTGTACGGGGTCACGAGCGCGGGCGCCGCGGCCTTGACCCGGGCGAGAGTGACGGCGGGCTTGCCGGCGGGCGCGGCGGACTTGGCCACGGGGGCGGTTTCCGGCTCGGCGGCGGGTTCGGGTGTGGCTTCCGGCTCGGCGGCGGCGGGCGCGGTTTCCGGCTCGGGTGCCGTCTCCGGTGCGGGTTCGGCGGCGACGGGCTCCGTCTTCGGCGGCTCGGGCGCCGCTTCCTGCTCCGGCGTGACGGCGGGCTCGGCTTCGACGACCGCCTCGGCGGCGGGCTCCGGGGCGGCTTCGGCGACCGGCACGGGCTCGGCGACCGGCTCGGGCTTCTCGGAGGCGACCGGTTCGGCCGGCTTCTCGGCGGCCGGCTCCGCCTTCTCCTCGGCGGCAGGAGGCTGCTCTGTCTCCGCCTTCTCCGCGGCAGCAGAAGGCTGCTCCGGCTCCGGCTCCGGGTCCATGTCGATGGTGATCGGCGCGGCGGCGGTCTCCGCAACCGAGGCCGCAGCCGTATCCGTCTCCGCGCCGGCGTCCGCGGCCGGCTTCGCCTCCGGGTCCGACCCCTGGGCCGGAACCCGGGGCGCGGAGGTGGGGGCCGACGTGGCCGGCGAGGTCGTGGCCGCCTTGTCGAGTGCCGCCTTGTCGAAGGCCGCCGCGACCAGGTCCGACGCCTGTCCGCTGTCGTCCCCGGTACCGGCGGACCGGTCCGACGAGGAGGCCGGGGCCGGTACCGAGGCCTTCGCGGGCTCGGCCGCCGAAGTGGCGGTCTCCGGCTCCGGCTCCGTGGGCTGGGTGCGCTCGGCCTGGGGCGGGACGGTGGCCGTGGTCGGCTCGTCCTGCTCCGTCCGGCCGAACACCTTGCGCAGCAAGCTCCGAATGCCCATGGGCGAGGCCTTTCGCATGAGTTGGGTGCGATAAATGTCCGTACTGCGGGAATTGATCCCTGGCCAGGGCGGATACGTAAGGTTAGCGGCCGGATCCGGCCCTTCGGCTGCACGGCCCGCCCCTGCGTCAACCGAGCTCCAACCGAGTCGTGACCGAGTCCTGAACGGGGCCCAGGGCAAAGGGAAGAGGAGCGGTGTCCCGGACTTCACCCTCCGTTCACCGGCAGTCCCACGAACGGCGTGGATGCGCACCTACCGTCACGCGTGACACACAGACGGAGGGACGAAAAACGTGCGTGATCTGCTGCCGCTCATCGGCTCGCACCAGGGCGGGCGCTCTGCGCTGACCTGCCGCTACCGCTGCGGTGACGCCTGCTTCCAGGAGGTCCCGAACACCAGCGACAACGAGTACGCCGGCGACATCATCGCCGGTGCCCTGTCACGCCGGTCGATGATGCGCGCCGCAGCCGTGGTGACCGTGGCCGCCGCCGCCGGAACCACCGCTCTCGCCGGTCCAGCGGCCCCGAGCGCCGAGGCCGCGCCCCTTGCGGGCCGTAGGGGCGGCAAGCCGAAGCCGACCGCCTCGGGCGCCAGGGGTCTGCGCTTCGCGGCGGTCGCGCCCAACACGGACGACAAGGTCACGATCCCCGAGGGCTACGGCCAGAACGTCGTGATCCGCTGGGGCGAACCGATCCTGCGCGGTGCCCCCCGCTTCGACCCCGACAACCAGTCGGCGAAGGCGCAGGCGGGCCAGTTCGGCTACAACAACGACTTCCTCTCCCTGCTCCCGCTGCGCGGTGAGCGCGGCCGTCAGGTACTGGTCGCCAACCACGAGTACACGGACGAGATCCTGATGTTCCGTGGATACGATCCGGCCAGCCCGACCCGTGAGCAGGTCGAGATCGCCTGGGCGGCGCACGGACTCTCCGTGGTCGTCGTCCAGGAGGAGAACCGCACCGGCAAGCTCGCGCCGGTCAACCGTCACCCGCTGAACCGCCGACTCACCGCGACGAGTGAATTCCGGGTCACCGGCCCCGCCGCCGGCAGCCCGCTGCTCCGCACCTCCGCCGACCGCACCGGCCGCAAGGTGCTCGGCACGCTCAACAACTGCGCGGGCGGCACCACCCCGTGGGGCACCACGCTGCACGGCGAGGAGAACTTCAACCAGTACTTCGCCAACGGCTCCAGCGACACCGACAAGCGCTACGGCATCGGCACGGCCGCCACCGAGCGCAAGTGGGAGCGGTTCGACAAGCGCTTCGACCTGGCGCAGGAGCCCAACGAGGCACACCGCTTCGGCTGGGTCGTCGAGCTCGACCCGTACGACCCCGACTCCACGCCCCGTAAGCGGACCGCGCTCGGCCGGTTCAAGCACGAGGCGGCGCAGCCCCGGCTGACCGCCGACGGCCGTCCCGTCGTCTACATGGGCGACGACGAACGCTTCGACTACTTCTACAAGTTCGTCTCCAGCAAGCGGATGAAGAAGGGGAACTCGCGGGCCGCCCGCGAGCACAACCTCACCCTGCTGGACGAGGGCACCCTGTACGTCGCCAAGCTGACCGGCGACTCCCCGGCCGCGGAGTTCGACGGCACGGGCAAGCTCCCCTCCGACGGGGAGTTCGACGGCAGCGGTGTCTGGATCCCGCTCGCCACCGGCACCACCTCGCACGTCCCGGGCATGACGGCCGACGAGGTGTACGTCTTCACCCGCCTGGCCGGTGACAAGGTCGGCGCGACGAAGATGGACCGCCCCGAGGACGTCGAGCCCTCGCCGCGCACCGGCCGGGTCTACATCGCGCTCACCAACAACACCGACCGGGGCAAGGCGGGCAAGGTCGGCGCCGACGAGGCCAACCCGCGCAACGCCAACAAGCACGGGCAGATCCTGGAGCTCGCGGAGAACTGGGACGACCCGGCGGGCGACGGCTTCGCCTGGCGGCTGTTCCTCGTCGCGGGCGACCCGGAGGACCCGGCGACGTACTTCGCCGGGTTCCCGAAGGAGAAGGTCAGCCCCATCTCCTGCCCCGACAACGTGGCCTTCGATGACCACGGCAACCTGTGGATCTCCACGGACGGCGCCCAGCTCGGCTCGCACGACGGTCTGTTCGGCGTCGCGACGCAGGGCGAACGACGGGGTGAGCTCAAGCAGTTCCTCACCGTGCCGAAGGGCGCGGAGACCTGCGGCCCGGTGATCCAGGACCGCCGCGTCCTCGTCGCCGTACAGCACCCGGGCGAGGTCGACGGCGCCTCCGTCGAGAAGCCCGCCAGTACCTGGCCCGACGGCCCCGGCCACATGGTCCGCCCCTCAGTAGTAGCCGTCTGGCGCAAGGACGGCAGCGACATCGGCGTGTAGCCCAGGGCGGTTGGGAAGTTACGGACGGGAGATTCGGGCAAATCGCCCTGATCCCGGTCCGTGACTTCCCAATGACCGGCTTGCACCGGGCCTCGCCCGATTACAGTCGTACGCATGGTTTCCGGTGAGGCACCCCAGGCGGAGGGAAGCGTCCGGGTTGACGCCTGGGTGTGGGCGGTGCGGTTGACCAAGACTCGGTCGCAGGCGGCTGCCGCCTGCCGCGCGGGGCATGTCCGGGTCAACGGCGAGCGCGCGAAGCCCGCCCAGGCCCTGCGTACGGGCGACGAGGTGCGGCTGCGGCACGGAGGCCGGGACCGGATCGTGGTCGTCTCCAAGATCGTGAAGAAGCGGGTGGGCCCGCCGGTCGCCGCCGAGTGCTTCGTCGACAACAGTCCGCCCCCGCCGCCGCGCGAGACGGCGATCCAGGTCCCGGTCCGCGACCGGGGCGCCGGCCGCCCGACCAAGCGGGACCGGCGAGAGATGGAACGCCTGCAGGGGCTCAACGGCAGGAAACCGGACGCCGGCTGAGCCGTTTCGCAGCCTTTCAGCTCTCGTAGCCCTCCACCTCGTCGGCGGGGCGTACCCGCGCCTGCGAGGGGTCCTCGCCGAACTCGCTGAGCGCGCGCCGCTGGCGCAGGAGGTCCCAGCACTGGTCCAGCTGAACCTCCACCTCGCGCAGCCGTGACCGTTCCTCGGCGGAGAGGCCCAGTTCAGCGGTGGAGCGGGCGCGCAGGGAGCGCTCCTCGGTGATCAGTCCGTCGATGTTCTCGAAGATGTCCTGCTCGGCCATGATGGCTCCCGGTCCGGTGCTGGGGGGCGTGTCCTTCAGATGACGAAGACGGTCTTGCCGCGTGCCCCGCCCGCGCGGTTCTGCACGAGCGCCTGCGGCGCCTTCTCCAGGGGCAGCTCCATGTCGACGGGCACCTCCAGCTCCCCCCGCGCCACCGCCGAGGCCAGCTCGTCCAGCACCGGGGCGGTCGGGACGAGCCGGAAGTCGGCCCAGGCGATGCCCGGCGGCGCCGCCACGCCGCGGGTGGTGACCGCGACTCCGCCGTCACGCACCAGGGCGGCGTGCGCCGCGAACGAGGCCGCGTCCGCCGAGACGAGGTCGACGACGGCGTCGACGCCGTCCGGGTACAGATCGCGTACGGCGGCTTCCAGCGCCTCGGGGCCCAGGGCCGTATCGACCGTGGCGGTGGCGCCGAGCGCCCCCATCCGCCGCTTCTCGTCACCCCGCACGGCGGCGACGACCGCTGTCCCGCGGGCCGCCGCGAGCTGGGTCAGGAAGCTGCCGACGCCGCCTGTCGCCCCGACGACCAGCAGGCTCAGCCCGCTGCGTACGGCCGTGCTCGACAGGATCTGCGCGGCGGTCGTCCCGGCCGTCGGGAGTGCCGCCGCGAGCCGGAGCGGCATGTCGCGGGGGGTGAGGGTGATCGGGGAGTCCTGCGGGACGCACACGTATTCGCCGTACGCCCCACAGCGCCCGAGGGGAGGGGCCGTCGCGCGGCCGAAGACCGGGTCACCGACCCGGAAGCGGTTGTCGCCGCTGCCGATCATGTCCACCCGGCCCGCGAAATCGGTGCCCAGGACGAGGGGGAACGCACTGTCCGGAGCGCTGTCGGCGATCTGCCAGTCGAGCGGGTTCAGCGCCGCGTACTCGACCTTGACCCGCACCTCGCCCGCCCCGGGGTCGGGCTTCGGCACCTCGACGGGACAGGGCTCCGCACGGGACGCGCTGACGGCGATGGCTCGCATACGGCAGACCTCTCACTCGCCCCCTGCTCTCACGCATCCCACTGTCGCCCGGCCCACGCACCCGCGCACGTCGGGCCGGGGACGCCGCACGGCCACCCTCGCGGAGCTGCCGCTCACGCCGGAGGTCCTACCCGCGCCGGGCCGCCACGGCCCGTCCGACCAGGCCGCCGACCGCCAGGACCGCCCCCACGAGCAGCACGATCCACACCGTCGTCCGCAGGGACGCGGTCAGCGCGTCGTACACCGCGGCGGCCCCGTCCCGGTCGGTCCCCGGCACCTGGTCGAGCACCCGGCCGCGGCCGACGGCGACCGCGATCCGCAGCAGGGCCGCGCCGAGGACCAGCCCGCAGCCGGCCACGGCCGTGGCGGTCAGGCAGGCGCGGAGGCCGCCGCGTACGAGCGTGAGACCCAGCACGAGCACGAGCAGCACCACGGTCGCCACGGCCGGCCAGACGCTGCAGTACCTGAGCCACTGGAACGAGGAGCGCAGTTCGTCGGCGCGGTCGGCGGACAGCACGGTGATGGAGGCTTCCCGCACCGGGATCCGGTCGGCGAAGGGCACCCCGCTGCTGACCAGTTCCTTCTTGACCTCCTCGATCACCGGCGCCAGATCGATGGTCACGGCCTGCCCGCCCTCCCCGTGCAGCGAGGCGGTCACTGCCTGGTGCGCCGTGCGGTTCGCGCCGTCCCAGGCCCGCTGGAACGCCTCGGTCGTGGTGAAGGACCGGGCGGACTCGTGCAGGAACTGCTCGACGGTTTCCTGGAGCGGGCCGACGTCGATGTTCTTCATCGCCTCGTCCGTGACGAGCGTGGCGACCGTGTCCTGTACGTCGGCGTCGGAGGCCAGCGGCGAGACGGCGGCGAGGTAACGGCCGGTGTCGTCCAGCTCCAGGTCGACCCACGCCGAGAGCGCGCTCACCGGGACCAGCACGGCCAGCACGACGAGCAGCACCGCTGAGAGAGCCGCTGAGAGACAGTTCCGCACAGGCATCAGCCAATCCCCTGGGGCGGCGGGGCGCTGCGGGCCGTGGGCCATTCGAGTTGCCGGGCGGCCCGGCCGGGTGTGCGCTGGAGGAACACAGGGACGGACGGGGGGCGACGGAAGGAGCTGTGCGCCATGGCCACACACGCGACGATGCCGACGCGCCGACGGACGCAGGCCCGCGCCCCCGCTCCCGTCCGCCAGGAGCACCGGCGCACGGCGCTCGCCTGGGCGGTGCCCCTCACGCTGGGCGTGATCCTCGGCTTCTGGGCCTTCTTCATCAACCGGGACGGCGGAGCGACCACCGGCGGGCAGATCTGGCTCGGAGTCGTCTCCGGAGTGGTCTTCGCTGCGCTCTGCTACGTGCTCGCACGGGTCCGGTGGGCCCTGCCGCGTGAGCTGCGGGCGGCGGCCTTCGGTGTGCTGGCCGGGGGCGCGGTCGGCTTCCTGTCCAGCCTGAACGGCAAGAGCGTGCTGATGTCGGGCTTCATCGGGCTGGTGGTCGGCGCGGGGATGTTCTGCACGATGTTCTACGCCTACTACACGCGCGAGGAGTGACCCGGCCGTCCTTCCTGATGCCGGAGGAAGGGGCGCGGTGGCCGGATCCGATCCGGCCCCCGCGCCCGTCCCGTTCCGTCCGATCCGCCCCGCTGCCGGCGTGTCCTGTGCCATCGTGGGCCCGTATCCGCCCAGGGCCTCTGCCGAGCCGACAGGGAAGCGACCATGAGTACTGAACTGGCCATCGAGACCACGGGGCTGGTGAAGGTCTTCGGTGACAACCGTGCGGTGGACGGCGTCGATCTGGCCGTGCCGTCGGGCACCGTCTACGGAGTGCTGGGCCCCAACGGGGCGGGGAAGACCACCACCGTGAGGATGCTGGCGACCCTGCTGCGACCGGACGCGGGCCAGGCGCGGGTATTCGGCCATGACGTCGTGAAGGACGCCGACACGGTCCGCAGCCGGGTCAGTCTCACCGGGCAGTACGCCTCGGTCGACGAGGACCTGACCGGTACGGAGAACCTTGTGCTGCTGGCCAGGCTCCTCGGCCACTCCAAGCCCGCCGCCAGGACCCGGTCCTCGCAGTTGCTGGAGGCGTTCGGGCTGAGCGAGGCGGCGGGCAAGCAGGTGAAGAACTACTCCGGAGGGATGCGGCGCCGGATCGACATCGCCGCATCCATCCTGAACACCCCGGACCTGCTCTTCCTCGACGAGCCGACGACCGGGCTCGACCCGCGCAGCCGTAACCAGGTGTGGGACATCGTGCGGGCCGTCGTCGCGCAGGGCACGACGGTCATGCTGACCACCCAGTACCTCGACGAGGCCGACCACCTGGCCTCCCGTATCGCCGTGATCGACCACGGCAAGGTGATCGCGGAGGGTACGAAGGGTGAGCTGAAGGCGTCCGTCGGGGCGGGGTCCGTCCATCTGCGCCTGCGCGACCCCGGGCAGCGTCCCGAGGCCGAACGGGTGCTGGCGCGCGCGCTCGACGCGACGGTGCAGCTGGACCACGACCCGGTGGCGCTGACCGCCACGGTCGGGGGCCACGGCACCGACAAGGGGGCGGCCGAACAGGCCGCGCGGGCACTGGCGGAGCTGGCCCGGTGCGGCATCCACGTGGACAACTTCTCGCTGGGGCAGCCCAGCCTCGACGAGGTCTTCCTCGCGCTCACGGACAAGAAGGGGGCAGCGGCATGAGCAGCGCGCCCACCACGGCCGAACGCGACGACGCCGAACTCACCGCACCGGACGCGGAGACCCTCGCCTCCCTGCTGGTCGGCCGGAAGCGGCCGCACCGGCCCAGCGCGCTGTCGGCGTCGCTGACCTTCGGATGGCGGGCCATGCTGAAGATCAAGCACGTGCCGGAGCAGCTGTTCGACGTGACGGTCTTTCCGATCATGATGGTGCTGATGTTCACCTACCTCTTCGGCGGGGCGCTGGCCGGCTCCACCGAGGACTACATCCAGTTCCTGCTGCCCGGGATCCTCGTCATGAGCGTCGTGATGATCACGATGTACACGGGCGTCGCGGTGAACACCGACATCGCCAAGGGCGTGTTCGACCGCTTCCGCACCCTGCCGATCTGGCGGCCGGCGCCCATGGTCGGCTACCTCCTCGGCGACGTCGTGCGCTACCTCCTGGCCTCGGCCGTGATGCTCGTCGTCGGCATCGTCATCGGCTACCGGCCGGACGGCGGACCGCTCGGGGTCCTGGCGGGCGTCGCGCTCCTGCTGGTGTTCTCCTTCGCCTTCTCCTGGGTCTGGACGATGTTCGGCCTGATGCTGCGCACCGAGAAGTCGGTGATGGGCGTCAGCATGATGGTGATCTTCCCGCTGACGTTCCTGAGCAACGTCTTCGTCGACCCCAGCACCATGCCCGGCTGGCTGCAGGCGTTCGTGAACAACAGCCCGGTGACGCATCTCGCCGCCGCCGTACGGGAGCTGATGGCCGGCAACTGGCCCGCGACGGACATCGCCTGGTCGCTGGGCTGGTCGGCGCTGTTCGTGGTGGTCTTCGGCGCGGTGACGATGCGGCTGTACAACCGGAAGTGACTGCGGCGGAAGGGCGGGCCTCCGGCGTGCCGGAGGCCCGCCCTTCGGTGGGCGCAGGATCCGGCCGGCTCAGTCGTGGACGACGGTGACCGGGCAGGCGGCGTGCTGGGTGACGTGGAGGCTGACCGAGCCGAGCAGGGTCGCCTTGAAGCCGCTGTAGCCTCGGGCGCCCACGACCAGCAGGTTGGCTCCCCTGGCGCGGTCCAGCAGGGTCTGGGCGGGATTGCCGATCACCACGACCTTCTCGACCGCCGCCGCGCCCTCCGCGCCGAGTGCCTCCTCCAGCGCCTCGGTGAGCGCCACGGTCGCGACCTCCTGCGGGTCGAAGTCCTCCGGCATGCCCGGCATCATGGACGCCCAGCTGGTCGCGGGGTACTCCCAGCTGTTGACCGCCTCGACCGTGTCGCCCGTCAGCTCGGCCTGGCGCACGGCCCAGCGGAGCGCCTTGATCGACGCGTCCGATCCGTCCACGCCCACGACGATCCTGCCCATGTCTGCCTCCGGTGTGTTCAACATTTACGGCATACAGGGATCAACTGTAGTCAAGGCGGGCATCAGGGGCCGGATGTGCCCCCGATGCCCGGGCGGGGTCAGCCGGCCCGCAGGCCGGCGAGCTGCTCCTCGAACGGGACGACCGCGTCCTCGCCGTCGTCGAGGGTGAGGGTCCGGGAGGCGCCGGAGACGGTCCGCCCGGTGACGGCGGAGGCGAGCTCGCCTCCGGCACGCCGGATCCGGGAGGGCAGTCCCTCGGTGTACTCGTCGCCGTTGGAGCCCCAGTCCTCGGAAGCCGCGTACACGGAGGTCGGCAGGACGACCGCTCGCAGGTAGGCGAAGAGCGGACGCATGGCGTGCTCCAGGACCAGCGAGTGCCGGGGCGTTCCGCCGGTCGCGGCGACGACGACGGGCTTGCCGGTCAGGGCGGTGTGGTCGATCAGGTCGAAGAAGGACTTGAACAGCCCGCTGTACGAGGCGGTGAAGACGGGCGTCACGGCGATCAGCCCGTCCGCCCCGGTCACCGCGTCGATCGCCTTCTTCAGGCCGGCCGGCGGGAAGCCGGTGACCAGGTGGTTGGCGATGTCCACGGCGAGGTCGCGCAGCTCGACGACCTGGACCTCGACTCGGCGGTCCTGGTCCGCCGCGAGCCGCTCACGGGTGGCCTCGGCGAGCCGGTCGGCCAGCAGCCGGGTGGAGGAGGGGCTGCTGAGACCCGCCGCGACGGCGACGATCCTGAGGGGGGCGGTGGCGGGCACGGTCATCGGAGCTCCTTCGGGTCCGTTGCGGCGGCGCGGGCGGCGGCGACGGCCGGGTGGACGGGGGCGTCCGGCACTCCGGCCGGGCGCAGACGGGCGAATTCCTTGCGCAGTACGGGCACGACCTCCTCGCCCAGGATGTCGAGCTGCTCCAGGACGGTCTTCAGCGGCAGCCCCGCGTGGTCCATCAGGAAGAGCTGGCGCTGGTAGTCACCGACGTCCTCCCGGAAGGAGAGGGTCCGCTCGATGACCTCCTGCGGCGAGCCGACGGTCAGCGGGGTCTGCTGGGTGAAGTCCTCCAGGGAGGGCCCGTGCCCGTAGACCGGCGCGTTGTCGAAGTACGGGCGGAACTCCCGCACCGCGTCCTGCGAGTTCTTCCGCATGAAGACCTGGCCGCCGAGGCCCACGATCGCCTGCTCGGCGGTGCCGTGCCCGTAGTGGGCGTAGCGGCGCCGGTAGAGGTCGACCATCTTCCTGGTGTGCTCCATGGGCCAGAAGATGTTGTTGTGGAAGAAGCCGTCGCCGTAGTACGCGGCCTGCTCGGCGATCTCCGGGGAGCGGATCGAGCCGTGCCAGACGAACGGCGGGACGCCGTCCAGCGGGCGCGGTGTCGCGGTGAAGGACTGCAGCGGGGTGCGGAACTTCCCCTCCCAGTCGACGACGTCCTCGCGCCACAGCTTGTGCAGCAGCGCGTAGTTCTCGATCGCGAGCGGGATGCCCTGGCGGATGTCCTTGCCGAACCAGGGGTAGACCGGCCCGGTGTTGCCCCGGCCCATCATCAGGTCGACGCGGCCGTCGGCCAGGTGCTGGAGCGTGGCGTAGTCCTCGGCGATCTTCACCGGGTCGTTGGTGGTGATCAGCGTGGTCGAGGTGGACAGGATCAGCTTCTCGGTGCGGGCGGCGATGTAACCGAGCGTGGTCGTCGGGGAGGACGGGACGAACGGCGGGTTGTGGTGCTCACCGGTCGCGAAGACGTCGAGGCCCACTTCCTCGGCCTTGAGCGCGATCGCGAGGGTCGCCTTGATCCGCTCGTTCTCGCTCGGTGTCGTACCGGTCGTGGGGTCGGTGGTGACGTCCCCGACGGTGAAGATCCCGAACTGCATGGCGCCCGCCTCCAAAGGTGTTGAGCGGAAGTTGTTGAAGCTTGAACTATGTGGACACACCCTACAACGGGGCACCCCTTCTCCCTATTCCAGCCCTCCCCGGGACGCCCGGCCCGGCAGGGAAACGCTCCACGCTCCGGGACCGGTGCGCGCTACACTCGGCCCATGACCTCCGTACCGTGCCGTAACTGGTGGCGCTCCTCCTAGGAGCGGCCACCTTCTCCGCACGGAACCAGGGCCGTTCGATCTTCGGACGGCCCTTCTCGTTGCCCCGGTGCCCCGTGACGGGCCGTCCTCCACGCGCAGACCACCAGCGAGGAGACCCCCGTGACCATGACCACCGACCTTGCCGTCAGCCCCGCCGTGCGCCGCAGCGCCGAGCTGGAGCAGCAGCTCGCCGGGGACCCCGGCCGTTTCCGTGTCCTCACCGGCGACCGGCCCACCGGAGCCCTGCACCTCGGGCACTACTTCGGCACCCTCCACAACCGGGTGCGCCTCCAGGACCTCGGCGTGGAGACCTTCGTGCTCATCGCCGACTACCAGGTCCTCACCGACCGGGACGTCGCCGAGCGGCTCACCGAGCATGTGGAGGGGCTGCTCCTGGACTATCTCGCCATCGGGATCGACCCGTCCCGCTCGACGGTCTTCAACCACAGCGCGGTCCCCGCCCTCAACCAGCTGCTGCTGCCGTTCCTGTCCCTCGTCTCCGTCGCGGAACTCGGGCGCAACCCCACCGTGAAGGACGAGATCGCGCACTCCAGGCAGTCCGCCGTCAGCGGCCTCATGTACACCTACCCGGTGCACCAGGCCGCCGACATCCTGTTCTGCAAGGGCAACCTCGTGCCCGTCGGCATGGACCAGCTGCCGCACCTGGAGATCACCCGCACCGTCGCCCGCCGCTTCAACGAGCGGTACGGACATGTCTTCCCCGAACCCGACGCGCTGCTCTCCGCCGCGCCCCTGCTGCTCGGCACCGACGCCACCAAGATGAGCAAGAGCAGGGGCAACTCCATCGCCCTGGGCGCCGACGCCGACGAGACCGCCCGGCTGATCAAGGGCGCCACCACCGACGCCGACCGGCACATCACCTACGACCCCGAGCTGCGGCCCGGGGTGTCGAGCCTGGTGCTGCTGGCCGCGCTCTGCCTCGACCGCGACCCGCACGAGGTCGCCGAGGAGATCGGGAACGGCGGCGCGGCCGGTCTCAAGCGGACCGTGACGGAGGCCGTCAACGCCCGCATGGCGCCGATCCGCGCCCGCCGGGCGGAGTACGCCCAGGACATGGGGTACGTACGGGACGTGCTGCGGGCCGGCAACGAGCGGGCGAACGCCGTGGCAGAGGCGACCCTCCAGGAGGTGCGGGACGCGATGGGGACGTTCCGCTGACCTCCTGGGCCGCCGCCCGGAACGTCAGCGGACCTTCCGGGCCGCCGCCCGCGCCCGGCCGGCCTCCCCGGCTCAGCGACGCGCCGCCGAGCCCTGCCCGCGCAGCATCTCGGCCAGTCCGCGCCGGGTCGCGGCTATCACGACCCGGTCCTCCGGCCGCAGCACATAGCCCGGGTGCAGGTCCCAGACCAGGCCGGAGGGCCGGTCCGGGCCCGGCGGGTCGAGGGGGTCGTACGGCGGTACGGCCGCCAGGTCCGGCAGACGGTCGGCCGGCGGGGTGGCGTCCAGGGCCAGGACCCGCCAGGCGCCCGCCCGGAACGCCTGGTCGACGGTGCGGCCCTCCAGGTGCGGGTTGCCCGCCACCTCCAGGGCGGCGAAGAGCATGACCTTGCGCTCCACCGGGACCGCGCCCAGGATCTGCCGTCCCATCATGGCGACGGCGAACGAGGGCGCGGCCAGGTGCGACACGGAGCGGGAGCGGGTCAGGGCTCCCGGGTGGGCCGTGCGCAGGGTGCGGTAGACGGCGGTGGCGAACTCGTCGTCGTACAGCCGCAGCGCCACCCGCAGGCCCGGCTTCACCGAGCGGGCGTACAGCGCGGCTTCGAGGTTCGTCGTGTCGACGCTGGTCAGGGCGAGCAGTGCGCGGGCGCGGCGGATCTTGGCCGCTTCCAGGACGCCTTCCTGGGTCACGTCGCCGAGGACCGTCGGGACGTGCAGGCTGCGGGCCAGCGGGATGCCTCGTGCCTCCGGGTCCTCCTCGACGACCACCACGGGTATGTCCAGCTCGCGGAGGCGCACCAGGACCCTCGTGCCGATCTTGCCGAGCCCCAGCAGGACCACATGGCCGGACAGGCCGCGCGGCGGGCGGCGCAGGGAGGAGGCCGTGCGCAGTGTGCCGAACGCCTCCAGGACGGCGGCGACCAGCAGCGGCAGCAGCAGGAGCCCGGCCATGCCGGAGAGCAGCTGGATGACCTGGCGGGAGTCCGAGTCGGTGTCCTCGACGGCGGGGTCGCCCATCGCCAGCAGGTCGAGCAGGGTCAGATAGGCGGCGTGCACCGGGCTGTCGCCCGTGGTGATCACCGAGGCGACGGCCAGGGCGACGACGGCCGCAGCGACGCCCAGCGCCGACCAGCGCAGCCGCCGGGAGAAGACCTGGCCGAGCGGAGCGCCCCTGCCTCCCATGCGTGAGGGCCCCCGGTCGGGCCCCGCCTGGCTGATGGCCTCCAGGACGATCGTGCCCCGGCCCGTGGCGGCGTTCACCGTCGCCAGGTCGGGCAGGAGCTGAGGCCCTTCCTCGCCGCTGCTGTCGGAGCCCTCGCTGCCGGCCGGGTCCTGGCTGGTGGAGGAGAGGAGCGCCAGCGTGCACAGCCCGGGGTCCGCGAGCTCGCCCGGGCGGGGCGGGGTGCGCTCCACGGCGCGCAGGAGCAGGCCCTCGGCCTGGATGACCTTGCTGCTGCCGGTCAGCGCGGTGGCGGCCAGGGCGGGGGCGGCGGTGTCGGCGTCGGACAGGACGGTGGTGGAGGCGTCCAGGGCGGCGGGGTCGAGTCCGGGCATGGAGACGGCGGCGGCCTGGTCGAGCAGCGTCTCCAGGTGCTGGCCCAGCTTGCGGTTGTAGAGCCGGATGACGAGGCGCAGGCGCGGGTTGAGCCGGCGGGCCGTCAGGGCGGCGCGGATGTTGAGCTCGTCGTCGTCGTAGACGAGCGCGAGCGCGGCGGCCCGGTCGACGCCCGCCTCCTCCAGCACGTCGTCGGACGGCTCGTGCGCCTCCATGATGCGGACGGCCTCGACGCCGGCGTTCGTGTCGCCGCTCCCGTTCGCGCCGCCCGCCCCGTTGCGGTTCATCGCGGCCGACATCCGCCCGAACAGGGCGCCGGCCCGTGCCCGTTGGGTCAGCGGCACGTCCGGTCTGCTGGGCTCCCGGCCCGGCGGGACGAGGAGGGTGACCCGCTCCCCGTACACGTAACGCAGCTCCACGGCGAGCCGGCGGCCGAGGGTGTCGTCGCCGCAGACCACCATGTGGCCGCTGTTCGGGGGTCGTTGGGGCTGTTGCGGAAGTGAGGACACATGACCCAGCATGCCTTGCTCCCTCCGGCTCAGTCGGGCGTGTCGGTGATCATCGCGTGACGGGGGCGTGGGCCCGCGTCCCCCTCGCGGGGTCCCACGGCCCGGTCGACGGCGGCCTCGACCGCCGCGATCCGGTCCGCGACCAGTCCCAGCGCACCCACCGCGCGGGAGGCGGGGTCCTCGTCGGGGCCGCCGAGTGCCTGCGTACGCACATAGGCGGAGGCGATCGCCGACCGGCGCTCCGCCTGGGCGGGGGTGAGGGCGCCCCGGAGGGCGGCCAGTTCCAGCAGGTTCGACTCGGCGCCGGTGGTGAGCGTCTGGGCCTCGCCCGCGTAGTGGTCGTCGACGACGGCGGAGAGCTCGGCGTCGTTCATCACGGGCACGATCCGCTCGGCGATCCTGTTCATGTTGCGGTACGAGCCCTGCAGCCGGAACGGCGGTCCGGTGCGCGTCGCGTCGGTCCGTGCCGCCGACGCGATGTACGCCGCGTTCACCGCGAGGACGGTCTCCCGCGCGGTGAGGAGATGGCGCAGCACCGACACGATCCGGTCCAGCTCGGCCGGCGCGTACGCGTGCTCCAGCTGGTCGGCGCGGGCCACGGCACCCGTACCGGACGCCATGCGCACGAGCAGCGCGAGGTCGGCGCGGGAGCGCCCCGCGAGCGGGGCGAGGACCGGGTTGGCGGTCAGGGCGTTCTCCACGAAGCTCAGCGCGAAGACGTCCTCCCGGCCGCTCAGCACCTCGCCGAGATTCCATACGTCGGCCCGGTTGGCGAGCATGTCCGGAATCCTGAACCGGTCCCCGGACTCCGTGTACGGGTTGCCCGCCATGACCACCGCGAACCGCTTGCCCCGCAGGTCGTAGCTGCGTGGCTCGCCGTCCCTCACCCCATCGACGCGGCGGGTGGCGTCGCAGAGCGGAATGAACTTCTGGAGCAGCTCCGGCGAGATGTGCTGGATGTCGTCGAGGTGGAGCAGAGTGTTGTTGCCCGACTCCAGCGCGAAGTTGATCTTCTCGACCTCGTGCCGGGCGGTCGCGCCGCGCGCCTGATCCGGGTCCAGCGAGGTCACGTCGTGCCCGAGGGCCGGCCCGCTGACCTTGACGAGGACCATGCCGAGCCGGTCGGCCACGTACTCCATGAGGGTCGTCTTGCCGTAGCCGGGCGGGGAGACGAGCAGCAGCAGACCCTGCGAGTCGGTGCGCCGGTCCGCGTCGGCGGTGCCGAGCTGCTTGGCGAGGCTGTCACCGACCAGCGGCAGGTACACCTCGTCCAGCAGCTGGTTGCGGACGAACGCCGACATCACGCGCGGCCGGTGGTCGTCCAGCCGCAGCCGGGCCCGTTCGGAGTCGACGAGCGTGGTGCGCAGCCGCTGGTAGGCGCGGAAACCGGGCACGTCGACGGCCCGGAAGGCGGCGGTACGGGCGAGGAGTTCGTCCAGCCGGACGGTCAGCGTCCCCCGGTCCACCCGGGGGTGGTCGCCGAGCAGCCCGTCCACGGTCGCGGTGAGCGGGGCGTCGCAGTCGTACCGTGCCAGATCCGGGCAGAGCTCCACGGCCGCCGCCTCCGCCAGGTCCCCGGCGTCCGCCCCGGTGCCGCTCGCGGCGGCGTACGGGCCGAGCCAGCCCTCGACCAGCTGGCGCCGGGCGGGGAGGTCGTCGGTGAGCGCCGCCAGGTCGTCGTCGTACGCCGGGGTCCCGGTGGCCCGGCGGAACTTCTCCAGGAACGTGCGGGTGGCCGTGCTCGTGACGAACCCCGCGGGGCCGCTCGTCAGCTCCTCGAAGAGGTACGCGGCGGCCGCGTCCCCCGCGCCCATCGCCGCCGCCCACTCCTCCTGGAGGGCGTCGATCGCCGGGGCGGGTCCGAAGGTGTCGCGGGCCCGCGCCAGCGACACGGCCCGGCGCGTCCAGGAGACGCGCAGGGCTCCGTCCGCCTCGTGCGCCCAGAACAGCTGCGCGGCGGCGCGCACGGCGGGTTCGTACCGCAGCAGCCCGGCGCCGGCGTGCAGACGCAGCAGCGTGGCCAGGATCGCGGTGGCGTCCTCGTCGTGGACACCCCGCTGGTGCCCTTCGTCGTACGCCGCCGCTGCAGCCTCCCGCACGAGCGCCGCCAGGTCCCGCGCGCCGGCCAGCGCGTCGGCGCCGTGCTCGTCCAGCAGCCGGGCGGCCAGGTGCTCGGCGCGGTAGACGTCCGGCGACTCCGAGGGGAGCAGCCGGTCCCAGTACGGGCGGGTCGCCGCGAACTCCGGGTCGGTGACCGGGGCGCGGTAGTCGGTGCCGGTCAGCGCGAAGGCGAGCCCGTCCCCTTGCGGGACCAGGGTCAGGTCGAAGGGCTGGGTGTTCACCGCGAAGCGGTGCCGGCCCAGCTTGAGCACCGTGCCGCCGTCCGCGTACAGCTCGCCCCGGTCCCGCAGCGCGCGGCCGGCCTCCTGGCGGGCCGCCTTCAGCCGCCCGTCGAGCTCCTCCGCGCGCACCGGGTCGCCCAGCTCGCGCAGTTCGTCGGCGGTGCGCCGGACCTTGGTGACCATCGGGTCGGACGCGAAGTACGTGTGGACGGCGTCCAGGTCCTCCAGCGCCGCGAGACGCCGGGTGACCGTCTCCAGCACCCGGGCGGCCGAGTCCGCGAGCCGCTCGGCCCGCCGGGCGCGGGCGTCCTGGAGGGTCTGGCGGCGGGCCGAGAAGGCCTCGTGGACCTCGGTCCTGCGCTCGGCCAGCCGGCCGAGGAAGTCGTCGGACTCCGCGAACCGGGACTCCAGGTTCTCCAGCTGGAGCAGCAGCCGCGCCAGTTGTTCGTCGCAGGCGCCGGGGGAGTCGGCGGCGGCCAGCGCCCCCGTGACGGCCTGCCCGAGCAGCGCGAACTCGGCGGCGAACTCGGCCCTGCCCTCCTGCGACAGCAGCTCCCGGCGGCGGGCGTCGAGGGTGGCGCGGGCCCGGTTGGCGTCGCCCAGCACCCCGGCGATCCGCTCCAGGATCGACGTACGGACGGTGGCGTCACCGATGTCGAGCCCCGCCACCACGTCCGTGACGGTCGCCAGTCCCTCGGTGATCTCCGTCAGCCGGTCGGCCACCTCGGAGGCCCCGGCGGCGGCGGTCAGCGCCTCGGCGGCCCCGGTGAGGGCGGCGAGCTCCTCGTGGTAGCCGGTGAAGGCGTCCTCGCGGGCGAGGAAGGATACGGCCCGCCGGGCGGCCGACGCCAGGTCGCCCTCGGCCTCGGCGGACAGCTCGGCGATCCGCCCGGTGTCGGCGTACCGCATCCCGGCGAGCGTCGCCAGGTGGCCGTGGGTGCGCCGCAGTTCGGTCAGCTGGTCGACCCAGGCGGCGGCCGAGCGTGGCGCCTCGCCACGGATGCGCCGGACCAGCGCGGTGAGCCGGGCGGCCGTCCCGTCGAGGGCCTCGGCGGCCTGCCGGGTCAGCTCCTGTACCGCCTCGAACTCGGCGAGCACCTGCGCGGCGGTCCGGCCGATCTCTTCCAAGGGCTCGGCGAGCAGGCCCAGACCGGGATCGGCGAGCCAGTGGTAGCGGTCACCCGCCCGCGCACAGTCGGCGACGAGCCGGGCGTACACGGCGGCGGTCGGCGTCATGTCGCGTACGCCGTGCGCCAGGGCGAGGCAGTCGGAGATCCCGCGCACGAGGTCGGCGTTGCCGGTCCTGGCGAGCGGGCCGGTGCCGGCGGGGCGCGACGCGGCGTACGTGTCGGAGACGTACGGGGTCTGCCAGCGCTGGAGGGGGTGCACACGCGCGGGCCCGTCCTCGCCGCCCTTCAGCAGTACGAGGGTGCCGTCGTCCAGGAGCGCGTGCCCCCGGCCGAGCAGCGGGGTGGCGACCTCCTGGCGGATCAGGTTGTACGGCAGGAGCAGGGTGCGGCTCTCGTCGCGGGACCGGAAGACGTACAGCACGTCCTCGCCGTTGGGCGAGCGGACCGCGCCCTCGAAGACCGGGTCGGTGAGCTCCTCGGCGGTGTCGAAGGTCTTGGCCTCGCCGGTCGTGAGGTAGTAGCCGCCGGGGAAGATGATCCCCTGGTCCTCGGGGAGCCGGTGGCACGACGGCCCGATCGCGTCCAGCCGCCGGACCTGGCCGAGCAGCGTGTTGAGGACCAGGTGGCGCCAGCCCTCCTCCTTGTACGGGCGTACCCGCAGCAGGACCAGGGGCCCGGCCCTCGCGTACTCGACGTCGGCGTCCGCCAGGGACTGCAGGGGCTCGTCGACGGGCTCCTCGTAGATCCCGTCGGGGGTCGTGGTGTCGTCCTCGGTCTTGACCGTGAGCGTGCCGCCCAGGGTGTCGACGAAGAGCGCGCCGTCGGCCACGGCGATGTGCGGGTACCGGCCGGGACGGTGCGACTCCCGGCCCGCGGGGGTCCAGTCGAAGTCGTGCGAGGGCGGGAAGACATGGTCCCGGTCGCCCCGCGCGTCCAGGAACTCCCCGGGCGACCCGTCCGGCCCCAGGGCCCACCGCAGGACACGGACGTCCTCGGCGCTCTCGCCGGTACGGAACACGGCGATCAGCCGGCCGCCGACCGTGCGCAGACGCAGCAGCCGGGCGTCGCGGAAGTAGCGGTGCAGGCCCGCGAACTCCCGTACGAACGCCTCGTCGGCCAGCGGTCCTCCGGCCGTGACCTCCTCCAGTCCGGGCTCCCGGAGGACGAGGACGTCACCGACCCCGGTCTCGCCGGCGGCCCCAGGCCCGCGCTCGAAGCCGAACAGCAGCCGGCCACCGACCGCCACGAGGTCCCGGGCGAGCGAGGGGCGCCCGGTGTGTACCTGCTCGGTGGCCAGGAGCCGCAGCCCGGTCGACCCGAACTCCTCGGTCCGCCGCGCGTTGAGCGCCTCGGACCGCCGGACGAGCTCATCGGCCTGCGCCCCGAGCCGCCGCCGGAGCACCTCGTAGGCACCGCCATCGGTGGGTGTGGCGTCACGGTCCATGCGTACGGCTCCCTACGGAATATCACTCACTGACAACACCCCCGGCCTGCATCGAGCCCGCCCGGCGTTCGAGGACGGAACCCTCACGCGGCCGGGGCGGGACCTCATGGCCTGGGGCCGGCCATTCCTGCCACATGGCCCTGGGCGGCACATTCAAGCCCGTCCGGCGTTCGAGGACGGAACCTTCATGTGGCCGGGGCGGGACCTCAGGGCCTCGGGGCGGCAAATCAAGCCCGTCCGGCGATTGAGGACGGAACCCTCACGCGGCCAGGGCGGAACCTCCCGGCCCGGCTCAGGCCCCGCCCAGCGACATGCCCTGGGTCCCGGTGGCTACGCCACCCCCGCGGCCCCGTTCAGCGACGGCTCCGCCGAACCCGTGCCGCCGCCCTCCGTCAGCGACGACACCGTCATCCCCGCCAGCCCCAGCTCCTCCGCCGCCGCCAGCAACTGCCGCACCTGCCCCGAGGCCGCCCCCGACGTCCCCCGCATCAGCCGCATCAGCAACGCGGACACCGTCAGGTTCTGCACGTCCCCCGAGGTGACGGACCCCAGCATCCGGGTCAGGTCGTCCGTGAAGGACCCGCTGCCGTCCAGCCACGGCCCGGCAAGGGCCTGCGCGGTCTTGGAGTTGTTCACGAACCCGTCCACGCTGCGCCCCAACGAGATCGACGAGACCAGCCGGTCGAAGAAGACCGAGTCCCCGCCGACGATGTCGATGTCCGCGTTCTCGAGACCCGTCGCCAGGATCGTCGCCTGTGCCTCCGCCACCTGCCGCTGCACGTCGAACTCCGCGAGGCGGATCTCCTTCTCCGCGGCCAGCCGCAGCCGGTACTCCTCGTGCCCGCGCGACGCCTCGTCCAGCGCGGCCATCGCCGCTGCCTTCTCCGTGAGCCCCTCGGCCTCGGCCTTCAGCCTCTCGCCGATCACCGCCGCGTCCGCGGTCGCCTGCGCCCGCGTGCCCTCGGCGGCCGCCAGCGCCTTGAGCCGCGCGCCCTCCGCCTCGGCCCTGAGCCGGGCCTCCGTCGCCCGGCCCTCCGCGAGCCCGGCCTTCTCCGTGACGTCGGCCTCGGCCTCACGGACCTGGACGTCCGCCAGCCCGGCCGCCGCGGACTCGGCCTGGATCCCCTCCGCCAGCCGCAGCTTCGCCTGCGCGTCGAGGTCGGCCGTCTTCAGCCGGGCGTCCGCGAGCGTCAGCTGCTCCGCCGCCAGGTGGACCGCGGCCGACTCCGCGGCCTCCGCCGCCTTGATGTCCTTGACCAGCTTCTCCTGCGCCTCCGCCTCGGCCGCGATGATCACGGACCTGCGGGTGCGCTCCGCCTCCTCGACGGACCGCAGCGTCAGGATCGACTCCTCCTGCTCGGCGACCGTACGGTCCACCGCGATCCGCTCCCGGATCACGTCCGCGACCTCACGCCGCTCGGCCTCGACCTCCTTCGTCGCGGCGATCCGGTTCAGCTCGGTCTCCCGCTCGCGCCCGATGACCTCCAGCATCCGGTCCTTCTCGATGCGCTCGTTCTCCACCGCGATGACCCGCTCGCGGTTCTTCTGCGCGACGGCGACCTCGCGCGCCTGGTTCTCCCGCTGGATGCCGAGCTGTTCCTCGGTGCGGATGAACGCACTCTGCGAACCGAGCCGCTCCTCCTCCTGCACCCGGGCGGTGGCCGACTCCTCACGGGCCCGCAGGGTCTCCACCTCGCGGCGCTGCTTGATCTCCGCCTCGGCCTGCCGGCGCTCCAGCTCCAGGATGGTCTCGCGGGCGTCGACGTCCTGCCGGGTGATCTCCTTCTGCTCGGTGCGCTGGAACTCGTTGGTCCGCACGTGCTCGATCGCCGTCAGCTCGGTGATCTTCCGGATGCCCTGCGCGTCCAGGATGTTGGCTCCGTCGAGCTGCGCCATCGGCGTCTGCTCGAGGAAGTCGATCGCGGCGTCGTCGAGGTGGTAGCCGTTCAGGTCGGTCCCGATGACCCGGATGATCCGGTCCCGGAACTCCTCGCGCTTGGTGTACAGGTCGACGAAGTCGAGCTGCTTGCCGACGGTCTTGAGCGCTTCGGAGAACTTCGCGGCGAAGAACTCCTGGATGGCGGCCTTGTCGCTCGCCCGCTCCGTGCCGATGGCCTGCGCGACCTTGATGACGTCCTCGACGGTCTTGTTGACGCGGACGAAGAACGTGATGTGGATGTCGGCGCGGATGTTGTCCTGGCAGATCAGACCCTCGCGCCCGGTACGGCGGATCTCGATGGTCTTCACCGAGATGTCCATGGTCTCGGACTTGTGCAGCACCGGGAGGACCACCGCACCGGTGAAGGTGACGTCGACCTTCTTGGTCTTGGAGATGATCAGGGCCTTCCCCTGCTCGACCTTTCGGAAGAGCCGGGTGATGACGAAGACCAGGGCGACGGTGATGAGCAGGACAACGGCGACGAGCACGCCGATGCCCCAGGAGATGGCATCCATGTCAGTCCTTGCGGCTGGTGGGACGTACGAAGGAGAAGGGGAGCCCGGACGCCCGTACGAGGGCGCGCGGAACCACGGGCCCGGGGTCCGGAAGAAGGGGTGCGGGTCAGACGGCCTTGCGCGGCAGCGGGCGCGGGGCGAGCGAGGCGTCGTACGGCGAGACCCAGAAGAACTCACCGTCGGCGTCGTACGCGTAGAGGAGGCCCGTGCTGCCGGAGGTGAACTCCTCTCCCGCCGCGGACGGCCTGAGCGGCTGCCGCACCTGCACGATCGCGGTCGACCCGTCGGCGGCGGCGACCTCGGCCTGCCCGAAGTCGGCGCTGACGGATCCCGTACGGATCGTGCAGACCTGACCCACGAAGTCCTGGCGCGATGGGGGAGGTTCCGCGGGGAAGAACCGGTGGAAGCGGCGTACGAGCATGCGGACCACCCCCCAGGCGATCAGAAGTGCCCCCGCCAGTACGGCGAGGTGCATCAGGGCCCGCAGGGTGCCGGTGGCTCCGCTGCGGAGGACGAGGACCGAACCGGCCAGGCCGGTGAACCAGGAGACGGCGACGAACAGCGACACCGACACGGACACGGGTACCCCGCCGAAGCCGACGGCCTCGGTGTCGAGGTCGGTGTCGAAGGAGTCGTGACCCACCGCTCCGACCAGCACCAGCAGCCAGAAACAGACGACGACCACCAGGGCGCCGCCGAAGACGACGGCCGGGAACGCGAGTGCTGCGGAAAGGAATTCGGTCATCCGGTCCACCCCCTGCGACGCCGTGCGGCCCGGGGAACCGGGCGGCGCCGGGTGGGACGGGGGACCGGCGCTGCGACACCGCGAACACGGCCTCGCAGCAACCGGTTTCTTCCCCCGTGATCCCCCGTGTCCCCCGTGATTCCCCCGTGTGTTGCTGAACAGATCGTGTCAGCCGGGCGGGTCCGGCCGCACTGCCGGAATCCGGCAGCCTTTACGGGACCGGCCTGCCGGGCACCGGCACCGGCTTCCGTGCGTTGACAGGATGACGATGCCGGCGATGAGTGGAGGAGTGCGAGTGGCGGAGCCCGAGATCCCCGAACGGTTCCTGGAGGGCTATGCCCGGATCCTGGCCGAGGTCGCGGACACCGGCCGCCGTCTCACCCGGGACGAGCTGGAGACGCGGCGCGCGCTCGGCCGTGAGGCGGCGGAGGCCGGACACCAGCTGCGGGCCCTGGTGCGGCGCCACCTCTCGGAGACCCGCGCCGCCTGGCCGCTCGCCCCGCAGGGCGCCGCCGATGCCGTGCTGGCCGCCGTGGAGCAGACGGTCGACGCGTTCGCGGAAGGTTTCGAGCGGGCGCAGCGCATCACGGTGCGGCGGGAGGAAGCGGCGCGGCGGGAGTTCATCGACGACCTGCTGTACGGGCGCAGCGACCTGGGCCGGCTCGCGGAGCGCGCCAGCAGGTTCGGGCTGCGGCTCTCGCGGGCCCACGCCGTCGCGGTGGCGGCGGGCCCCGAGGCATACACCGAGTCCGACGCGGTGCCCCGCAGCGTGGAGGCGGCCCTGCTGGCCCGCTTCAGCGGCCGGAAGATCCTGCTCACCACGAAGGACGGGCGGCTCGTCTGCATAGCCCCCGGCAGCCAGCCCGACGTCCTGCGGTACTTCGCGAAGCAGGCCCATGCCGCGACGGACGGCGGTCAGGTCGCGGTCGGCCGCCCGCACCGGGGCCCCGGCGGGGTGGTCCACTCGTACGACGAGGCGCTCGACGCCCTCGATCTGGCTCAGCGGATGGGCCTCGACGACCCCGTGCTGTACGCCGCCGACCTGCTGGTCTATCCGGTTCTGACCAGGGACCGGCAGGCGATGGCCGACCTGGTGCGGAGCGAGCTCGGCCCGCTCAAGGAGGCACGGGGCGGCGCGGAGCCGCTGCTGCGCACGCTGTCCGTGTACTTCGACGCCGGCTGTGTCGCCGCGGAGACGGCCCGTCGGCTGTCGCTGAGCGTGCGCGCCCTGACGTACCGGCTGGAGCGGATACACCAGCTGACCGGCTCCGACCCGTCCGACCCGATGCACCGCTACACGCTGCAGACCGCGGTGATCGGCGCCCGGCTGCTGGACTGGCCGGCGAAGGAGCTCTGAGTGCCCGGGCGCGTACGGCCCGAGTGCCCGGGCGCGTACGGCCCGAGGGCTCCGGCGCGTACGGCCCGAGTGCCCCGGCGCGTACGGCCCGAGGGCCCGGGACGTACGCGCCGGGAGTGGGTGCCCTACAGGTCGAACTCGTGCGGCGGCAGGTCCAGGGCGAAGCACGCCTCGCGCACGACGGCCTGCTCCGACTTGTCGAAGTCGCCGTCGGCGCCGCCGATCACGATGCCGATCTGGATGACGGCACGCGCCTCGGCGGGCTTCTTCTTCGCCTTGGCGATCTCCTGGAGCACGCTGACCTTGCCGAAGGCGAAGTCCGCCGTCAGCTTGTCCACGTAGGCGTTGAACCGGCGCTGGAGGTCGTCCGCCGGAAAGTTCTGCAGCACGTCGTTGGTGGCGATCAGCGAGGCGACACGCTGCCGCTCGGACGGGTCGATGGAACCGTCGGCCGCGGAGACGAGGGCGCACATGGCCATGCTCGCGTCCCGGAACGCCCCGCTCTTCAGGTCGTTCTTCTTCGCCTCCAGCTGCGTCTGCATCGTCGACGCGGATTCCTTGATCCGATCCCAAAGGGCCATGACGTCTCCATACGTTGCGTTGCCTGTGGTGCGGGAACCAGTCAGACTCTACAACCGTGTAGAAGTACGGCGGATGGCCGTCGGTGGCACGGCGGCCGACAGGCGCCACCCGGCCACTCAGTAGGATGCCGCGGATGAACAGGCCCACAGGCACGGACGACGGCTCCACCGGGGACGGCCCGCGGCTGCCCAGGCGCGGCCAGGGACAGCTGGAGTCCCAGGTCCTGAGCGTGCTGCGCTCGGCGGGCGGGCCCGCGACGGCCGGGTGGGTGCGGAAGCACCTCGACGGCGACCTCGCCTACACCACGGTCATCACGATCCTCTCCCGCCTCTACGCGAAGAAGGCCGTGACCCGCACCCGCCAGGGCCGTTCCTACCTCTGGACCCCGGCCTCCGACGAGGCCGGCCTCGCCGCCCTCCGCATGCGCCGCGTCCTGGACGGCGAACACGACAGGGAGGCCGTCCTCGCCCGGTTCGTCTCCGCGCTGTCCCCCGGCGACGAGGCGAGACTCCGCGCACTGCTCGCCCGCGCGGCCGACGACCCCGACGACCCCGACGACGACCCCGCCGGTCCGGAAGGCCGATAGCCACCACGATGGGCGTCTTCGTCTACCTGCCGCTCGTGCTGCCGCTGACCGCCCTGCCCATGGCGCGTCTCGCCGAACAGCACCTGCACCCCCGGAGCGCCACCCGGCTGCTGGCCGCCGTGGGTTCGACCCTGGCCCTGTGCAGCACGCTGTGTCTGGCTCTGCTCATGGTGGTGGGCACGGCCCAGCTTCCCGGCAATCCGCTGCCCGACGGCTGGTCGGACCCGGAGGTGCGCGCCGCGCTGCCGTACGAGGAGAAGGCGGGCCTGATCGCCATCGGCGTCCTGGGGGCGGTGCTGGTGGCCTGGGGCGGCACCCTCCTGCGGCACACCCGGACCCGGGTCCGGGCCGCCCGCGCCCTGCCGGCCCAGGACGGCCCCGGGGCCGCGGGGGACCTCGTCGTGGTCCCGTCCCCCGACCCGTACGCCTACGCCCTGCCGGGAGGGCGCGGCCGGGTCGTCGTCTCCACGGCGATGATGGACTGCCTGGACGCCCGTGAACGCCACGCGCTCGTCGCCCATGAACGCGCGCACCTGTCCGGCCGCCACCACCGCTATCTGCTGGTGACACAACTGGCGGCCCGCGCCAACCCGTTCCTGCTCCCCCTGCGCACGGCGGTGGCGTACAGCACCGAACGCTGGGCGGACGAGGAGGCGGCGTACGCGGTCGGCAGCCGCCGGACCGTCGCCAGGGCGGTCGGCAAGGCGGCGCTGTTCTCGCACCGCCACCCGGGACCCGCCGTGCTTCCCGCCTTCGCGGCTTCCCTGCCGACGGGGCCTGTGCCGCGCCGGGTGGCGGCGCTGCTCGACCCCCGGCCCCCGGCGGGACTCTGGCCCCCGGCCTCACCGCATCTGGCCCTGGCGGCGGTGACCGCGACGGTGGGGACGGCGGCCTCGGCGCTGTCGTCGCTCAACGCGACGGTGACGCTCGTCGGCATCCTCCACGCGGCCACCCCGCTCTGACCGCCGCCCCCGGTCCGTCAGTCGGAGTCGCGCCCGGCGTGCTCCGGCGTGAGGTCGTCGTGCGACGGCATCGGCGGGTCGGACACCACGGCCGGCTTCTTCCGCTTCCCGGCCAGAGCGGCCTGGAGCTTCGAGGCGACCGGCTCCGTCCAGCGGGCGGTGAGCGGCCCGACGATCACCAGGATCAGCACGTACGCGGTCGCGATGGGACCGATCCGCGGCTCGGTGGCCACGGCCAGACCGGCGATGACGATCGAGAACTCCCCGCGCGCGACGAGCGTGCCGCCCGCGCGCCAGCGGCCCCGCGGCCCGATGCCGGCCCGCCGGGACGCGTACCAGCCGGTGCCGATCTTCGTGAAGACCGTGACGACCGCGAGCAGCGCCGCCGGAAGCAGTACGGGCGGGATCTCCGCCGGGTCGGTGGACAGCCCGAAGAACACGAAGAAGACGGCGGCGAACAGGTCCCGCAGCGGCGTCAGCAGCTTGCGCGCACCCTCCGCGACCTCCCCGGACAGGGCGATGCCCACGAGGAAGGCGCCGACGGCCGCGGAGACCTGGAGCTGCTGGGCGACGCCGGCCACCAGGACGGTGAGCCCGAGGACGACGAGCAGCAGCATCTCCGGGTTGTCGGAGGACACCGCGCGGCTGATGAGCCGGCCGTGGCGCAGCGCGAGGTACAGCACGAAGCCGACGGTGCCGAGCGCGATCAGCAGGGCGATGCTGCCGCCGGCCAGACCGACGCCGGCCAGCATCGCGGTGAGCAGCGGCAGATAGACGGCCATGGCGAGGTCCTCGATGACGAGGACGCCGAGGATCACGGGCGTCTCGCGGTTACCGAGCCGCCCCATGTCGGTCATCACCTTGGCGATCACACCCGAGGACGAGATCCAGGTGACCCCGGCCAGTGCGACGGCTCCCACCGGCCCCCACCCGAGCATCAGACCGGCAGCCGCGCCGGGTGTCGCGTTGAGCACGAAGTCGACGGCCCCGGACGGGTACTGCGTCTTGAGGCTGGTGACGAGCTCCGATGCGCTGTACTCGAGACCGAGCAGGAGCAGCAGCAGGATGACGCCGATCTCCGCCCCGATGGCGGTGAACTCCTCGCTGGCGCCGAGCGGCAGCAGACCGCCCTCACCGAACGCGAGCCCGGCCAGCAGGTAGAGCGGGATCGGCGAGAGACCAATCCGCCCGGCGAATCTTCCGATGATGCCGAGCCCCAGAATGACGGAGCCCAGCTCCACCAGCAGTGCGGTCGTGTCGTGCACGGTCAGCCCTCCGCAATGATCTCGGAGAGCGTGTCGACGCCCTCACGCGTACCTACGACGACGAGCGTGTCCCCGATGGCCAGCCGGAAGTCCGGCCCAGGTGACGGATGCGCACTGTGCGTACGCAGCACGGCCACGATCGAGGCCCCCGTCCGCGTCCGCGCCCGGGTGTCCCCGAGCAGCCGCCCGCCGTACGGGGAGCGGGTCCCGAGCGGGATGTGCTCGGTGACCAGGTCGATCCCCTCGGTCCGTACGGCGTCGATCGGCGCCGCGTCGATGAGGTGCGCGAGCCCGGTGGCCTCGGTGGTCGTCAGGGGCACGGAGAGCACGCACGAATCTGGGTCGTCCTTCTCGTAGAACCCCAGGAACCGCCGCCCGTCGTGGTGCACGACCACGGAGATGTGCTGCCCCGACTCGGTGGTGTAGTCGTACTGGACGCCGACTCCCGGCAGCGACGTGCGGTGCGTTCCCATGGCTTCCTCCCGAGGAGCGCGCGGCGGCACGGCGCGCTTTTGATCAGCTTTTTATCCGCTCATTACCCTAACCGGAGCGAGATTTCTGCCTGGAGGGCGGCGGAATCACGGGCTCCGGACGGGGGCGCCGCTCGCCTGTGACGGGCGACGGCCGGGCATGATGCCGGGTAGCCGGAGGCGTGGACATGGACGGAAGCGGGACCCTATGAAGAGCGCGCCCGACTACAGCCGGGGTGTGGACGCTGAGCGCGCCCTCAAATTCGCTGTGCAGCACATGCGCGAGGACCGCGTCCAGATCGTCGAGGGGATCATCGAGCCGGTGTCACCGACCTGGGACGACGAGCGCGCCGCGAGGCTCGTCCGCCGGCAGATCGAAGCCCGCGTCGCCGAGCTGGGCTGTGTCGAAGGCTCAGGCAACCTGGACCTGCCCGGCTCCTCCAACTGGTACGTCCCCGACATCGCTGTCGTACCCGAGGAACTGGCCAGGGGCGGGGGCGCGCTCCTCCCGGACCAGACACTGCTGATCGTCGAGGTCACCTCGGAGACGGACGCCGAGACCGACCGGGTGGTCAAGCGGCGCCGATACGCCGAGTACCGGGCGCCTCTCTACCTCCTCGTGGACCGGATGGAGGGCAGCGTGACCCTCTTCTCGGAGCCTGGGAGGTTGGGCTACACCTGCGTGGACGGACCGCATCCGTTCGGGGCCGTACTCCGCCTGCCGGACCCGTTCGCGGTGGACATCGACACCACCGGCCTGTCACCCCGCTGAAGGCTTTGTTAGGAGTACGCTCCTATGGGGTGTAGTCCTAAGGAGCTGCCACGTGCAACGTCATGGCCGTCCGGACAAGCCGTCCCGTGTCTTCGAGCGTGATGCCGAGTGGAAGGGTCTCTCGGCCTTCGTCGGCCGGCCCCTGCCGCACGCCATGCTCGGCATCGTCAGCGGCAGACGACGCATGGGGAAGACGTATCTGCTGCGCGCTCTCGTCGAGCGGCACGGAGGCTTCTACTTCGGAGCCACGGCGGGGACGGAGGCAGAGTCGCTGCGCCAGTTCGCTGCGGCCCTCTCCGATCACGTGGGGTCCCCGGCTCCGTTCTCGTTCGCCACATGGGACGACGCGATCTCCTACCTGTTCGGGCTTGCCGCGTCCCGGGACGGCGAAGGGCCGCTGCTGGTGGTCATCGACGAGTTTCCGTACCTGGCGAAGACCGCCCCTGAGCTCCCGTCTCTCATTCAGCGGGAGATCGACCGCTTTCAGGTCGAGGAGAGCCGGATGAGGCTCCTGCTGTGCGGATCGGCGATGTCCGTCATGGGCGGGCTGCTCGCGAGCACGGCGCCTCTCCGGGGACGTGCGCAGCTGGAACTCGTCGTGCGCCCCTTCGGATACAGGTCAGCCGCGGACTTCTGGGGAGTCGCCGACAGCCCGGCCCTTGCGGCTCGGCTCCACGCCGTGGTCGGTGGCACACCGGCGTACCGGCGGCAGTTCCTGGCCGACGACGTTCCCGGAAGCCTGGAGGAATTCGACGACTGGCTCTGCCGCACGGTCCTCTCTCCTTTCAGTCCCCTCTTCCGGGAGGCGAGGTATCTGCTTGCCGAGGAGGCGGACATCCGGGACACCGCGCTGTATCACTCGGTCCTTGCCGCAGTGGCCCAGGGCAACACCACGAGAGGCGGGATCGCGGGGTACATCGGCCGCAAGTCGGTGGACATCTCGCACCCCCTCAACGTCCTGGAGGACAGTCATCTGCTGGCGCGGGAAGCGGACGTCTTCAGAGCAGGGAAGTCGCAGTACCGCGTCACCGAGCCGCTGATCAATTTCTACGAGGCCGTGATGCGACCCTCCTGGGACCGCCTGGAGGCCGGTCAGGCGTCGGACGTCTGGGCACAGTCGGCGGAGCGCTTCGCAGCCCAGGTCGCCGGGCCGCACTTCGAGGCGATGTGCCGGGAGTACGTCCTCGGTCCAGGGCGGACCCTGCTCAGCTCCGCGGTGGGCCAGGTCGGCGGCGGCGTGGTGACCGACCAGGCGGCACGGAGGCAGATACAGATCGATGTCGCCGCGGTCGAGCCCGGGTCCGGCGGTACGAAGCCGGCGGTGCACCTGCTCGGCGAGGTGAAGTGGGGCACGGTCGTGGGGATAAGCCACCTGGAGCGGCTCGTCCGGGCCCGGGAACTCCTCGCCGGCCGGGCCATGGACACCACGCGTTGCGCGCTCGCCTGCTTCAGTGCGGCAGGCTTCAGTGACGCCTTGCGAACCGAAGCGGCACGCGGTGGCGACCGGGTCCTGCTCATCGGCCTGGACGAGCTCTACGGCGGCACGGTCACGTCCCTGCCGCGCTGAGCCCGCCCGCCATGGTTCTGCTCGCCGCGAGTACGGGGGCGAGCGGTCGGGTGGGGGCGGGCGGCAATCCCAGAAAGCGGCCCTAATCGGCGCGGGTCACCCTGGCGTGGTCCGTGAAGACACGCCGGAACAAGGCGTGGCCTGTCTGACCGGTATGCCGTAGCGCCCAGTCCTGCGCGGCTTCTTGCTCCGTTCGTGGGCCGGAGTCCTCGCCGCAATCATGCGTGGCGCAGGATGTCTCGTAGACCATCCCGCCCTCCGGCGCCTGGCGGATCGTGTGCTTCACGAAGTGCCATGCAGTAAGCGTCATTCCGGGCATCCTTCTGCGTGCCGGTAGACAACCGGCAGTCCAGACCGGCCTTCAAGCGTCCCGCGGCGGCAGGGAGCGAAGCTCGTGATCGGCTTCCCGCAGGCCGGGCACGTCTCGCCGGCGGGGGCGTAGGTCACGTACTCCCATTGGCACGTGTCCGCCTGCGGTTGCTGAGTGTTCCTGGTCATCGTCCCCTCGTCCCATCGCGTTGCTTCCGAAGATCGTGGCTCTCTGCACCGGGACGTAGGAACCTCCTTGGTTTCCCACTCCGGGACGTCTTGCACGGGGTAGAACGTCCCTAAGACCGTCCGTGACTCGGGGAGACGCGACCATGCAGAACGAGAGGCTTCGGGCCGTCATGGTCTCCGGTGGGTGGACCCACGCAATGCTCGCTGAAGTGGCTGGGGTCGACCCCAAGAGTGTCGAGCGGTGGGTGAACCTGGGACGCACGCCACGGCGTGCGACAGCGCTCAGGGCCGCTGAGTCACTGAGGGAGGACGTCCATGCGCTCTGGCCGGCGCTCAGGCAGGCGCGCGCCGCACGAGCCGTGAGTCCCGAGCTCGTCGCTCTGTACGACCAGCGGGCGAACCTGCCTGTGTCGGCGTTCACTGATCTGCTGGGCGCCGCACGCGAGCGGATTGATGTGCTCGTGTACGCCGCCGTGTTTTTGCACGAGGCGTACCCCCGGTTGAACGACCTCCTCCGTGAGCGCGCCGCTGAAGGGTGCACGGTACGCATCGCTTTGGGGGACGCCGACAGCGAAAGTGTGCAACGGCGTGGTGCGGAGGAGAAGTTCGGGGACGGCATTCAATCGCGTTGTCGGCTGGCACTCCTGCACTACCGGCCCCTTCTCGGCGTGCCCGGCATTGAGGTTCGCACCCACGCGACAACCCTCTACAACAGCACGTACCGCGTTGACGACCAGGCCTTGATCAACCCTCATGTGTGGGGCGTAAACGCCTATGGCGCACCCCTGTGGCACCTCCGCCGGGCCGGCGACGGTGGGATGTTCGACACCTACGCCGAGAGTTTCAGCGCAGTATGGGATAGAGCCCGACCCGTGGAGACGTGACCTGTGGCACGAACCGAGTACTACGACGATCCGGAAGCGCCCCAGCCGAACAGTCTCGTCGTAGCCGCTTCCGCCGTCGTGACCGATGAGGAAGGCCGCATCCTGGTGCAGCGGCGTGCGGACAGTGGTCTGTGGGCGCTGCCGGGGGGCGGCATGGAAATGTCGGACAGCCTGCCTGGGACAGCCGTTCGGGAGGTCAAGGAAGAGACCGGCCTGGATGTGGAGATCACCCATCTCGTCGGCACGTACACGGACCCGAAGCACGTCATCGCGTACAGCGACGGGGAGGTCCGCCGCCAGTTCAACGTGTGCTTCCGGGCTCGTGTCGTCGGAGGCACACTCGCGATGTCGGACGAGTCGACGGAGCTTCGCTTCGTCGAGCCGACGGAAATTCCGGCCCTGCCCATGCATCACACTCAGCAACTACGCATCCGGCACTTCCTGGAGCGGCGCGAGCGGCCCTACCTCGGGTGATTCCCCTGGACACGGCGTCGGCTCGCTCAATCCACCCTTGAGGCTGAAGTTTTCGCCGCATGTCGGTGATGGCGTTTTGGCTGCGCTACGGTAAGCGCGTCATCACGCTGTGTGCGTACGCGCGCATGGCGCGGTCCCCGGAGGTGTGTAGGAGCACCGACCGAGGACCTTCACCGCCAGTGGATAACCGAGAGGTCCACCAGGATGCTTTGGCATGCTATCGCGCCGTCTCGCGGCTATACGAAGGCCGCGAATGATCTGGTACGCAATCAGCGTCTGAGCAGTGACGCGAAGATCCTCCTTCTCTACGTGCAAGGCCTCCCCGACGACCGGCGCGGTGTGGCCCTCAGCGAGCATGCGCGGGCTCTCGGGATCACCGGCCGGGCCTACCAGAAGGCCAAGAAGCTGCTGGTCACGCACGGGTACCTGTACGAGTGGCGGCAGCAGGGCGGGCGCGGGTTCTGGACGACCGAGCAGCTTCTCGCGAATGTGGCCCTCGGCCCGGAGGAGGCCAGGGCGGCCCGGGACGGAAGTTCGGTGCCGGTGGGCGTGTCTCCGGGTGCGCGGAAACCGACGGTCGGTCAGCCGGGGGACCGGGCGGTCGGTGGCTATGAACCGGTAGACGAAGAACACGGGAAGAACTCTTCCCACCCACCCTCCGAACCGGCGGCGGACGACGTGCCGTTGACCGTGCCCGACCCGGAAGCGGCTGAGGCCGAGCGGGTGTTGCTGTCCCTGCGGCATGTGCACCGCTCGTTGCACCTGGGCGTGGCAGAGGCCCGGAAGCTGGTGAAGCTCGCCGTGGTGTGGCTGCGGCGTGGGGTCGCGGCCGACGACATGCGGCGGGTGCTGGCCGGTGATCTGCCGGTGGGCGGGGTGCGGTCGGCCGTGGGATTCCTGCGGCACAGGCTCGTACACAAGCTGCCCGAGGAACCCGCGCCCGTACCGCAGTCTGAACCTCCGGCTCCCGTAGCCGCGTTGGTGGTGTGCTCCGGGCCCGGGGACGAGCATCTCTTCCGGCCGGGGCCCACCGATGAGGACGGTGAGACGCGGTGCGGGCCCTGTCGGCGGGAGGCCGCGCGGGCGGCATGGGCCGAGGCCCGGGCCGCCCAGCTCGCCTCTGAGGAGGATGACGACCCGTACGCCCACACACCATGGCGGGAGAGGGTGGCCGCCTGCCGGACGGCCGGGGCGGGCGCGGACGTGGAGGCGCCCGGCCGGTAAGCGGTCACCGGGCCGGGCGCGGGGGAGGGGACGGGTCAGTCCTTGATGTCGATCTTCTCGCCGTTGGCGGCGGGGGCCGGGACCGCCGGCACGGACTCCGTGCCGCCCGCCTTGCCCTGAAGGTTCCGGAGGAGTGCGGCCAGGTCCACGCCTGTGGTGGAGGTGAGGAGCTCCAGGCCCTGGGCGACGTTGTCGGTGACCGTGCGGGACAGCTGGCTCGCGCCGTCCGTCGAGATGACCGTCATCTTGTCGATGGCGCTCAGCGGCTCGGACGCCTTGGCGACGACCTGCGGCAGCACCTCGACCAGCATCTGCAGGACGGCCGCGTCGCCGTACTGCGCGAAGGCGTCGGCCTTCTTCTGCATGGCTTCGGCCTCGGCGGCGCCCTTCGCGGCGATCGCGGCTGCCTCGGACTCACCCTCGATGCGTACGGCGTCGGCGAGGGCGGAGCGGTGGAGCTTCTCGCCCTGACCGGTGAGGCGGGAGCGCTCCGCGTCGGCCTCGGCCTCCTTGACCTGGGCGATGCGGCGGGCCTCCGCCTCCTGCTCGGCCTGGTAGCGGGCGGCGTCGGCGGGCTTGCGGACCTTGGTGTCGAGCTCGCGGTCCGTCAGGGCGGCCTGGCGCTCGGCGACCTTCTCCTGCTCGCTGAGGACTTCCTGCTGGCGGGCGGCCTCGGCGAGCGGGCCCGCGGCGTTGGCCTTGGCCGCCGCGGCTTCGGTCTCGGCCTTGATCTCGGCCTGCTTGAGGTAGAACGTCCGCTCGGCGATGGCGATCTCCTCCGCCGCCTTCAGCCGGGCCTGCTCGGACGCGCGCCGGGCGATCGCCTCCGCGATGTCCGCCTCCTGCTTGGCGCGGGCGGCCTCCGGACGGCCCAGGTCCTCCAGGTAGGAGCCCTCCGTGGTGATGTCCTGGATCTGGAACGCGTCCAGGATGAGGCCCTGGCCGGAGAGGCTGGCCTCGGCCTCCTCGGCGACCTGCCCGGCGAACGCGGCGCGGTCACGGATGATGTCCTCGACCGACATGCGGCCGACGATGGCGCGGAGGGCCCCGGAGAGCACTTCCTGGGTGAAGCCGACGATGCCGTTCTGCTGCTGGAGGAAGCGCTGGGCCGCGGCGCGGATCGCGTCCTCGCTCCCGCCGACCTTGACGATCGCCACACCTTCGAGGTTGGACTTCACCCCGCGCAGGGTGACGGCACCGCGTACGGCGACGGGGATGTGGCGGCTGGAGAGGTCCAGAGTGAACTTCTGCTGGACGAAGGGCACGACGAAGACGCCGCCGCCGACAACGACCTTCTGGCCGCTGTTGTCGATGCTGGTGCGGCCGGTCACCGGGTCGGTCGACTTCTTGCCGCGCCGTCCCGTGATGATGAAGGCCTGGCTGGGGCCCGCGACCTTGTACCTGGTGATCACGGCCAGGGCCAGGAGTACGACGAGTACGACGATGCCGATGATGGCGATGACTACTGGGCTCATGAGAGGTGTCCCCCTTGCCCTCCCCACGGAGTTCCCGGCGGGACGGCGGTCTGTTCGGCTGTACGGGTTTCGGACAGGCGTGTGACTCTGTGGTGGTCAGCGCTCGACGGGGCGGACCGTGACCGAGGTGGTCGAAAGCGTGGCCTCCACCCAGATCTCGGCACCGCGTTCGACCGGTACGGCGCTCTTCGCGGAGAACTTCACGGTCTGGCCCGCGAGCCGGAGCAGGACCTCGCCGTACCCGTCGGCCGGGATCGGGGTGACCACCGAGCCCGAGGTGCCGACCAGGTCGTCCCCGCGTGGTGTGGCCGTGGTCTGATCCCGCATCAGGGCCTGGCTGAACTTCCATGTCAGCCACGCCGCGACGACGCCCGCGACCGCTCCGGCCGTGAGGGCGACGGGGACTCCGGCCCCGGTGGTGCCGAGGACGATCGCTCCGCCGAAGCCGAGCATGGACAGGAAGCCGGCGATGACGGGCAGGGAGAGCAGGCCGTCGAAGAAGCCGTTCAACAGCCCGCCCAGAGCGTCCCCGAGGAGCCCTTCGAGGATCCCGTCGAAGATCAGGGAGAGGGCGAGAAGCGCGATACCCGCAATACCGAGACCGAGGAGAACGGTCACGTGATCACTCCCCCGTTTGTTCGCTGTCCCCCGAAAAGCTTCCGTCGAACCGACTGAATGGTCCCACGGCGGACCCGGCGGCGGCACTGCCGGAGTCCGGCAGTCTTTACCGGCTTCCGATGCCGGAAAGCTGCTGGGCGAGCGTGTCGAGCGACTGGAAGGTGGCGCCGAGCAGGGCGACGTGCTTCCACCGGACCACGCCGTCCGGCCCGATCAGGAAGACGGAACGGCGTACGCCGATGCCGGGAGCGGCGACCCCGTAGGCCCGGGCGGTCTCCCGTCCCGTGTCGGCCAGCAGGGGCATGCGCAGGCCGTGGCCACGGGCGAAGGACTCATGACTGTCCACACCCTGTGGACTGATTCCCCAGACCTCGGCGTCGAGGTTCTCGAAGGTCTCGAGCCCCGAGGAGTACGAGCAGAGCTGCTTGGTGCAGACGGAAGTGTTGTCACCCGGGTAGAAGGCGAGGACGACGGCCCGGCCGCGCGCGGCGGAGAGCGTGTGGTCGCGCCGCGTGAAGGTGTCCTCGGTGAGTACGCCCCCGGGCAGGGTGAAGTCCGGTGCGGGGTGTCCGACTTGAGGTCCTGACGCCATGTCGGCGGCTCCTTGGGTCGCGTAGGGGAACGGTCCGTGCGTCCCCCAGTGAACGGCACTTTCCACGCATCGACACGTTCGACCCATCCGTAGGCCCTCCGGCACCGAACATGAGGTGTGCGGGCGTCGGCCCGCGACCCCGATCTGGAGGTAAGCGTGGCCGGAAGACCGCCGTCGGCAGCCGTGCTCGTTCTCCACGGCGGTTACGAGACGGGCATGGCCGCGCCGCCACCCGGCGCCCTGAACCTGCCCGGTCTGCGGATGCTGCCGTTCTCGCGCGTGGTGGCGCGCGCGGTGCGCGGTGACCCCGGCGTGCGCGTGCAGCGGGTCCGTTACACGCACCGGGGCTGGAACGGCTCCCGCGAGGATCCGCTGCACGACACGTTGCGGGTGCTGGACGCCCTGCGGCGGGAGGCGGGTGACATCCCCGTGGTCCTCCTCGGCCACTCCATGGGAGCCCGTGCCGCCCTCCACGCCGCGGGCCACCCGCTGGTCCGCTCGGTGGTGGGCCTCGCGCCGTGGTGCCCGCCCGGCGACCCGGTGACCCAGCTCGCGGGGCGTGACGTCGTCCTGCTGCACAGCACGCGGGACCGGGTGACGAGCCCCCTGGCGTCCCAGTCGCTCACGGCCAGGGCACGCAGAGCGGGCGCCAGGACCTGTCTGGTGACGATCCCGGGCAGCGACCACGCGATGATCCGCCGGGCTCCGGCCTGGCACCACCTGGCGGGCCTGCTGGTGACCGGGCTGCTGGGCCTTGCACCGGTGCCGAAACGGGTCGAGGCGGCGTTCGGGCTGCCGCGGGGCGCCGCGGCCTCCGAAGGGACCCTGTCGCTGGACGGACTCGACGCCGGTCGGCCGGGCCCGCGGAGATGCGGGGCGGTGCGGGGCGGCGGACGATGAGGGGCCGGGTGCTCGGTGGCCCGTGAGGGCCGCGCGCTCCGCACCCGCCAGGCACGATCCCCTCCGGAGGCTCCGTTGCAGGTCGAAGAGCACGCCGATCCGCCGCCCTCCGACCTGACGGCACTGGCCGCGCTGATCGGCAGCAGCCCGGCGGGGGTGGCGGTCTTCGACACCGAGCTGCGCTATGTGTACGTGAACCCGGCACTCGAACGGCTCAACGGCGCGTCGGCCGCCGCGCACCTGGGCAGAAGCGTCGGCGAGGTGCTGCCGGACATGCGGGTCCGGACGGACGTCATGCGCCAGGTGCTGGCCGACGGCATGCCCCGGGAGATCACCACCAGCGGACAGACCTGGGTGGACTCCGTCATCGATCGGAGGTACTGGCGTGTGGCCCTGCACCGGTACGAGGTGGACGGACGGGTGCGCGGACTCATCGCGATCGCCCAGGAGGTCACCGCGACCGAGAACGAACGGGAGGAACTGCGGCGGGCCAGGAGCTATCTGACGCTCCTCGACAACGCGGCCGTCGCCATCGGCACGACGCTGGACGTGGAGACCACCTGCCAGGAGCTCGCGGAGTTCGTGGTGCCGGTGATGGCCGACGTCGCCGTCGTCGAGGTGATCCCGGAGGACAACGGGCGCCCCCGCCGTGAGCCGCCGCCCGGAGCGCTGCGGCTGCGCAGGGCCGGTGCGGCCTCGATCCCGGAACTCGCCGACTCGATCGCCCAGTTCGGCGGGCCCGGTACGGACATCGACTACCAGGAGGACGCGGCCGTGCCCCGCTGCCTGGCCGCCGACGAGCCGGTGATCGAGAACCTGTACGGCGACGGGCAGCTCGGCCGCTCGGCGCCCACCCCCGAACGGGTCGCCGCCTACCGGGCCGTCGGCCTCCACTCGGCCCTCGTCGTACCGCTCACCGCGCGCGGACGCCCCCTGGGGGCGCTCAGCCTGTTGCGGGCCGGGGAGTCCCCTTCCTTCACGGAAGGACTGGACATGGTCGTCGCCCGTACGCTCGCGGGCCGTGCCGCCGTCGACGTGGACCACGCCTACCGCTACACGCACGAGCACCGCGTCGCCCGGGAGCTCCAGCGCTCCCTGCTCTCCGAGCCGCGGGTGCCCAACCCGGGCATCGAGGTCGCGTCCCTCTACCTTCCCGCGGGCGCGGGGGCCCTGGTGGGCGGGGACTGGTTCGACGCCATCCCGCTGCAGGGAGGACGGCATCTCAAGGTGATGGGCGATGTGATGGGGCACGGGGTGGAGGCCGCCGTGGCCATGAGCAACTACCGCTCGATGCTGCGCATCATGGCCGACGACGACCAGCCGCCGCACCGCATTCTCGAGCGGCTCGACAAGGCCGTGGAACACTCCGGCCTCGACCGGGCGGCGACCTGCCTGGTCGCCGTCGTCGACCGGAAGGAGGGGGTCTGCGAGGTGGCCAGTGCGGGACATCCGCCACCGGTGTTCATCGACCCCGGGGCGTCCGGGGCGCGGGTGGCACGTATGCCCGTGGGGCCGCCGCTCGGTACGGGCTTCGGCGGATACCGGACGACGGTGCTGCCCTGCGGCCCCGGAACGGTGCTGTTCATGTACACCGACGGCCTGGTGGAGCGCCGGGGCGAGGACATCGACGTCTCCATCGAGCGGCTCGCACACCTCACCATGCCGGTGAGCGGGCGGCTCCAGGACCTGCTGGGCGAGGTCGTGGCACGCTTCGCCGAGGGGGCCGAGGACGACATCGCGGTGCTGGCCTCGCGGAGCCGGGGCTACTGAACGTCCTCCGCAGGGGGCGTTGTCAGTGGCCGGTGCGAGGATTCACGGCATGGAACCTCTGCTGCTCACCGACATCGAAGCCGCCGTCCGCAGCAGCTGGGACGCGGACACCACCACGCCCGCGCACCGGGCACAGTGGGATCCCGGGAACCCGGCCCGCGACCAGTGCGGCGTCACCGCGCTGGTGATCAACGACCTGCTGGGCGGCGAGCTGATCCGCGGAGAGGTGCGGGTCGACGGCGTCCGCGTCGACTACCACTGGTGGAACCGGCTGGGCATGGGGATCGAGATCGACCTGACGCGGGAGCAGTTCGCTCCGCACGAGCTGGTGTCCGGGGGCGTGGCCGTCGAGCGTCCGGCGGAGATCGTGCGGCTCCGCGAGGAGTACGAGCTGCTGAGGGCCCGGGTGCTGGAGAGGCTGCGGGGGCGGATACGCGCAGGGGCCGCCTGAGCGGCGGCCCCCGGTGGCGCTCGGTTCAGCCGGCGTGCTGCCGGGAGTGCCCGCGCAGCCGGCGCAGGACGATCAGGGCGGATGTGACCAGGGGGAGCAGCCCCGCCACGGTGTTCGCGGCGGTCAGTTTGTCCTGGGTGCCTCGGGCCCGGCGCATCTGCTTGACGGTGCGGACGACGGCGATCGCGCTGCTGCCCAGGCTCAGGAGCAGTCCGACCTTGGAGTTCGCGGGTTTCCTGGGCATCTGCGTGCCTCCCGGTGACATCGCTGCGCGGCCCCTCCGTCCACGTAACCGGCTCCGGGCCGGGTCCGCAATCGGGGAGCGGGGTGAGCCCGGGAGGTCACGCGGGCCCGGGGGCCGGGTGGTCACGCCTCGGTGACCGGGCGGTCAGGCGAAGAGGAAGCCGGCTGCCGTCGCCGCGCCCGCGGCCGCCCCCGCCACCGTCTGGGCCACCGAGTGGTAACGCAGCGCCACCCGCGACCAGCACACGGCGAGGGCCGCCGCGCCCGCGCACAGCCACCACAGGGAGTGCGTGACGCTGAGGAGGGCCACCACGGCCGACGCGACCGCCGAGTCCACGGAGATCTTCCAGACCGTGTTGACCGCCAGGAGCACCGTCGTCATGACCCACAGGGAGATCATCGCGATCAGGATGCCGAGGGGCGCGTGGCCCAGCACCATGATCAGCGCTCCGGTGCCGACCGAGCCGAGGATCACCAGGAAGATGGGCGCCCGCTGGGTCCGGTCCACGACATGGCGGTCGCCCCAGGTGCCGCGCCCGCGCTCCCACTCGATGTAGCCGGCGGGGACGAGTCCCGCGCAGAGGGCGCCGAGGAAGCCCCAGAGCAGCCCGGTCCAGTCGCCCGCGGAGGCCACCCCGATGGCGAGCATGCCGACGAGGAGCACATTGCGGGGCTGCAGGACGTCCGTGACCGTGCGGGCCACCGTCGTGGCCTTGGCCGTGTCGCTCATGCTGGGTGTGCTCCGGATCGCGCGGACCACGCGGACACGGGCGGCCGCGCGTGAACGTAGCCCTTCACGACGGGGGATGCGTGAAGGGCTACCCGAGCAGTATGACCGTTCGCAGGTCTGCCGACAACTGACCGGTCGGTCAGCCTTGTTGGGGTGGTCGCCCGGCTACGGAGGGCTTCCGCCGGGCACCGCCCGGCCGGCGGCCGGACGCGGGCGACGCCGGGGACGGAGGAAACCTGTTCCGGCCGCGATAGACATGGCCTACCCGTACGCCTAGGGTTTCTTGTGCAGCCAGGTCACATCGGTGACCGGTGCGCAACAGAAGAGGTGCAGATGCCCCCGGAGTCCCCGTCGCCTGCCACGGACCGTCTCGACGACGACGACTACCCCGCGTACACGATGGGGCGGGCCGCGGAGATGATCGGTGCGACGCCCGGCTTCCTCAGGGCCATCGGCGAGGCCCGCCTGATCACGCCGCTGCGCTCCGAGGGAGGCCATCGGCGTTACTCCCGCTACCAGCTGCGCATCGCGTCCCGGGCCCGGGAACTGGTGGACGGCGGCACACCGATCGAGGCGGCCTGCCGCATCGTCATCCTGGAGGACCAGCTCGAAGAGGCGCTGCGTCTCAACGAGGAACTGCGGCGGCCCGCGCCCGGCCGTCCCGGCCGGAGCGGCATCGATTCCTGACCGGTGGACGGGCGTATATCTGTTTCGGTCGGCACAGAAATACGCGCAATCAGCGGTGAGAGTTTATGCCTTGCACGGTGGAGCGACGCGGTAGTGATATGGCGTACAGCTCGCTTGTGCCCAAATCGTGCTACTGTTGACCTCAGTTGCAGTTGTGGTTCCCAAAACTTCAAGTGCACTCACCGTTTTCACTCCGGTGGGCGCGCTTTTGTATTTCCGGTTTCTTCCGGTCGGGGCAATCATTTGCGGCGACGTAGGGCTCACACAGTGTGGGCCCACGGGCAACGCCCCGAAGGAGATATGACATGGCTACTGGCACCGTGAAGTGGTTCAACGCGGAAAAGGGTTTCGGCTTCATCGAGCAGGAGGGTGGCGGCGCTGACGTCTTCGCCCACTACTCGAACATCGCCGCCCAGGGCTTCCGCGAGCTGCAGGAAGGCCAGAAGGTGAACTTCGACGTCACGCAGGGCCAGAAGGGCCCGCAGGCGGAGAACATCACCCCCGCCTGATCGCAGACGTACAGCGCAGCTGGGGCCCGCACCTTGGGGTGCGGGTCCCGGCTCGTTGTGTTTTCCCGGCCGTCACCGACGCCGTCGCACCGGTGGAGTAATTCCCGGTGAGGGCGGGCCGGAGCACGGCAGTCAACTGCAGTCATATGGAGTGCCGAATCCTGCTGGTTCATCCGGCGGACGGACTTCGTTTTTCGATATTTCATCGGCTCGTTCTTGCGATTCTTGGCGCCGTACATGGCTGCAGCCGCCCGGAAAGAATCCCTCGACACGTGCCATTCGAGGGAAGGGTTCTTCTTTGAACCGCGATCGCACATCTCGCACGAACGACCGATTTTCCCGGACGCGCTCCGGCGGATCCACAGGCAGCCGTACCGCCAACGGATTCCGCGGGACGGCGTCCGGCAGGCAGGGCGCCCCGGGTTCGGGGGGCCGCTCCGGCGCACCCAAGCGCTCGGGTGGCTACGGCCGCCGCTCCTCCTCCGTGTCGGGTGAATTCGCCCTGCCGGTGACCATCACCCCCGCACTGCCCGCTGCGGAGTCCTTCGCGGACCTGGACATGCCGGCGCCGCTGCTGGCGGCACTGGTGTCCGAGGGCATGTCCGTGCCGTTCCCCATCCAGGCGGCCACCCTCCCGAACTCGCTCGCCGGACGGGACGTCCTGGGCCGCGGTCGCACCGGCTCGGGCAAGACGCTCGCCTTCGGGCTGGCCCTGCTGGCCCGCACCGCGGGCAACCGCGCCGACGCGCGCCGTCCGCTCGCCCTGGTCCTCGTCCCCACCCGGGAGCTGGCCCAGCAGGTCACCGACGCGCTCACCCCGTACGCCCGGTCCCTCAAGCTCCGGCTGGCCACGGTCGTCGGCGGCATGTCGATCGGCCGCCAGGCCAGCGCGCTGCGCGGCGGCGCCGAAGTCGTGGTCGCCACCCCGGGCCGGCTGAAGGACCTCATCGAGCGCGGCGACTGCAAGCTGGACCGGGTCGCCATCACCGTCCTCGACGAGGCCGACCAGATGGCCGACATGGGCTTCATGCCCCAGGTCACCGAGCTGCTGGACCAGGTGAACGCCGACGGTCAGCGGATGCTGTTCTCGGCCACCCTGGACCGCAACGTCGACCTCCTGGTCCGCCGCTACCTGCACGACCCGGTCGTCCACTCGGTGGACCCCGCGGCCGGTGCGGTGACGACGATGGAGCACCACGTGCTCTACGTCCAGGGCGCCGACAAGTACGCCACGACCACCGAGATCGCCGCCCGCGACGGCCGGGTGATCATGTTCCTGGACACCAAGCACGCGGTGGACAAGCTCACCGACCACCTGCTGCACAGCGGTGTCCGGGCGGCCGCGCTGCACGGTGGCAAGTCGCAGCCCCAGCGCACCCGCACCCTGGACCGGTTCAAGACCGGTCATGTCACGGTGCTGGTCGCCACGAACGTCGCCGCCCGCGGCATCCACGTCGACAACCTCGACCTGGTCGTCAACGTGGACCCGCCGAGCGACCACAAGGACTACCTGCACCGCGGCGGACGTACCGCGCGGGCCGGGGAGTCCGGCAGCGTCGTCACGCTCGTGCTGCCCAACCAGCGCCGCGAGATGACCCGGCTGATGGCGGACGCCGGCATCACGCCGCAGATCGCCCAGGTCCGCTCCGGCGAGGCTGAGCTCAGCCGCATCACCGGCGCCCAGGCGCCGTCGGGGGTGCCCGTCACGATCACCTCACCGGTCTCGGAGCGCAAGAGCAGTTCCGGTCCCCGTGGCCGACGCGGCGCGCGTCCCGGCCAGGGCCGCCGCTCCAACGCCAACACGGCGACGCCGCAGGCGCGTGCCGCGTCGGCGCAGCGCCGGGCCAACAAGGCCGCGTAGTCGCCCGGCCGGGAACCCGGCCGACCCTGTCCGGCTCACTCCACGACCACCCTGTTGAGGCACCATGCGCTGTGTCATCGCCCGCTTCCCTTTCGACCTCTTCAAGCACGACGTCGAGGACGCGATGAAGGGCGTCAAGCCCGAGCCCGTCACGGGTGACGCGGTGGTGGTCAACCGCCGCGTCTACCCCGTCAAGCAGGTCGGCGAGATCATCACCCGGCAGGACCGCCGGGACTTCTCCGCCGGCGAGGTGACCAGGGCGCTGACGCGTCTGGGCTTCACCTGCCGCCCGGCGGAGGTGCCCGCTCCCGCGGTGCCCCTCACCCCGCTGGAGAACGCGTCCGCCATGCTCGGAACGCCCGGCGAGGTCTGAGCCCGGGCCCCGCTTCCGCGCATCCGCACCCCCGAGGCCTCCGGGCCCCGGGGGTGCGGTGCGTCCGGAGCCCGCAGCTCAGGGAGTGAGGATCAGCTTCCCGGTGGTCCTGCGTGCGAGCAGGTCCTCATGGGCGCGCCGGGCCTCGGCCAGCGGGTAGCTGCCGCCGGTCACGGGCCTGAGACGGCCCTCGGCGACCAGGGTGAAGAGCTCTTTCAGAGGGCCGCTGACCCCGCCCGGGGCCGAGAGCGCGGGGCGCAGCCAGAACCCGACGACGGAGGCGTTGAGCCGGCCGAGACGCCCGGGGTCGACGGGGGTGAAGCCGTCGCGTGCGGCGTTCCCGTAGGTCACCAGTCGTCCGAACGACGCCAGGGAGCCCAGGGCCTGGTCGAACAGCTCCCCGCCCACGGCGTCCAGGACGACATCGGCCTTCTCCGCGAGGGGGTAGGTGATCACCGCGTCGGCGCCGAGTTCCAGGGCGAGCCGCTCCTTGTCCGGTGTGGAGGCCTGGGCCAGCACCCGGCCGGCTCCGAACTCCCGGGCGAGCTGGACGGCCAGGCTGCCGACCCCGCCCGCCGCGGAGTGCACGACGACGGTCTCGCCGCTGCGCAGCCGGGCCGCGGACCGCAGCAGGTGCCAGGCGGTCAGGCCCTGCATCATGAGGGCGAGTGCCTGGGCCGCGCCGAGGTCCTCGGGGATCTCCACGACGCCGGACTCCTTGGCGGTCACCTGCTCCGCGTATCCGTGGGAGACCCGTGCCAGTACCCGCCGGCCGTCCTGGGTGCGGCCCACGACCTCGCTGCCGGGGACGTACGGCAGGGCGTCGGCGGCGAGGTAGGAACCATCCACCTGGTGGGTGTCCGCGAAGTTCACCCCGGCGGCCTCGACGGTGAGGAGCACCTCTCCGGGGCCGGGCACGGGTGCGGCCAGTTCCACGGGGCGGAGTACGTCAGGACCACCGAAGCGGTCGAACTGGATGGCGAGCATGCCGCAGAGTACCGCGAGGCCCGCCGGGGGCTCCTGCGGACCGCTGTCGGAAACCGGTGAGATGAGAGACAAAAACAGGACATTCGGTATGTTATGGGTATGGCCCAGGAGTCCCTGGCGGAGCCCAGGGGGAACGGCCATGGCCGGGGTCCGCAGTGCCTGCCAGACTGCCGCCATGAGCGATCTTCTCCACGACAGAGTCGTCCTGATCACCGGGGCGAGCAGCGGTATCGGCGCGGCGGCGGCACGGGTGTTCTCCGAGGAGGGCGCCACGGTGGTCCTGGCGGCGCGCCGGGAGGACCGACTGGCCTCGCTGACCGCCGAATTGAGGGACAAGGGGGCCCAAGCCTCGTACGTCGTCTGCGATGTCACCGTGGCGGAGGACGCCGCCCGCGCCGTCGGCTTCACGGTCGACACCTACGGGCGCCTGGACTCGGCCTTCAACAACGCGGGACTCGGCGGCGACCGGACGCCCCTCCACCTCATGGGCGACGACGTCTACGACGCGGTCATGGACACCAACGTGCGGGGTGTCTGGAACTGCCTCCGCCACGAGATCGCGGCCATGCTGCCCAACACCAGGGGCTGTTCCATCGTGAACAACAGCAGTGTGGGCGGGCTGGTGGCCATACCGGCGGCCGCGCCCTACATAGCCGCCAAGCACGCGGTCATCGGCCTCACCAGGGCCGCTGCGGACGAGTACGTCCAACAGGGCATCAGGGTCAACGCGGTGGCGCCCGGCACGACCCGCAGCGAGATCACGGCCGACTGGTTCGGGCGCAATCCCGGGCTGGAGGAGATGGTCAACAGCCGTACGCCCCAGGGGCGTACGGCTGAGCCGGAGGAGATCGCCAACGCGGTGGCCTGGCTTCTCAGCGACCGCTGCCCCTTCCTGACGGGCACGGTCATGCCGGTGGACGGCGGCTTCATCAACCAGTGAGCCGTGTCAGTCGCACGGACCGGTCAGCCGGCCCCGGAAGACCGTTTCTCCTTCCTGTTCCGCGGTGACCAGGACGGAGATTTCCCCGGGGCCGGCGGGCAGGATCTCCGCCTCGACCCAGCAGGGGCGGTCGAACTCGGCGTACCGCTCGAAGGCGCTGGTGACGGTGGTCGCCTCGAAGCGCGCGGGGTGCACCGCGGCGTGCGCGGCCTGGTGCGCGGCCTCCATCAGGACCAGTCCCGGGACGTGGTCCACCGGGTGGTCGTAGAGCACGACGTTGGCCACGTCGTTGCGCAACTGCCAGCGGCGTGGCCGGTCCCCGGCCGCCAGGACCACGTCCGCCGGGGTGTGCCGGCCGACGGTGCGGGGGTCCACCGGGGCGGGCAGGGGCCAGGCGTTCCAGTCGACGGCGAGTTGTTCACCACGGAGCCTGCGGTAGGCGCGCGGTGAAATCCAGCCGAACTCGGATTCCGCATGGGCCACGATGCTGTCACCCTGGAGCACGCGGACGTCCATGCCGAGCGAACTGACGGCCGTGCCGCGCTTTTTGGGCTCCGTGACGGACACCTCGACAGCGAGGTCACAGGGGCCTGCGGGGGGAACGCCGAAACCCGGCGCGACGGTGAAGTCGAAGTAGTGGAGCAGGGTTTGATCGGAGAGCGGAACCCCGTACGCCGCGTGCGCGATGATCAGACCGCTCTGCCGGATGGTCTGCGTGAGCACACGGGGGTCGTACGGGAGGCCGGCCGCAGGGGCGGGCCACTGCGCGGAGAGCGAGAACTCGCCATCTTCGCGGCGCCGCCAGGCGGTCAGGAAGACCATCTCGGGGCGTCCGAGGTGGACGTACTCCTTGGGGATGCCCTCCTGGTCCTCCGCTGATTCCTGCGGCGGGGGCGGAGCAACAGGTATGTCGGGCACAGCCCTCCCGGATACAGAACAAAAATGGGCATTACGGCGCTGATATGATACCGGCTCACCGGTACTTTTTGAAGAAGCGTCAGGCCACGTTCAAGGAGAGCGCGAGTTGGCACGACAGCAACGGGCGATCCGCACGCGCAGAATCTTCCTCGAGGCCGCCGCCGAGGTCTTCGACGAGCACGGCTACGACGCCGCCACGATCGCCGCGATCCTCGACCGGGCCGGTCTCACGAGAGGTGCGCTCTACTTCCACTTCACGTCGAAGGAGGAGCTGGCCCGCGGTGTGCTCCAGGAGGCGGTGACCTCGGACGGGGTCACCCCGCAGACCTTCAAGCTGCAGGAATGGGTGGACATAGCGCTCCTGCTCGCCTACCGGCTGCCCCGGGAGCCCCTGCTCAGTGCATCGATCCGGCTCTCCGTCGACCCTCGGGCGCGCGGGCTGTTCGGCACCCGCTGGCCTGACTGGATCACCCTCGGTACGGAGATACTCACCGAGGCCAGGGAGCGGGGCGAGCTCCTTCCGCACGTCGATCCGGAGGCCACGTCGCGGCTCTTCGTCGGGGCGTGGACCGGGGTCCAGCTGGTGACCGAGTCCATGGCCGAGCCCCCGGACCTGGTCGGCGAGATCTCCGCCCTCTTCGAGCTGATCCTCCCGAACAACGCGGTCCCGGGTGTGCTGGCCCGGCTCGACACCTCCCCGCACCGCGCCGCACGCATCATCGAGCAGCAGCAGGCGGTCGCCGTTTCCTGACCGCCTGCACCGGGAGCAGGCCGGGCCGGCGCGGGGGTGGCGAACTGCTCGCGGTCGGGTCACCCGACTGGGTGTGGGCGCCTGCGACGCCGCTGGTCGGCCCGCATGGTGGCCGTATGTGGCTTCGCCGAACCGTCGTGTGCGCCATGGTCGTGCCGCTGGCGTTCCTGGTCATCCGGGACGCGCCGGTCCGCCTTGCCGCGCCCGATCAGGCCACCGCGAAGCCGGCCGCACAGCCTGCCGCCCCGCGCCCCGCGATCGTCAGCCGGGCCGAGTGGCACGCGGACGAGAGCCTGGTGAAGGAGGACGCGGTCTACACGGGGACGGTGAAGGCCGTCTTCGTCCACCATACCGGTCACACCAACGCCTACGACTGCGCCGACGCCCCCAGGATGCTCCGGGCGATGGAGGAGATGCACGTCCGGGGCGAGGGCTGGGACGACATCGGCTACAACTTCGTCGTCGACCGCTGCGGGACCGTGTACGAGGGCAGGGCGGGCGGTGTCGGACGTTCCGTCCGCGGGGCCCACACCACCGGGTTTAACGCGCACAGTGTGGGCATCGCGGCCCTCGGCACCTTCGGCCCCGGCGTGCCGGTACCGAAGGCGCTCATCGAGGGGATCGCGAAGGTCGGCGCGTGGAAACTGGACCGGGCCGTCGACCCCCAGGGCTTCGTGCGGCTGGTCTCCACGAACGACGACAGCCTGTACCGGCGCGGTGAGGTGGTCCACCTCCACGCCGTGGCCGGCCACCGCGACACCTTCTCGACGTACTGCCCGGGCGAGGCGCTCTACGCCCAACTGCCCGCCATCCGAGCAGAGATGGCCGATCTGCGGGACCGGGCTAGCGCGCGACGTACTGGGTGAGGACGGCCTGCACCTCGTAGATGTCGACGCCCTTGGTGAACGTCTTCTGGATCGGTGTCGCGGACCCGGAGATCCAGATCTTGAGCTCGGCGTCCAGATCGAAGGTCCCCGCCGTCTCCACCGCGAAGTGCGTGATGCTCCGGTACGGGACGGAGTGGTACTCCACCTTCTTGCCGGTGATCCCCTGCTTGTCGATGAGGACGAGCCTGCGGTCGGTGAAGAGGATCGTGTCGCGGATCAGGAGATACGCGGCGTGCACCTGCTCGCCCTGGCCGAGAAGCCGCGCGTAGTCACGCTGCGCGGCCGCCGGATCGACGGTGTGCGCGTTACCGAACAGTGCCATGAAGGACCCTCCACCCGAGTGAATGTGCGGGCGTTGAACGCGTCAAAGCCCAAGGAAAAGAATATCGGCGGCTTATCTGTTCGTGCCCTTGCACACCTTCTGGAGCACAGCGGAGGAAATACCGTCATGCCGGCATCACCCCTCGCCAAGCGGCCCGTCGAATCGGTGCTCGCCCTTCTGCTCGTCCTCCTGAGCGTGCTCGGCCTCGCCGGCCGCAGCGTCGCCGACGCCCCCGCCCAGGCCCCGGCCCAGGCACCCGCCCAGGCCGTACCGGCGCAGGCCGCCCCCGCCCGGGCCGTCATCGCGCCGACCGTCACGGCGGGCACCGACTGGGACCGCATCGCCGAGTGCGAGAGCAGCGGGCGCTGGGACACCAACACCGGCAACGGCTACCACGGTGGTCTCCAGTTCTCCCCGTCCACCTGGCGGGCCTACGGCGGTGGGCAGTACGCACCCCGCGCCGACCTCGCCACGAAGTCCGAGCAGATCGCCGTCGGTGAACGCGTCGCCCGGGGTCAGGGAATGGGCGCCTGGCCCAACTGCGGACGCCTCGGTGTCAGCGGTACGTCGAGCTCCTCGTCCGGCAGCGGTGACAGCGGCGCTGTCGACGGGAACGACACGGCGCAGGCGGCCCCCGAGCGCCAGTCGAGCGGTAGTTCGAACAGTGGCTCGTCCGGGAACACGTCGTCCGGTAACACGTCGTCCGGCAGCACATCCTCCGGGAACACGTCGGGCAGCACGCACGACAGTGACGACAGCACCACGGGCAGCGGCAGCGGAGCGACGCAGTACGACGAGGACCTCGTCGACGAGGAGACGTACGTCGTCGAGCCCGGTGACTGCCTCTCGGTGATCGCCGAGCGTGCGGATGTGCCCGGTGGCTGGCCCGCGCTGTACGAGCTGAACCGCGACGCCCTGGACCACGGGCCGCACCTCATCTTCCCCGGTCAGCACCTCCGACTGGACGCCTGAACCATGACGACCGCGGTGATTCAGCGGCCCGGCAGGGCCGGAACGTCCTCGGGAACCAGCCGGCGCAGTACGTCGAGAGCCGGGGAGTCCAGTGCGGAGAGCCTGCGGGCCTGGTGCGTGGTCATGCGATCGAGGATCTGCCGCGAGGTACGGGCGTTGCCGAACGAGGCGTCACGCGGAAGCGCGTCCACATAGCTGTGAAGAGCCTTGAGCGTGTCGTCCGGGCAGTCGTATCCGGAGTCCGCGGCGTGCCGGGCCATGATGCCGACGAGTTCGTCGGTGCTGTAGTGCTCGAATTCCACGGTACGCGAGAAGCGTGAGGCGAGACCAGGGTTGGAATCCAGGAAGCGCCGCATCTCGTGGGTGTAGCCGGCCGCGATGACGACGACGTCGTCACGGTGGTCCTCCATCAGCTTGAGCAGAGTCTCCACGGCCTCACGGCCGAAGTCGGAGGTCGCCCCCTCGGGAGTGAGGGTGTAGGCCTCGTCGATGAACAGCACACCACCCAGGGCGCTCTCGAAGACCTCCTTGGTGAGCTGCGCGGTGTGGCCGACGTAACGTCCGACCAGGTCCGCGCGTGCCACCTCGACGAGCTGGCCCCGGGGAAGTACCCCGAGAGAGTGCAGGAGCCCGGCGTAGAGGCGGGCCACAGTGGTCTTACCGGTGCCGGGAGGCCCGGAGAAGATCAGATGGTGGCTGACCTTGGGTGTCGGCAGACCGGCCGCCTTGCGGCGGCGGGAGGAGTCCAGGAGGGACACCAGGTCGTTGACCTCGCGTTTGACCGCTGCGAGACCGACCATCGAGTCGAGCCGGGAGAGGAGTTCGGTGGAGTCCGACGCACCACTCGCGGGATCGGCGGGCGGAGCCACATCGTCCGGCAGGAGCATCGAGAGGTCGCTCTCGGCGGGTTCGGCCATGCTGCTCAGCCGGAAGGCCTGGCGGTCGACCATCTCCTCGAAGACACGGCGGGCGGCCCGGCCGTTGCCGAAGGAGGCGTCACGGGTCATGGACGTGTAGTGCGCGGCGAGGGCGTCGAGCGTGCGCGGGTCCAGCTCGTAGCGGTGGGTCTCACACATGGACTCGGTGATGGTGACGAGCTCTTCGACCGAGTAGTTGGCGAATTCGACGGTGCGGGTGAAGCGGGAGGCCAGACCGGGGTTGGACGTGAGGAAGGAGTCCATCTCGCCGGTGTAGCCGGCGGCGATGACGACGACGTCGTCGCGGTGGTCCTCCATGAGCTTGAGCAGCGTGTCGACGGCCTCCTTGCCGAAGTCGGCGCCGGACCCCTTGCTGTCGGAGAGCAGGGTGTACGCCTCGTCGATGAACAGGACCCCGCCGAGGGCCTCGTTGAAGGCCTCGGTCGTCTTGATGGCGGTGCCGCCGATGATCTGCGCCACCAGATCGGCGCGGGAGACCTCCACCAGGTGTCCTGAGCGCAGGACGCCGAGGTCGGTGAGGATCCCGCCGTAGAGCCGGGCGACGGTGGTCTTGCCGGTTCCGGGCGGGCCGGAGAAGACCAGGTGGCGGCTCATGGGCGGGGCCGGCATGCCGAGGCGGGCACGCCGCTGGGCCAGCTGGTTGAGGTGGACGAGGGTGCGGACCTGGTGCTTGACGTCGGAGAGGCCGATCAGTGACTCCAGCTCCTCCAGGGGGCCGGCCGGTGGCGGGGGCGATGCCTTGCGCCCGGGTGCGCCGGCCTGGCCCGGTACGGTGCCGGCCGATTCGCCCCAGGAGTCGGGGAGCGCGTTGTCGGCACTGATCAGGTGCTCGACGACGAGCCGGTCACCCGGTGCGGTCCCGCGCAGGCCCGCGCCGCGGTTGTCGCGTACGGCGCAGCCGGTGACGGTGACCGCCTCGGCGGTGTCGACGCGGATGCCGTCACCCACGTTCGCGTCGGTCCGGCACTCGTCCAGGGACGCCCGCGACCCGGCCGCCAGCAGCACGCCGTGCGCGCCCGAGCCGGTGAAGTGGACGCGCAGAGCGGTCAGCTCGCCCCCATTCTCGACGAGGACGCCGGACGCGGCGGAGGACCGGATGCTGCCGTCCCGCACGGTGACGGCCGCCTGCGGGCCGATGAGGACGCCTGCCTCGCAACTGGCCTCCACGGTGGTGTCGCCGAGCTCCGGCCGGCCTCCGTCGGCGGCCCGGACCCCGGCCTTGCCCGCACCGTGGATCTCGCAGGACTCCAGCCTGCCGCGGCCGTCCTCCACGACCTCGACCCCGTGGCCACCGGGCGAGGTGATCCGCGCCCGGCGCAGCAGCGGCTGGGCGCCGGAGCGGATCAGGATGCCCGTCCCGGCCGGGTCCGTGACGTCGAGTCCGTCGAACTCCGCCAGCGAGTCGTCCTCCAGGACGACCGCTCCGGAAGTGCCGGTCCCCGCCGCGCAGTCGCGGACGGCCGTGGACGTGAACATCGGGGTGCTCGATCCGCGTACGAGGACGGCGGGTGCGGCAGAGGCGTCGAACTCGCAGCCGTCGAAGGTGCCCCGGGAGCGCTCCGAGACAGCGAGCCCGCCGCCCCCGGTGCGCTGGGTCCGGCAGCGGCGCAGTTCGGGATCGGCGCCCGAGGCGAGGGCGATCCCGAGCCCCGTGGTGTCCAGGACGGTCACCTCTTCGAGGGTGGGGCGGGCGTCACTGGTGATGTAGACGCCGACGGCCGTGTCGTGCACGGTAGTCCGGCGGACCTGGGTCGAGCTGCTGCCTTCCAGGGCGACGGCGGGCTTGCGCGCACCGGAGATGTCGCAGTGCTCGACGACCCCCTGTGCCGAGCCGTTGGCGAGGACGCCGTTGCCCCGGGTGTCGCGGATCCGGCAGCCGCGCACCGTCGTACGGGCCTCTTCGCTGAGGACCACACCCGAGGTCCCCAGGTTCTCCACGACGCAGTCCGCGACGACGCTGCCCGCGGGGGACATGTCCACGATGCCCGCGCCCGCCGGGTTGGTGATGCGGCAGCCCCGCAGGGCGAGCGCTCCGGTCTCCCTCGCCAGGACGGCGGTCCACCCCGACCCGAGGACGGTGCAGCCGTCCATCCCGAGCTGGCCGCGCGGCGCGTCCACGACGGGCAGGTCGTCGGCGCCGCCGCGCAGGGTGAGGTCGGTGAGCATCACCGCGTCGGCGAGGAGGACGAGGGCGCTGCCCCGGCGCGGGCATATCTCCACGCTGCCGGGGTCCCCGTCGGCGACGAGGGTGACCCGGTTGCGTACGGTCAGGCTCTCGGGGTAGCGGCCGGGGGCGATCTGGATCACCGCTCCGGTGCGCGCCGCGGCCAGGGCCTCACCGATCGTCCGGAAACCACCGTTCGGTCGTTCCGGTGACACCGTGAGCAACTGCCGTGACACGCCCTGAACCTCCTCGCTTCGCCGCCGCGTCCGATACTTGCCGACGCCGGGGGACGGGACGGGAGGGCCTCGGTGTGCGCCGGGTGAAGCCTGGGCGAACGGCGGGTGTCACGACGGGCGTTGCCGGTGACGGCGCTGTGCCGTGCGCGTCGCCCCGACGTCATCTGCGGTGCCTAGCGTGGGCCCATGCGACGAGCCTGCTGCCACCGTGCGTCCGCGAGGCCGGGAGCGAGGGCGGCTCTCACCGCCGTGGCCGCCCTGCTGACAACGGTCGGTGCCACGCCTGCCGTTGCCGCGGACACCGTCGAACTCCCCGTCGTACGAAGCCTTCTCGCGCCGGGTGAGGCGTGTGCCACCGCGTCCGGCCGCAGCGCCGAGGCGGAGCCGTGGACCGTGCGGGCGCTGGGGCTGTCCCGGGCGTGGTCGCTGGACGAGGGCGCCGGGGTGACCGTGGCCGTGGTCGGCACCGGGGTGGGTACGGACGTTCCGGGGCTCGCCGGACGGGTCCGTGCCCTGGGGGACGCGGGCGAGGACTGCGTGGGCCACGGGAGCTTCGCCGCCGGGGTCATCGCCGGTGCGCGCATCGAGGGGGTGGGCCCGGCGGGCGTAGCGCCCCGGGCACGGATCCTGGCCGTACGGGGTACCGACGAGCGGGGGGCCGCCACGCCGGGCCGGGTGGCGGCGGGCATCAGGGCGGCCGTGGACGCGGGGGCCGGGGTCGTCTACGTCGGGCAGGCGCTCGCAACGGGGAAGAAGGAGCTGACAGAGGCGGTCGCCCATGCCACCGCCGGGGACGCCCTCGTCGTCGCCCCCGCCGCGCCGGACGCGCTCGCCGAGGACCGTGACTCGCCGGGCGGCTACGCGCCGGCGGCGCCCTGGTACTGGCCGGCGGCGGTTCCGGGGGTCGTCGCGGTCACCGACTTCGGCCCGGACGGCGGGCGGCCCGCGAACGCCCCGGGGGTGCGCGGGGCGGACCTCGCGGCACCGGGTGACGCCGTGGTCAGCACCGGGCCGAAGGGCGCCGGGCACTACCTCGGCTCGGGAGCCTCGCTGGCCGCCGCCCAGGTCGCGGGGGCGGCCGCGCTCGTCCGGGCGCAGCATCCCGGGATGACGGCGGCCGGGACCGCTCGCCAGCTCACCGGGGCCGCTTACCCGGCGACGCCGCCCCGGCTCGACCCGTACGCGGCGATGACCGCGGTGCTGGACGGCGGTCCCGGCGGCGTACCGGAGGCGGCGCCCGCCCAGGTGGCGGCGCCGGCGCCCGACGGGCCCCGCGACCGGGCACTGCTCGTCGCCGGGATCTGCGGCGGGCTCGTCCTGCTGCTGGCGGGGGTGGGCGTGGCGCTGCCCCGGGGCCGGGCGCGGCGCTGGCGCCCGGCGGGGGACGACTAGCGCCTTTCAGGGGCGTCCAGCAGGGCTGTCTGCATCTGCACCGTCCTGCGGCGGGCTATGCGGGTGGCGCGGCCGGGCGGGAGGTTGCGTCCCTTGACGTTGCCGAAGACGTAACCCTCCGAGGGCGGGCACGACAGCAGCAGGCCAGGGGTGTTGACCTCCTGGAGCCTGCGCATCAGGTGATCGCCGAGGCCCCGGCCCGCCCCGGCCGCGGAGCGGGCGACGACCAGGTGCAGCCCGACCTCCCAGCCGAGCGCCAGCTGGTCCAGGAGCGGGTCGAAGGGGGCGTTCATCGGGCCTGTGCCGAGCATGTCGTAGTCGTCGACGAGGACGAACAGCCGCGGGCCCGTCCACCAGTCGCACAGCTTCATCCGGGCGGGCGCGATGTCGGGGCCCGGCACCCGGGTGCGTACCGCGCGGGCCGCACCGTCGACGAGGTCCTTGAGCGCGTCGATGGAGACGGCGTGGCCGAGCCGGTAGGCGTCGGGAACCACCTCCACCAGCTCGCGGCGGTAGTCGACCACCATGATCCTGGCCTCGGCCGGGGTGTAGCGGGCCATGACGGCCTCGGCCGTCAGCCGCAGCAGATTGGTCTTGCCGCTCTCGCTGTCGCCCACCACGATCATGTGGGGGCTCTCGCTGAAGTCGTGCCAGACCGTGGACAGCTCCTCCTGCTCCAGGCCGAGCGCCATACGGAAGTCGCCCTCGGCCGGAGGAAGTTCCGAGGCCGGCAGTGCGGCCGGCAGCATCCGCACCGGCGGTGCGGGCGGCCCGGACCAGGACTCCTGGAGGGCGGCGACCAGACCGGACACCCCCTCGGTGAGGTCGTCGGCGCCCTCCACCCCGTCGATGCGGGGCAGCGCCGTCAGATAGTGGAGCTTGCCCTCGCGGGTCAGGCCCCGGCCGGGGGTGCGGGGGACCGTGGCGGCCCGGCGCATGTCGATGCCGGAGTCCATGGGGTCGCCCATCCGCAGCTCCAGATGGGTGGCCGCCTGGTCGCGTACGGCCGAGGACAGCTCCACCCAGCGGGCGGTGGTGACGATGAGGTGGATGCCGTAGTTCAGTCCGCGCGCCGCTATCGCGTTGAACGTGCTGATGTGGTGGTCGTAGTCCTGCCGCACCGTCGACCAGCCGTCGATGACGAGGAAGACGTCGCCGTGCCGCTCCTCGGGGAACTCCCCGGCCGCCCGGCGGCGGCGGAACGTCGCCATGGAGTCGATGCCGTGCTCCAGGAAGAAGCGCTCGCGCGCCGCCATCAGGGTGTTGACCTCGGCGATCGTACGGCCCACGCGTTCGCTGTCGAGGCGGGCCGCGACGCCGCTGGTGTGGGGCAGACCCGCGAGTGACGCGAGGGTGCCGCCACCGAAGTCGAGGCAGTAGAACTGCACCTCGTCGGGGGTGTGGGTGAGCGCCAGGGACGTCAGGATCGTGCGGACCATGGTGCTCTTGCCGCTCTGCGGGCCGCCCGCGACGGCCACGTGCCCGCCCGAACCGGCCAGGTCGACCTGGAGCAGGTCGCGGAGCTGGTCGAAGGGCCGGTCGATGATGCCGATGGGCACCCGCAGCCGGCCGCGCCCCTCCCAGCCCGTCGTCGTCAGCCCCAGAGCGGGGTCGGGGGTGAGGGGCGGCAGGATCTGGTCGAGCGTCGGGGGCAGGCCGAGCGGTGGCAGCCACACCTGGTGCGCGGGCGGGCCGGCGCCCAGCAGCCGTTCCACGGCGACGGACAGCAGCGTGTCGCCGGTCTCGTCCGGTTCGGGCTCGGGGTCCGGAGCGGCGGGCAGATGGCGCGGCACGACGTAACCCGTCGTCCAGGGCACGGTCTGACTGGCCACCCGCGCCTGGTTCGCCCCGCCCGCCCGCTGCCGGTAGGGGCCCGAGACGTAGGCGGCGCGGAACCGGGTCAGCGCCTCCACGCCCGACTTGAGGTAGCCGCTGCCCGGCTGGGGCGGCAGCTGGTAGGCGTCCGGCACCCCGAGGACCCCGCGGCTCTCCATCGCCGAGAACGTACGCAGGCCGATGCGGTACGAGAGGTGGCTCTCCAGCTGGTGCATACGGCCCTCGTCGAGCCGCTGCGAGGCCAGCAGCAGGTGCACGCCGAGGCTGCGCCCGAGCCGGCCGATCATCACGAAGAGCTCCATGAAGTCACGGTGGGCGGAGAGCAGTTCGCTGAACTCGTCGACCACCACGAAGAGACTGGGCAGCGGGGCGAGCGGGGTGCCGGAGGCGCGGGCCTTCTCGTAGTCCAGCGCGGAGGCGTAGTTGCCGGCGCTGCGCAACAGCTCCTGGCGGCGAATCAGTTCGCCGTGCAGGGCGTCCTGCATGCGGGAGACCAGGGCGGCCTCACCCGCGAGGTTGGTGATCACGGCCGAGGTGTGGGGGAGTTCGTCCAGGCCGAGGAAGGTGGCGCCGCCCTTGAAGTCGACCAGGACGAAGTTGAGCGTCTCGGAGGAGTTGGTCAGCGCCAGGGCCAGGACCAGCGTCCGCAGCAGCTCGCTCTTGCCGGAGCCGGTGGCACCGATCAGCATCCCGTGCGGGCCCGAGCCGCCCTGTGCGGACTCCTTGATGTCGAGCTCCACCGGGGTGCCGTCGGCGCCGACCGCGATCGGCACCCGCAGCCGGGCGGGGCCGGAACTCCGCTGCCAGAGGCCGGGCGGGTCGTGACGGTACAGGTCGGCGATGCCCAGCAGCGCGGTCAGCTCCACATTGGTGGAGAGGGGCTCCCCGGCGTCGGCGCCGGTGCCCATGCGGTACGGGGAGAGGCGCTTGGCCAGGGCGGCGGCGCCGGTGGGGCCGAAGCGGTCGGGGCGGCCGAGCAGCGTCGTCTGCTCCTTGCGGTCGCGGTCGGTCCTGACGAGGCCGAAGGCGCCGGGAGTGACGTCGAAGCGGAGGGTGACCCGCCCGGGGCGCCAGGTCAGGGCCCCGGACAGATCGAGGACGACGGTGTTGCGGAGACCCGGCCCGTCCAGCCGGTGGCCCGCCGGCACGGTGCCGCCGTCCACGACGATCACGGTGAACGGCTCCTCGCGCCCGGCGGCCGCGTCCGGGTCGAACGGCGGACGTTCAAGGAACTCCGCGCCGAGCAGGTCCTCCAGCTCGTTGAACGCAGCACCCGACATCCTGGCCGGGCCGGCGCCGTCGCTCTCCTGCGGATGCATGTGGTGCGGGAGCCACTTGGCCCACTCCCAGTCCGGCCGCCGTTCGTCGGACACGCACAGGGCCACCCACACGTCGTCCGGCGCGTGGAAGGTGACCAGCTGGGCCACCATCGCGCGCGCCACGGACCGGATCTGCTCCTCGTCACCGCGGAACAGCACCCGCGCCCAGGCACGCAGATAGATGGCGATGGGCTGCTCGGGGACGGTCGCGTACGCGCGGATGAAGCTGCGCAGGGCGTGCGCGGCGAGCGGCTCCAGGTCCTCCACGGGGCTGGTCGCCATCGGGGTCAGCCGCAGCCCCAGCTTCTGCTCCCCCACGGCCACCCGGACCTCGCCGAAGTCCTCGTCCTGCGGGCGGCGTTCCCAGAGCCGGGTGGAGCCCACCAGCGACCACAGGGCGGCGGGCTCGGGATGACGCCAGGCCAGCGCGCGCTGCTGGTCGACGACGGCCGCCCTGACCTTGCGCCGGGTCTGGCCCAGATAGCGCAGGTAGTCGCGGCGTTCGCCCTTGAGCCGCTCCTTGCGCTCGCTGCTCCTGCGCATGGCCTGGCCGACCATCATCGCCCCGGTGGACAGGACCATCAGGCCCAGCGCGAGATAGATGAAGCCCCCGCTGCCCTTGGTCATGCCGGGGCGCATGAACATCAGCATCATCGACACGGACATCAGCGCCATCGGCAGGTAGGTCCAGACGGCCGAGGAGTCCGGGACCACCTCGGGCAGTGTGGGCGGTTCCTGAAGGCTCAGTTCACCGTCGGGCATCTCCGGGCCGCGCCGGCGGGCCGGCCGTCGGAACAGGACCACGCTCAAGGAAGGGTCTCAATCGTCGGAGGTCACACAGGGGTTCGACGAAAGCATGGACCGGGGCCCGTGAACGGACGGACAACGCTCAGGGGCGGGGCCGTGAACGCTGGCGGAGGGTCGGCCCTCAGCCCCCTCCGCGGGCCCCCGGACGCGGGCAGCCGTGCTTACGATCCCCCGGACGTTCCCCCCAACACGCCAGGTGGAGACGTCCGTTCGGGAAGGCACCGACCCGGGCGGGCACCTCTTCCCCCGGCGACCGCGTGCCCGGGAGAGAGGCCCCCATGACCGACACCCAGGTGGCCGGAGTGTGCCGCCTGACCGTCCGCGCACCCGCCCGGAGCATCGACCTCGCCGTCCCCGCCGACGTACCGGTGGCCGATCTGCTGCCCGCGGTCCTCGGTTACGCGGGCGACGACCTCGCGGAGGAGGGCATCGAGCACGGGGGCTGGGTCCTGCAACGCCTCGGCGGCCCGCCGCTCGACGAGGAACGCACCCTCGACTCGTACGACCTGCGCGACGGTGAGACCGTCCACCTCAGGCCCCGCACGGAGGCCCTGCCCGAGGTCCACCTCGACGACCTGGTGGACGGCATCTCGACGACCATGAACGGCCGCCCCTACGGCTGGGGACCCGCGGCGGGGCGGCGGACGCTCTGCGGACTCGCGGTGGCCGCTCTCCTGGCCGGGCTGGTCGTCCTCGCGCTCCCCGCACCGCACACCGGGACCCGGGCGCTGTGCGCCGCCCTCGCCGGGCTGCTGCTGCTCGCGGGGGCGGCGGCGGCGAGCCGCGCGGTCGGTGACGCCGGGGCGGCGGCGGCTCTCGGCTCCATGGCCGGCCCCTATCTGGCGCTGGCCGGCTGGCTGCTGACCGGGGGCGACCTCGGCGGCCCGCACCACGAGGCCGTCCTGGGGCCCAGGCTGCTCGCCGCCTCCGCCGCCGGCACGGGCGGGGCGGTGCTAGCCCTGGCGGTGGTGGCGGCCTTCGCCGCGCTGTTCCTGTGCATGGCCGTGATCGCCGTGTTCGGGGTCCTCGGGGCCGCCCTCATGATCACCGCGGACCTCGCTCCGGCGGAGGCGGCCGCGGTGTGCGTGCTGACCGCCGTGGTGCTGGGGGCCTTCGTGCCGTCGCTGTCCTTCCGGATGTCCGGGCTGCGGATGCCACCGCTCCCCACCAACGCCCAGCAGCTCCAGGAGGGCATCGAGCCCCACCCCACCGCACTCGTCGCGAACCGGACCGTGGTCGCGGACGGATGGATGACCTCGCTGTACGGGGCCGTGGGGCTGGTCTGCGCCGGGTGCCTGGGGGTGCTCGTCCGTCATGCCGGACTGCCCGAAGTCGTCCTGGTGTCGGTCCTGATCGTCCTGCTGGCGCTCCACGCGCGCGGGCTCGGCCATGTGTGGCAGCGGCTCTCCCTCGTGGTGCCCGCCGCCGGCGGCGCGCTGCTGCTCGCGGTCACGGCGGCCCGGGACGCCGCGCCGGGGACCCGGCTGCTGGTGGCCGGAACCCTGCTGTCCGTCGCCGCGCTCGCCGCGATCCTCTCCTGGACCGTGCCCGGCCGGCGGCTGGTGCCCTACTGGGGCCGGGCCGGGGAACTGCTGCACTCGGCCACCGCGATCAGCCTGCTGCCGCTCACCCTCTGGGTGCTCGGGGTCTACGGCGCCCTGCGCGCCCTCAACGCCTGACTCCGGGGGAGCGCCGTGCAGTCGAAACGCGATCAGGTCCAGGCGCACATGTTCGTCATGGGCCGCCTCACCTCCGGGATGCTCCGGGGCGATCCGGACGCGCCGGAGAGCCCGCAGGGGCGGACCAACCGGGGCATCGCCCTGGGCATCGTCATCGCCGTGCTGCTGTCCGCCGGGGCGTTCGTCTTCGGGCTCCTCAAGCCCGGCACGACGGACTCATGGAAGGAGGCCGGGACCCTGGTGGTCGACAAGGACACCGGCTCCCGCTACCTCTACCTGGCCGGCCGGCTGCGCCCCGTACGCAACTACGCGTCCGCGCGGCTGCTGGCGGGGGCGGAGATGAAGACCACGCAGGTCGGGGGTGCCTCGCTGCGGGACACCCCGCACGGCACCCCGGTGGGCATCGCAGGCGCCCCCGACGTCCTGCCCGCCGCCGGTGACCTGGAGACCGGGGCCTGGCAGGTGTGCTCGGGCAGCACGACCGGTGCGGCGGCCACCACGCTGGCCGTCGGATCGGGCGGCGGCGGACAGGGCCTGCCCGCCGGCCAGGGGCTCCTGGTGAGCGGACCCGACGGCACCGACTACCTGGTGTGGGGAGGCAGCAAGCTCCGGCTGGACCGTGCGGCCGGAGCGTCCGAAGCGCTCGGCTACGCATCCACGCCCCGGCTGCGCGTGTCGGCCGCGTTCCTCAACGCCCTGCCCTCCGGGCCCGGTCTGGAGCCCCCCGAGGTCGCGGGCCGGGGCGGGAAGGGGCCCCTGCTCGGCGGCCGGGAGACCCGGATCGGTGAGGTGTTCCGGATCACCGTCCCGGGCGCGCAGGGGCGCTACCACCTGCTGACCGAGGACGGGCTCGCACCGCTCACGGCGACCGGGGCGGCCCTGGTGCTCGGCGACCCGGAGACGCGGAAGAAGGTGTACGGCGGACGGTCGGCCACCGCCGCCGAGCTGGGATCGGACGCCCTCGCCGACCACCGGGCGCCGGCCGCCGCGGATGCCGGAGGGCTCCCGGACTCTCCGCCCGACGCGGTGTCCCTGGAGGACGGGCGGACCCTCTGCGTGCGGATCCAGGCAGACGGCTCCGGTACGCGCGTGAGCGTGGTGCAGACCCCGCAGGGCGCGCTGGGCACCGCCGCGCAGGCCCCGGCCGAGGGGCTGACCCCGGCCTGTGTGCGGGTCGGCCGGATCACCGTCCGGCCGGGCGGCGGGGCGCTGGTGCACGCGCTCGGAGCCGGTGGCGGGGAGGTGGGCGGCACGGTCTACCTGGTGACGGACACCGGCATGAAGTACCGGATCGGCACGGAGAAGGCGGCCGAGGCGCTCGGCTACACCGCGAGCTCGGCCGAGGGGCTGCCGGCCCCGCTGCTGGCGATGCTGCCGACCGGACCGGACCTGACACCCGAGGCGGCGGCGGCCGGACGCTCTTCGACCACCGCGGCCCGGTGCGATCCGAAATGACGGGATACCGGAAATGAATGGCGTACGGAAAATGAATTCCCGGGGCGGCCGTCGCCAATGGAGTGCGACGGATCGGGGAATTCCCAGCAATTCGTTGCTGCCTCAACTGCCTCTTGTCTACGTTTGGTTGACGCGACACCCCCAGTCGTCGCCAACATCAGGAGGTGCTGTCCATGGCGGGCATGCAGCAGTCGGAAGCACGCGCCACACAGAACGGTGTGACCGCTCTGGAGCAGGCGTTCACCGGAGTACAGCGCAGCCGGCAGGACGTCGAGAACATGAAGTTCAACCTCGCCTCCGGCCTCAAGGGCTCGGACGGCAAGGCCTACCAGGACCTGCTGAAGCAGTGGGACGACCAGGCGGAAATCATCTCGCGCAACGTCCGCGAGATGGTCGACACCCTCAACGAGACGCTCCGGACTCAGGGCATGACCCAGGGGTCGTCCAACGAGGCCATCAACCAGGCCTACAGCCAGTCGCAGTCGGTCTTCGACGCCCTGAAGGGCTGACCCCGCCCCCGGGCCCCCACCTTCCCGTATCCCCCGCGAAACGAGGCCGGACATGAGTGATTTCAGCGACGGTTACATCTATGTCGACTACTCCCATATGCAGAATGCCGCCGATGACATGGTCCAGCAGACCAAGGCGATAGCGAGCATTCTCGTGAACCTGGACGCCGAGCTGCAGGAGCTCAAGAACACCTGGGAGGGCGAGGACCGCCAGGTGTACACGCAGAAGCAGATCGCCTGGAACCAGGCCGTCGACGCGATGAAGGGCCTGCTCGCGAGTCACTCGGCGCTGCTCACCGATGTCTCGGGCAGCTACCAGTACAGCGAGAAGTCCCTGACCCAGCTGTGGGAGGGCGTCCGCGTCGGTCGCTGACCGCCCGGCACAACCCCACGGGCGGCTGCCCCCGGCGCACGCCGTGGCGGCCGCCGCCCGCATGTTCTGTCCCCACGGCACCAGGAGGTATCGGCATGGCGCAGGGCGCGCCCGTGAACCTGGACAAGGCCTGGCTCGAGAACTTCCTCAGCCAGGACGTCCAGGGTTTCTCGGAGGAAATTCGCAAGATCCAGGGCGACGGGACGGACGCCCCCGCGCTGTCCAACCTGCTGCCGGAGGGTGAGCGGCCGGAGGGCACCCTGGCCGGGGCCTCCGTGCCGCTGACGATCGGCGGCATGCTGAAGGACACCCTCACCAACGGGCAGCGCCTCAACAAGGCGGTGGTCGACATGATCACCGAGATCGTCGCGATCCTCGAAGAACAGAAGACCCTCTTCAGCAGCATCGAGGACGGTCTGGAGAGCACGATCGAGGAGCTGTTCAAGACGCAGGGGGCCAATCTGGAGAAGATCGACGGCCAGAAACTGCTGGACATCTTCTCGGACATCGACGACGTCCTCGGCGGGGGCAACGGCGAGGACGACGACTGATCATGGCTGAGGACAACGTCAAGCCGCTCACCTCGGCCAACGATTCCTGGCACCAAGCGGTCATGTTCTTCACCGGATACAAGGCACCCGCGCGCGACACCCTCTTCAAAAGCCTTGAAGGCAACGACGGAATTCCGCAGATGAAGGTGGAGATCAGCAGGCAGAACTCCGTGACGTACGTCGATGTGGAAGATCTCAACTGGATGGTGGAGAACTCCGGCTGGCGCATCGAGAACACGGACTTCGTGATTCCCTTCTACGCGACCAGCGATGACACGGCGTCCACCGGCGACCAGGTCTCGATGTACAAGGCCCGTTTCACCCTGCTCGGCAACAAGAGCAACGACGGCCCTCCGGCCGGCGGTGTGGTGGAGGGCGGCGAGTTCAAGAGCCAGTACGACAACCACCTCGGCCTCTCGGGGGACAAGGCGACCTGGAGCACCCAGGACCTCACGCAGTACAGCTACGGCACGGGCCGGGCGCTGGAGGCGCTGCTGTACGAGGAGGACAAGGGGACGCACGGCTTCGCCTGGAACGGTGTGGACGTGCCGAACGACCAGGCCGTCTCGCTGGCGTCCTTCGACACTGCGGCGGCCTCCTTCGACCGGGTGGCCCAGTTCTTCGCCGCGCGCAGCAAGGCCGTGGAGGAGTGGGAGAGCAGGCTCGGGACCGAGCAGAACGAGGCGTGGCGGGGTCAGGCCGCCGGTGTCTTCTGGAACCTCGTGCACACGCTCGGCAAGCAGTACGCCGGCTACGAGAAGGACATGCGGGCGACGGACACGACCGGGTCCCTCCAGGGCGACGAGATCCGTCAGGCGAAGACGGACTTCCGTAACGCGGTGGTCGAACTGCACCGGAGGTGGATGGACTGGGAACTCTATATGGGGAACCCGTTGCGATGGCTTCATGATCTGCTGAAGGAAATAGCCGATCATGTGTGGCACAACAATATAAAGCAGATCACTTACAAGGTGAACAGTACGGGCGGGCAATATCCGTCCTACTACACCACGTATCACACGACGGGTACATTCGCGCAGGATGCGACCCGTCTGGGTAAGGCTGACGATTTCGGGAATCTGACGGAACTCTCGACGTGGAAGAAGGTCGGGGAAAGGGCCATCGAGAACTGGCAGGCGTCGGTGATCGAGAACCTGGTGGAGCCCGCCGACGAGGCGATCCGTCAGGTGCACAACAGCTGGAGCACCAAGAACTTCGACCTGGGGTCCATCAGGACCAGGGGCGGTGACGACCTCTCGTCCCAGTACGCCGAGGACCAGGCGGCCAAGGACAAGGCGGAGGCGGAGGCCGCGGCGGCCGCGGCCGCGAAGAAGCAGGAAGAGTTCATGCAGTGGCAGAAGGACCAGGCGGCTGCTGCCGCCGCTGCTGCCGCTGTGGCGAAGGCCGAGCAGGAGGCGAAGGAGAAGGCCGCCAAGGCCGAGCAGGACGAGAAGGAAAAGGCGGCCAAGGCGGAGCAGGAGGCGAAGGAGAAGGCCGCCGCGGAGGAACAGGCCCGGCGGGACGCGGAGGCCGAGGCGAAGCAGGCGGAGGCCGAGGCGAAGCAGGCCGCCAAGGAGGCCGAGCAGGAGGCGAAGCAGGAGGAGAAGGAGAAGGAGCAGGAGGCCAAGCAGGCGGAAGCCGAGGCGAAGCAGGCCGCCAAGGAGGCCGAGCAGGAGGCCAAGCAGGCGGAGCAGGAAGCGAAGCAGGAGGCGAAGCAGGCCGAGCAGGAGGCGAAGCAGGAGGAGAAGGAGAAGGAACAGGAGGCCAAGCAGGCCGAACAGGAGAAGAAGCAGGAAGAGGCCCAGGCACGCCAGGAACAGATGCAGCTCCTGCAGATGAACCAGGCGAAGGCCGACCAGGAGCGGGCCAGGAAGGAGCAGGCGGAACAGCAGGCGGAAGCCGAGGCGAAGCAGGCCGCCAAGGAGGCCGAGCAGGAGGCCAAGCAGGCGGAGCAGGAAGCGAAGCAGGAGGCGAAACAGGCCGAACTGGAGGCCAAGCAGGCCGAGAAGGAGAAGGAGGCGGAAGCCGCGCAGGAGGCGGAAGCCGCGCAGGAGGCGGCGCGCCAGGAGCAGGAGCAGAAGCAGGCCGAGCAGGAGCAGCGGCAGCTGGCCCAGGAGAAGGAACGCGAGGAGGCCCAGGCGCAGGCACAGGCCGCCTACGACGAGCAGCGGCAGCAGGTGCTGGGCGGTGGCTCACTCAACCGGGGGTCCCTCGACACCAGTTCCCTCGACGGCGGATCGCTCGCCGGCGGATTGCTCGACGAAGGCTCGCTCAACGGTGGATCGCTCGTCGGAGGCTCGCTCGACGGTGGATCGCTTGACGGAGGCTCGCCCGACGGCGGCTCCCCGGTCGGTGACACGACGGCCCGTGACGCGCTCAGGAGGATCTCGGCCGACGGCGGAGTGATCGGCGGAGGATCGCTCAACGGTGGTTCCCTCGACGGCGGCTCACTGGACGGACCCCTCCTGGGCGACGATCTCGCATCCCCCACCACCATCAGCGGCCCCGTCTATCAGGGCGACGGTCTGCCCGGACCCGACGGCGGCGTCACCCACATGGACGCGGACGGCCGCGTGGTCACCGACTACCCGGACGGCAGCAGCACGATCATCGACCCGGCGTCCCACAGCGCGACGATCACCCGCCCGGACGGCACCTCCATGACGGGCCCCCTCAACATCGGCGACACGCTGCCGAACCCCGACGGGAGCCTGTCCCACCTGGATTCCGAGGGGCGCCTCGTCACGGAGTTCCCCGACGGCAGCACCTCGGTCCTGGACCCGGACACGGGCGCCACGACCTACGAACGGCCCGACGGCACGACGACCTCCGGCTATCTGAACGGCGGCACCGGCAGCTCGCCTTCCGGCTACGACACATCCTCGTACGGCTCCGGCTTCCCCTACGAGGAGGAGCTGTACGACGAGCTGCCCTACGCCTCCCCGTTCGACCGGGCGGCGGCCACCGCGGCCGAGGGGGCCGGCTCCCCACCGATGGTCGGTACCCCCCTGAACACCGGCTCGCTCCCCGGATCCTCGGTCGGCGGCTCCGGAGGGGCCGGGGGCACACCCATGGGAGGCATGCCGATGGGCGGGATGCCGATGGGTGGACAGGGCGGCGGGCAGGGCGGCCAGGGCACATCCGAACGCATCCGCAACGTCATCGACGGAGGCCAGGTCGTCAGCAACCGCAGGAGCAGGGGCGGTGCGGGCATGACGGCGTCGAGCCGGGCGCCCGACGAGGCACCGATCGCCCTCCCGAGGAACGCCACGACCACGAGCGGCATGCCCTTCGTCCCGCCGGCGGGCGGCGGCGCCCCGGCCCGTCCGCAGACGGAGAGCGGCGACCGGGCGAGGGACGCGTGGGTCCAGGAGGAAGAGGACGTCTGGGGTACGGACGAGGGCGGCTCGCCCGCCGTGATCGGCCGATGACCCCGGGGGACCCGCGCGAGCCGATGGACCGGCGCGTGGCGAAGGCGATGGCGGAGCTCCAGGCGGTCGAAGCCGCCGTGGCCCGGGCCGAGGAGGACCTGCGCGGCGCATCGCACACCGTGCGCTCGCGTGACCGCACGGTCGAGGTGACGGTCGGGCCGCAGGGCGAGCTGACAGGGCTGCGGTTCCTGGACGGCCGGTACCGCTCCATGCCGGCGGGGCAGCTCGCCGCCTCGGTGCTGGAGGCCGCTGACCAGGGGCGCGCGGAGATGGCGCACCGGGTGCGGGAGATCTTCGAGCCGCTGACCCGCCCCAGCGGGGTGGCACCGGAGTTCGGCGGTTTCGAGGTCGACTGGGACCGCATCCTCGGGCCCGCGTACGAGAGCCCGGGGGGCGGCGGGGGCCGGCGGTCCGGCGACCGGCTGCGGGACGAGATCCACGACGACTCGGACGACGACGGCCGGACGGGTCCGGGCACACGGAACGGGGGCAGGGCATGAGCGGTCTGTACGAGGCGGACCCGGGCGGACTGCGGCGCAGCATCGAGGAGATGAAGAACCTGCCCGCCCTCGCGAAGAAGATGGGCGAGGACTTCAGGCGCCAGGAGAACGACTACACGGAATGGCCCGGCTGGACGGACGACTTCGCCCGGGACGTGCGTCCGAAGTACGAGGAGAACAACCGGTACTGCACCGACATCACCCAGGGTCTGTACGAGGCGCTGGACGCGCTGGTCTCCGCGACGCTCACCAATCTGGAGAACATCGAGGGCACCCGGACCGACACCACCGAACAGATCCAGGCCCACCAGCGGAAGACGAACGAGGCCCTCGGGGGCGACGGCGGGCAGGGGAAGCGCTGAGTGCAGGAGATCAATTTCCCCGAGGACGTCAGGAAGATGCTCTGGATCCTGCTCGGCGAGATGCCGTTGCAGGCCAGGGAGAACCTGGCGTGGGACAGCCGTGCCCTCTACCTCGACCTGGGGAAGCGGGTCCTCGAACTGCGCGACGCCGTGCGGGAGTCCGTACAGAACGCCGGCCGCGCGCTGCCGGAGGACGTCGCGCGCGGTTACGTCCAGGGGCTGTCCCTGCTGACGGACGACGGGGGCGTCAACCGGCTGGAGGAGCTCGTCGACCAGCTGGACGACATGGCGGACGGCCAGATCGACTACTCGATGAAGATCCAGGAGTCGAAGTGGGAGATCATCGCCGAGATCGTCATGCTCCTGATCGAGCTGGCCTTCCTGGCGGCCATGGCGTTCTTCACCGGCGGCACGTCGATCTCCCAGATGGCGCTGGCGCGGGCCCGCAGCCGGCTCGCGCTGCTCATGATCATCGACCGGCTGCTGCGGATGACCCATATCGCGCCCGCGCTGAGCGAGGCCTTCGCCGAGGCGATCCAGACACTGGCGGTCAAGCTCGCCCAGATCGCGTTCAACCCTCCGGGCCGTAAACCGGACGGCATCGACTGGGGCGATGTCGGCAAGGCCGCGGCGTTCGGTGCCCTCGGGGGGCTCTTCGAGAGTGTCGGCGGGTACTTCTCGAACAAGTTCAAGAACTGGCTCGACACGGGGGGCGACCACTTCGACAACCTGCCCATCGACGTCCCGAAGCCGAACCCGTTCGTGACCAAGGTGCTCAACGACGTCTACGACGTCCCGGCGGTCTTCGTCGTCTCCGGGCTCAGCGAGTCGCTCGCGGAGGTGCTGGTCAACGGACTCTTCGACGGGAACTGGGAGTTCAAGTGGGAGACGTTCGTCGGGTCCGGCACCAGCGGGGTGTTCGGGATGTACGCCGAGTCCGCGGTCGGGGGAGGGGCACTGTGGCTGAACAGCAAGTTCTTCGCCCCGCCGGTGGGCCCGGACTCGCTGAACGACCTGCCGCGCACGGGCGGTGCGGGCGGCGACGGCCCGCCCACGCGAGCGGTGCCGCCGGCCGGCCCCGCACCCGGCACGGTCGGCGGAAGCCCGCTGCCCACGACCGGCACGTCTTCGGCCGTCACACCGCCGCCGACCGCACCGCCGACCACGCTGCCGACCGCGCCGCCGACCACGCCGCCGACCGCGCTGCCCCCGGTCGTCACGCCACCGCCGGTCCTGTCCCCGCCCGTCACGGTGGCCCCCGCGGGCCCGGCCACGTCCCCCGGACCGTCGTCCACGCCCGGCCCGCCGGTGTCGGACGGCGTACGGGGCGACGTGCCGGACACGGTCCGGACCGGCGGCGGGGTTCCGGGGCCGGCCTCGGGCCTCCCGCTTCCCCCGCCCGGGACGGTGCTGCCGCCTCTCGTGCCGACGCCCGTACAGACGGCCGGGACGGCGAACCCCACGACGGAGACCACGCCGGACTTCACGCCGGACCACACGGCGGACCTTCCGTCGGACCCCACGGCGGACCAGGCGTCGGTTCTGCCGACCGACCTCACCTCCGACCTCACAACGGATCTCACGTCCGGCCCCGCGGCGGACCGCCACCGGGCGGGCGAGGGCGCGGCACCGGCGTCCGGCCACCGGCCGTCGGGATCGGGGGCCGCCCCCGCGCCGCACCTGCCCGCCTCGTCCTCGCCGACGGCCCCGCAGGCGCCCCAGCCGTCGTCAGCCGCACGGGGCGGAGCTGGCACGGGCCAGCCGGGACCGGCCGAGGAAGTGGACGCGGACACCACCGACGACGCGGGGACGTCGCCCGCCGCAGCGCCGCCGACGGTGACGCACACGCCCACCGCCGACCTGCCGCACACGCCGACAGCCGCGTCGGACACCTCACCCGCCGCCACTCCTCCGGGCGCGATGCCTGTGAGCAGCCCGTCGCCGGTGCCCACCACCTCGGCCGCAGGCGCGCCGGTGCCCACCACCTCGGCCGCAGGCGCGCCGGTGCCCACCACCTCGGCCGGGGGTGCGCCCACGTCCTCCCACCCGCAGTCCGCCCCGCCCTCCCCCGCCTCGGCGGCCACCCCTTCCCCCTCGGCGCCCGGTACGCGGTCCGCCGCGGACCGTCAGGAGCTGCCGGGCGAGCCGGGCCCGGAGGACCCGGTGTCACCGGAGCGCCGTCCCGAGGTGGTCGGGGCGCCCGGTCCCGTGCCGGGGACCACCGGCCCGGGGCCGGGTCCGGGGACCACCGGCCCGGGGTCGCCGGAATGGGAAGCGGCGCGTGCCGGGGCGGAGCCGGTGACCCGCTCGCACACCTGGGTCGACCCGGTGTCGGCGCCCCCCGACCCGCAACGGCCGGGACAGACGACGCAGTTCGCGGTGAGGTCGAAGTTCGACGTACGCCGCTTCGAAGCCGGCGGCGACCATGTCACCGACCTCACCGTCCATGTCGGCACCGCCTCCCCGGAGGGGATGCCCGACGACGTCTGGGACAAGGTGCTGAGTGGTGTCGAGACCGCGCTCAACGCCCCGGGGCACCGGCTGCCGAACGGTGACCTCCTGCATGTGACCGTGGAGCGCGTCGGGAGCGACCCGCACCCCAACGGGCTCAACGTCGTCTTCGTCGGCCGTGACCAGCAGATGACCCGCTCCGCCTGGTGGGCGGACGCGGACCCCGTCGACTACGCGCACGAGATCACGCACATGCTCGGCCTCCGCGACGAGTCCCGGCACACGGCCGCCCCGCACCGCCCGGACGTCGAAGGCAGCCTCCTCGGCGACTACACGCGGCCCGCGCCCGAAGGACTCGCCCAGGGCGGCCTGCGCAGTCGCCACCTCCAGCTGATCAGCAGGCTCATCGGGGACGTCACCCCCACCCCCGCCACCACTCCCGCCCCCGCACCCGCAACCGCCCCGGCGACCGCGACCGGGGCCACCCCGCAGCCTGCCCGCCGCCCGGTCACGACCAGCGGTGACCCCGGCGCCGAGCCGTACGCGCCCGTGCTCCCCCGCACCCGGCCCCCCGTGCTGGAACGGGACCGGCCCCGGCCGCTCGGCGGGCGGCGGGACCGGGCCGACTTCGGCAACGGTTCCCGGATGCCCGCCTACATCGACGACGTGCAGGAACTCCTCCGGGACGCACCCCCGGAGATCCTCCTCGACATGGTCTCCGGCGGCATGACCTTCGGGCACAGCGACGTCCTCCTGCGCGGTACCGGAAAGGCGCTGGCCGAGATCGGCCGGGTGCTGTCGGCAGCGTCCGACACCGTGCGCCCGGCGCGGCCGAAGAAGGGCCGGGCGACCGGTGCGAGCCTGATGGACGACGTCACGTACGCCTTCACCCACGAGCCCAAGACCCTGGCCGGGGAGGGACGCGTCTTCCCGTACACGGCGCAGGACGGCAGTGTGCGGAAGCTGGGGATCGTCGCGCGCCACTACGGCGACTGGGAGCAGTTCGACGACACCTACGGCAGCCCCGTCAAGGTGGACGGGATGCACCGTTCGGTCTTCACCGCCGGGCAGAGCAAGACCATGCAGTCGGCGACCCAGTTCGCGCTCGGCGGGCCCATCGGACCTGTCGGTACAGCCGCCTTCAGCGGCTTCGGGCGGCTCGGCCTGCGGCTCGGTTTCACCGACCGGGTGGGATACGGGCAGACCGAGCAGGGGACGAGCCAGACGGAGACCCGCGCGCTCGACGGATCGCGGGTGTATCTGGACCACGTCTACTACGACCTCCAGGTCACCGATGCGGACGGCCGGACCGTGACCGACCCCGGGCCCGCCGTCTTCGGGTTCGCGATGCGCGACGGGCTGTCCGTACGGCTGCCGGACAGCGTGACGAGTACGACCGCGTCCTTCGGGCGCATCCCCCGCTCCATGGAGCTCAGCCGGCAGTCGGCCTACCGGTTGGTCCGGACGGAGGGCTTCGGCCCCGTCTCCCGGATGCGGGACTGGGCGGCCCAGGAGATCGGGGTGGCGCCGGACAGCACCGCCTACGGTGAACTGAACTCCTTCTTCTCCTCGTTGAGTTTCCAGCGGCAGAGCCCGGCACTGTCGAGGGGCCGGGTCACCACCGTGCCGCTGTTCGCCGACGACAAGGCCCGAACACCGCTGGGCGTGTTCGTCGTCGATGTGGTGCCGGGCCGGGCGACGCTGATCACGGAGACGCCCGACGCGGAGATGCGCGACATCAACACCGTGGCCGTGCGCAACGACCGGAGTGTCCAGAAGACGGCGGCGCTCGGCATCGACGGCGTCGCGGGACCGGCCTTCAACTTCTTCGACCTGGGGAACGGCACCCTCAATCTCCGTCTCCAGTTCGGTGGGGCGTTCCGCTACCTCTTCTCCGCGTCGCGCACCGCCGGCCTCGGCGGATCCGGGGCGATCAAGACGGCCGGCCAGGTCAAGGGTGACGCCACGGGTCTCTACCTGGTCCGCAAGACGGTGTACGTCCAGCGCAGCGGCAGTGGCACCCGGCCGCAGCGGTTCCACACCTGGAGCGTGGACCGGATGACGCGTACGGAGGCGAGACGGCTGGCCGGCTGGGACGACGGCCTGCGACGCGCGCTGCGGGCGGGAACGCCCGAGCCGTTCGCCCCCGCGTACCTGGCCCGGGACCGGCCGCCCACCCTGGGCATGCACCGGGTGGAGGAGTTCGCCTTCAGCGACGGTACGAAGACCGGGCCGGCCGGTGTCACGGGACAGGAGCGGACCCTCCTGGACACCTTCGCCGACGAGGTGCTGACGGCGCTCGCGGCTGCGTATCCAGGGATGGTCGCGCGGCTCGACCAGCTGGCGCCGCCGGAGCACAGGACCTGGCGGGAGCGGGCGCACGCCCTGCTGGACCGGCCCGACCCGACCGCCGTCGCGTCCCCCACGCCGACGACGCGGTGGAGGAACGACGACGAGTACCGCACGGCTCTCGCCAACACGCTGGAGGTCCTCAGCGCCCTGTCGCACCGGAGCATGGCGGGGAACCTGGAGGCGCTGACCACCACCGGCATCCGGATCCGTTTCAACGAGCCGGGCAGGATCGGGCAGGGCCACCGCTACATCTGGCTGCGCGGAGAGCTGACCAACCGCCGCTTCGAGGGCGTACAGGACGACTTCAAGCTGCGCTATAGCTCGATCGGTGTGGAGCGGGTGGACGGCCAGAAGAGCGCCAAGCGCATCGGGGAAGCGGGCGTCGAAGGGCTGCTCGCCTTCCGTGACCCCATGACCGACGACATCGGTGCCCCGAACAACTCCGGCGGGCCGAGCGCCGGTGTGCGCTGGGGGTGGCAGAACGACGAGGAGACCAGCTTCGGCGCGACGGCCACGTACGAGCCGATGACGGTGAGCGCCGGGCCGTCGCACCTCTACCGCTACGACCTCTCGCTCACCGTGGACCGCGGCGGGTACTGGCGGTTCCGCGGCCTACTGCGCGGGGCGGCGACGCTGGGGCTGCTCGGCACCCAGCCGTTCGTCTTCAGCCGGCCGCAGGACCTGCTCATCGGTACGGGCCCCGGTGGGCGCCGGGTCGGCGGCGGTCCCTTGGCCGCGCAGGTGCTCATCAGCATCCCCGGCACGCACGCGCCCGCGGTTGACCCGCACCGCTACGGCGCCGCCAACCCCTACACGAGCGTCGCCCTCCAGCCGGTGCGCACCCTGCGCCCCGACCGGGCACGGGCCCTGGCCCTCGGCGACCTGTCCCGGCCGGGCAGCCTGGTGCGCGCCACCGATCTGGTGGGGGACGCTGGCCCGGTGACAGCGGACGGCCGGGGCTCGCAGATGTTCCGGGACCTGCAGAACCATCCGTTCCTGACCATCGACGTCGTCCCGTCACCGGCGCTCGTCTCGGCCCTGGGACAGACCATGACCTCCGGGTCGGGCGGTGCGTGGCAGCTCACCGAGGAAGGGGCACCGACGCGCGAGGCCGTGCTCCGTGCCTTCCAGCCCCAGTACCTGACGGCCAACTTCGACCAGAGCTCCGGGCCGCTGGGCTGGAGTGCTTCGGGGCTGATGGGCAAGGGCCCGTACGCCACCCTGTGGGCCACCTTCCGGCACCTGACGGCGGTGAACGGCATCCAGGCCCTCACCGGGTCGGTGCCGATGGACACGGAGATGGTGCTCGGCGGCACAGGGCAGACGGCGGGGAAGCTCACGAAGACCCGCACCTTCTTCGTCGGCGGGCAGCTCGTCTACGCACGCTCCCACGCGGCCGGGCCCGGCCTGCTCGGCACGTACGGCCTGGTGGCCAGCCCCTGGTCGACGGCCGACCAGTCGAGCAGGACCGTGACCCGTGCCTTCGTCCACGACATGAACCGCAAGGGCTTCGGCCACCAGGTGCTCGTGTCGGGTACCGCCGAGCACTGGCTGGCCCTGACGTCCAGCCTGCTGAACTCCGGCGCCGCAGGCCGGCCGCTGGTGCCCGACTGGATCGCCGCGGCGGCCGGCCGGATGACGACCGTGCCCGGCGGCTGGCTGGCCCATGTCCCGGAGAAGAGCGCCCACCTGGTGGGGCTGATCGACGACGGCATGGGCGAGGTGCCGCGCTACACCGAGCACGGCTGGTCCCCGCAGCCATGGCTGCGGAACGAGGCCTTCGGCACGTACGCCGTCAACGCGCTGGACCCGACCGCGGCGCTTGCCGCGTTCGAACAGCAGGTGGCCGCGTTCGGTCTTGACGACGCCGGCCGGGAACGCGTCCGGACCCTGGTCTCGTCCCGGGTCATGCGGTCCCTGGACAAGGAGTCGACGGGCAGCGGCTCCTCCGTCCCGGCCCGCACCGGCGCGTGGGGCTGGCACAGCGTCCGCATCGGCAAGCGTCAGATCCGGATCAGGGTCCAGCTCGAACCGGGCACGCCGACGTTCGAGATGCTGGACCACAGCGTGGAGATGGAGGAGAACCGGCGGGCCATCGAGACGGTCACCGAGGGCGCCGAGTCCACGAAGGGCGCCGACTTCGGCTACCTCGTGGGGGAGGCCGTCCACACGGAGAACACCACCGGGGCCGTGGCGGGGGGCCCCACCTTCACGGAGACCGGCTCCGGCCGTAAATCCAGCGGCGAGAGCCGGACGGAATCCACCCTGACCGTGTTCCGGGCCGCCTCGACGGAACCGTACGCGGAGATAGCGACGCCCTACACGCTGCGGATCACCCTGGAGGCCGACGACCCGGCGCCGGGGCAACGGGGGTCCGTGCGGAGAGGGTTCGACCGGTTCCGGGGCAAGCAGGTCATCAGCGTGGCGCGCCCCGCCGGGGCCCTGCGCGAGCACGTGCCGCTGAGCCTGATGGCCCCCGACGCCGGCCCGGACACCGAGGGCGCCGATCTGCTGCCGCCCCCGGACCTGACGGGGCTCGCCGCACCACGGCAGGGCCTCTCGCCGTACGTACTGGGCCCCGACACCCTGCACGGTGACGGCACCCTGAAGCCGTTCCGGTTCCCCGCCACCGGTTTCGACGTACGCCGGATCGTCGGCCTCGCGGACATCCAGGTGGCGAACACCTACGCGCTGGCCCTGTCGTACGACGCGGGGTTCTCCATGGAAGGACCCGATGCCGCGCGCAGGGCCAGGGACACCGGGCTGACCCGGCTGGGCACCGGCTCGGCCCAGGCGCTGGAGGACGGTTCCGGCAACGCCGCTCTCACGGCGTACTACCACCGTGCGGTGACGCCGCAGGGTTACGGCATCCCCGGGCTGACCGAGAAGAACATCGCCGCCACCGAGAGCGCGCAGCTGGAGCTGTACGCCAAGCCCGACTTCAGCCGGGCCCGGCTGCTGACCGTCGCCGACGGCAAGAAGATGGAGATGCTCCGGCGGACCGGGGCCGGCGCGGCGGCGTCCGTCGGCCGGGAGAACGTCCAGGACTCCGCGCTCGGTGCGGGCGTCCTGATCAGCTCCGACAAGACCGGCCTGCACCAGATGGGCGGTTCGGGCACCGGGCCGTACGCCGCCGAGGGCGACGCGCTGCCCACCTCGGCGGACCAGCTGACCTCCATCAACACGAAACCCAAGACGGGGCGGGTGTTCCTGTTCGCCGTCCCCACCTCGTGGCTGAGCGTCGCCGATGTGCAGCGGGGCATCAAGGACACCCGCCTCGGGCGTTTCGTCGGCGGCACCTTCGGGCGTACCAGACCCGGCATGAAGGCGGTGGGCTCGGAGGCGTACGCCCTGACCTGGGTCAGGGACGACGTCGCCCGGGAACTCGGACTGATCGACGACACGAACTTCCCTGCCCGGGTAGGTGCCGCGTGGGACGCCGTCGGCAAGGCGAGCAAGGCCTGGGTCGACGCCGACAAGGCGTACTGGAAGAAGCGCCGCCCGGCGATCGGCCTCAAGGAGGAGCGGGACGCCGCGCGGGTCGTCCTCGACGACGCGCGGACGGCCGCCGGGGCGGCGGACCGCCGCCTGACAGCGGCGAACCTCGCCGCCGTGGCTCCCCGCGACGCCCTCGCGACGGCGCGGGCGCGGCTGGACGCGGAACGCGACCGGATACGGGACGTCCGGGCGGCGATCGAGGCCGACACGGAGTCGGCAGGTGAGGCCGCGCACGACGGCTGGGCGGAGCTGATGCGCGAGCAGATCGCGCGGGCCCGCGCGGAGCTGGCGGCAGCCGAGGCGCAACTCCCGCTTTTGGAAGCCCGGGTGGCCTCTTCGAGTGGCCCCGCCGAGGCGGCCGCGCGCGCGGTGACCGGGGCGGAGGAAGCGGTGGCCGCGGCTGCCCTGCGGGTCCGGTCGGCCACCCGGCGGCACGACGCGGCCGTCACCGCTTTCGGCAACCGGCGGGCCCTGCTCGACACGCTGAGGACGACGGCCCAGGACGCGGCGGCCGAGTACCACCGGGTGCGGGCGGCGACGGACCAGCTCACCCGGTGGCACCAGGAAGCGGCCACCGTCGAGGGCCGGGAGCGGCTGGCGGGAAGGGCGGAACCCCCGGCGGTCACCTACCGGAAGCCCGCGGCGGAGCCGCCGCCGCCGGCACCGCCCGCGCCCCCGGCGTACACGAGGACCGGCAGCGGCCCGGACGCCCGGCTGACCTCGCCCGACCGGGTCACGTACGCCCTTCACGACGTACCGGCGGACGGGGACGCCTTCCTGCACGCCCTGGTGGAGGGGCTGAGCAGGAGTGCGCCGCACCTGCTCACCGACCAGGGCGTGGACCTGGGAGACCGGCGGGCGGCGGCCGACGCGGTGCTGCGGATGCTCGCCGCCCGGCTCATGGACCCGTCGGACGCGGACCTGCTCGACGCCGTCGCTCCGGACGTCACGGACACCTTCAGCGACACCGAGGCCGCCGGGGCGGGGCTGCGGGGGGCCGCGGGACCGCTGGCGGCGGACACCCCCGGCGGCCGCGAGTTCGACGGTCTGGGAGGGCTGATCCCGCACTCCGTGACCCCCGGCCGGGCGGCCCGGGCAGCGCTGGCCGTCGCCCAGCTGATGCGCCCGGGGAACACGGCGGGCGAGGCGGGCTGGGACCACGGGGCGGCCGATCTGCTGCCGGTGCTGGCCGCCCGGACGTTCGGCGTGGACATCACTGTCGTGGACGAAGCGGGGCGCTTCCAGGACTTCGGGCCGGGACCGTCCGACCCCACGGGCCACCTGGCGGGCTCCCTGGGAGCGCTGCCCGTCGGCCCTCGGCCGCGCGTTGTGCTGAGCCTGGCCGACCGCCATTACCAACTCGCGGTGCCGGCGGAAGGAAAGCCGGAGCCGGGGCCGGAGCCTGAGCTGAAGCCGGGTCCGAAGCCCGATCCGGAACCCAAGCCGGATCCGGGGCCGAAGCCGGAACCCAAGCCTGAGTCGAAGCCCGCACCCAAGCCGGAGCCGAAGCCGGAACCCAAGCCGAAGCCGGAGCCGAAGCCGGAACCCAAGCCGAAGCCGAAGCCGGAACCCAAGCCTGAGCCCGAACCCAAGCCTGAGCCCTCGCCCTATCCCGGCCAGACCCCGCCCGGCGCGGCCAGAGGGCGGCCCGTGCGGGTCCCGGGCACCGGGGAGTGCCTGTTCTTCTCGTTCATGGCGAGCGACCCCGGACACGTACGCAGCCGGCTGCCCGGCCTGGCCGAGTCCCACCCCGACGCGGACGCCTGGCTCGACGACGCCCACGCCGTACGCGGGGAACTGAGCAGCCGGGCCGTGGTCCGGTCCACGACGGGGTACTACCCGGGCGGTCCGGAGACCGCCGTCGTCGGCGCCATGCGCAAGGCCGTCGAGGCATATGTGGCCGGGAGCGGAGGCCGCCTGCCCCGGTCCGTCATCGGGCAGCTGCGCCTGTCGACGGTGGAGGAGTTCGGGTCCCGGATCGCGCGACTGCACCGGGCCGGACTCGTCTCGCTGCTCGCCCACCACGGGGTGGACGCGGACACCCTGGTCGACCGCTCGGAGGCGGGCCTGCGCACGGAGCTGGCCGTCCTGTACCCGACGAGCGCGGCACCTCTGGACGATGCGGAGATGCACGCGGTCCTGGACGCCGTCTCGCACTGGGAGGACCGTTACATCACCGACGTGGGCGAGATCTTCCTGCCTCTGCTCGCCCACACCTTCGAGGCCCGGGTCGAGGTGGCGTGGAACGGCCGGCTGGCCGATACCCGCCGGGCGGGCCCGAGCGATGCGTCCCGGGTGATCGAGGTGCACTACAACGGTGTCGACCACTACGACGGCAGCGGTGCGGAACCGCATGACCTGCTCGTCTTCGGCGACAGTGTGGCTCCCAAGCGTGTCAAGCCCGAGGAGCGGGACACGGCGGGCGACGTACGGGTGAACCCCCTGTGGGTCCCGCTGGACGAGATCGACCCCGGTCTGCTGGTCACGGCCAACCCGGACGCGGTGTGGATCTACACGGTGACCGGGGACGGGCGGGTCCTGCTGGGCAGCGAGCAGCCGAGCACGATCGTCACGCCGGAGCAGTTCGACGCGCTGCTCGCGGGCATGCGGCGGGTGACCCCGGACCTGACGGCGGACGAGCTGCGGAAGGACCTGGACGGCCTCGGGCACACGGGCATCGCCGCGCGGTTCGGGGAGTCGGGCCGGTCGGAACCCGGGATGAGCCGGGTCTCCGGCGAGTTCCTGTGGAGCCGGGAACTGAAGCGGTGGACGGTGAACGACAAGTCGGGCCGCTACATGAGCGAATCCGTCCGCCCCGGCCTCGACCCGGACGTCGCGGCGGGCTGGCTGCGGGAGGTGGCGCGGCTCTTCTCGGAACGGCTGGGCGTGCGGGTCGTGCCCGAACAGGTCAAGACCGCGACCGCCGCCCCCACACAGCCTCCGGCCCCACCCGCCGTGGTGCCGCTGAAGGGCATGGTGTCGCTCGCGGAACTCGACGCGATCGGGGTGACGCTGTCGCTGGCACAGTCCACGCAGGCGGCGATGCTCGGTGACCGACTGCCCGTCGACGAACTGGTTCTGACACCGGAGCAGCACCGGCTCATCCGGGTCCAGCGAGGCGAGCCCGACACCATGGCGCCCACACAGCTGCTGCTCGACTCCCCGGAGCCCACGTCCCCGGAGAGCAGCGTCGACTCCCTCGACATGATCATGGACTGGGAGGACGGCGACGGAGAAGACAGCGTGGACGCAGAGCCGGACCACCACCAGATCCTGGAGGACCTCTACGGTCCCGGCATCGACACGGCGGCGCTGTACCCGGTGCTGCGCGAGACCCTGACACGGCTGGACACCCTGCGCCGGGCCACGGCCGGATCCCCGCTGAGTGACGGCCCGTTCGACCTGGACACCGTGACCCGGTACGTCCTCGGGCTGGGCGAGCAGGCCCCCGTGACCCAGGTGCAGCGGGGCGAGCTGTTCCGGGTCGCACTCGACGAGACCGTGGAGGGGGCCACGAGCCTCGCCGGCCTGGCCGCCTTCCGTCTCGTGCTGGACGGGGTGTTCTCCGTCGCCCGCACCCTGCCCCGGACCGGTGGCAGCCGGGGGAGGAACTGGACAGGCGACAGGATCAGGAACCTGGACACCGCCCAGACGGTCGGAGCGGCCCAGCAGCCTTACGGGGAGCCCCCGCTCGGTGACGCCGATCCGGCGCCGTACGTCGTCCTGGCCGCCGAGGGCGGTCATGACCACGTCGTCGTGCTGGACGGCGAGGGCACGCCGCACCGCGTGCCCACCGAGGTGTTCGCCGAACTGCTCGCCCTGGACCCGGTGCTGGCGGGTCTCCCCGCCGACGTCCCCGTGGTCCTGCTGGTCCCGGAGGCGGGTGCGCGGGGCCTGGCCCTGCCGCGCGCGGTCGCCGACCGCACCGGCCGCACGACCTGGTCCACCAGCGGCCGTCTGCGGTTCACCCCGCAGACGGAGGGTGGCCCGGCCGTCGTCTCACCGGAGCACCGTCCCGGTGAGACGGCGGGGACCTGGAGCGTCAGCGAACCGGGCGAGGTGCTGGGGCCGGACAACCTGCGGGACGCGCCCGCCTGGGAGAGCGAGGTCGTGTCGTACACCCAGGTCGCGGAAGGCCGGTCGATCGGACGCTTCGTGTTCCATCCCGCCGAGGCAGCCCGCTTCGAGGGGCTGATGCGGCGGATGCCGGCGGCGACGGAGCTCTGGCATCAGGATCCGGTGACGGGCGTCCTGACCAAGGACCCCGACCCGGTGCCCTGGGCGGGCAGGCCGGCCTACTTCTTTGCCGTACACGGGTTTCCGGGGATGACGGACATGGCGCTGGAGGACGGCACGAGCCACATCGTGCGGTCCACCGCGACCGGTGCCTTTCTCAAGCGGCGGCCGAGCGTGGCACGGCTCTCCGACGACCACGTGATCGTGATGGACGAGTGCTGGCACGCGACCGCGGGCGGCCCGGACTTCGTCAACGGGGACGCCCCGCTGATCCCCTTCGTCGCCGACCCCCTGGCGACCGTCAGCGACGCCCAGCACACGGCCAACGAGACCGGCCGCACGGTGTTCGCCTCCACCAGGCCGAGCGGCATCCAGCGTCTGAGCGCGGAGCAGGGCGGTGGATACGTCCGGATCCTGAGCACCGATCCCCGGGGCAGGCGGGGGCGGTGGCTGGAATTCCGGCCCGAGCCGTCCGGTGCCGCGCTCGACGAGGTGGCCCGTCTCGCCGGTCTCCACCAGGGCGACGGGCCGGCTTCGCCCGCCGTCCGGGACGCGACCCTGCGGCTGGTGCGCGCCCTGCGGACGGTCCTGGGGGCGGACGTGGAGCAGGACGCCGACTACCCCCGCCTGCTCGCCGGCATCGGCGCCCTGGAGACGATGCGCGGGAGAGATGCATGGCTGGCCGGCGCCACGCCGTTCACCATGGACCTGCTGGACCACGCCGTACGGGAGATCCGTGGGACCCTTCCCGACGGTCCGCCGGACGGCACCGCCCTCGACGCCGAGGACTACCGCGCCGCCCTGCTGCACACCGCCACGGCACCCGGCACCGATGCCCCCCTCACCGCGTTCGTGCCGCTGCCCGTGCTCGTGGACGCGGCCCAGCGGCTGGGCGGCTTCGACGGGCCCGGCGCCCTCGACGCCGAGGCCGCACGCGTACTGCGGCTGCCGGACGGCGCCGGGGTGGGGCCGTCCCAACGCGCCCGGCTGTTCTGGGCGACCGCGGCGGCGCTCGCCTGGGAGCGCCGGAACCCCGACCCGGACAGCGAGGGCGCGCGGATCCTTCATCTGGAGCGGCCCGATCCGGCGCGCCGCGGTGAAGTCATCGATCTGGTGGCGCGGGCGGCGGCAGCAGGACGGGACCTGGACAGCCCGGCGGCCCTGGGGGCGTTCCACCTGGAGGTGCTCGGAGCCCTCGCACCGGAGACCCGGCTGCTCGGCGCGGACGGCACCACGGCGGGACGCACCTGGTTCCCGAGCGCGCGGACGCCGGGGCCGCTGAACACGGGTGTCCTCGTCACCGCGGTGCCCAAACCGGGCGGCGGACACCAGCCGGGCGGTGTGGAGCCCGCGCCGTGGAAGGCCCCCGGCGGCCCCGACCCGTACGTCATCTGGGCCCCCGGGAACTCCGGCCACCTCCTGATGTCCCTGCCCGGCAGCCCCGTCCTGCGGGTGCCGTACGACGAGGTCGGCGAGCTGCTGTCCCGCGACCGGGAACTGGTGGGCAAGCCCCTCCGGACCGATCTGGTCCTGGCCGTGCGGGAGGCCGGAGCCGCCGACGGGCCCGACCCACGGGTCGTCGTCGGCGCGCTGACCGGCAGGGGCGTGTGGACCACCACCGACAAGGTGTTCCTGACCGGTAACGCCGCGCCGGGCTCTCCGTACGTGGTCGTCACCCTCAGGGACCCGTCGGCCCAGGGCGGGTCGTCGGCCGCGGGGGCCTGGTCCCGTGCCCGGCCCGGGGACGACTCCGCGACGGTGCCGCCCACGGGGGAGCAGCCCGGTCGCCTGCTGCCGTCCCTGACGGGGCCCGGGGCCTGACGGGCCGTCGAGTCGTCTTCTGTTCACCCACTCTTCATGGAGGAACTCCCCCGCCAACCCCGTCAGTTGATGCCGTCTGGATGGGCTGGGGCGGGAGTTGTCAGTGTTGTGTGGACACGTGAGGGCCGTATGACCGATCTCGGAGCCGGGCTGTGAGCCGATGGTCCCTGAGGCGCAAGGGGACGACAGGTCACGGCCGCGCCCCGGAGCCCACCGGCGCCGCGGCGTTCGCCGTGGAGGAGTACGACGGGATCGTGCTGCTCAGGTCGTCCACGGACGACTCGCTCACCTCCGCCGACATCGGTGACCTGGCCCGCTCCCTGGCGTCGGACGACGGCACGGTGACCGTGGTGACCGGGGCCGAGGAGGAGGCGGCGGACGCTCTGTGGCCGCGCCTCGCCACGCTGCTGGACTCCCTCCGTGACGAGAACGTCACCTCCGTCAGGCTGGTCATGTCCGGCGCCGGTGACGACCGGCCGGGTCGTGAGGCTCCGGCCCGGCGCATCGCGGAGGCCTGGGGGCTGGAGGTCATCGCTCCCGACGCCGTCGTCCTCGTCGTACCGGGCGGCGGGCTCTTCGTCCCGGGGGTGCGCCCCGACTCCCGTACGTGGTGCGGCTGGTGGCGCTTCGCGCCGGGTGAGGAGCCCGTCGCGCTGGGGCCTCGCCAGCCCTCTCCCGCCTGGCAGGCCGGGCCGCCGGTCCGGACGGAGAGCACCGCAGGCGGATGCGTGGTCGAGCAGATACCCGCCGGCCTGCTCGTACGGCCGAAGGACGCGCTCGCTCCGCGCCTCGGGGACCTCTGCTACGCGATACCCGTGGACCGGAGCGGACCACTGATCCTGGTCGGCGTCCCGGACGGGGAGGACGTCCTGCCGGCCGATGTGGCGGAAGCCGCCGGGTCGTTGCCCTCCTCGGCGCGGTCCCGGATCCGGATCGCCCCCGGGGGACGGAGCGACGTGCTGGAGGCGGGCCGCTCCCTGGCCGGGACCCTGGGCCACGACGTCGTCGTCCACACCGGGCTGCCGCTGCTGCCCACGGGCGGCCTGACGGACCGGTACGCCGTACGGGCCACGATCGCCGACGCGGACGGGGTCCCGCGCTGGCATCCGTACGTGGACGCGGTCGTGTGTCCCCCCGGGGAGGACCCGCGACTGCTGCGGTGGAGCTCTCCGGTGCCGGGCCGAGGGCGGGGGGAGCAGGGCGTGCTGCCGCTCTCCGACCGCTGGCAGGCCGCCGTGACACGGGCGGGGCTGTGGATCAGCGGCCCGGACGGCGACCCGGTGCCGGTCGCCGGACGCCCGGTGGCCGCCGACGGCCCGGTGATCGAGGTGGGGCGAGCCGGAGAGCCTCTGGACGCGTCGCTCTGGCCGGAGCTGTCCCGGCTGCTCGACGCGCTCGGGGCGGACGTCTGCGCACGTGCCCGGCTGATGGTGCACGGCACCTGTGTGGACGGCGGCCAGGCACTCCGGGGTCTGGCCGGGCGGCATCACCTGCGGAGCCTGCGCTTCGGGACGCTTCCCGTGCCGGGGGCGGGGCGTGCGGGACGTTCCACGGCGGCAGCCGTACCGGCGCCGGCTGCGTCCGCCGGCTCCGCGGTGACGCACGGGGCCCGGCCGGCCCGGGGGCTCACGTCCGGCCCTGCGCCTTCCGGGGCCGCTACGCCTGCACGGGTCGCTACGCCTGCCCGGACGCCTGCGTCCGCGCCGGGGTCGGCTCCGGTGTTCGCGTCCGCTTCCGGGTCGGCTCCGGGGGCTTCGCCCGTCTCTGCGTCCACCGCGTCCACCGCGGCCTCCGGGCCGGTGCCCGCGCCCGCCCCCGCGCGTGCGCTCGCTCCGGCCGCGCGTCCGCGTGGGGCCGGTCCCCGGATCCCGCTGGCCCAGCTCCTGGAGCCGGACGCCGGCCCCGAGCCGGCCACGGTGTCCGGCTCTCCGGCGCCCGCCTCGCCCGCTCCCGCGCCCCGGCGCGCGCCGGGCCCTGCCACAGCCACGGCGGAAGGGCCCCGCGCGGTCACCGGACCGGCCCCCGGCGAGCCGGGCCCCACGCGATCGTCGGGCCCCGCGGAGGAGCCGGGCGTGACCGCACCCCTGGGCGAAACCACGGCCCCGGCCGCTGCCGCCCCCGTTCCCGCACCTTCGACGCCTGAGCCCTCCGAGCCGTCCGCCGCGCCCGCCAGGGTGATCGCGACCTCCTCGGACCCCGACCCCGGCCCCGTGCCGGCGCCTCCGGCGGCGAGCGGCGCCGTCCGGGGCGCCGAGGCCTTCGCCCCGGCGCCGTTCCTCCCCGGATACAGCAGCACGGAGGAGGAACGAGCGGCCTTCCGGGAACTCGCGGCGAGCGAGTGGGAGCGTCACGGGGCCGCCGTGGCCCGGATGCTGACCCGCATGCCCGCGCTGCGCGGGCGGGAGCAGGAGGCCGCCCGCGCCGACCTGATCGCCCTGCGGCTCTATCTCCGGGTCACGGAAGGGCCGTTGAGCCACGGCGCACTGCACCACGCCCTCGGAACGGGCGACAGGAAGCTCCTGCCCTACGCCGCCTGTGTGGCGTCCGGGCTGCGCCGGCTGCCCGCCTTCCGGGGAGCCGTCGTGCGAGGCGCCCGCCCGGGGGAGACCCCGGCGGCGGGGAGCCTGCTGAGGGATGCCGGCCCGGTCAGCGCCCTGCCGGCCGACGGCGCCCAGCCGGCGCCCGGCGGTGCCCGCTACCTGGTCTCGTCGGTCACCGGGCGGCGCATACGGCAGCTGCTCGACGGTTCCGCGGACGACGTCCGGGCCGATGAAGTGGTCTTCCCGCCGGGCACGGTGTTCCGGGTCCTGGACGTCCGCCCGGACAGCGGGTCGCCCGCCTCCCCTCTGGTTCTCCTGCGTGAACTCCCCGGAATCCCTCCGGCGTCCGCCTCCGGCGGGGCACCGCTCGACGACCAGGACGACGCCGCGCTCGCCCGGTTGGACGCCGCGCTCAGCGGTGGCACCGCGGCAGCGGCCACGGGCCCTTGGCCCGTCCGCTGCGCCGGACCGGTCGGTCTCCCCCACAGCAACGGAAAGAGTGACTGATGGCCCGTGAAGAAGGCTCCACGCACCCCGCGGTGCGCCGCGCCACGGCTCTGCCCCAGGTCTCCGGCACCGCCGCGGGCCCCGCACTCACCCCTCGTACCCCTGCCGCCGGCCGGCCGGCGGGTGAGGAGCCGGGTGGAGCGGCGGAGGGCCGCACCGAGGCCGCCGCCCCCGTCCCGGCCACCGTGGCCGAACCGGAGACCGGCGCGGGGCCCGCCGCCGCCGGTGTCACGGCGGCCTCCCCCTCCGCCGAACCGGACCACACGACCGCCGTGGCGGCAGGGGCCGGCGGCAGGACGGAGCCGCCTGCGGCCACATCGGCTGCCGGTGAACCCCCGTCCCCCCGGCCCAACAAGCCGCTGCTGGCCGCCGCAGCCATCGGCGGAAGCCTCCTCATAGGCGTACCGCTCCTCTTCATGGGGCTGAGCGACGACGACACCCGCACCCGGCCCGCCGCCGCGTCGGTCTCGTCCGACGTGATGCCGCTCGACGAGGGACAGACCGGCCGTACGGCAGGGAGTTACGCGCCCGCCTCACCCTCTGCGACTCCCTCCCCCAGCGGCACGGCAAAGGAGTCCGCCGGACCGTCGCCATCGGCACGGGTCACGCAGGACAGCGGGAAGGCCACCACGAGCGGTACGCGGAAGCAGACGGAAGCGAAGACCGCCAAGAAGCCGGAACCCTCCAAGGCGGCCGTGCGTCGGGCGGCCGTCCGGGCCGGGGGCGCGCTGCCCACGTCGGCACGGTTCTCGACGGTGACGGGCGTCCTGATCAAGAACCGGATGACCGGGCTCTGCGCCGACGTGCCCGACTTCGGGAAGGGAAAGCTCAACGGCAAGGTCGAACAGTTCACCTGCGACGGGTCCAGCCGCGACAACCAACTCTGGGACCTGGTGGTCAACCAGAAGGGCGCGGGTCCTGACGGGGCCGACCTGTTCACCATCCGCAACGCCAAGGACAACTACTGCCTCGACCTGCCGGACTACGGGGCCAGGCCCTCCCGTACGGGCGTCTACGAATGGCACTGCAACCCGGGCGCGGGTGACAACCAGATGTGGTTCCTGGACAAGCGCGCCGGCGGTTCCTTCTGGATCCGCAACCACAAGAGCTCCAGCCTGTGCCTGGACGTCTCCGGCCTGGGAGGTTCCGGCGGCCGTGGCGCTCATCTGACCGTGTTCACCTGCTCCGCCCAGGACGACCACGCGTGGTCGTTCGCGTGATGCCCCACCGCGCCGCACGCCCCCGCGTTCCCTCATCCCACGGAGGTTGATCCGATGCCCGCTCCCCGGGCTCCCGAAGGCCGAGGAGCCGCCGCCGCGGCCGGCCCGCCCGCCGTCCGCCAGGCGGTCGCGCTCCCGGCAGGAACGGGAGCGCCCAGCGGCGCCCTGACCCCTGCCGGCCGGCGCGGCCCCGCCGCCCTCCCCGAGGGGTCCCGCGCACCCGCCGCCCCGCACGGGGAAGGGAGCGTGGAACCGGAAGCCACGGCCACGACGACCGGCGAGGCGACGACGGTCGGCGGGGCACCGGCGACGGCCGGTACCGCGACGGCCGGTACCCGGCCGACCACGGGCGAGGCTGCACCGGCCGCCTCCCGGCCGACCACGGGCGAGGCTGCGACCACGGGTGAGGCTGCGACCACGGGTGAGGCTGCGACGACGGGCGGGACCGCCACGGGCGAGACCCCGGCCCCGGCCCCGACCGGGACCGCGACCACAGGCGGCCCGCCGGCCGCCACGGCCGCGGCGACGGCCCCCGCGCCCGACGAACCCGACGCCGGCGCCGACGGGGCACACGCGGGGCGCCCGAAGAAGCCGCTGCTGGCCGCCGCCGCGATCGTCGGCTCCCTCCTGATCGCGTTGCCCTTCGCACTGGCCTCCGACGGCGGCCGGGACGACGCGGCGGCCGGTCTCGTCACGTCGGCCACGACGGGCACCGTGCTCCAGGACGACCCATCCGGCCTGCCCGGCGCCTTCACCGCCGAGTCCCCCTCCGCCTCCCCCACGGCCTCGCCCTCGGCCTCCTCCCCGGCGGAACCCGGGAAGAGGCAGCCGGCGAAGACGGCGCAGGCGACCCCGTCCTCCGCCGGCACCCGAGCGACCACCGCGCCCGCGAAGGCGAAGGCGAAGCCCGCCCCCTCGCGGAAGGCGACGACCGCGGCGGGCACCCGGAAGGCGGCTGCGCCCCGCCACCCCGGGCGCCCCCTGGTCAGCGCCCAGTCGGGCAAGTGCCTGAGCGCGGGCACCGGCAAGGACGGCACGCAGCTCAGGCTGTGGACGTGCGACGGATCAGCGGCCCAGCACTGGGACTTCAGGGCGGACGGCACCGTACGCTCCATGGGCATGTGCATGGACGTCGCCTGGGCCTCGACGGAGGACCTCACGGCGATCCAGGTCGCCTACTGCAGCGGAAACGCGGCCCAGCAGTTCTACCTCAACTCCACGCAGGACCTGGTCGCGAGGATCGCGGGCAAGTGCGTGGACATCTTCCAGGCGGACACGGCGAACGGCACCCCGGCGGTGCTCTTCCCCTGCTCCGGCGGCCCGAACCAGACCTGGTCCAAGGCCTGATCCGGGCCCTCCGCTACCGCCCTACGGAGTCCGCGCCGCCCCGGGCTGAGCGGGACGCGTCCCCGGCCTCCGCCTCGTGCCGGTGACACGCGGGGTTCTGACACGGCCCCGCGCCCCAGTGGGGGACGAAGATGCCGAGGGTCTTGTGCCGCGCCAGCACGGTCGCGACGGGCTGCTTGCAGGCCGGACACACGTACTCCGCCTGCCGGTCGGTCTGACGCTCGGTTCTGGCCATGTTTTTACGGTAGCCCCGAAGGGGACAACGAGAAACTTTTCCGACTTTTTGCCCGTGGTTGCCTTCGAGCTTGCACAACGGCTCCTGGGCTTCGCGAGGGTCGGCCGTCCCGGAAGCCACGAGGAGCGGTACGGGCCGGAACCTGGTGCCATGGAACGGGGACGCCTCGACGAAGGGACCACCGGGCATGGCACGCGCAGCGTCACCGGCCGCAGTCCTGCTCTCCGTGCACGCCGTCGTCTTCGACACCGACGGCGTGATCACCGACTCCGCTCCGGCGCACGCCGCCGCCTGGAAGAAGGCGTTCGACGCCTGTCTGGCCACCCGCGAGGGCCAGCGGCCCTTCGACGAGGCGGACGACTACCGGCGCTACGTCGACGGCAAGGCGCGCATGGACGGCGCCGCCGCGTTCCTCGCGTCCAGAGGCATCGACCTCCCCGAAGGCGGCCCCGACGACCCCCCGGGCACCGAAACCGTGCGGGCCGTCGCCGCGCGCAAGGACCAGGCGTTCACCCTGCGCCTGCGCGACCGTCCGATCGCGGTCTGGCCGGGGACGGTCCGCCTCCTGCACGTGCTGCACGAAGCGCGGGTGCCCTTCGCCGCCGCGTCCGCCTCCCGCCACGCGACCGAGCTGCTCGCCGGGGCCGGCCTGCTGGACCTGTTCACGGCGGTCGTCGACGGCAACGAGGCGCGCCGCCTCCAACTGCCCGGCAAACCGGACCCCGCCCTGTTCACCGAGACGGCACGGCGCCTGGGCGTCCCGCCCGGCGACACCGCCGTCGTGGAGGACGCGTTGGCCGGGGTGGAAGCGGGCCGGCGGGGCGGCTTCGGGCTCGTCGTCGGCGTCGACCGGACGGACAGTCCGGAGGGAGCCGCCGGCCTGCGCCGCCACGGCGCGGACCTCGTGGTCGCCGATCCGGGAGACCTGCTGATCAACGGGGAGGACTGATGGCGCGCGGCTGGATCTGGGCGTACGAGGGGTACGACCCGGAGAAGGAACGCCTGCGCGAAGCGCTGTGCACCCTCGGCAACGGCTACTTCGCCACCCGCGGCGCCGCGCCCGAGACCCCGGCGGGCGAGGCTCACTACCCGGGCACGTATGTCGCGGGCTGCTACAACCGGCTGACCTCCTCCGTCCAGGGGCAGCAGGTCGAGAACGAGGACATGGTCAACCTCCCCGACTGGCTGCCGCTGCGCTACCGCATCCGCCCCGCCGGCTCCCGCCCCGGCCCGTGGCTGACCCCCGACCACACCCACCTGGTCGAGCACCGCCAAGCGCTCGACCTGCGGGGCGGGACACTGACGCGTCGCTCGGTGTACGAGGACCCGGCCGGCCGGCGGCTGACGGTGGAGCAGGAACGTTTGGTGCACATGGGCAACCCCCATCTCGCCGCGCTGCACACGGTGTTCACCGCGGAAGGCTGGTCTGGCGAGCTGGAGGTGGAGGCCGGGATCGACGGCGACATCCGCAACAACGGTGTCGCGCGCTACCGCGCCCTGGCCGACCGCCACCTCACCGGCTGGGAGACCGGCACGGAGCCTGGCTCCATGGTGTGGCTGCGCTGCCGCACGGTGGAGTCGGACATCGGCATCGCCCTGGCCGCCCGCACCGTGGCCTCCTGCGGCCCGGAACGGAACGGCGACCACCGGGCCGAACCGGAACAGCAGCCCCGCGCGGTCCACCAGACGCTGCTCCTCCCGCTCGCCCCGGACTCCGGTGCCGTCGTCGACAAGACGGTCGGTCTCTACACCTCCCGCGACCCGGCCATCGGCAGTCCGCTGCGGGCCGCCGTGCACGCGGTGGGTGAGGCCCCGGCGTACGCCCGGCTGCGGGCCTCGCACCGCCGGGCCTGGGCGGACCTGTGGCAGCAGGTGAAGCTGGAGGTGCCGGGCGAGCCCGGGCACATCCTGCGGCTGCACCTCTTCCACGTGCTGCAGACCCTGTCCCCGCACACCGCCGAGCTCGACGTCGGGGTGCCGGCCAGGGGGCTGCACGGTGAGGCGTACCGGGGCCACGTCTTCTGGGACGAGCTCTTCGTCCTGCCCTTCCTGAACCTGCATCTCCCGGAGGTCTCCAAGGGGTTGCTCGACTACCGCCACCGGCGGCTCCCCGCGGCCTGCGCCGCCGCGCGCGCGGTGGGCAGGGCGGGGGCGATGTACCCGTGGCAGAGCGCCGACGAAGGGCGCGAGGAGACCCAGGAGGTCCACCTCAACCCCCGCTCGGGACGCTGGCTGCCCGACCGTTCGCGCCTGCAGCACCATGTCGGCTCGGCGGTGGCGTACAACGTGTGGCAGTACTGCCAGGCCACCGGCGACACGGAGTACCTCTACTCCAAGGGCGCCGAGATGCTGATGCAGATCGCCCGCTTCTGGGCGGACAGCGCCGAGTGGGACGACGCCCTCGCGAGGTACCGCATCCGGGGGGTCGTCGGCCCCGACGAGTACCACGACGGCTATCCGGATTCGGAGGCCGCGGGGCTCGACGACAACACGTACACGAACGTGACCGCGGCCTGGGTGCTGGCACGGGCCGGTGAGCTCTGCCGCATGCTGCCCCGGAGCCGGTGCCGGCAGCTCCTCGACCTGATCCGTCTCGACCCGGCGGATCTGGAGCGCTGGGACGACGTCTCCCGGCGGCTGTACGTGCCCCGCCACCGGGGCGTCATCAGCCAGTTCGCCGGCTACGGGGATCTGGAGGAGCTGGACTGGGCCGGCTACCGGCAGCGGTACGGGGACATCCGGCGGCTCGACCGCATCCTGGAGGCGGAGGGCGACACCGTCAACCGCTACCAGGCGTCCAAGCAGGCCGACGTACTGATGCTCGGCTACCTCTTCTCGCCCAGGGAACTCGTCGAGCTGTTCGGACGGCTCGGCCACGAGCTCGACGACGAGAGCTGGCGGGCCACCGTCGACTACTACGTGGGCCGTACGAGCCACGGCTCCACCCTCAGCTCCCTCGTCCACGCCTGGGTGCTGGCGCGCGTCCACCGTGACGACGCCTGGGCGTACTGCGAGGAGGCGCTGATCGGTGACGTGGCCGACATCCAGGGCGGCACGACGGAGGAGGGCATCCACCTCGGCGCGATGGCCGGCACCCTCGATTTCGTCCAGCGCGGCATGACGGGCCTGGACACCCGGGAGGACGCCCTGTGGCTCGCGCCGGCCACGCTGCCCCAGCTCTCCAAGTTCCGTATGCGGCTCCGCTTCCGCCGGCACTGGGACGTGGACCTGCGCATCCGCGCCGAGCGCCTCAGGATCGCCGTACCGGACTCGGAGCGGCCGGGGGTCCGGGTGCGGGTGGACGGCAGCTCCTACATCATCGAGCCGGGGACGGCGCGGTGGCTGGAGCTGCCCGAGGACATGCCCGGCGGCTGGTGAAGACCCGGCTCAACCCGCTCACGCGGGCCGGGAGGAGACCAGTACGCCGATCTTGTCGATGCGGTGCTCCGGATTGTGGTGCGCGTCGCGCCAGAAGTTCCCGGCCGCGTCGTCCTCCGGGGTCGCGCAGGTGGACAGGGTGATCATCGCGCGGGTCGGCTTCCCGCCCGGTTCGCCCGGTACCTCGGCCCGCTGTTCGGCCAGCGAGCGCTCGGACCTGAAGGACGTCTCCCTGGTCTCCGTGATCCGGTACTCGTACACCGTGGAACCCTCCCTGACCAGGACCTTGTCGCCCTTCTCCAGCGACGGCAGCTCGCGGAACGGGCCCCCCGCGGAGAGCCGGTGGGCCGTCACGAGGTAGTTACCGGTCTCGCCGGGCCCGACGCCGCCCTCCTCGCCGTACGGGCTGGCGGCCACACCGCGGTCCTGGACACGCGTCCCGGGCCCGTCGTCCGTCGTGCCCTCGTACGGGACCACGCGCAGCTCCGTCAGCCCGATCGCCGGGACGGTGAGCTCGGCGGTCGCCGTACGCGGGTCGGTCCGGTCGGCCGGGGCATCGGCCGACGGGCCCGCGGCGGCCGGTGCCACCGCGACGGCCGGGGGAGGGCCGGTGGCGGCCACTGCCGGCCCTCCGGCCGCCGCCAGGGCGACGGCCGCGCCCGCGAGGGCCCGGGAAACACTGCGGAAGCGCAATCCTCGAGGACGGTGCATGACGGGATCCGGATCGGTAGCCGGTGCTGCCTGGGGCGGGCCCGGGAGCGCGACCCGCACCCTTCCAGTACACCACCGGTCACCCGGTCGCGTCGGGCGTGCCGAGCAGCTCGCGCACCTCCTCGGCGCTCAGCTCGGTGAGCTCCTCGCCCACGAGCAGCCAGCGGGTGATTCCGACCGAAGCCAGGAAGGCCAGATCGTGGCCCGCGATGATCAGCGCGCCCTCGTAGGACTCCAGGGCACTCGTCAGCTGCCGCACGCTCGCCAGGTCCAGGTTGTTGGTCGGCTCGTCCAGCATCAGCAGCTGCGGGGCGGGTGTGGCGAGCATCGTCGCCGCGAGGGCCGCGCGGAAACGCTCGCCGCCGGAGAGGGTGCCCGCCGGCTGCGCGGCGCGTGCTCCCTTGAACAGGAAGCGGGCGAGCTGGGAGCGGATCTCGTTGTCGGTGGTTCCGGGCGCCGCGCGGGCCACGTTCGCGGCGACGCTCAGCCCGTCGTCCAGCACGTCGAGCCGCTGCGGGAGGAAACGCAGCGGCACATGCGCCCTGGCCTCGCCGGCCTCCGGCGTCAGCTCCCCGGTGAGGGTGCGCAGCAGCGTCGTCTTGCCCGCCCCGTTCCGCCCGATGAGCGCGATACGTTCCGGCCCCCGGACATGGAGATCACCGTCGCGCAGGGTGCCGAAACGGGGACGCAGGCCCTGCGCGGTCAGGACCGTACGGCCCGTGGGTACGGCGGTGTGCGGGAGCCGCACCCGGATCTCGGCGTCCTCCCGGATCGCCTCCGAAGCCGTGTCGAGCCGCTCCCGCGCCTCCTGGAGCCGGTCCTCGTGCAGACCGTTGAGCTTGCCCGCCGCCTCCTGGGACGACCTCTTGTGCGCACCCGCGACGATCCGGGGAGCGCGCCGCTGGGCGTCCATCTTCTTGTTGTGCCGCTGGCGGCGGGCGACCTTGGTCCGTGCCTCCTCCAGCTCGCGCTTCTGACGGCGTACGTCGGACTCGGCGGCCCGCACCATGCGCCCGGCCGCCTCCTGCTGGGTGGCCAGTGCCTCCTCGTAGGCGGACCAGCCGCCGCCGTACCAGCTCACCGCACCGGCCCGCAGATCCGCGATGCGGTCCACGCGTTCCAGCAGGTCACGGTCGTGGCTGACCACGAGGAGCACTCCGGAGCGCCAGGACTCGACGGCGTCGTACAGCCGGCGCCGCGCGAACACGTCGAGGTTGTTGGTCGGCTCGTCGAGCAGCAGGACGTCGGGACGTTCCAGCAGGAGCGCGGCCAGCCGGAGCAGCACGGTCTCGCCGCCGGACAGCTGTCCCACGGTGCGGTCGAGTCCGATGTCGCCGAGGCCGAGGGACCCCAGGGTCGCCAGGGCCCGCTCCTCGACGTCCCAGTCGTCGCCGACGGTCTCGAAGTGTTTCTCGGCGACGTCACCGGCCTCGATCGCGCGCAGCGCCGTACGCCGCTCGGTGATGCCCAGCGCGTCCTCGACGCGGACGCCCGTGTCGAGGGTGAGGTTCTGCGGCAGGTAGGCGAGCCGTCCGCCGACGGTCACCGAGCCGGCGGAGGGCTTCAGCCGGCCCGCCAGCAGCCGTAGCAGGGTGGACTTCCCGGAGCCGTTGGTCCCGACGAGCCCGGTGCGGCCCCGGGGGACGCCGAGGGACAGCTCGTCGAAGACCTCCGTGCCGTCCGGCCACCGGAAGGACAGGGCGGAGCAGCTGAGGGAGACGGCGGGTGGGGTGGGGTGACTCATGTGGTCCTCGCAGTCGCAAGCGTGTGAACAGGGGCTTCGTGTGCGAGCACCACGCGGCGACCGGCCGGGAGAGGAAGGGGTGCGGTCCTCCGGGCATACGGGGGACGGATCCTGCACCGAGGTCGCATCCACGCGGTTGGTCACGGGGCGGCAGAAAGCCGGCAAGGCGTGACGGGCTACGGCAGGGGCCGTACCGCGCGATGATCGCGGACCTCAGATGCGCAACGTCCACCTCTATCGGAGACGACAGGACTCAAAAACTGTACATCGTGCACGGGCCGGGTGGGCAGGAATTCCCGGCCCGGCCCGGCGAGCCCGGGCCGGACGGCGCCCGCCCTCCGGGCCGGCGCCCCGTACCCGCAGACGCAGGAGGCACACCCCGATGAGACCGAGACGGCACTCCGCAGCATCCCCGGCCGCCCGCTCCCGCGCACGACGCACCGTCCGCCGCCTCGTGGCCGTGGCCACCGGAGGCCTGCTCCTGGCGACGGCGGTCGCCCCGGCCGTCTCCGCGGAGCCCGCGTCACGACACGCCGAACCGCGTGCCTGGACCGGGACATGGGCCACCGGGGCCACGGCGGCCCCGGCCTCGGACACCACCGAGTTCGAGAACGAGACGATCCGCCAGACCGTCCACACCAGCATCGGCGGCGACCAGGTCCGCGTGCGGCTGTCGAACGAGTTCGGCAGCGGGCCCCTGGTGATCGGCGAGGCCCGTGTCGCCCGTGCGGCCGCCGGCGGGCCCTCCTCCCGGATCGACCCGCGCACCGACCGGCCGCTCACCTTCGGCGGGCGCACCTCGGTGACCGTACCGGCGGGCGCCCCGCTCCTCAGCGACCCGGTCTCCCTGCGGGTGCCCGCGGGGACCGACCTCGTGGTGAGCATCCATCTGCCCGAGCCCACCCCCGGCTCGACGCTCCACGCCTCCGCGCTGCAGCACAACCACGTGGCCGCCGGGAACGTCACCGGCAGCACCGACATCGAGCCGACCGCGACCATCGACCGCTGGTACTTCCTGACCGGTGTGAGCGTGAGCACGGCCCGGCCCTCGTCGGCCGTCGTCGCCCTCGGCGACTCCATCACCGACGGCTCCGTCACCGAGGTCGGCGCCAACCACCGATGGCCCGACTTCCTCGCCGGGCGGCTGCGCGCCTCCGCCGGACCGGACGCCGTGGGCGTACTCAACAAGGGCATCGGCGGCAACCGCCTCCTGCACGACCCCAACCCGCCCGCCGGGTCCGACGCCGAGGACTTCGCGGCGTACTTCGGACAGAGCGCCCTGCGCCGCTTCGACCGCGACGTCGCCTCCCAGCCGGGCGCCGAGCACCTGATCGTGCTCCTGGGGGTGAACGACCTCGGCCACCCCGGCACCGTCGCCCCCGAGTCGGAGCGGGTCACGGCGGCGGAGCTCATCGAGGCCCACCGCCAGATCATCGACCGCGCCCACGACCGTGGCCTGAAGGCCTACGGCGGCACGGTCCTGCCCTTCAAGGGCGACACCCTGGGCTTCTACAGCCCGGAGAACGAGGCCGCCCGCCAGACCCTCAACCACTGGATCCGCACCGGCGGCGCGTACGACGGAGTGATCGACTTCGACAAGGCACTCCGCGACCCCTCCGACCCGCAGCGCCTCCTCACCCGCTACGACAGCGGCGACGGCCTCCACCCCAACGACGCCGGGGCCGAGGCGATGGCGGGGGCCGTGCCGCTGCGCCTCCTGCGCTGACGGCCCGGCCCCGCCCCGATCAGCGCAGGGTCTTCAGCATCTCCGCCCCGAACGGCGTGATGTCCTCGGTACGCCCGCGCAGGGTCTTGGCGGCCCACTCGGGGTCGGCGATCAGCGCACGTCCGACGGCCACCATGTCGAACTCGTCACGCTCCAGCCGGTCGAGGAGCTGGTCGATGCCGGTGACCGAGGAGCTGTTGCCCTGGAAGGCGCTGAAGAAGTCGCCGTCCAGGCCGACCGAACCGACGGTGAGCGTCGGCTTCCCGCTGATCTTCTTCACCCATCCGGCGAGGTTCAGGTCGGAGTCCTCGAACTCGGGCAGCCAGTAGCGGCGGGTGGACGCGTGGAAGACGTCGACCCCGGCCTCGGCCAGCGGTGTCACGAGGGCGTCCAGCTCCTCGGGCGTCCGGGCGAGCTTCGCCTCGTACGAGGCCATCTTCCACTGGGACATGCGGAAGAAGAGGGGGAAGGAGTCGGACACGGCGGCGCGGCACGCGGCCACGATCTCCGCCGCGAACCGGGTGCGCGCGACGAGGTCGCCGCCGTACGCGTCGGTGCGGCGGTTGCTGCCCTCCCAGAGGAACTGGTCGATCAGGTAGCCGTGCGCCCCGTGCAGTTCGGCACCGTCGAAGCCGAGTCGCTCCGCGGCCGCGGCCGCGTCGGCGAACGCCGCGATGACGTCGTCGAGGTCCTTCTGCGTCATGGCGCGGCCCTTGGGCTCACCCGCGAGGGAGACGCCCGACGGGCCGACCGGCTCCGCCTCCGCCACCGGCGGTGCGCCCTCCTCGCGCGTGACACCCACGTGCCACAGCTGCGGGATGATCGCGCCGCCCTCGCGGTGCACGGCGTCCACGACACCCGACCAGCCCGCGAACGCGTCCTCGCCGTGGAACCGGGGAACCCGGCCGCTGGTGCCGGCGGAGGCGTGGTCGACATAGGTGCCCTCGGTGATGATCAGACCCACCCCGCCGGCGGCCCGACGGGCGTAGTAGTCCGCCACGTCCTGGCCGGGTACGCCGTTCGGGGAGAATTCGCGTGTCATGGGCGCCATGGCGATGCGGTTGCGCGCGGTCAGTCCGCGGACCGCGAACGGGCGGGAGAGGGCGGCTGCTGCACGGCGGGCGTTCTCGTCTGTCACTGCGTGTCCTGTTCAGGGTGGGGGCAGGTCCGTCCGTGGCCAACAGGTGACCGCCGTCCTCGCATCCCCGAACCGGACCAGGTGTGGCCAAGGTCTCCCCTTGATCTTCCCCCGGGCATCCAGCAATCTTCGGCAGAGCCGAAGCGTTCGGCCCCTGCCGAAGGAATGGATGTCCATGACCAGCGAGCACCCCGGCCTGTACGAGAGCTTCGACGACCGGTTCCGCGCGGGGCGGTGCATGAACGGCGACGACGGTCTCGAGGTCCTGTACACCGGCTGCCGCTGGGCCGAAGGCCCGGTGTACGTGCCCGCCTGGCGCCACGTGGTCTGGAGCGACATCCCCAACGACCGGCTGCTGCGCTGGGAGGAGGAGACGGGCGCCGTGAGCGTCTTCCGCCGTACGGCGGGGCACACCAACGGCAACACCCTCGACCGCGAGGGACGGCTCGTCACCTGCGAGCAGGGCAACCGGCGGGTGACGCGGACCGAGCACGACGGCACGGTGACCGTGCTCGCGGACCGCTGGCAGGGCAGGCGGCTGAACAGCCCCAACGACGCCACCGTGAAGTCCGACGGCTCGATCTGGTTCTCCGACCCGGACTTCGGCATCACCAGCGACTACGAGGGCTATCGCGCGGAGAGCGAGATCGGCGCCAACAACGTCTACCGCGTCGATCCGTCCACCGGTGAGGTGCGCCTGGTCGCCGACTGCTTCGGAGCGCCGAACGGGCTCGTCTTCTCGGCGGACGAGCGGCAACTGTTCGTCTCCGACACCCGCGCGGGCTTCGTCCGGGTCTTCGACGTACGGGACGACGGCACGCTGTCGGACGGGGAGATCTTCGCCGAGGCCGCCGCGCGGGAGGCCGCCCGCTTCGACAACCTCCGCTTCGACGACGGCGGCCGTCTCTGGGTGGCCGCCATGGACGACGGGGTGCACTGCTACGACCCGGACGGCACGCTGATCGGCCGGCTCGTCGTCCCGGAGGCGGTGGCCAACATCGCCTGGGGCGGCGCCAAGCGCAACCGCCTCTTCATCACCGCGGAGACCAGCCTCTACTCGGTCGTCATGGGAGTCACGGGCACCCACCCGACGGGCCCCGGCCGCAGGCCCTGGCTGGACGCGGGGTGAGGCCGGCCTGACCGTCCCTCCCGCGGACGACGGATCAGGGGGGTGTGACCGCGACGCGGTCGATGCCCTGGTCCAGGAAACCGGCCAGCCCATGGCCCTCCACCTCGACGGCTTCCCGCTCCCGGGGAGAGAGGGGCCGCAGGGGCGTGACGCGCAGCTGCCGGTCCCGCGTGGTCCAGGTCGCGGCGACACGGCCGTCGACCAGCACCGCGCGTTCGCCCGCGACGGAGATCCCGAGGTAGGCGTCGTCGATGATCCGGCTGCGGTCGCTGTATCCGAGAATCGCGTTGTCGAAGGCCGGGAGGAACCGGACAGGGGCGGGGGTGTCCGGCGGCGGCCGCGGCGCGTCGGGCAGGTCGAGAAGCAGCCGGCCGCGTTCGTCCCGGAAGGTGACCAGCTCGTCCCGGAGGGCTCCGACCGCCGCGGGGAGACCGGCCAGACCGCTCCAGGAACGGATGTCCGCCGTCGTGGCTGGTCCGTAGGCGGCGAGGTAGCGGCACACCAGCCGCTGTCCGACCGGATCGTCGGCATCGTCGGGCAGCGGGGCGGGAACACGTCCGAGCCACGCTGCCAGCGGCAGGTTCCGCACGCCGGCCGTCGTCTTCCACAGACCGCGCGGGGGCAGCTGCGCCATCGGGACGAGAGCGGCCACGAGGAGCTCGCCCAGGGCGCGGCGCGGCGGGCCGGGCCAGCGGTCCTGGAGCGCCTGGACGAGTTCGGCCATGGTGCGGGGCCGGCCGTCGGCCATGACCGCCCGGCCGGCCGCGGCGACTTCACCGGGGTCGATGCCGGCGAGTTCACGCCGGTAGGTGCCCATCACCCGCTGGAGCAGCATGGCGTCGTGGCGGGACCGCCAGGCGAGAGCGTCGTCGCCGGTGACCAGGTGGACGGTGCGGCGCATCAGGTGGGTACGTACGACGTGCCGATCCGTCAGCGCCTGGTCGAGCCGGCCGGGTGTGAAGGCGCGCAGCCTCGTCCACAGGCCGGTGAAGGGCTCCTGCGGCTCCTGGGCCTGGAGACCCGCCAGGTGCGCCACCGCCTCCGGGACCGTTGCGGTGGCGCGTTCGAGCAGGTACTGGCGGGCGAGGGTGGCGCGGTTGAGAGCGCGGGCGCCGAGGACGGTCATGGGCGTGGATCAGCCGTTGTACGGGGCGGCGACGTCCAGGACCCAGGTCACACCGAAGCGGTCGGTGAGCATCCCGTACAGCGGTGCCCACTGCGAGGGTTCCAGGGGCTGCACCACCGTCGAGCCCTCGGCCAGCTTCTGCCAGAGGGCGCTGATCTCGTCCGTGTCGTCACCGCGGACGGAGACGAAGAAGGGGTTGCTGCCCTGGTCCCAGGGCAGGTGGGAGGGTACGTCGTAGGCCATGACATGGAAGCCGTTGTCGCCCGTCACCTCGCCCCAGACGACCTGGTCCGCCTCGTCCTCGTGGCGCACGTCGCCCATGTCCTTGTACGTGACGGCGGTGACGCGCCCGCCGAAGACGGACCGGTAGTGGTCCAGCGCCGCCTTCGCGTCGCCCCGGAAGTTGAGATGAGTGGTGGTCGTGACGGACATGGCCTTCTCCTTGCCGTTGCGGCTGATCTTGTCACCGACCATTCCACGGGTAGCGGACAGGTTGGGTCCTGTACTCGAGGGAGGATGGGGACCATGCAGAAGACGTCCTCCCGGCTGCTCGCACTGCTCTCGCTGCTCCAGACGCACCGGGACTGGTCCGGTGACGATCTCGCCGGCCGGCTCGGCATCACCCCGCGCACGGTGCGCCGCGACATCGACCGCCTGCGGGAACTGGGCTACCCGGTCCGCGCCTTCAAGGGACCCACCGGCGGCTACCGCCTGGACGCCGGCTCGCAGCTGCCCCCACTGCTGTTCGACGACGACCAGGCCGTCGCCCTGGCCCTCGCCCTGCAGTCCGCGGCCACCGACGGCACGATCGGCGAGGACGCCGCACGTGCCCTGGCCACGATCCGCCAGGTCATGCCGGCCCGCCTGCGCCGGCGCATCGACATGCTGCGGGTCACCGCGGTCCAGCCGCCGGACGCCGAGGAGCCCTCCCCGGCCGGCCCGGAGCTCCTCGTGGAGCTGGGACGCGCCATCCACGCCCGCGAGGAGCTGCGCTTCGACTACGGGAACGACGCCCCCGGCCGGGCCCGCCGGACCCAGCCCCACCACCTCGTCACCTGGCGCGGCCACTGGTATCTGGTCGCGTGGGATCTCGGCCGTGACGACTGGCGCACCTTCCGCGTCGACCGCGTCCGCCCCCGCACCCCCACCGGCCCGCGCTTCACCCCGCGCGACCTCCCCGGGCGCGACGTAGCCGCGTTCGTCACCGGCAGGTTCCGGGGGACCGACGGCTCCACCACCGACTGGCCCTGCCGCGGGGAAGTCGTTCTGGGCCTCCCCGCGCAGGCCGTGGCGCCCTTCGCGAGGGACGGGATCGTGGAGGAACTCGGCCCCGACCGCTGCCGCCTCACCCTCGGCTCCTGGTCGTGGACCGGCCTCGCCACCACCATCGGCCACTTCGGGACCGGCATCCAGGTCATCGGCCCCCCGCAGCTCACCCGCGCGTTCGCCGAACTCGCCGCGCTCTACGCCGAGGCCGCGGAGGGCGGTTCCGAAAGGGAACCTCCTCGGGGGCTGCCGTCGTAACCCCCGGCGGGCGCACGACGACGGCTACGGCGTCTCGCCGCGTTCACCATGCCGGCTACGCCGGGGGGTTGAGCTTGCGGAAGTACGTCCAGCTGGTCTCGTTCGGCTCGCTCCACCCCTCCGGGGCGTGGGCGAACTCCGGGTGATGGCCGGCGACGTAGGCGCGGGTCCGCTCGGGAACCTCGGCGTACGAGCCGAGCTTGCGGCCCCGGCAGTGGAAGGTGAGGCCGCCGGGCCGCTGTCCACGGGCCATCCACGGCAGCCACGGGGACATCCGGCTCCACGACATGGTGGCCGGGACACTCGGCCCCGGGCCGGCCAGGTCGGCGCGGTCGGCGAAGAACTGGAAGAGCTCCAGGGCCTTGTACGTGTCGCCCGCCGAGTGGACGGGATACTGGGCGACCGGCAGCGGGGAGGGGTAGGCGAGCGGGATCTCGAGGCTGAAGCAGACCTGTCCGCCGAGTTCGGTCGTCGGGACCGGGAAGGGGCGCCACTTCTGGTTCGCGGGATCGTTCCAGACGTGCACCACCGGCAGGTCCTGCCAGGTCTCCAGGATCTCGCGAGTGGCGGGATCCAGGTAGAAGGCGGCCTCACGCGTGAGCAGACGGTAAGCGTCCGGGCCGCCCTCGGCGTCGTCGACCAGGCGGGAGACATTGAGACCTTCGAAGCCGAAGACGCGCTGGTAGGGCTCGTCAGGAGCCCAGGAGTACACGTCCCCGGACCACCAGTACGTGACCTCCTCACCGTCGAGCGAGGCGCGGGTCCGGGCGAAGGAGCGGAGCAGCTCCGCGGGAGTCGTCATACAGACCACTCTGCGCGACCACCCCCCGGTCCGGGTGGCGAACACCCGGACCGGGGACGGCGGCCACAGCGGCCGACGCGGCGATGACACCCGTGCCGGCTCCGCCTTCCAGCACACCGTCCAGCTTCAGCGAGGCGTACGACAGGCTGGTTCTGCCCATGTTCTCCACCTTCACATTGACGAAGTAGGGCGTCATTCCCTTCACCCTCTCGTCGAAGGCCGACATGTCTGCCCTCGGTGTGCCCCTTCTTCTCACTTGAGTACTCGAACGGCAGGACACCCGGTCGCCGACCTTGAACTCCTTGCCCGGGGCGGCGACGTCACCCTCGGCCGGAGCGGCGGCGTCGCCGCCCTCCGGCGACGCTCTCTCGCCTCTCGGCTCGGACGTGGTCGGAGGAGGTCGCGGACCTGGACATAGGCCAAGCAGCGCCTCCGTCCGCCGACCACAGCGGTACGGCGCGAGCATGAGTTGAGCCCACGGTCAGCAGTCGGCTCGGGCTTCGGCGGCGGCCTTGAGGTCCTTCAGCCAGATTTCGAGGCCCGCGCCGAGTGCCTCGGTCGAGGTGGGAACGTCGGCCTCGGCCTGTTCACCGGTCCAGGTCTCCTCCGTACGGACGAGGACGCCGCCCCTGACCTCGGTGAAGGTGCACACGTGGGTTACCTCGTCGATGTGTATGCCTTCGCCGTCCGCGGGCCCGGTCCAGCGGATGCAGTGGTTGCGCTGGAGCTGCTGGACGTTGGAAGTGATCTCCAGTGTGGTGGCCGGTGTTGAGGGGGTGGCGGGCACCGGCGTGGCCCACCTGAAGGAGGAACCCGGTCGCAGGGGGCCGGAGTCGAGCCGCTCGTTGGCGAGGACGGCATCCTGCCAGGACGGCCACCGCCCCACGTCGGTCTGTGTCCTGAAGACGGTGCTCAGCGGTGCGTCGATCTTGATCTCGGACCGGTAGCGGACGCGGGCGTCAGGATCGACCCCCTGCCCGCGGCATTCGAGTGCGGGAGCGTCATGGGCGGTGTGCGCGGGCCCCGAAGCGGCCTGGGCGGACGAGGCGGTGGCCACGAGGAGGCCCGTGACCCCGGCGAGTGAGAGTACGAGTCCTGCGAGGGGCGTGGCGAGGTTGGGCCTGGACCGGGCGGCGGGCACGGGACGGGTTCCTTCCGTCAGGAGCTCATGAGCTCCGGAGTTGTGGCCGTGTGGTGTGCGGGAGTTCGGAGGTGACGTACGAGACAGGAACGGGGCGTACGAGTCAGGGGCTTCTCAGCGCCGGTGGACTCCGTGGATGGTGAGGAGCAGTGCGGCGGACGCGGCGACGATCAGCCCGATGAAGCCGGGATGTATGTCCTTCGACAGGCTCGGTGCGCCGTCGGGCCGCGTCTGCCAGATGACGAACGGGACCGCGTAGGTGACGGCGAGGGCTGTGGCTGCCGCCTTGACCACCCCGCCACGGGCCCGGGCGAGGGCGCCGATCAGCGCGATCAGGACCGGGACGAGTGCGACGAACGCGAAGCCGGTGAGCACCAACAGGGGTGCGGCCCACGCGGAGACGGCCACCGCCAGAGGGCTGTGCCGCCCCTCACGGGCGATGGAGCCGGATGAGCGTGCCATGACGTACTCCTTCTGCCTCTCGGTCTCTTGCTCTCGGCCGTTCGGACACTTCGCCGGCGGGAACGCCGCGTGCGCCGAAGCCCGCCACCTCGTGAGCTAACGAACGTAAGGCTACGGTCGTGAGTCGGATACGGCAAGGGGCTACGGGCGTAAACTTCGGGCCGTAAGTTGACCGGCTGCCCCGGGGGTGCAGGGGGAGGTTCTGGCCGAGGGTGGTTCCCTGGTCGTCGTGGCGCCAAGGTCCGCGCGCCGCCTGCTGCAGGAATATTCGCCGTGCCCGCTCGAATTCACTCGGCAGCTGAGCCAATTCCACGAAACCTCTGGTGGGCTTCGAATCGTCATCGCGTCACATTTATCTCAAGTGGCTGCGTTTTGCCTGCGATGCGAGAATATTTCTCCGCTGCACTCCCGTGCCTGTCGGGTCGATCGGAGGAAATTGCCCGCCGATTTCATGGTATAGTTTTGATGAATTTACAGGACGCCGCGAAAAAAGGGGAATGGCGTGAACACCGAGAAGGTCACGGCTCGACGTCTTACGGCCGCAGAGGTTTCCGAACTGGGCCTCCAGGACGGCATCTTCGTCTCGGCGGGGACGGACGGCCTTCCTCTCGACTGCTACGCACCGGCTTTCCTCACGGAGCCGGGAAAGAATTTTGAAGGAGGGTCCTTCGTGGTGAGGACCGTCTTCGGCGAGGAGGCTCATGTTCTCCCGGACAATGCCGAGGAGAGCGGTATCTGGGTTGCCGACAAGGCGGGGGAGGAGATCGAGGTTCTCCAGAGCGCCGGCGTGCTCCTGAATCTCGCCCTTTTCGTACCTGCCGGGAACAAGGATTCCCTGGAAGCGCTCTACTCCGCCGCGCGGGACGCTTTCGGCGCGGGCATCGTGCAGCGCTGGAGCGAGGAAACCGTCGCGGTGCCGGACGTCAAGGTCGACCTGTACGAGGAGCCGGCCCGGGGGCGGAAGAGCGCGAACACCCAGAACCGCGACCGCCGCGCCCTGGACATCTACCCGACCCGGGTGAGGTTCCTGGAGCCCAGCGACGGCTGGAGGTTCATCGTCGAACCGCACAAGGAGATCGTCGACGAGACGCCGACGATCTGACCTGACGGCAGGTCGGACTCCGGCCTCTCGTGGGAGCCCGTCAGCTCGCTGACGGGCTCTTCGTCTGTCGCGGGACCCCCGCGTTTGTCGCCGGCCCCCTGCGGGTTCGTCAGCGATCGGTAACAGGGGTGTCTGAGCAGGGCGTTCGTGTGACTTGATGGGGGCACGGCATCGGGCGGAAGCAGCAAAGGGGCGGGCGGACATGGCAAGGCACAAGGGAAAGGGATGGCACAGCAGGCTCCTCGCCGCAGGACTCGGGGTGACGGTGGTGGCAGCCGCCGCCTCGGTGTGGACCGCGCAGGCCGACCCTGCCGGAGCGCGGAAGCCGCAGGCCCATGCCCCGGCGCCGGTCACCAAGGTGGCGGCCGACATCGCGCACGCCTCCGACCGCGGGGCCCGCGGCGTCAACATCACCATCGACGACGGACCGGACCCGGTCTGGACGCCGCAGGTGCTGCAACTGCTGGAGGACAACGGTGTGAAGGCCACCTTCTGCATGGTGGGCACGCAGGCCAAGGCGTACCCGGACCTGGTCAAGAAGGTCGTGGCGGCCGGGCACCGGCTGTGCGACCACACGGTCGCGCACGACACCACCATGGACACACAGTCCGAGGCGTTCCAATCGCAGCAGATCCTCGATGCCGAACGCATGATCACCGAGGCCTCCGGTGGCGTACGACCGCAGTACTACCGGGCTCCGGGCGGCGCTTTCACCCCGTACAGCCGGCAGCTCGCCGCGTCCCGGGGCATGCGGCCGTTGGGCTGGAACGTCGATTCCAAGGACTTCGAGCTTCCCGGCGCGGAGACGATGGTCGCCACCGTGAAGAGGGAGATCTCCAACGGCCCGACCGTCCTCTTCCACGACGCGGGAGGGGACCGTTCCCAGACCGTGGCGGCTCTGCGCGAGGTGCTGCCCTGGCTGAAGCAGCAGGGATATTCCTTCGGTTTCCCCGTGCGGTGAGTGAGGGGGAGACATGGGGCTGACCTACGCTTACGACATCTACCTGCGTCCCCGGAACGTCGCCAGTGCGTTGACCCATCTGGCCGGGCTGGCGCCACCGGCCTCCCGTGTGCCGCCGCTCGACCTCACCCTGCCCGGCGGTGACCGGCTCGCCCTCCCGTTCACGTCCCACTTCGAGAGCGAGCCGGTCGACTGCTCCGGTGGCGGCACGTTCGAGCTCGACACCTCCCTCATGTTCGACGTCGACGACGCACTGCGCGAGTACGCGGAGACGGGCGGCCCCGAACCCGAGGCGGACGGGCGTCTCCAGGTCGGATACGTCTATGCGACGGTCCGGTTCGAGTCCTGGCTGCACCCTGGTTACGCGTCGGTGGAGTTCTGGGCGGCGACATCGGGAATGAGCCGCTTGTTCGCACGGTCGGCCAACGTCAGGAGTGCGTTCACCGGCCTCACGGCCGCCAGCGGCGGAGTCTGCTGTCTGTTCGACACCGGCGACGGCGGCCCCGAGCAAGTGTGCTGGCTCAACGGTGAGACGACCCAGGAGATGGTCCCCGGCCCCCGCTTCCCGGACAGGCGTGCCCTCGTGGCGACGTGGCCCGCCCCCGGTGACAGCGAGACCGCTCAAGTGCCGTGAACAGTCGGTCAGGAGCTCGATCGGGGCAGCCCCGGGTGTAGGGAGAAGTCAGTCACACAGGCGCATTCCCAGCATGAGCGAGCCTGGCTCCTCGGCGAGTTGCTCGAAGCCCAGGTGGCGGTAGAACCCGATCGCGCGGGTATTCGCCTTCCCCACTCCCAGGTGGACGCCGCGGACGCCTTGCGCGCGCAACGTAGCGAGCAGGGTCCGGATCAGACGGGATCCGTTGCCGCCGCCCTGGGCCTCGGGCAGAAGATCGATGTGCAGGTGGGCCGGGTAGGCGGAGGCCAGTTCGGCAGGGGCGGTCCGGGGATGGGTGATCCATTCCCAGGACCGGGCATCCGCCGTACCCTGACGGATCGTTTCGCCGTCGTACCGGTCCCGGAGGGCGGGCCACCACTCCCGGTCCAGGGTCCGCTCGAACGAGACGGTGTCGGCGACGCCGAGGACGTACCCGGAGGCAGGCCGGCCCGGGCGTGCGAGGACCCACGCGAGATCGGGTGCGTACCGCAGGTAGGGGCCGACGAAGATCTCCCCCGGCAGACGGGGGTCATCGAACATCTCCGTGGCGTCATCACCTCCGGCCGCCGTGCGTACGCAGATGTCGTAGAGCCGGTCGACCTCAGCGCTGTCATCCGTGGCCGCGGGCCGGATCTGGAACTCTGCGGCCGGTTGCTGACGGTCGATCACAGGCACCTCGCAAGGGGAATGGGCTGACCGCCCATGGGTGGCCGGGCCAGGCGGGCCCTTGACCAGAACTATGACGTAAGGCCGACCCGCTCCTCCGGCCGGTACGCAGCGGCACGTGCAGCCGCGTACCGCGGCACATGCCGCTCGGAGCGCGTGCCCGGCGCCGAAATCCACTGGGCGAAACGGCGTCGTACTGCTGGGATGGTCGCATGAGTCCCTTGCCGACAGGTGCGGCCCAGGTGGTCGTCCCGGTCCTCGTCCGTGATCTGGCGCCCGCCGACCTGCCTGCCTGTGCCTGGTCCGGGTCGCCCACTCATCTGGCGCACGTGGCGCAGGAGTTGGAGCGCGCGGCGGCCGGGGAGGTGGACTACCTCGCGGTCTGCACCCCGGCCGGTCTTCCGGTGGCGATCGGCGGCGTCGACTACCAGGCCAAGGCCGGCGCCGGCACACTGTGGCAACTCGGGGTGCTCCCGGCCCTCCAGTCGTGCGGCCTGGGTACCTTGCTCATCCATGCCGCTGAGGACCGCATCAGGTCACGCGGCCTGCGGCGTGCGGAGCTGGCAGTGGAGGAGAACAACCCGCGCGCCCGGACGCTGTACGAGCGTCTGGGTTACGTGGCCTACGGCAGCCGGCCGGACGCCTGGGACGTGGAGACGCCGGACGGATCTACGCGCCGGTACGAGACCATGTGCACGCTGATGCGCAAGGACCTCCCGTAGGGGCGACTCCTCTTGGCCGACCTTGTCCTGGCCTGCGCGGAGACGGAGTTGCAGGCCCGCCGGGCGGCCGATCCGCGGGGGCGGGCCCCAGCCGGTTGCACACGCCAGCAGGCGCCCGCAGGGCCGTAACGGTCCGCCGGGACGTCCGGCGGACCGCTACGAAAGCTCGCCCGGGGGCCGCTCGCTCCCCGCAGCGGGACGGGCGCCCGACGAGGCCGATGAGCTGGTCAGCAACGGGCGGGCGGCTCAGCGCAGTCCGGCGAAGAGATCGTTCTCGGGTACGGCCGCCACGGTGGTGTCCTTGACGCGCACGAAGGTCTCCATGCCCATCAGCTCGCCGAACCTCTCCTTGCCCATCTTGAGGAAGAAGATGTTCTCGCCCTGACTGGCGTGCGCGGCCAGCGCATCGAACTTCTGACCGCTGAACGCGGTGGTGTCCACCCAGGTGGTGACCTCGTCGTCGGGAAGACCGATCTCCGCCATCGCGGCGGCCTCGGCCGGATCCGGCTCCGGTGCGTCCTCCTGGAACTCGCGCATGGTCTCCCCGAACCGCTGCATCGTCGAGCGGGGCATCGTGGTCCAGTACACCTTCGGTGTCAGCGCGGTCATCTCCAGCGCAGCCATCGTGATGCGGTGGGCCTGGATGTGGTCCGGGTGGCCGTAGAAGCCGTTCTCGTCGTAGGTGACGACCACATCGGGTCGGTAGTGCCGCATGAGTTCCGCAAGCCGGGCGGCGCCCTCCGCCACGGGGGTCTGCCAGAAGGATCCCGGGGCTTCGTTGCTGGGCCAGCCCACCATCCCCGAGTCGGCGTAGTCCAGCATCTCCAAGTCGCTGATCTTCAGCACCTCACAGCTCGCCTCGAGTTCTTTCCTGCGCATCGAGGCGACGGCAGCCGGATCGTGCCCGGGGTCGCCTGGCTTGGAGCCTCCCGGCCCGTCACCGCAGCCGCCGTCGGTACAGGTCACGAGAACCGTGCGGATGCCCTCCGCCGCGTACCGTGCGAGGACCCCTCCTGTTCCGGTCGCCTCGTCGTCGGGGTGGGCGTGTACCGCCATGAGCGTCAAGGGCCGGTCAGTCATGAGAAACAGTCCTCCTGCAGAACTACGTCTTGGTCCGGGCGCGCGACGGGCGTACCGCAACCCCGGGGCCGTGCCCTGGTGGGCCCGACGGCCTGGTGGTCCCGGCCTCCCCCGCCCGTGCGGTGCCGGTTCCCCCGGTTGCAACCGTGCCGCCCGTGCCGGCTGTTCCCGGCGCGGCCGATCAGCTTTCACGAGCCGGCCGCGCGACCTGCACGGGTGCCTGGTGGTGAGGTTCTTCTCCCCGCCCGCCGCTGCCCCCGGGCGGTAGTCGCCCGGGGGCAGCGCCGAGCTCAGTGGCGGGGGCCCGCGCCGTGCAGGAGGGTGTCGACGATGCGGGCGGCGAGGGTGTCGGTGTCGATGCCGGTATCGTCCGGGCTTCCGCGCAGGGACTCCCCGAGGAGCGCGTAGTAGACCCGCCGCAGCCAGAGGAGATCGGCTGCCTCGTCGATGAGCTTTTCCGCCCGGGCCCGTTCCAGCACGGTGATGCAACGTCGGCCGATGTCCTCGTGGAGGGCGGCCGCTTCGCTGCCGGGATCGGCCGGCAGTTCCAGGGCGAAGGCCCAGGCGCCCTTCACCTCGAGCACATTGGCCGTGATCCGGTGCAGCGCCACCAGGGGAGGGGCGGTGTCCGGCCTGCCGTCCTCCACGGCCTGGACGAGCTGCCGGGCGGCTGACGCAGCCAGGGCGTCGATCAATGCCTGCCGATGGGCGAACCGCCGGTGGATCGTCGTCCTGGCCACCCCCGCGGCCGTCGCGATCTGCTCCATCGACGCGCCGGGATCCACGGAGAGAACGCGTTCGGCTGCCTCCAGGATGGCGCGCACACTCCGCGCCGCGTCCGCTCGCAACGGCCGTGCCGCTGTCTCACTCATGGCGCCTCCCACTCCTGCGCTTGAGCTTCGAAACGATACACCGCCGGGCCGTACAGAATGTAACTGCATCACTCCTGTTGCAGTTGTATGGAAAATAGGTACTCTCTGGTCTTAGCTTCTGGTCGAACGAAGGAGAACCCCGTGCACAGTGCAGCGCTCATCACCGGTGCCTCATCCGGACTCGGGGCGGAGTTCGCAGCACAGCTCGCCGCCCGCGGACACGATCTGATCCTGGTGGCGCGTTCCGAAAGCAGGCTCACCGCCCTCGCCGAGCGCCTTGCCGCGGAACACGGCATCCGCGCCCACGTCCTGGTGCAGGACCTCGCCGAGCCCGAAGCGGCCCAGCAGATCGCCGGCCGTCTCGCCGCCCGCGGCCTGAGCGTCGACCTGCTGGTCAACAACGCCGGATTCGGCACGTGCGGTCGCTTCGAGGACATCGCCGCTGACCGCGACCACGACCAGTTGATGGTCAACGTCGTCGCGCTCGTCGGCCTCACCCACGCACTGCTCCCCGGCATGCTGGAGCGCGGCACGGGCGCAGTCGTGAACGTCGCGTCCACCGCGGGCTTCCAGCCCTCCCCGTACTTCGCCGTCTACAGCGCGGCCAAGGGCTTCGTGCTGAACTTCGGCCTCGCCCTGCGCCAGGAGTACCGGGGGCGCGGCATTCGCGTACTCACTCTGTGCCCCGGCCCCGTCGACACCCCCTTCTTCGAGGCCATCGGCACCCGCAAGGCGGCCGTCAACGGCTCGATGACCACGCCGGAGCCGGTGGTACGGGCCGCTCTGCGCGCCCTCGACCGCGACCGCGGCTACGTCACCCCGGGACTCGGCAACGCCCTGGCCGCACACCTGCTGCCCCGCCGTCCGCGCACCCTGGTCGCCGCCGTCGCCGAGCGTGTCACCCGCAAGGTTCTCAGCCACGCGGGCACCGCCGCACAGCCGAAGGAGTACGCGGCATGAGTGCGCACTGGTCGCCACAGTCGCACTCGGGCTCGGCGATGCGGGACCCGCGTATGTCGCCGGCGCACTGCTCGTCGCCACAGGTGTACTGACCGGTCTGCGGCAGCACGCACCGACGGGCCCCCGCGGCCCCGTCGTCGGAGCGCGGTGAACGGGCCCATAGCGGCTCGCTGCCGGCTTCACACCAGGTGAGGGGTCGCAGAGAGCTGGGTATACCCCCCACGGTCCGGCCCGGTTGTGTTCGGTCAGACGATGACGGGGACGGCCTCGGAGCGGTCGGTGGCCCAGTTGGTGACGATGGGCTTGTCGACGGTGGCGGTGTCGGGAAGCTTGAGTTCGGCGGGGTCGGGGTCGTCGTTGGTGACGGCGATGATGACGTTCTCGAACTCCACCCCGCCCTCACTGTTCGTGGTCTTCGGGCTGATACCCGTGTACGCGACGGCGGAGCCGCTGAGCTTGATGGGGTCCTCACCGCCCTGTCCGACAGGGGAGGCGACGCCCTCGGTGCCGGAGCCGAAGGACACGCTGGGGGTGTTGGTGTCCAGGTAGCAGGTGATACCCGACTTGGCCTTCGCCGTGACCAGGTAGTAGCCGCCGGCCTGGGTCTCCGAGGTGACCGTGAAGTCCAGGTCGTTGGTGCCGCAGGACTGTCCGACGCCGCTCTTGCTCCCGTCGGCGGTCTCGGCCGCCTTGGTGGTGGAGTCGCTGGAGGAGTCGCTGGAACCGCTGGACCCGGAGCCGCTGGTGGAGGGGCTGCTGCTCCCGGCGCTGCCGGCGGAAGCCGAGGCGCTGCTGGTGTCCTCGGCGTCACCGCTGCTGCAGGCGGTGGAGGTGGCGGCGATGGCCGTCACGGCTGCGAGGGCGAGGACGAGACGGGTGGACCGGGCGGTGAGGCGCGAACGCATCGTGATCTCCAGCGGCTTCGGTTGCGGTGCTTCCTGCTTGCACCGATGACACTAGGGCCGAGTCGATCCTGAAATGATCTTTTGCGTGTCCGGGTTCTGTCTCAGCGACATCGGTTCCATGAGACGGCGGGGGCACCCCCCACTCCACCGTGACAGACCTGCGCACGTCAGGGTCTGACCGCAATCAGCTCTGTAACGCATCGGTGCACGGTCGGCCGCCGGTCGTTCAGCGGACAGCTGCCCACGCACGCGAAGCAGAAAGCACGGCCACGCACGCGCCCCTGGAAGCTGCTGGGCGTGAGTCGTGACACGCGTCTGCGACAGCCCCACCGTCGCGGGGCGGCGTGCAAGGATCGCGGCGAGCCGGACGTCCGGCCTGACCGGATCGAGAACTCGGTGCATGGGAGAAGAGATGTCCCTACCGGAACCGGAGCGGGAGGCCGAAGCCGCGGCGGCCATCGGCTTCGACCTCAGCGAATGCGTCCGGGAGCCCATCCACCGGCTGGGCATGATCCAGTCCCACGGCACCCTGCTCGCGGTGGAGGCCGATACCGGCACCGTGGACACCGCGGCACTGAACACGCGTAGCCTGCTGGGGATTGCTGCCGAGGAGCTGGTCGGTGGGCCCATCACGCGAGTGCTGTCCCCCGAGCACTGGGCCGAGGCGCTCGAGGTCGGCGCACAGCACGATGCGGCAAGCCTGGTCCTCCCTGTCTCCGTCGATGTGGCGGGCGCCCCCCGGATGCTCGACGTGACAGCACACCGGCAGGGGTCCCTGGTGGTTCTCGAGTGTGAGTCGCGCGCCGTCGCGGCGCCGCACTTCGCGCACTTCTACCAGGGGGTCCGGCGAGCTCTGACGCGTCTGCGGTCCTCGACGACGGCAGCCGAGTGCTGCCAGGCGGCCGCCCAGGAGATTCGGGCGCTGACCGGCTTCGACAGGGTGGTCGCCTACCGCTTCGACGGAGAGAACGGGCCGGGAGAGGTGGTGGCGGAGGACATCACCGAGGGCCGCGAGCCCTGGCTGGGACTCTGGTTCCCCGCCAGCGACATCCCGCCCCAGGCGAGGCGGCTCTACCGCGACAACTGGATCCGGGCGATCGCCGACGTGGACGACATCAGTGTGGGCCTGCACCCGCCGCTCCGGGACGATTCGGGCCTGCCGCTGGATCTGTCGAACTCCGTGCTGCGCACGGTGTCCGGCTTCCACCTGGAGTATTTGCGGAACATCGGTGTGAAGTCGTCGATGTCGGTGAGCGTTCTCCGGGAAGGCGAACTCTGGGGGCTGATCGCCTGCCATGGCTACACCGCTGTCACCGTCCCCCCTGAGCTGCGGGCGGCGTGTGAGTTCTTCGGCGTGGCCTTCTCCCTCCAACTCGCGGTCATCGAGGAACGGGAGCAGGCCGAGGCGCTCACCGCGTCCCGCGAGCGCCTTGACCGGATCATCTCCCGGGTCACGTCGGACTTGGAGGACTCGCTCCTGGCAGGTGACGACGCCCTCGGAGACCTGCTGGACGCCGATGGCGCGGTGCTCTGCCGCGGCGGCCGCAGCACCATCGGCGGAATGAGCGTTCCCCCCGCTCTGCTGGAGGCCCTCCAGGCACGCGCGGCAGGGCCTCCACCCGGCACGGTCTGGAGTACGGACCGCCTCTCGGAGGAGCCGGACTGTCCCGACGAAGTGATGGAAAACGGTCCGGCAGGGGTCCTGATGGTGACGCTGAGCCGCTCGGGTGACTACCTCGCCTGGTTCCGCAAGGCCCGTCCGGCCGCCCGCCAATGGGCCACCGACCCCTCCATGCCCGTCCGGGTCGGACCGCGAGGCGAACGGCTCACCCCTCGCGGCTCAGGCGCCGTGTTCCGCGCGGTGGTGCACGGACAGTGCCTGCCCTGGACGCCGACCGACCGCGCCACCGCGCAGGAGCTCTGGCGCACGCTGACAGGACTCGTACTCCGGCACGAGGCGGAACTCGCAGCGTTGAACGAACAGCTGCGCATCACCAACTCCGACCTGGACTCATTCGCCCACGTGGCAGCTCACGACCTCAAGGAGCCGCTGCGAGGCATCTCCAACGCCGCGACCTTCGTCATCGAGGACGCCGCAGCGGAGCTCGACGCGACCACCGTCCGCCGGATGCACAACATGCAGCGGCTGGCCGGCCGTATGGACGACCTGCTCGACTCGCTGCTTCACTTCGCCCGGCTGGGAAGAGGCGGGCTGCACCGCACCCGTGTCCCCCTGGACCGGGTACTGGATTCCGCACTCGACGTGGCCGGTGAACGCCTGGCCGAGGCCCACGTGCGGGTCATCAGACATGACCTGCCCGTGGTGTACGCCGACGAGAACCGGCTCTACGAAGTGCTGGTCAACCTTCTGGTGAATGCGGCCAAGTACGCCGCTGACCAGGACGACCGTACGGTCGAAGTCCTCGTCGACAGGCTCCGCCCACCGGCAGGCGGACCTCCACAGCAGACCGTCGTGGTCCGGGACAACGGCATCGGCATCCCGCCCGACCAGCAGCACGAAGTCTTCGAGCTGTTCCGCAGACTGCACGGGCAGGGCGAGCGTGGGGGCGGCACCGGTGTGGGACTCGCGATCGTCAAGCGGATCGTCGAGCGCCACGGCGGCGAGCTGTGGCTCGACAGCGAACGAGGCCGGGGGACCACTTTCTTCTTCACTTTGGGTCAGGAAGGAGGCTGATCGGCGGGGTCCTCCTCCCCGTCCCTCGCCTTTCTCTGCCAGTAGTCGACAGCCCTCTTCAGTACCGCGCTGAAGAGTTCGAAGTTGACCGGCTTGTAGATGTAACTGTCGGCGCCTGCCGCATAGGTCGTGTCCACCTCGTCCGGTCCGGTGGACGAGGTGAAGGCGACTACGGCCACGCCGTCGAGTTCGGGCCGGGAGCGGATCGACCGCAGCACCTCGGTTCCACTGGGACCAGGCAATTTCAGGTCCAGAAGAACGAGCCCCGGCCGTCGGGCGGCCCCCAGCAACCGCTCGACGAATCCTGTCCCCCGGTCGGTGAATTCCAGTGCCAGACCCGGATGGGTGCGACCGAGCGCCCGTGCGATGGCCTCGGCGTCCTCCGCCGAATCCTCGATCACCCAGACGAGGTCGTGGTCGATCCTCTGCTTCCCGGCAGCCCCGCTCATCCGACGCACTCCGCCCGTGCGACCAGTACGGCGACGTCATCGGCCCCGGTCGCCCGAAAATCCACAACAGCCTTCGCCAGCCGCTCGGCGAACCCCTGGGCATCGCCGGCGCCTTTCTGTGCCACCGCGTCCTGGAGACGTGCTTCGAAGAACTCCCCGTCTGCCGCTCTCGCCTCGGTCACTCCGTCGGTGAACATCACCAGCGCGTCCCCCGGCGTCAGGTGCACCGATCCGGATCCGTACTCGATGTCCTCCAGTACACCCAGCAGATCCCCGTGGGCCGGCAGTTCTTCCACCGTGCCTTCCTCACGCCGCACGAGAGGGGCCGGATGCCCGGCACTCCAATAGCGCACACCGAACCCCTCCCCGTCGGTCACCAGCACCGCTACGAGCGCCGTCACGAAGCGTGACGTGCTCTCCCTGACAAGGGCCTGATTCAGCCGTCCCAGCGCGTGCTCGGGCGGGCTGCCGTCCTCGAGAAGGGTGCGCAGGGTATGGCGGGCCAGCCCCGTGAGTGCCGCTGCCTCCGCCCCGCGACCGCAGACGTCACCGATGAGGAGGGTCACACCACCCTGCGTCCCCGGGACGGCGTCGTAGAAGTCACCGCCCACATCGAGCGAGACGTCACCCACTTCGTACGCAGAACTCAGCGTGAGGCCCGGAATCCGCGGGAGCTCCCTGGGGAGCAGATGCCGCTGGAGGGAGACCACGTGGCGGCGCCGCTGTTCGTAAAGGGTGCTGCTGTCGATGGCCAACGCGGCCCGGTCGGCCAGACCCGCGAGGAACCGCGAGGCCCCCTCGGCGACGACCACCCGGTGGTAGAGGAAGGTCAGGGTGCCCAGGGCCCGGCCCCGGGCCTTCAGCGGGTTCACACTGATCGCGCGCACGGCACGGCCCGCCCCGGACGAGGCGGGCCCGAAGGGCCCCCCTTCCAGCCCCTCACCCTTCAGTGCCACAGCCTGCCCGCTGTCGAGTACCCGCTGCAGCACATCCGTCAGCCAGGCGTCCTGGGCCGCAACCTCGCCCAGCCACTGCTGCTCACCGGCGTCCATGTGCGCGAAGGACACGGGTGTCAGTCCGTCGGGAAGACGCAGATGCAGGACACACCCCTCGGCGATGGCAGGAACGGCCGTACGAGCCACCCGCCGCACGGTGCTCTCCACGTCGAGGCTCGAATCCATCTGCAACGAAGCCTCCGCCAGGAAGGCGTCACTCACCTGACGCACCTCGTCGTCGCGCCGGGCCATGATGCGCCTGTCCGAGACCATGGCGACCTCAGCCACCTGTTTCAACCGGGTCCGCAGCGTCACATCGACTGTGTCCCTGTCCGCGGTGCCGACCATGAACGACGCCCAGTCGCCCTGCCCCAGCGGCACGGCACACTCACACACGCTCCGTGCTCCGGCTGCCGTCAGCATCTGGACATGCGGCATGGCGCCGTCGAGCCCCGACACATCGTGAACCGTGACAGTCGGATCACCGTCCGGAGCCCCGGCAGCGCCGGATTCACCGTAATGTTGTTCGATTTCTATTAGCGTTGGCATCGGTTCCGCCAAGGTGGCACCGCGTAGGTAGTGCAGCAGCCCGCCGCTCCAGCGGGTACCCACGACGGCCAGAACACCGGGCATACGGAGCAGCATGTCGTAGAGGGAATCGGCCAGCCCTGTCACGTCCTGCGCCGTTTCGGCGACACGCCAGAGCTCATGCAGCCGGCCGGACCACCATCCGTCATCCGCCTGACGGGAAGCTCTGCCCTTGTGCTGCTCCACCGCTGATCCGCCGTCCCGTATCACCACTGTCGGCCCCGGCCCGTCACGGGAAACGCTATGCCACCCCGGGACTGGGCGCCTCCGGTGTGGGCCCGGTGGCGCTGCCCGTCTACGTGATCAGCCTTCCGGCAGAATCGCGCGTGTACGACCACGTCAGGCCATGAGCGGTTCCGTACCTGATCGAGGTGGCGGGCGTCTGGCCCGGGACTCAGCCTTCGCCGAAGCGGTCTGAAGGGAAGGCGCCCGCTGCCCTGAAGGGTTCTGGTGAAGCCGCCGGCCAGTTCGGTGGGGCGTGCCGTGGCGGCAGGGCCGAGGCGGTCGTACGGGGCGGCGTCGAGGCGGTCGGTGAGCACCTCTGCTTCACCGCGCGGGGCCGAGCCGGGCTCCGGGAGATCCCCCGCGCAGTCCAGCGGACCGCGATCGCGCAACCGGCCCCGAGCGGGGCCCATTGCTTCGAAAACTATCCGCAGATCCGCATGCACAATACCGACGTCGGTGCCGTGCCGGTGGCGTTGTGCAGGACCAGCGCCTCGATGCCGGGCAGGCCGGCTGTCGCCAGGGCGGCGATGTGACCGTCCCCCCCCCGGTGCTTGCGCAACAGCGTCGCGGCGTGCCTTACGGGACCGGGTGCGGGGTGCGGTTCTTCGGGCTCGGACAGCGCTGCGGGCGCGCGCGGGCGAACCTGGCACGGCGAAGATCGGAAAGGCTGGGCTGTGATGCCATACGTCGATCATCCAGGGAGAGGCCGCAGGGGCCGACCGGACGGTGACAGGCTGCTGGGCACAAGGAAGCCCCGACCGACGGCCTGGGGCTTTCTGCTGGAGCGGGTGACGAGAATCGAACTCGCGCTCCCAGCTTGGGAATCAACGGTTCCTAATTTGTTGCAGGGGCTCTGACCTGCGATTTCGGATTGGGCAGGTGGATGGCTCCCGGTCTCTGGGAGCCGTATCTGACCGCTGTTGTCCGCTCTGCTGGGCACGGCTGGGGCACGAGTGCTTGGCCGTGCGACGCGTGCTCCGGGCGGGTCGTCTGGTCAGAGGGGGATGATGCGGACTTGGTTGCCGCAGAGCTTGGTCATGTCATCGCTGTCGGACGTCAGTAGGGCGACGGGTTTTGGCTGACGGAGCGCGACCTCGGCGACCGTGGCGTCGATGGCGTACTTGTGCCCGTGCAGCCCGGCGCCTTTGAGGAGCTCAGCCGCCGCTTTCGCCGCGTTTTCAGTGACGGGCTCCACCTTGACACGGGACAGGGCCCAGTTGAGGCGAGGCATGTTGGTACGGGTGTGGGTGACTTCCACGATGGTGTTGGCACCGATCACCAGGTCGGCTCCCATGTCGTGGAAGACCTGCAGCATGGCGAGGAGCTTGCGGTCCTGCGCGATCCAGGCGGACAGCCCTTCCGAGTCCAGGACGACGGTCTCGATGCGCTCGCTCACGCGGCTTCCGTGCCCTCGGCGGTGCCGGCGGAGCCGAAGATCTTCGCGCGAGCCTCGGTGAGCTCTTCGTCGCTGAAAGGCCCGTGCTCCTCCTCGTGACGGTGAAGATCGTCGCCCAGGAGCTGATGCCGGATCTGGCGTGCTACGGCTTCGGCTACGTAGCCGGAGACGTTGTCCGTGAGCTTCCGGAGTTCCGCCACCTGGTCGCTGGGGAGCGTGACGGTGATGCGAGTCGTTGAGGACATAGATCCAAGCATACTGGAGTATGCGCACAGAGGCGCACACCTCCGCGGAGCTCAGATCGGGAGGAGCTTCGCAGGCAAGCGCCGTGCGGGCCCGGTTGGCCGGTGCTCACTGCGCTGCCAAAGCGAGGCGAGGCGGGTGCGGCAGTCAGGAAGGGAGGAACGCGATCAGCCGTCCCGGGATCAGGTACAGGGTGATAGCGGTGCTACCGAGGAGGAACGGCAGTCCGACGAGAACGCGGAGAGGAAGCCAGACGGGGGACCAGGCGCTCAACGCCTTGCCTCTGTTATCCGCCTTCGGTAGGTACCAGACGGTCCGGGAGGGTGAGGGGTTTGCCGCTCCGCTGTACGCCCGCTGAATGTATTCACGCCGTCGGCCGGAGGCGTCGGTGAGCACGTAGACGTGTTCATCAGCCCCGTGCCGACCGTGTGCCGACCGAGCGAACGTCGCCCGTGTCCGATGGCCCCGACGTACCAGCGCCCACAGGTCGATCGAGGCGCTGCATACGAGAAGTGCCGAGAGGAGGACCACTCCGCCGACAGTCCCGCCCACAGTGACGGCCAGGATCGCTCCTGTCATGTCACCCATGACTAGGAGGGCGGTCGCGTAGCCGAAGAGCAGCGCGAACAGCCCGATCAGCCAAGGATTGGAAAGATCGCCCCCGGGGCGCCGGGGTGGTTCACCGGACTCTCCTGCCGTTGTGACATGCCCGCTGGGCAGAATGGGCGAACCCTCGCGGAGCCGTACCGCGTCGGCTGCGCACACGGCTATGAGGCGCTTCGCGCCGCCATGGGGAGCCCAACTGGCCTCCGTGGTCGAATGCCCGTGACGCGGGTCGAAGAAGCAGGGCGGAAACCGCCCAGGTATCGGTGAGCCGGCGACACGGGTTTCCAGGTCGACCAGGGCGGTCAGACCCTCCTGTAGTAGATGCGGAACGACCTTCTTCTGCCTGCGGCGGTGCAAGGCACGAGAAGCGGCGTCGTACGCGTCGAGGGCGCGCTCCCAGTCATCCAGCGCCTTCGGCGGTGTTCCGGGATCACCCGGAACGAAGGTGTGCTCGACCAACATCTCGCCCAAGGCCGTCACTTCGGCCTCGAGCTCCCGCTGCCGATCTCGTCGCCCTGGTCCAAGCATCTCCACCCCACCACGCGATGTTCCCTGAAGTTTAGGTGCCTCGTGCGTCCGGGCGCGCTGCCTTCTGCGCCCTCTCCATGGAGGCCGTCAGAGGTTCCCCGGCACGACGGACCGAAGGTGGCGCGCACCTGGGCGGCTTTCTGGGAAAACGTGAAGGCCCCGGTCGCTGACCGGGGCCTTCATCATGGAGCGGGTGACAACGGTTCTTGGGCTGCCAGAGGGTGCCTGAGCTGGGGTTTTGCAACGGGCAGGTGGATGAGCCCGTGTCTCTGAGAGCCGTATCTGACCGCTGTTGTCCGCTCTGTTGGGCACGGATGGGGCACGTCGGCGGCGGGTCATCAGTCTGAGGTTCTGCGCTGGAGCGGGTGACGGAAACGGAACGGGACCACCTGTGCTGCAGATGCTCCGGTGGGCAGACGTCAGGCCCAGAAGGCTTCGGTGACGACGATCTGGGGATCGGCGTGGCGCCGCATGAAGGTGTAGATGAGCCAGCCGCGTCCGCCGGCCAGGTCCACGATGTGAGGGCCGCCGGGGCTTGTAGAGGCCAGAGGTCGGACGGTCATCCAGTGCGGGAGCGAGGCATCGGCGTCGATCCCCCGGAAGTACGGGTCTTCGGCCGTGATCAGTTCCGCACGGGCACTCATGATCAGGTCGCTGCCTTCGGCGGGCATGTTCTGGAAGTCGTGCTGCGCCTGCTTCGTCCAGTCCATTTGCCAAGGCGGCCGGAGTGGTTCGTCGATCACTCTCCGGGCTTCCTCTCAGCGGCTTCGTGCCGGAGGCGGCTGTACTCCTCCAGAAGCCGGAGGGACTCCTCAGGGTCCACGGACTTGGCGGCGCGGGCTTCGAGGTCGCGAAGCTGCGAGTCGAGAACGGGATTCCGTGCGATGGCGTACTGCGTCCACCACAGGCGCATGAAGGCGGGCACGGGCGTGATGTTGAAGGCGTCGCCGATGACGCGCTTCCAGTGCGCCTCAAAGTCCGGGAGGAGGTGCGGAGCGTGTTCCTGAATCGCCAACCGAAGTGCCTGAGGCGTGCGTTCGGGCATGGGCGGCAACCGCAGGGGTTCCCCCTCGTAACCATCGAAGTGGAGTGCGTGGGCGGGCATGGTTCGTGCTCCTTGGTGTGGAGGGTGGGTCAGGCCGCCTCGTGTCGGTCCTCGTGTGGCTGGCGCCCGCGGGCCATCTGCTCGAACCACTCGGCCGGCACCAGGTAGGCGACCGTCTTGCCCTTGCGGGTGATGGCGGCGGCCTCGCCGGCGATCCGGGTCCGGTCCAGGATCTCGCCCATCCCCTTGCGCAGGTCGATGGTTGTGTACGTCTTCGTCTCCATATGCCGAAGCGTATAGCAACTATCATAGTTGACATACATGCCCGTGGGGTGCGACGGCTGGAGGAAGCCAACGGGCACGTCGGGTGCAGGGTGAGCGCGGGGTGCCTGATCGGGCTTGTGGCAACAAAGAAGCCCCCGGCCGCTGGCCTGGGGCTTTTTCATGGAGCGGGTGACGAGAATCGAACTCGCGCTCTGAGCTTGGGAATCCCCTGGCGCTCGGGCCACTACTTGGGCCCTGAACTGCGGAAACGAGTCCAACCAGCAAAGTGGGTGGCGTCTTTCCCTGCCTGCTGTTGACCGCTGTTTACTGTCCCTACTGGCACGTTGTGGCACGCGCCCTTCCCTCCTGCTCGGCTACGGCGCCCTGCGGTCGGCATCAGTGACGTACCGCCGCTGTCGGTGCCAGGTGGCATGCTCGCGGCCATGAGTCTGAACATCTCGTTACGGGCGCGGTGGGGACGGCGTGTACGGGGCTGGGGTGACGAGTCGGTAGCTGAACTTCGCGTTGACCTTGATCGGCTGGGATATGGATGGTGGCCCATCCCACCGCGAATGAAGGTTGCTCTCAGACATGCGTCCGCAGCGGATCTCCCGTGGTTCTTCTTCATGCTCGCTGCGGCCATGCTCGCGTACGTCGTGGTCGTGTACTTCGTGATTGTGCTGGGTCTCTACCGCGGGCGGGAGCCACATTGGCACTGGCTGGCAGCCTGGGCCATCTTGGTCACGCTGCTCATGAAGCTGTGTGTGAAGACGAGAGGCGCCGGTCTTCCGTTCGTCCGCAACCAGCTCACCTCGGCGTGCAGGGCAACGATTCGAGCCTGCGCTGAAGCGCATGGCGCCAGCCACGCTCAGCGGCCGGAGAAGCTCTTCGCTGCGGGGACTGCGCTGCGCCGTCTCGAAGGGAACGTGATGCGAGCGCATCGCCGTTCGGGAACAGTCGCCCTCCTGTCTCCCCGGCGGCGAGAGCTGAAGGCCCATGCTGGCCAGGTGGTGGCCAAGCTGCGCGAGGCGGAAGCTGCTCTGGATCACAGCCCTCAGGCCGAAGCGCTTAGCGAGATCGCCGGCTTGGTCGCGACGATCGCCGAACAGTATGTCGACGGATGCATTGGAGCGCTCCTCCCCAAGCCTTTGCTGGAGGGCAAGAAGCCAGTCCGCGACCGAGAGCTGCTACGGGTAGCCGCCGCAGTTGTGCTGATCGCTGGAGGCGTTGTCGGGTTGGCCTTCCTCGGCCTGCCGGACATGGCGATAGCTGCAGTAGGAACCGCCTGGTCCATGTTGATACTCATGGCTTTGTTCGGCAGCAATTGGGCGAGCCACCTGCCCGTCTTCGAGCTCTTCAAGCCGGGCCCCTGATGGCCCAAGGCGGGATGACAGGGTTCCTGGTGTTGACCATCTCGGTGACGCTGAATTCGTGATGGGCGTAGCGACGAATATGTGGAAGCCGAAGACTGCGGTGGCGGGTCTCGCGTCGCGCGATGTCGACCGCAGACAAGGCCCTGGTCTCCGACCAGGGCCTTCGTCGTGGAGCGGGTGAAAAGAACCGAACTCGCGCTCTGAACTTGGGAGTCTTGGCAATGCGGACCCGAACAGGACGGTGGGCCGGAGAGAGAGCTGGACGGACGCATTTGGGCATCCTGGCCAAGCCGCCTCGATTCTGCTGCACTGCAACTTCGTTGCTACTGACCATCCAGTCTGACCAGATCTCCGGTAGCTCCAATTTTGATTCGAGTAGGTAGGTGCGCAGAGAGGGGGATTTGGCTTTTAGTTGCGGGAGGAAATGCGCTCAGGAGGTTCTGGAGGGTATATCACTCATCATCTTGGCTATACGAGGTAACCCCAGCGTCGATTCTCTTCGAGGCACGATCGAAAAAGCGATTAGGGACGGGTTCATCGCTTGAGACGATGGCTTCACGGCGTTCGAAGAGGTCGCGTACAACCTTCTCCAGCTCTGGTTCGGTTTTGGACTGCGACACTGCGATTTCCAGACGCGCAGCGTGCCTCAAATTCGTGTATTTCCGGGCCGACTCCCTATAGGAGCTGGCTTGCTTTCCCGATCCGATGAATGCGGCGGTAGCCGCAACAGCTCCAGAAACGGCAGATATGGGGCCACCAATCTTTATTGAGTAAAAGGCGGTTATCATTCCGGCCAGTGCGGCAACGAGTGCTGGCAAGAAAACTATGATGCGGCTCCAGAAATCGGCAGATTTTGCTGCCTCAAAATAGGATTGGGCGCTATAGTTCGCATCAGTGCTCAACGTGGTGAGAAGGCCCAAGGAAGGCGATGGAGTTGGCGTCGTCATGACTGCCTTTCATATCACTGGAACTTTGGGAGACGTGTCGAGATAGGAAGCAGTTAGGCCGAGTGCATCTTTATGCTGGGCGATGGAGGTAAAGAGTCTTTTGGGATAGTAGCCCGATTCGTACATTCCGACCATCAAGGCACGTCTCATGGAGTCTTCTTGCTCGTTCTCGAAGCGGTGCTTCATTAGCATTCCGCTGGATAGGCTTCCCGATCGAGCAATGTAGCGCACCGCAAATTCGCGGGGCAAGCTTCCTCTGTTTTTGTCCTCCAGAATTTGCCATGCGGCGTCAATTATTCGAGCATCCTTGATATCGTATTTCAAGGCCATTCGAAGAACCTGGAACTGCAAGTACGGGTACGGTGAGATCTCACCGCTGCTCATCATGGAAGCTAGTTTGGTGGCAACCTCGCCATCTCTTCCGTCAATGAACTTTGCCATGTAAGCGAAGATTTCTTTGGACATGTGAGGGTGTCTAGTGGCATTATCTAGAACCCAAGGCAGTGCGTAGTCATCGTTAAGTCGCTTAAGCCTGTTAATGGCAAATCGAAGATCTCTGACGGAGATTCGGTCCCGTTCTAGTACGGAATCAAAATATTTTCGAACCAGATCAGATCTGCCGGGGTTACCAACGACTATCCCATACTGGATAGCATCTTTCTCGGCATCGCTGAAGTAGTTGACCGCGCTCGATGTGTTCATTATTTCTGTCTTCTGAGTTGCCATGCTCAGACGTCGTGATCGCAGTACGTCATTTATCTGCAGGAGCGAATCTCTGAGCTCCCAAAAATCTGACCCGAATAGGTACATGTCATCTGAGTATCTTAGGGAGCGCACACCCCTTCGGCGCAACAATTCATCGACGGGGAGCAGGTACAGATTGGCCAAAATGCCGGACGCGTCGGACCCCTGTGGAATTCCCCATGCGCTATGGAAAGATTGAAAGGAATCCAAATAGATTCGGAGCTTATTCACCCACTCGACCTGCCCGGTTGCTGCCTCTAGGTCCTCTGTGAGGGTCTCAAGGTGGATGCTTTCATAAAAGGATGTGACGTCTGTCTTTGCCGCATAGTGCGTCGGATTTTTGACCAGATGTCGAGAGGCTGCCTTCTGCATCCGCAACCACATTTTGATTGGATCACGGAACGAAAAGCTGAGTCGATTCCATCTATAACTGTATACAGAAGAGAAGATTTCTTTGTCTACGGAGTGAGCCAACCCGAAAACGAGGGATTCGTAGAGAATTCTGTCACGAATTGAAAAACGCACTAGTGGGCGAACTGAGACCGGATCCTTAGGGAGGTTGATGATCTCGATGCTCTGAATGCGAGTTTTATCTTGTGCGAGGTCGTCCCTGATTGCGTTGTGCAGAGCCGGCCAGAAGCGTGAGATATCGTCCAGGCCAATGACGTCCGGAAGTTCTTCCAGATAGCGGCCCTTGTAGTGGTTTCGCCATGTAGCGTCAAGTATGCGAGCTACGTTGAGCATTGTCCCCCCAAGCTCCACATATCGACTGATGTCGTGGAGGAATACTAACTGGGTGTCAGGTACGGGCTGAGGCGGTGCTGTGGTGTGACCGACGGCTTAGACAGCCCGTCGGTCAAACCGAGCTCCCATCCCATCCGCCTCCGGCCCACACGCCGTGGAGCGGGCGTGGTTCAGGGCGTCAAGGCGGAGCGCGTCCTGGAAGATCCTCCGCGACTGCCCGCCTCAAGGGAGAAGGTGTCGACCCCGCGATGCTCGGCATTGCCCGCGTGTACAACCCTGTCCTCGTCGATAGGCAAGGGCCGCACGGCGCCCCACCCTGCTGCGGCTCGGCGGGCATTCAAGGGACAACCCTTAGCCCGTGATGCGGGCCGCTCGCTCGCGGAGCTCCTGCGCCTCCGGGACGCCGCCGTACCGCCGAAGGCGGACGCGCATGTCCTGAAGGGCGGCCTGGACCTTCACCGAGCGGATGCCGTCCGCACAGTCGAGGAAGTCGCTCCAAGTGGCCATGGCGCCGTCGACGTCGCCTTGGCGGAGGCGTACGCCGGCGAGGTCGGCGAGGACGATGGCGCGGGTGCGGCGGCGGTCGAGGCCGTGGATGTCGAGGGCGAGGTGTAGGTGTTCCTCGGCGGCGTCGAGGTCGCCGAGGCGGGAGAGGATCATGCCGGATTCGTGGGCCCAGCGGCCGGGGGAGTAGTGGGCGGCCCAGGAGTCGCCGGCTGCGGCGGTCGGCTTGCCGATGGCGGTCTCGGACAGGGCGAGGTGCTTGGTGGCCACGCGACGGTCGTCGTCCTGGGCGGCGGCGTTGGCGAGGGTGGCCTCGTAGTAGGCGACGGCCCGCGGGTTGTCGAGCTGGTGACCGTACTCCACGCAGGCTTCGCCGAGCTGGACGGCTTCGGCGCGGTAGCCGAGGTCGACGCACTGCACGGCAAGGCCGCGGAGAGCCGTCGCTGACAGCTCCGGATCGCCGGCCTCGGCGGCCAGGCGGAAGGAGTGGGCGTAGTAGCGCTGGGCGAGGCCGCGTAGTTCGGGGGTGTCGCCTTCGTCCTGGGCCATCCAACCGGCGAGGTGGACGAGCTGGGAGGTGGCGGCGAATAGGTCGCGGCCGGTGGCTTCGGTGAAGTGGCCCTCCAGCCAGGGGGCGACGTCTTGGGTGAGGTAGCGGACGGCCAGGTGGCGGGCGTGCCCACCACCGAGTTCGGAGGCGGAGTCGCCGAGGGCTTTGACCATGTGCCGCACGGCGGCCACCTCGCCCTGGCCGACGCGGATGGCTCCGGGAAGAGCGGTCTTGGTTCGGCGGGTGATGCTGTCCATGTCGGGCAGGCCGAGTGCGGACAGCGCGTATCCGCTGGAGGCGAGGATGAACTCCCGGCGTTCCACGTCGCTCCTTCCCAGGTGCAGGACTGATGCAACGGTATCTGTGTGGGGTGCCGCAGGCGTGGGCTCCGGGAGGTTGATCGCCTCGGGATCCAGTGCCAGCACCTGTGCGATGTAGGGCCACCAGTGGCCGGGGGTTCGTTCGCCTTCTATCCACCGCCTGGCGTGCTGACGCTGCAGGCGGCGCGGGTCACCGCATTCGGCGAGGCCGAGAGCGCGAGCCAACTCCGAGGGCCCCCAGCCGCGTTCATGGCATGCCCGCTTGATCAGTTGCGCGACGGCCGGGTTCTTCGGCACCCCGTCACCCTCCCCACCTGGATTACGCGGGATTACGCAGGACTACATCCTGGGCCCTGTTCCGTGAGTGCGGACCGGCGTTCACTGAACATCACCCCGCAGATCTCCGATTGGCTCGAATAGGCCCTGTTCAGGGCCTATTGGTGCCTGCCCGGACACGTTGAGAGGAACCGACGGTGGCGATGCGCAGTGACAACGCACGGACCCGCACGATCGCGCTCTCGCGCCACCCCAGCGCGGCACACGGCTCCGCGGTCCGAGAGGCGGTCCGATGAGCCGTTCCTACGTACCCGATCCGCTGGAGACCGCCCTGAGCTGGGTGTGGGCCCTCGGCACAGCTGCCGGGCTCGCGATGGTCGCACTTCTAGCCCACACCGAGCACTCCTCCGCTCAGGTGCAGCTGACGCTCAGCTCCGAGGACGTTCCGTTGTCCGACGGCCCCGTATAGACACCCTGGCCCGTCCTTGCCTCTCGCCTTGCTTCGAGGCTCGGGGCCCCATCGAGTCTTGCCGCAGGGCGCTCACGGCGCCCTCGCAGGCGTACCCGCTCCGCATCATCAGTGAAGGGAAGCCGATGTCCGGTCCGTACAACAGCGACACGTATCCCCTCCCCGTGTCGGTCGCGTTCAGCGGCCCCGACAACACCGGGAAGACCAAGCAGATCGGAATCCTTGCCCGGCGCATGGGCCCGGCCGCGACCTCGGCAGGCCCGCTCGACCACTACGACCCCCGCTGGACCGCCATCAAGGCCGACGGCATGTCCCGCTGGTGGTTCGAGACTGGCCCGGTCGAGGAGGTCGCCGACGTCCTTGCCGCCTCCTACCTGGAACGCTCCCGGCACCCCTTCTCCGCGTCGGTGCGCCTGCTGGACCGGGGCATCCCGATGCTGGAGGCGTCCGTCGCCGCGACGGTCGCTGTACGAGACGACCTGGACGCCGCGCAGGCCGCAGACCGAGCCCGACTCCTGCTTGCGCCGTACGAGACCGACCTGCGAGCCGCCGAGGAGAGCGAGCACGCCCTCGTCCTCCTGCACTGCGAAGACCCGGAGGAAGGTACCCGCCGGAGCCTGGCCCACGAGGTGACGGTCACTGGGATCTACGTGGCGTACCAATGTCACCTCCATGAGCAGATCAACCGCCTCGTCGTCGAGGGACGCTTCCCGATGGCGATCCGCATCAGCAATCGGCCGACCGTCGCCATCCAGGACGAGGTGCGCCGGCTCCTGGCGCCCCTGCACCCGGACGTGCCCGGCAGGGCTCTGGCAGGAGTACACGTCACCGCGCTGGGCGGCATGTCGGAGAGCGGCAAGAGCACGGCCGGCGAGTACCTGCGCACACAGCACGGCCACGCCCGCCTCAAGATCGGGTACCTCATCGAGGACGCGGCCGGGCGGGCGGGGATTCACGATCCGTACCGGCTGGGATCGGTCGGGCAGGCCGAGCTGATCGTGGATGCGCTGGACCGCTTCTGCCAGGCCCACCACTTCCTCGACTCCGTCAGCATCGAGTCGCTGCACGACTTCGACTCGACCGCCGAGCTTGCCCGGATGTTCGGACCTCAGCTCACCATCGCCTACCTGGACGCCTCCGAGGCCACGCGCACCCGGCGGGGCACCGCCGGGGCCCAGGACGTCGCTGACCGCGACCTCGTCAAGAGCGCACGAGGCGCGGACAAGATCGCCTCCCTCGCGCACGAGGTCATCGGCAACGACGGGCCACGCCTGGAGCTGGAGCGCCGGCTGGACCGCATCGCGCTCAACCGCCGCTGGCCGGAGCACCAGCCCTCCACCATGCCGGTCAACACACTCGGACTCCCCGTGCACCTGGAGTCCTATCTGGCGGAATTCCTTGACCGGACCACCGGCCTGCGCCCGCTGATCGACCTGCTCGCCGTCACCGGAAGCGGAGCCCGGGGCAAGTACCAGCACGGCTGGAGCGACCTCGACGTCCTTGTCGTGGCCGACACTTCCTCCCTCGACGAGATGCGCCAGATCCTCGCGGATCTGGAGGCCGAACTCGGCGGGGTCAAGCTGGGCATGACGGTACTGACCCGCGCCGAGTGCCGGGCCGGCGCCATCACCTCTCGACTGCTTCACGTCCTCGCTCTTATCGGCAGCGGGTCGCTGGTCCCCTTGTGGTCCACCCCTGGCCTGGCTCTGCCCGCTCCGGACGCGGCCACCGACGTGGCTGTAAGCCTGCGCGACGGCATCCAGGCCGCCATCGAGATCCGCCGCCAGTTCCTCAAGGGGAGTCCTGACCTCCGCGCCCTGTACAAGGTCACTGCGCTGCTCGCGAAGATTCAGCTCCGTTTCGGTGGGATCGAGTGTCCCTCCGACAGCGACGCGCTCACCGTCCTCCTCGACGCCACGCGGCAGGACACGAGCCTGATCACCGCCGCTCGCACCGAGCCGCTCGCTGCCGAAGCGCTCGCACTCCTCGTTCTCCAGGCTTGGCTGGACACCCTCCCCGGGGAGACGCGGTGAGCGCGAACGTCCGATGGCCCATGGCAGCAACGGGTGTCTTCCATAAGCCAGTGGCGAACCGGGAGCGGGCCGAAGTCGAGGCGAAGGGATGGGCACAGCTCTCCTCCCGCATCGCGGTTCCGGCCCTTCACGGGCAGATCGCTTTACCGGACAGACAACTCCTAGCCTACGAGGACGTTTTCGCCAACGGCCGGTGCGAACTGTTGATGGGCGATGTGATCGCCCTCGCCGACCGCGATTCGGCCGTCCAGCCTCGTCTGGCCCGCCTCGTGGACGGGGTCTGCGCCGACCTGCGAGCAGCGGCTGAGGAAACCGGGAGGAGCGTGCCGCTGGTCGAGTGCGTCCCGGACCTCTACCTCGAACGCATTCGCCCCGGTAGCCGACTCGACCGCTGGTATCTGCGTCGCGACCTGTCACTTGCCCTGCCTCACACCGATACGACCCTCAGCCTCCGGGAACTGGCTGGCTTCACCCTCACTGCCAACGGCATACCGCTGACGTTGAACGTCGCCGACACCATCGACAACGTCCGCCTTGCCCTGGCTCCCGATCGCCGCAGGCTCGCCGTCCTCACACAGGGCGATCCCACGGAGCCCAACATCGCCGACCCGCTGTGCTGGCTCGACTTCGAGTTCGCCGGGCGCAACACCATCGCGGGCGAAGCCGCCAACCTGCTCTGGTACCTGATGGCCCTGGGCGGCTGGCTCGTTCCCCGCTACCAGCCCGATGTGTACGCCCGCACCCTCCGCCTCGCCCTGCCGCCCCTGACCCGCCCGCGCATCGAGCACCTGGAACTGCACCGGCCCAGTCGGCACATCGATGTCCGATACTCCTGGAACACCGGCCCCGGCCGCGCTGCGGCCATTACCCGTGTCCTGGACGGCCTTCGCATGGAGAACGGCAGCGACATGGAGGAGATCCGTGCCTTTCTCGCCCTGCGCGTTCTCGGCGTCGTCCCGCCCTCCCGGCTGACCGGGCACGACCTTCTGCTCGTTCTGATCAAACTCGCCGAGAGCCAGGACCCGCACACGACGCTCGACACCTTCTTCACCACCGCACCGGCCCCGCACCTCCACCCCGGCGAACGGAGCAGCAATGTCCCTGCCCCTGCTTGAGACTCCTCTCCAGACCCGGCCGCTCCAGGGCCGCATCGCCCTGGTCACCGGCGGGGCCACCGGCATCGGGGCCCAGATCGGACGGGCGCTCACCACCGCCGGAGCAACCGTGGCGGTCAACCACCTCGGCCAGGACCCCGACGCCCACGCCCTCCTCTCCGACTTCGAGCGCGCGGGCAGCCCCGGGATCGCGGTGAACGCCGACCTGACTGATCCAGGCAGCGTCCAGACCATGGCCGGCCTCGTCCGCGCCGAGATCGGACCCGTCGACATCCTGGTGAACAACGCCGGTATCTACCCCCGCGTCGCCTGGCATGACACCGACGAGACCGCTTGGAATTACTCCCTCGACGTGAACCTCACCGCTCACTACCGCACCTGCCACGTGCTCACGCCCGACATGATCGAGCGCCGCTGGGGCCGGATCGTGAACATCGGCAGTGTCAACGCCCGCGCCGGCCGGACGAACCTCGTCGCGTACAGCACCGCGAAGGCCGGGCTGCTGGGACTTAGCCGCTCTCTCGCCCGCGAACTGGGCCCGTACGGAATCTGCGTCAACACCGTCATGCCCGGGGCCATCCAGGTCGAGGCCGAGAACACCCTCCCCGCCCTGCACCGCGCGCGGCCGGAAGACCAAATCAAGCGCCAGTGTGTCCCGCGCCGTGGGCGGCCTGAGGATGTCGCGGCCCTGGTGGCGTTTCTCGTGGGCCCCACCGCGTCGTTCATCACGGGGCAGTCCGTCCACGTCGACGGCGGCTGGCTGCTGCACTGAGACCACCAACAAGCAAGGAGACAAACCGAAATGATGGAACGAGTCCGCGCCGTCCTCGTCACCGCAGACGACACGATGCTGGTCATCCGCCGCACCCGGCCCGGCATCCCCGAATACTGGGTCCTGCCCGGCGGCGGCGTCGAACCCAGCGACGAGTCCCGGGAGGCGGCCCTCCACCGGGAGATCCACGAGGAGATCGCGGGGAAGGCCGACATCATCTGCCTCCTCCACACGATGGAGTCCGACGATGAGCGTCAGCTCTTCTACCTCGCGCGCATCGCGACCTGGTCCTTCGACGACCGCACCGGTCCCGAATTCAGCGCCGAAGGCCGCGGCGAGTACGCGCTGGAGGAGATTCCGTTGACCACGGAGGGGCTCGACGGTATCGACCTAAAGCCCGAGGAGATCACCCACGTTCTACGGGAAGCCATCAATGCGGGAAGCCTCGGAGTCGAGGCATCGCTCTGAACCTCTGAGTACGTCAGCACGCCATCAGGGCCGACTCTGAGATGAGTCGGCCCTGATGGTGTCCGTACGCGCTCCGGGCTTAACGTCGCGCCTCGATGCCGCACGTCCTGGGCGTAATAACGGGAGACGAGCCCCGCCCGCGTCTCCTCAAGCCGAGCGGCGCTGCTACTGGACCAGCCGGAGCACCGGCTTCTGTTCCTGAACGTCCAGCAGGTTCTGCACCCTCTCGCTTGTCCACGCCAGCTCATGAGCCAATCGGGAGACCGATAGGCCAGCTTCGCTGGCAGCTAGCTCGAAGGCCCGGCCAAGCAGCGAAGGCCGTTCCCCAGGGAAGTTCGAGACGGATTCGGCGGTGAAGCCCGGCTGGCCGTCGAGAGCGCGTAGACGCTGGTACGTCCGGCTGGCAGTCGCGTCGGAGATCAGCCCCAGCTCGCGGCATCGGTAGACGAGCGAATGGAGCGAGACTCCCCAGACCCCCCTGAGCTCGGCCAGGCGTGCAAGATCCATTCGCCGCGGCAGGAACGGCAGGATGCTGTCCTGGGGGGTCAGGAACTCGGCGGCGAAGGCATCAGCCTGCTTCTCCTGACGGCTGTCACCGGTGGCATCGGCGTGAAGCACGAGGTGGCCGAGCTCATGGGCAGCTGTGAACCGGTGCCTATAGATGTCGTCGGCCCGGGCGGCGGTTAGAACGACGAGTGGCCGTGCTGCGCGGGTGGAGAAGGCGTCCACGCTCGCGGCAGAGGGATCGCTGGCAGGCGGCATAACCACCACGATCCCGTGGGACTCCATCCGCCTCACCAGATGCGTGACAGGGCCGTCGCCCAGGCCCCAGCGCCTGCGGAGCTCACGGGCAGCGGAAGCGGGGTCGGTGGACAGCTCTTCGCCGGGATGGACCTCCCCACCGGCGAAGCCGGGCAGATCGACGAGAGGCAACTGAACCCGCTGTTCCAGCGCGTACGTGAGCTCCCAGACCTGCTCGGCGAACGCGAGCGCACGTTCCCGCTGGGACTTCGGTGTGCTGCGCAGGCTTCGGAAATGCGCCATGGAAGCGTCAAGCCGATTAGCCGGCCTCCCCAGCAGGAAGAACGTCAAGGGAACCCCGAGGACCTCTGCGAGCCGGGGGATCAAGTCAGGTCGTGGCTTCGACACCCCTGTCTCGTACTGCCCCACGGCCGCAGGCGTCACCCCGAGCCCAGCCGCCACGTCCTTCTTCGTCATCTCCGCCAGACGGCGAGCTTGCGTCACCCGGGTGGGATCGAAGAGGTCGTAGACGGCGCGGGGCGTGACGCCTCGTTCTTCCGTACCGGGAATGAGGTCTTGCTTAGTGGGTCGCATTGTCTTCGCTGCTCTGGTCCTCAATGGGTTCTGCCTCGGTCTGCACGGGTACGTGCAGGGCCTGGTCCGAGGCGGTACGAGAGGACAGCGTAAGGGTGGGTTCGAGTCCTTCGGCGAAGCCGGTGTGTGCCGTGACCTGGCCCGGAATGCTGATCGGGCGCAGCGTGTACGAGGTGACCTCCTGAGGCAGGTGGAGCGGCTCCGGATCGGTTGCCCACTCCAGCTGCCGGTTCATCCCGAGCGCCGCGATGCCCCAGTACGCCTCAAGGAGCTCGGAGGCGTTGCAGGCGAAGGGAACCAGAACCAGCTGGGTGCCCTCCGGGACTGTCGCCAGAGCGCCGCGCGGCTCGGCGATCGGGACGGTCGGCCCGAAGTCGAGGTCGAACGGAACCTGAGTGTGCTTCGGCGGCGGTGCGAACGTGAAGAGTTCCCGCACCAGCCGAGACTGGCTGGGGATGCGTGCGCTACGTACGTCCGACTTGGTGTTGGAGTACCGGAACGGGTAGATCAGCCCCTTGCCGATGAGCATCAGCTCGTACGAGAAGCCGAATGGCTTGACCGCGCGGGCGCCAGGAACCTGCTTCAGTTCGTCCTGAAGCCGCTCGTACTGGTTCTCGTACCGGCTGGTGCCGTAGACGCGGGTGGTGCGGGAGGCGGCTTGTTCCTGCGCGGCCTGTGCGTTGGCCTGCATGTTGCGAAGGCCCTGCCCGACGCGGCAGCGTGCATCTGCTGCTTGCTCGCCGAACACGTCGGTCGTCCACAGTGACGAAGGCATACTCATGCGGACGACTCCTCGGGTCGGACTACGCATCGAAGCATTCCAGTGCGGCTTTTACTTTAGTTGATGTCGGAGATTTTGCACAACTGCTTTGGTGCTCGGCGTTTCTGTTGCCCATTCGTCACTGGCGTGGCCCCGAGGAGGTCGTGGCGCGTGGAGGAGATGCTGGGCCATTGAGCATGGGTGCTGGAGCCTGTGCTCCCTGCCCGGGAGCTGCCTGTTCCCTAAAGGAACAAGGCAGGCGTTCCTTGAGTGAACGCCTGCGCCACGAACCGGCACCGCCTCTCACGAGGCGGCGACCGGGCGGCCAACGACGTGAATGGTGTCGGCATGAGAGTCGACGCCGCCGAACACATCCTGGTCCGTGGTGTCGTCCGCGACCGCTGATGTCATGCTGATGCTGCCTTCCGAGCCGAAGGTGGGCGCCGGCCGGGTGGCGCAGACAGGACATTGAGGGGGCTTCTGACCAAGCTCCTGACTTGTTGAATTGCCCCCAGATGCTCGGTCTGCAGCCGTAGCGTCCAGGGTGCCGGTCGGCACTGGCTCGCATAGCTCCTTGCCGCCCTTCGGGCTGGCTCATGATTAGCGTGCCGCCGCCGTCCGGCACCCGCGCGGTGTGGCTCGACAGAGGCATGAACGTGTGAGACCGCAACTTCAAGTCAGGGTGCCCACCGCACACTTCTGCCGCTTCGAGCACCAGGTCAGGATGCGCGTGATCACTATCGGGATCGACCCTCACAAGTCCTCTCACACCGCTGTCGCCATCGATGCCGCAGGCCACAAGGTCGGCCAGCGGAAGTTCATCGTCAACGCCGGCACCTTCGGCCAGCTGATGCGCTGGTGCGAGCAGTGGGCCGAACGACGGTTCGCCGTGGAGGGCGCCGGCGGCCTTGGCAGGACCCTCGCCCAGCAGCTGGCAGCCCATGGCGAGGACACCGTCGACGTGCCCTCTACTCTGTCGGCCAGGGCGCGGCTCCTGGCCACCGGAGGCGACCGCAAGACTGATCCTGCTGACGCGCTCCACATCGCTCAGGTGGCGCTGTTCCGCACCGACCTGCGCCAGGTGATGGCCGAGGACCAGTCCACCATCCTGCGGCTGCTGACCGAACGGCACAACGACCTGGTCAACGAGCGAACTCGCATCACCAACCGCCTCCACGCGGTCCTTCGCGACCTGCTGCCCGGCGGTGCCCCCACGAGGCTGTCGGCAGAGAAGGCTGCAGCGTTGATGAAGGGGATCCGGCCCCTCACTGCGACCGACAACTGCCGCCGCGACATCGCTCGTGATCTCCTGGCTGACCTTCGTCGGCTCGACCGCCAGGTCAAGGAGAATGAAGCGCAGATGCGCGAAGCTCTCGCGGCATCTCGGACGACGTTGACGTCGCTGCCAGGGCTAGGGACCGTACTCGCCGCCAAGGTCCTGGGGCACATCGGTGACGTCACCCGTTTTCCCACCGAGCACCACTTCGCCAGCTATACCGGTAGTGCTCCTCTGGATGCCTCCAGCGGGAAGAACGTACGCCACCGCCTCAACACCGGCGGCAACCGAGCGCTGAACTCAGCCCTTCACATCATCGCGATCTGCCAGATCCGAGACGGAGGCCGCGGCCAGGAGTACTACCTCCGCAAGATCTCCGAAGGGAAGACACCCGCCGAGGCACGCAGGGCCCTCAAACGGCGTCTCTCGAACGTCGTCTACCGGATCATGAAACGAGACCGGCGGAGCCAACTTGCACCAGCAGCTTGACACACAGAGGCGCTATCAGGTCATGTTCCGCCCGGCCGGAGCCATGAGAACAGGTCCCGGCGGTCGGACAGAACAACATGAGGACAGCCCAGCAGGGCGTCAGTCAGTGCCCGAGCCACGACCACCGGAACCTGAGTATCAGCATCAATGTCAGTGCCTCCTTCTAAAGTCACCGTATGACGACTTTCCGTTCTGGTTTCACGCTCTGGCAGATGGTCAGCGGGGCACGGGAGCTCACTGAGCATTCGAGCGTGCTGGATCGCATCGATGCAGTACTGCGCGTCATGGGTCCTGCCTTCGGTGGGACCGGGTACGGCAAGGGCAGGCCTCTGGTGAACGCCTTGGAAGATGTCGCCCAAGAATCGCTCCTGGTCGGAGACTTTGCTCTCGCGCAGCGGTTTCAGCGCTTTGCTGCCTACGCCGGTGGTGAGCTGTTCCTCGAAATCCTGGAGAACTACTACGACGAGGGTGCTCGGCGGCGTAGCGAGGAAGGCATGCGCAGGCTGGTGGCCATGGGCGCCGATCGAGCGGTGGCCGTTTTGGACGCTCTCTCCGAGGACAACCCGGAGGCGACGGTAGCCGATGCACGGGACCTCTTTCGCGGTATAGCTCTGTCCGTGGACCACTTGGGCCTCGGCGCGGGGGAGGGTGGGATTCGGCTTCCTGCTCGAGAGAGGAGGAGGCTCCAGCAATACGGGCACATGGAGCTTGTCCTGAGGAGCCTGCCACGACCGGCCTCGACCGAGGCGGCGCGGATGGTGGGCGATTTCCTCGCTGATGCCGACGCGGGGTTGCTGGCTCAGTTGCTGGAGTTGAAGGCCCGGCGAGCGGGTCTCGACGCTCTGCGTGCTGTGGTGGATGACGGGACTAGCTCGGAGAGCGCCCTCCACGCCCGTCTGAAGAATCAGGAGTGGATTTTCGGCGGTGCCTACGTGGCAGAGCTGGCACGCCGGCAGTACACCGCGGACACGATTCTGGATATCCCGCTTCTGCGGGGTGATGGGTCCCTTCACGTGGTGGAACTCAAGCGTGCCAACATCAAGGACCTGGTGATTCGCCGCAGCGGCCACCTCATGTTGGGCGCCGCGGCACACCATGCTGTGTCGCAGGCTCAAAACTACCTTCGCACCATGGACGAGAGCCGCGAGGCCATCCTGGCGAATCACGGAGTCGATACCCGTAGAGCCTCGGCAACGGTTGTGATCGGGCATCCGCGATTCGTCAGTGGTGGCATTACCCCCAAGGAGATTGCGGAGACACTCCGCACCTACAACACACACGCGGCACGCATTGAAGTGATCACGTACGAGACCCTGCTGGAGTCAGCAGCCCGGATGCTGGCCCTCGCGTCGGCGCAGCAGGATCCTGACCAGACCGAGGAACCCACTGCATGACCGAAGACGACCAGCTTGCGATCGAACAGCTGTTGGCCCGCCTGTGCGGGGGCGCGATTACAGGAAAGGACTACGTCGGCTACTTCCTCAATGAGCACGGAGAGGAACTCGTCTTCGCCCAGCGCTGGGGAGAGAAGACCGCCCGGTTCTGGCACAGCGACGCCGACTGGCAGATGTTCCGCGTCAGCGACCACTCGATACGGGTCGGCAGCGTGATGGACGGAGTGATCACCGTCGGCGACTTGATCATAAATCGCCATGAGGCGACGTGGCTGTCCTCGTGCCTTGCTGCCTCCCGCCACCTACGCCAGAAGCACAGCTGACACGCGGCTCGGGGAATGGGTAACAACGAAGCTCCCAGGCCTCTGACCTGGGAGCTTGTTTTCAAGAGCGGGTGACGAGAATCGAACTCGCGCTCTGAGCTTGGGAATCAACGGTTCTTGAACGGCTGTAGTGACTCTGACCTGCATGTTTGGCCGGGCCGGGCAAGGTCGGTGCTGCCCCAGGTCACCGGGCTTGACCGCTGTTGTCCGCTCCGAAGGGCACGGATGGGGCACGAACGCGGTCACTGCGGGGAAACGGCCCTTGGCGGGTCACGCCCAAGCGGTGATGAGGTCGTCGGGGGTGAGGCTGAGGATGCCGTTGGCGCTGCTTCCGCTGCGGGCGACGGCGAGCAGGGGAGTGGAGTCGTCGGTGCCGGGCAGTTGTGAGCGGTGGGTGACGAGTCGGGCGAGGTCGTGGTTGTCGAAGGGTTTGTTCTCCAGCCACTTGATGGATCCGACGAAGGTGATCTTCTTGGCGATAGGAGATCGGTCGGCGCCGACGAGGTCGATTTCAGGGTCGTTGGTGCGGGTCCAGTAGCCGCCGATCACGTTGGTGGCCTCGGGCAGCCGGTCGTCGGTCAGGCGCCATAGGGCCTCGCGGATCACAGGTTCGACGGCGCGGCCCCGCCAGGACGTCCAGCTGGTGCGGATCGATTCGAGTACACGGTCTCCACGCCCGCGCTCGATCATGGGGATGCCGGGCCCGAGGAAAGAGAGCCAGAAGCGCAGGTACGGATCGGCGACGTGGTAGCGGCTCTCGCGGCTCGGCCTGGTGGACAGCGGAAGGTCGGCCGCCACCATGCGTCGGCTGGTGAGGAGCTCCAGGGAACGTTTCAGAGAGCCTGGATTGAGGTCGCCGGCTGCCCGGCCGATCAGGGTGAAGGTGCGTTCCCCGTGTCCGATGGCACTCAGCACCGTGCGGGCCTGTGCCTCTGTGGGGAACTCGGCGGCCAGAGTGCGCTCGCCGCTGACGAGGAGGGCGGACGTCGGACGGGCCAGCGCCTGCTCCAGGTAGTCCCAGAGGGTGGCACCCGGAGGCCATTCCTCAAGGACGAGCGGGAGGCCGCCAGAGACCAGGAAGGCGTCGAACGCCTCAGCCGGCGGGAGGTCGAGCATGGCGGCGACCTCGGCCGGATTGAGCGGAGGTACGACCATCTCGGTGCCGCGCTGGTAGAAGGGGCGACCGTAGGTGTTCAGCTGCTCCATCATCGCGATGTCCGAGCCGATGAGGACGAGCAGTACGGGGAGCTTGGACAACGTCCGGTCGAATGCCTTCTGCAGCGCGCCCTCGAAAGTGGGGTCCTCGCGTACGAGGTAGGGCATCTCGTCGAGCACGACCACGCTGGGCGTGTCCTGAGGCAGGACACTGGCGAGCAGGCTCAAAGCCGCGTCCCAAGTCTGCGGGGTGGCGAAGTCCGCGACGCGGCCGGCGTCGGGGAGGGGAGAGACGGCGAGCTCGGCGGCGAATCCTGCCAGGTCCTCGGCCTTCGAGCCGCCTACTGCGGTGAAGAAGACATGAGGAAGCCCGGAGCGTTCCAGGAACTCCTCCACGAGCCGGGACTTGCCGACGCGTCGGCGCCCTCGGATCAGTACGGCGCGCCCGGGCCGCCCGCTGCGTCCGCCGGTCCGTACAGGGGCCAGCAGGTCATCAAGAAGGCCGAGCTCCGTACGACGCCCAACGAATCCGTTCACAGGCCCCACCTCGCCGATCGTTCATTCTCTGCCAGGGCAGGTTACTTTCATAAATGAAAGTTGCGCAAATGCAATGCTTCCTGCGCAGCTGTTGCCGACATCCCGTGAGACCGAGAGAAGATCAAGGCCGGCTTGCACGCGGTGGGCCCGTGTCATGGCACGCCAACTCGCCGACGCCCGGGGTCGATCGACGTCAGTGGCGGGCGCCGGGTGCCGGAAGGTGTGCGTGACAGGGCTGCGTCACGCGCCTCCGGCAGTCGACGCATGCCGACGCATGCCGACGCGCCAGATTGGACTTGCCTTGTAGTTGTAGACGTTGTTTGAAGCCAGGCTCGGGGCGTGATGGCCGGGCGGAAGGGCGCTGAACAGCGGTAAGAGGGGCAAGGCGCGGAGGTGATACGGGATGGTCAGGCCGGTCTGAACAGCAAGAAAGCCCCCGGCCGCTGGCCTGGGGCTTTTTCATGGAGCGGGTGACGAGAATCGAACTCGCGCTCTGAGCTTGGGAAGCTCATGTTCTACCATTAAACTACACCCGCGAAGCGCACCGATGATCGGCTGTGCACCGTCCCACACTGTACCCCATCGCAGGCCCCCGGCGTGTTCGCCGTGGGGTCTGTGTGTTGTTCCGGAGGGTGGACGCGGGTGTGGGTGGGGGGAGTTGAGGGCGTAGCGTGGGTGGGCGGAGTGCCGCCTGGAGTGGCGTCCCCTTCATCCCCTAATGTGGCGGTCTCGTCCAAGGCTGGCTGGGGAAGGGACTTGATGGAGTCGATGGAGCGCACCGTCGTCCGCTGTGCCGAAGGGCACGTTTTCGCTACCTCGTCGTTCCCGATGCAGCAGCTCGGGTCCGGGCGGATCGGGCCCGGGCGGCTCATCCGCTGCCCGCGCTGCGCGCGGTTGCGGCAGGCGGTTCCCGTGGTGTTCGAGGAGCGTTAGCGAGCGGCAGAGGTCGGAGGCAGGCGCGCGCGGGGCGGTCCGGTTGGGGTCGGCTCGCGCGTTCTGCGTATCCTCGGTGCGTGCTTCTCTCAGATAAGGACCTCCGGGCCGAGATCGATGCCGGGCGGGTTCGCATTGACCCGTTCGACGCTTCGATGGTGCAGCCCTCGAGCATCGATGTGCGGCTGGACCGCTACTTCCGGGTGTTCGAGAACCACCGCTATCCGCATATTGATCCCGCCGTCGAGCAGGCGGACCTGACCCGTCAGGTCGAGCCGGACGGTGACGAGGCGTTCATCCTCCACCCCGGGGAGTTCGTCCTGGCGTCGACCTACGAGGTCATCTCGCTCCCGGACGACCTGGCGTCGCGGCTGGAGGGGAAGAGTTCGCTGGGCCGGCTCGGGCTGGTGACGCATTCCACGGCCGGTTTCATCGACCCCGGTTTTTCGGGGCATGTGACGTTGGAGCTGTCGAATCTGGCGACGTTGCCGATAAAGCTCTGGCCGGGAATGAAGATCGGGCAGCTGTGTATGTTCCGGCTGACCTCCTCCTCCGAATTCCCGTACGGTTCCGAGCGTTACGGATCGCGTTATCAGGGCCAGCGAGGGCCGACCGCCTCGCGTTCTTTCATGAATTTCCATCGGACTCAGGTGTGATACGGCATGGCTGGTGAAGTGCGGGAGAATCTGACGTACGAGGTCTTCGGACACGCCGTACGTGAGCTGGCCCAGGCGGTGGCCGACGACGGCTACGAGCCCGACGTCGTGCTGAGCATCGCGCGGGGCGGGGTCTTCGTCGCGGGTGGTCTGGCGTATGCCCTGGACTGCAAGAACATTCATCTGGTGAACGTGGAGTTCTACACCGGGGTCGGGACCACCCTGGAAATGCCGGTGATGCTCGCGCCCGTTCCGAACGCCATCGACTTCACGCAGAAGAAGGTGCTCATCGCCGACGACGTCGCCGACACCGGAAAGACGCTGAAGCTGGTCCGCGACTTCTGCATCGACCATGTGGCCGAGGTGCGCAGCGCCGTCATCTACGAGAAGCCGCATTCGCTCGTGAAATGCGAGTACGTGTGGAAGAAGACCGATCAGTGGATCAACTTCCCGTGGAGCGTCGAGAAGCCCGTCGTGCGCCGTGAGGGCCAGGTTCTCGACTCCTAGGCCCCCTGTAGCAGGCAGACGTGGGAAGGGCCCCGGTGCGTTCACCGCACCGGGGCCCTTCCGCATGTCGGATCAGATCGTGCCGAGCTTGATGATCGAGAGCAGCGCGATCAGCTGGATCGCGGAGGCGCCCAGCGCCTTCGGCCACGGCAGGTCGTGCGACTTGCTCACCATCGAGGTGAACAGCGCTCCGGCGGCCAGCCAGGTGATCCAGCCGAGGATCTGGACCAGGGAGTTCTCGCCGCCGAGGAACAGGGCGAAGACCAGGCGCGGTGCGTCCGTGAGCGACATGATGAGCATCGACAGGCCCACGGTCGGCTGCCAGGAGCCCGTGCCGCCCAGCTGGCGGGCCAGGGTGTGGGTGACCGCGCCGAGGACCAGCCCGCCGATGACGAAGCCGACACCCGTGAAGATCACGTACGGGGCGGCCGTGGAGACCTCCGCGTGGATCGCCTCGTCGCGGGCCTGGTCGAAGCCGAAGAGCGCGAGCAGGCCGTAGACGAACGTGACGACGATCGCGGTGCCCCAGACGGGGTAGTCGCGCATCTGCCAGAACGTCGGGCCCGGCCGCATGACGATGCCGCTCAGCAGCTGCTTCCAGGGGAGCCTGGGCCCCGAGGGCTGTGCGGGGGCCTGGCCGGCCTGGTAGGTGCTGCCGTCGCCGTACGGGTCCTCGTTGATGCTGAACGCCTGGGTGTGCCCCGGGGCGTTGGCGTACGGGTCCTGCTGCGAGGGCTGTTGGTACGGGTCGCCGAAGTACTCCGGCTCGCCGTGCCCGCCCGTGTGCCCCTGCGCACCCCCGTGTCCGTTGCCGCCGTGCCCGCCGCCGTACGGGGCGCCCTGGGGGCCTCGGTACGGTGTGCCGTTGCCTCCTGCCGGGGGCCACGACTGCCCGCCGTACGGCGGCGGTGATGCCTGCGCGCCGTACGGCTGTTGCTGCTGCGGGTGTTGTTGCGGTGTGCGGTTGTCCCGGCCGCGTCCGATCCTGAATCCAGCCACGCATCGAACGTACCTGGTCCGTGTGGGTGCGGTGTGAGGGCCGGAGGAACACGGGGCCCATTGCGGCCTAGCTGTGACATCCCCTAGGGGAACCCCGGGGGGCCCGCACCACCCCTGGGCGGCCCGGCCGGGCCCCTGGAACGCCGGAGCGGCCGGTCCTGCCCCCGAGGCAGGTCCGGCCGCTTCCGTGCTGGGAGACAGCTACTGGACGGGTTCCGGTTCCGGCTGGTCGGCCGTCTCCGCGTCGCCCGCCGGGTCGGCGGGTGTCTTCACCGACTCGAGGAGCAGCTGGGACACGTCGACGACCTGGATCGACTCCTTGGGCTTGACGCCTGCGGCGGAGCCGCTTTCGGCTGCAGCCTTCTTGCCGTTGACCGAGTCGGTCAGCATGACGAGGCAGAACGGGCAGGCGGTGGAGACGATGTCCGGGTTGAGGGAGAGGGCTTCGTCGACGC